>DASTOH010000160.1:0-34926 GCA_035720235.1 Anaerolineales bacterium | reverse complement strand
CGCTGGCAGTATTGGGGTATTCATCCGCAAAGAGGGTCCAGATCATGGCGTCACTTGTCCTGCCGTTGGCATACCCCAGCCCGCGGCGGGTGGCTTCGTGGGTGTAACCAAGCTTGCGTGGAATCGCTGCGCTGGCATGGTTTTTGACAGAACAGAGAATCTCCAGCCGCTCCACATGGTAGAGTTCGAACGCCAGCTTTGTCAGCGCGGCGGTCGATTCGGTGATCAGGCCCTGCCTGACGAAATCCTTGTGGATCCAGTAGCCGATTTCCAGCGCGTTGCCTTTGGGCCGCGTGTGCAGACCCGTGCCGCCCAACACGCGTGATTCATCCGGGTTGAAAATGCCATACACATAATCCTGCCCGCTGTCAAACCCGGAGCGAAAGCGGCGCGTGAGCTCCACTTTTTGTTCCACCGTCTGCGGTTCCTCGGAGGCCCACGGCATGAAGGGCAATAGATGCTCCTTGCTTTCAGCCGCAGCCGTCTGCAACATCACCGCGTCTTTTGGCTCCCAGCACCGAAGCACGAGTCGTTCGGTTTCGATGCGATACGCAGGTGTGAGGATGGCGGGTCCGCTCATTTTTTGTGGGTCTTCTTTTTTGACGCAGGTTTTCGGGCGCGCCCTGGGTGGGCGCCATTCAGCAGGTTGCTCAACTGGTTTTCTTCATCGCTTTGCCCGGCAAAGTATTCGCTCATGAATTGTGAACGGCGCAAACGCAACGCCATCGGCGCCACGGCTTTGAGGTCTTCGAGCGTCACTTCCTCGCGGCCGTCTGCCGCAGCATAGGCGCGCCCGGCTTCGAACCAGGTGATCTCCGCACGGAGTGAGTCGATACCCATTTTTTGGACCAGCTGAATGGCGGGCCTGGCGATCGGATCTGGCAAGACGACTTTCTTGACGCGCTCGCGCGCCGCCTGGATCTCGGCCGCGGCCGCTTCCATCTCAGCCGAAAATTGCGCGGCCATCTGGCGCGGATTCGCCAGATAAGCCTGCACTCTTCGATAGGCCTCCAGCCGATCAGCAATGTTCTCTAACCCACGTACGATGACGCGCAGTCCAAAACGATCCAGGATCTGCGGCCTGAGTTTTCCCTCCTCCGGGTTCATGGAACCGATCAACACAAAGCGCGAACGATACGTTGCAGAGACCGGTCCGCGGCGGACGGTGTAATTCCCCTGGGCTGCCGCGTCCAGGATCGAATCGATGATCTCGTCGCTGAGCAGATTGATCTCATCGATGTAAAGCAGGTTGCGGTCGGCCTGCGCCAGGATCCCGCGCCGGATGCGCATCCGTTCGTGGAGCGCGGCGCGCTCATCGATGCCGCCTACCACGTCGTCGAGCCGCGCGTTCAAGGGCAGCTCGATCAGACGAACTTGATCCGGTGAGGTCAACGAGATGCCTTGCCCAAATTTCTTGGCGCAGTCCGGGCAGACCGCGTCGATGCCGCCAGCTTCGATATCCTCCGGCAGACAGCCATACGGGCAGTTGCTTCGTTCCACCAACGGCAATAGATTCAGCAGGCTGCGCACGGCAGTGGTCTTGGCGGTTCCACGCGGACCGATCAACAGAATCCCGCCGATGTTGGGGTTGACGAGGCCGAGCAACAGTGCAAGTTTCATTTCCCGCTGGCCGACGATGGCCAGATAGGGGAACGGCAGGCTTTCCGTGACACGACCCTCTTCCGGTGTGAGCGGCGGCAGCGATTTCCCCGCGACGTAATCCACCAGCTCGCGCAAACTGCGGATGGGATGTGCCACGCGTTCCTTGGGCTCAGATGAAGTGGACTCGGGTTCGCTCATCTCTGCTTCAACCTTCGTTCCTGTCGTTCTTTGGCGGCTTCCACTTTGCGTTTTTCATCCTCCGTTTCGGACTGCAACGGCGGAACTGCGGTCGGCCGGCCCTCATCATCCAGCGCGACATAGACGAGATAGGCTGTGTTGGTGTGGGTTTGCTCGCCTGTGATGGGATTTTCGGCCAGCACCCGCACCTCAGCTTCCATGGATGTGCGGCCAGCGTAGGTAACTTCGGCGTTGAGGATGATCAGATCGCCGATCTTGATTGGCTTCCGAAAGGTCATCGAATCGATAGCCACGGTCACCACTTTGCGCTGGGCGTGGCGCATACAGGCGAGGGCAGCCGCTTCATCCACCAGTTTCATGATCCAGCCGCCGTGCACGTTGCCAAGCAGGTTGGCGTGTTCGGGGTGCATGAGCTGTGAGAGCGTCACACGTGAGGCGCTAACGGGTTTGGGAGGGAGGGGAGAGACCATAGCAGGTAGAAGATCGCAAATCGCAAATCGTCAATCACAAATCGTAAATTGTCTAATCCAGGTCCTGGCGAAGTTCGCCGCTATCCAGTGTGTGGAGCCGGAACGGCTCCTCTTGCAGTACGTCCACGAGGCTTTGTGTCAGGTCTCGCATGAGCGGCGCGAGCGGGACATTGGCCGGTGTCATGATCCTTCCGGGATAGCTGGGAGGTCTTAGGCTGGGCTTGAGCTCATCCTCAGCACGCCGGCGAACGATGCGTGCATCGTCAGTGAGCGCCCCCACGTAATGCCCAAGCACAGAATACACTTCACGTTTTGGTGTGATCCAGCCTATCCACTCTCCACTGCGATTGAAGAGGTGCGGAAAGACCAAAAAAGCCTCGGCTTCGCCGCGTGATGAATAAATGGGAATGATTCGACGTTGTGGTCCTTGTGTAGCCATACGACACCCTTGTGAGTTTATTCTATATCATTATACGTCCAATATCGATTTACGAAGAAGTTCCAGGTCATCACCACACCGATTGCCAGAATCAGCGTGGCGTTTTTGGCCAGCGCCTCAGCAGTGGCATGTGACAGGTGCACCAAACTCTCGAATTCCTGGGCCATGATAGGTTCCACATAATGCAGGATCGGTATCCGGATGGCGATTCCGATCGAATTGACGAGGAAGAACATGCCAAGTTGGTGCATCAGTGGACGTGAGCGGGAGTCAGGGTACGTCCAGTACCGGTTGAGGGCAAAGTTGCTAAAAACTGCGCAGATAAATGAAATACTGCCCGCGTAGACCAATCGCATGTTCAAGACGTGCGTGAGCAGGTTTGCAATTCCAATATCCAGGAGCGAACCAAGAGCGCCAACGGATGCGAATTTCAGGAATCGAACACGTTCTTTATCCTGGACCAGCATCATTCCAGCCCCAATTTCATTTTGAAATAAGGGATGGTCTTATGCAGGCCTTCCTCTAATCCGACTTTTGGTTCCCATTGCAGGATTGAGCGGGCGCGGCCGATATCTGGCTGGCGTTGCTGCGGATCGCGGACACTGCGCGCATCCTTGACAAAGGTGATGCCCGCCGGGTTGCCTGTGACCCGGTTGATCGTCTCGGCGAATTGCAGGATCGTCATCTCGACCGGGTTCCCAATATTGACCGGCATGACTTCGCTCGAATGAAGCAGGCCAACAATGCCGTCGATCAAATCATCCACATAGCAGAACGAGCGGGTCTGGCTGCCATCGCCGTACACAGTCAGTGGTTGGCCCAGTAAGGCTTGTTTGAGCAGATTCGGCAGGGCGCGACCATCCTCCAGATCCATACGCGGGCCATAGGTATTGAAAATGCGCACGATGCGCGTGTCCACGTTGTGAGCGCGCTGATAGGCCATGGTCAGCGATTCGGCGAAGCGTTTGGCTTCGTCATACACCGCCCGCGGGCCCACCGGATCCACATTGCCGGCATAGGTTTCCACCTGCGGGTGGACGAGCGGATCACCGTAGATCTCACTGGTGGAGGCCAGCAGGAAACGGGCCTTGTGAGCGCGGGCAATGCCTAAACAATTATGTGTGCCCAGCGCGCCAGCCTTCATGGTTTGGATGGGGAGATTGAAATATCCGGCCGGTGATTGCGGGTTCGGGCTGGCAGGCGACGCAAAGTGCAGGACGGCATCCACCTTATTGCGCACAAAGATGAAATTCGAGACATCATGCCGTTGAAATGAGAACTTCTCATTGCCCATCAAGTGAGCAAGATTGCCCGGGTTTCCCGTTATGAAGTTATCCAGCCCGATAACCTCGTGCCCATCAGCCAACAGGCAGTCACACAAGTGTGAACCGAGAAATCCAGCCGCGCCAGTGATTAGAATACGCATATGATTTCCTTTGAATAATGTTTTCGTTGCACGCTCCAGGCGGGGCAAAGCCCCGGCGGGAGCAGACATCTATTTCCAATCAATCCTTGTAACCAGTCCATCTCCCGTCACCTGATAAGCCTGCTCATTGCCGCTATCCACCAACCAGAGATTTCCCTGATAGAGGACCGCGATGAAATCACCGGCTTGCCCATCGATAGCCTCGGGTGCCCACATGGGGATCTGTGGCTCGAGACCGGGCGCGTCATTCGCCGGGAAAATGGTCCGGCGATTCGATCCATCGCGGTCCATCACGACCACGCGGTAACGGCTGGTCTCGCTCTGTTCAGGGAAGATAGCCTGCAAATACGCTACTTGATACGGCCGTTCGCGCGAGCTGGGTTGTACAGAGGAAGCTGCCACGTAGGCGAACATGCCGGTCCCTTCGGCCAGCTGGATTTCAGAGCCATTGGCGAATGACCTGGCGTTGAGATCGAAATAAGGTGAGTCCTCCTCACTGACCAGACTGGGCGGCGGCGCATGGGACGTGTAGTACAGCGTCTTGCCATCCGCGCCCCAGGCAATGGAAGGAAGCCAGGCCCAGTCGCTGTGGGTATTGAACGGTGTGATACTGATCAGAGGTTTGAGCGCCTTGCCATCCAGATCCACGGTGCCGATACCGTCAGGGCGGGCATACGCGAGACGTCCTTCGGGCGAAAAGGCGAAATTCATGCCCCACCAGCCATACACGCCGCCGCTGTTGGGTTCGATGATCTTCCTTTTCTCGCCGGTTGAGATGCTATAACGCAACAGGTCATTGTTTGCCTGCCAGCCCGGCGCAGTACTGCGCGGCTCCACCGTGGAATACGCAAACGATCCCGTATTGGGAATCCAATCGGCAAAGTGCACGACGTTGACGATTCCCGTATTGAAGGGCTTGCTGCCGTTCGTGCGCACCGCCCAAAGCTGGTTGATCTCCTGGTGGGCGGGCTTGGTGGATTTCCGGGTGAAGATCAGGTAATCGCCCTTCGGCGAAAGTGAAAAGATGCGCCCGTCGAGATCGCCGGTCGTAACCAGTGGAATGCGGCTGGCTGTGGAGCCTTCAATGATCCAGGCGTTGCCACCCGCGAGATATACTAATTTGCCAGGAATGGGTAGCGGCGCGAAAGAGGCCTGGGCGCCGATCATCACGATTTCCGGAGCGCCTTCCTGCAAGATCACAGACTTGACCACCGACCGGCTGACCTCCACCTCATTTTCAAGGACGAGCCGGTACGTTAATTCCTGCTTGCCGTTGATGCCAGCTTGCACGAGTCTGGTTTCGCCCTCCGGTAATGTCTCGTTACGGACAACCTGTCTTTCAAAAGGGATGATCTGTTCCTCGGTTTCGAAAACCTCCTTTACGCGCGTCAGCGCGATGGCATCGCCATCCCTCAACACGGCGTAGGGCGGAGGCTCTGTGATGTCATCCTTTCCAAGGTTGATCTCAGCGGTTTGAAATGCCTGTGTAACGGTGCTGCCCGCCGGGACCGTGACCGAGCGCGTGGTTCCATCCGCGATGATGTTAACGGTGATCTCCGGGCTGGTCACTTGGGGGGAACGACAAGATGCCAGCAAAAAGAAGGCCAATAGATGGAGGAGCAGGCGGCTGGGAAAGCTTGCGTTGAGTAAAATCGAAACGAGGCGGTGCATGTCATCAAAGTGCGCTTCGACTGCGTGGCGCTCCCTCGTCTGTTTCTTACTCCGTTCAGATGGGCGTCACTCTGTTCAGCGCGAGTTTCCGTTGTATAATCCCTGCGCTATCTGATGCGGCCGGCAATTGTCATGACGCCATCGGCAATCACAATGGACTCGATGCGCAGGCCGGTGGCGACAGGCCCCAGAGAGCCGGTGTAGGCTTCCGAGATCATCGCGGTCATGGCTTCCTTGATGCCGTCCGGAACCGGGAACGGTCCGAAATCGGCAGAGGTGATCTCGATCTTGGGTTTACCAGCTTCATCCACGCCAACGTTGACGATGATGCCGATGTTGGCGGTAAAAATGCCTTGCTGGGTCTTGCCGTAAATTTTCATTTGACCATCACGCAGATACACCTGCGGATCTGTAATGATTGGCTTCTTTTCGGTTTGCAGGTTTGGATCAGATTGCAGGCGTTGGGCAAGCACGGAAGTGAGTTGGGCCTCGGTGATGGTGAACGAGACTATTCCGGTGGTTGCGCCGTCTTCAAACGCTTTCTTGATTTGCTCCTTGAGGGCGTCGGCATCCAGAGGGGATGAGGGTACGGGTGTGAGGTTTGAGGTGTTGGGCCCGCCCACAAAGATTGTACATGCCAGTGATGTGAGGAGTAGTGTGATTAGAAATATGGGTAACGCGAACTTTTTTATCATTCTCTCTTCCTGTAAAATTTTTTGCGGAGCAATTATAGCATGAGCGAACCTGAACCATTGGGTGCGGAAAGGTCACCCGCGGAAAAAACCTCCGCGGAAAAGGCACCCGCGCCAAACGTCCTCACTGACCTGCCATTATCTGTAAAACTGGAGGCATTATTGTTCGTTGCCGCGGAACCGGCGACCATTGCGCAACTGGTAACCGTGTTGGATGTGGCGCCTTCAGTGATCGAACGCGGACTCAATGAGCTGGACGCCTCGCTCTCCAGCCGCGGCCTGCGCCTGCAGCGACATGCGGGACGCGTGCAATTGACCACCGCGCCGCAGCTCGCCGAACTCGTGGAGCGTTTCCTCGGGCTCGAAGCGACGACTCACCTTAGCCGCGCCGCGCTCGAGACCCTGGCGATCATTGCCTACCAGCAGCCGGTGACGCGCCCGCACATCGACTCGATCCGCGGCGTCAATAGCGATAGCATGTTGAAGAGCCTGCTCCACAAAGGTCTGATCCTCGAGTCAGGGCGCGCCGATGGGCCCGGTCGCCCGATCTTATATTCCACCACCCCCGAATTCTTACAGCACTTTGGCTTGAACTCCATCCTTGAGATGCCTCCCCTCGCGCAGGCCGAAGAAGAGGGCGACGATCATGATGAGATGTTGAAAGGATAAAGCAGGCGGAAAATCGGAAGGGCTTCGATATAGCTTTCAGTTTTATGTTCCGGGCGGAAATATGGAATTGACCATCCTTTATGCCTCCCTGGTGATCTTTTTTGGCGCCTTCACCCAGAGCCTGACCGGTTTCGGCATCGGCCTGGTGACGATGGCGATGCTGCCCGCGCTGCTGGGTCTGCACACGGCAACTCCCCTGGTCGCACTGGCGGGAACGGTATTGGAAGTGACCATGTTGATTCGGTACCACCAGTCGCTACAATTGAGATCCATTTGGAGATTGGTGGTGGCCGCGACTCTGGCAGTGCCAGCCGGCGTTTATATCCTACAGCGAGTGAATGAGCACATCGCGTTGTTGATCCTGGGCATCATTATCACGGGCTATGCAATATATGCCTTGATTGGATTTCGCCTTCCTGAGTTGGGCCATTCATATTGGGCGTGGCTGCTGGGCGGCTTAGGTGGGATGTTAGGTGGAGCGTTTAATACGGCGGGACCTCCTGTGATCATCTATGGCAATTGCCGCAAGTGGTCGCCGCAGGAATTCAAAAGCAACCTGGCCGGTTTCTTCATCGTGAACAGTTTGATCGTCGTATCCACGCACTGGTGGAGCGGAAATTACACGCTCGCCGTGATGACGACTTTCTGGTGGAGTCTGCCGGCCCTCTTCCTGGGCTTCTGGGCTGGCCAAAGCCTCGATCGCTGGTTAAACCCAGAGCGGTTCCGGAAGATTGTGTTGCTATTACTGGTAGGGCTGGGGGTGCGGCTGATGCTGAGTACTTGATCCTCACTTATCAACAGGCCGAATCGATTTAGTTGTTCTTTGCTTCTATTGTCAAATGCTTGCTGGTGACTGGCAAAGTTATTTGCTCCAAACGATTTCAATCTCGTCACGGCCTGCGAGAGCATTCCTCAGTAGAGAAACCAACTCCGCATCCGCGCCTTTTTCTTCAAAGTGTTGGAGCAATAACGGCGTGATGGCATAATCCTGATCCTCGAGCCATTCCTCTTCAAGATTGTCAATCAAATATTGCAGTTGGGCTTCGCTGATTTGACCCAGGGGCTCATCTGTCCCTTTCTCCTTCAAAGTGATCATCGCTTTTTCCTTTCTGTCTCTGGTCAATGAATGGGTTGCAAGTCAAACACAATCTATGGGCTGGGAACAGCAAATCTTCCTTATCTCAAATGCCCTCCGGCCTCGGCCTGATCCAGCACCGCAATGATGGTCTTCACCAACTCGCGCGCGGCCTGCTCGCTGAGTTCCACTGCGACACGGGCGACAGGCCCCTGTGACTCGTTCACGAAATCGATGTTGAGGGCATGTTCCAGCGGCGTGTGGAAGGGATGGTCAAATGAAACGTTGGCATGGTCCAGTTCGAACCAGCCGTCCATTCCCTTGCCGCTTCCATCCACTTTGATTTTTTCGACGATCATGGTGCACATGAAATATCTCCTGGTATGTCACTCTGAGCGAAGCGAAGAGTCTCGGCTCCCGGAGTGAGAGACCCTTCGGTCGCGACAACCGCTCCCTCAGGGTGACATACTGCTATGCCAAATACTTTGCCAAAAACGCGAAGACCTTTTTCCAGCCATCCACGGCCTGGGCCTGGCGATAGGCTGCGGCATGATAGTAGAAGAAGCCATGGCCTGCGCCGTCATACCGGTGAAATTCATATGGCTTGTTATGTTTCTTGAGTTCCGCTTCGTGTTGATCGACCTGCTCTGGCGTAGGATTCATATCGTCATTCCCGAAGATGCCTAGAATGGGGCAGGGCAAATCCTTTGTGTAATCCAACGGAGAAACGGGGAATTTGTCATTGAGTTGATCAGGAGTCATCACGACCCGTCCGCCCCAGCAATCGACAATGGCATCGAAGCCTTGCGATCCTTCCACGCGGCAGGCCGCCAGATAGGCATGCCGGCCGCCGGAACACGTGCCAAAGATTCCAACTTTTCTGTTGGCATAAGGCATTGCGCGTACATATTGCATCGCGCCTGCCAGATCGCCGACTGCTTGATCATCCGGGATGCCGCCTTCGCCCCGCACCTTGGCCGCCACGTCCTCCGGCGTGCCATGTCCTGCGCGGAAATAGAGATTGGGGGTGATCGTCACGTAGCCGTGGTGGGCGAATTTATACGTGGCTTCACGGTACCATTCACCCCAGCCGGGCATGTGATGTGCCAACACCATGGCAGGGTATGGTCCCGGTCCCAGTGGGCGCGCCAGATAGGCGTTGATCACGTCGCCGTTGGCTCCAGCCATGGTAACTGTTTCTGCAAGCAAGCCTTCGTACATATCGGTTCGATACATGAGAGTGCTCCTTGATGTATGTCGTTTTTTTGTGAAACGGATTCAAACCGAGTATAGCACGTGAGCTTTATAGCTCAAAACAAAGAAGTCCCCGGCACAATGGGTGCAGAGGACTTCATACACTTGTTACGTTCTTTTAGGGCGTTGACCCCTGAAAGAGCAATGAGCTATCCAATATGGGCCACAATGCGCTGGTGGGCGGTATCCACATCCATATCCACAATGGCGACCAGCTTATCGCGGCCGACCGCGCCGGCCACAATATCCAGTTTGGATTCGGGTACACCCAGAATCTCAGAAAGAAATCCGATCAGGGCCGCGTTGGCCTCCTCATCTGCCGGAGGGGCCGCCAGCCGTACTCTCACGGTTCCGTCATCGAGGATTTCAACGACTTCATTACGACTGGCGCGCGGCGTTACGCGTATTGCCAGGGCGGAACCTCTTTGACCATTGTGCATTTTGAATTGTCGGTCAGCCATTTTTCACCTCAATAATCTGACTATCAAATTGGCTATGAGTTGGAGCAGGAGGATGAGCACCAGTGGACTAAAATCGAGCCCCGCCAACGGCGGCAACACACGACGGATCGGCATCAATAGGGGCTCCACAATCGAATCCACCCAGCGCCGAATGGGATGGTAGCAGTCCATGACATAGGAGAGAATGACAGATACGATGATAAGGATGATCAGTGCCTGGACAACGAAATTAATGAGCCAGATCAATAGGTTAGTCACACTTCATGCTCCGCGTCCGATTTTCATGTATGTCTGCGTGCGCCCACGATAGCCGTTCCAACTCTGACGAGGGTCGCGCCCTCCTCCACCGCCACCGGGTAATCTGCCGATGTGCCCATCGAGAGCTCGTGCCATTCCGCTTGAGGAAAGGCCGCGGCCAAATGGTCACGCAGCTGCCTCAGGCTTTGAAAGTATCGACGCGCGTCCTGCGGATCGGTCTCCAGGGGGGGCATGGTCATCAATCCACGCACGCGCAGGTTGGTTAAATCCAAGACGGATTTGATTTCAGGGAGTAACAGATCCCAGGAGGATTCATCAGATGCATTCCAGCCGGACTTGGATTCCTCACCGCCCACGTTGAACTCGAGCAAGACCGGCAGGACACGGTCTTGTTCAGCAGCAAATCGATCGAGACGTCCTGCGAGTTTGAGGCTGTCGAGAGAGTGTAAAAGTGCGAAATGTTCAGCGACGAGACGGGCTTTGCGGCTCTGCACATGACCGATCATGTGCCATTCTACACCACTTTGACCTGCAAGAGATTGAATTTTCATAACGCCTTCCTCGGGATAATTCTCACCGAGGATTTTCACACCGGCTTCGATCGCGGCCTGCACCACCTCCAGCGGCTGGGACTTGGTCACCACCACGAGACGAATGTCTTTCGGGTCGCGTCCTACTCTGCGGGCGGCACTTGTAATTTGATCAAGCGTGTGAAGATAACGCTCGTGGATGTCTGCAACGAGGTCGGTCATATGAGTATTATAATCTTTTGCATGGAGTGAGGTTCATAGGGCGGGTTTGTCGCGGACGCCGCGCAGCGGCAGTCCCTCAGTGAAACGGAGTGGACAACCCGCCAAGTCTGATGTTCCAGAAGATAGTCACGCTGCCCCGCTAACGCACGTCGCTGTTGCGACAGTCTGCGACGAGCGTGATCTACGAGTTTCTGTCGGGCGGGCTCTAGCGGTGCAGCCGGCCATAGATACTGAAAGAGGAGCCGTCATGCTAAAAGCGTGACCTACAGGCTAATCAATGCCCCGAAGCGACCGGTGCGGCCTTTTTCAGCGCGGTGTGAGAACCAATCCTGCGTATTACAGGCGGTGCAGATTCCTGCAACTTCAATGATTCCAATCCCGGCGCGTTCGAGCAGCAATTTGTTGGTCTTCCAGAGATCAAAGTGGATCTTCCCATCCTGTGATGGGAGCACCTGTTCGGCTTCTTCACCAAACTTCTGCATCACTTGGGCGATGACATCCCGGCCAATCTCATAGTGATCCGGTCCAATGGATGGGCCAATCCCTGCGACGAGATCTGAAGGGTTGGAGCCATACTGTTCTCGCATGGCGTTTACCATGGAGCCTGCGACGTCCTGTACCGTTCCTTTCCAGCCGGCATGGGCCACACCGACGACGCCCCGGCGCGGGTCATGGACCATGATCGGGACACAATCGGCAAAGCGCATGTACAGGGTCACGTTTGGTTTATCGGTGAGGATGATATCGGCCTGGCGTACCGATTCGCTATCAGGACGCGGTGCGGTGGCGTAGGCCACATCGGCGGCATGAACCTGCCATACGTCGAAGACGGTTGAGGGGTCACAGCCGACCGCTTGCAGGGAGAGATTACGATTGGCGCGCACGCGTTTAGAGTCGTCCCCCACGGTGCCGCCCACGTTGAGCGATCTCCAGGGTTCTGGGCTCAAGCCGCCGTTGCGGGTGAAGATCGCGTGGTGCGCCTGTATTGAATCGAAACGGAAATAACGGATGGTGTCGCTTTGATGGAATGGCATTGCAGAGTGAGTACACACCGTCCCGAAGGCTTGACTCGCATACTCGAAATTCTCTCCAGAAAGCCTTCGGGACGTTTTTCAACTCTTGTTTTGCGAGATGGAAGCGAATTTCTTGATGAAGAACTGCCGGCTTTCTGCCATCGATTCTTCCATGTAGGGATAGGCAAACCAGGCAGTGGAAAAACCAAACAACGCACCGGTGAGCACTCGCAGCAATGGTGTGCTTTCACGATAAGGGAGGAACGAGGCCAGCCACGACCATTCCATCTGGCTGAAAAGCTGAGAGAAGCCATCCAGGCCAATGGGCCCGATGCCAATCAGTATCCAGGCGATCCAGTGCAAAGGTTTAAGGCGGCGCCCCGCAGCGGCGTAGAGCAAACCGAACACGAAGATGGAGGCGTAAATCGCCATGTCCCTTTCGCACAAGGCCATCTTGTAGCCCACGGTCTCGTTGCCAACGAAATTGCGGGCCTCCACCCGGGCGAAACTGGTAGGGTCGTGAATACGGGCGATACCGCTGGCCTCTTCGAACGTCTTCACCCCCGGAACTCCGGCCTCTGCCAGAGGATAATACGCCTGTTCCCCAAACAGGAAGAAAGAGCGGAAGGCAAATTGATGGCAAAGCGGCTTGTAAATGGTGTAGATGATGTTGGCGGGGGTTTTCAGGCCGGCATTCATCAACACAGGCGCCAGAATGGGCAGACCAAAATAGAGCAGCATCACCAGATTGAGGAGCGCCAGATAATGGCGAGAGAACCAATCCATGGCCCGGTCTGCGCCGCTGATCTCCTGTCCGCGGCGGACGCGCTCATAATGGTCCACCCGGCCAAGACGGTCCAACTGGCCGCGCCGGTCCTTGGCTGCGCCGATGGTCATCATCAGTTTCTGCTTGTCAAATGGATATTTAAGAATGTAGGGTCCAATTTCTATGACAGGTATCTCCGCCAGATAAGCCTTTTGAAGCGCAGGGTCAGTATCGATGTCAATTTCGACAAGGCGATGTGGATATTTCGATTGCAGCGATTCCAGATCGGCTTTCGCCTGTTCACATAAATGACAGTCTTTCCGTGTATAGAGTGTAAGGGTAAGCATCAGTATATAAATCCCAAATAGTAAGAAACTATAAACCGAAATCGAAGTAAAAGAACTGACCTTGCTGTGCGAGCAGGGCAAAGGTACCGTTGTTGAGCATGTAGCCAACGATCACCAGCACGACTCCCATGACGACTTCTACATAGTGCATCACCTGGCCATACTTTTTCAGGATCACCGTGATCCATCCGATGCCCAGGGCTGCCAGCAGAAACGGAATGGCCAGACCAGCAGAGTATGCAGAGAGCAGGAGGACACCCGTCGAGACTGAACCACCGTTCAGCGCAAAGGTGAGAATGGCGCCCAGCACGGGCCCTACACAAGGTGACCAGCCCGCTGAAAAAAATATTCCCATTAACGCGGAGGAGAGATAGCCAAATTTGCGGTCAGGTGCCTGCTGCACGCGGGTATCGTAATCCAAAATAGGCACTCGCAGCACACCCATCATGTGCAGGCCGAAGACGATCACCAGGATTCCGCCGATGCGCGTGATGGTATCTTGCGCGTTCACCAGGAAACCTCCGATGGCAGCGGCAGCTACGCCAAACAGAATAAATATCGTGCTGAAACCCAGTACGAACGCCAGACCGTGCGTGAAGGTGACAAAGCGGTCCGTTGCGGACGAGTCCATGCCCGCCGCGCGCCCACCCAGGTAGCCCACATAGGCAGGGACCAGCGTGAAGACACACGGTGAAAGGAAGGAGGCCAGCCCTGCGAGAAAAGCCAGACCAATCGTTATGTTTGCGAAATCCATGCAGCTCCTTGCAACATTCAGGTTATGGAGATCTGAGAGCCTGTGGGTTTAGAAGGTTACCTTCGTGGTGACCACGATGGTGCCGTGATCGGGCAGAGAGACGCGCATTTCACTCTGGGCCAGTGATACGTACGGGGTGGTCCAGCGGAAGATCCATTTTGCATCCTCTGGCGACACGTTAATGCAGCCATGCGAACGTTTCTCTCCAAACGCATTATGCCAGAAGGCGCCATGAATGGCGACCCCATCGCCGCTGATACTCGTGGACCAGGGCACCGCTGGCGTGGAATAACCGGATCGGGCATTGCCGGCCGTCATGTTTTGGGAAATGATCTTCCAATGGGTAAGCAGGTTGCCGACCGGCGTGGCAAGCTTGTCACTCGCTTCTGTTAAGCCGGTGTTCGGATCGTAGAAGTATTCCAGGCCACTGGAGATGCGGCAATAATAGACCTCCGTATTACCTTCAAGGCACGATAGGGTTTGGTAATCCAGATCGGCCAAGATCTTTTTGTCGTTCGGGTCGACTTCCGGATCGATCGGCGCGACGTCTTGCTCGGTGAGCACTTTGAAACCTGCCCCATCGGCCCAGAAGAATTCACCCGACGCGCCGTAACCATAGCCATGCCCATTTGCATCTTCGTTCCAACGGTATTCTACAAAACCATTATTCGAACGAATCTTATCCATCCATACCACCTGGCCATAATACAGACGCGGTGGAAAGTTGTACTCGATGTTGCTCTTCAACCATGGTGAGGCAACCACGCCGTCATGGGCCAGTTCGACATATGGCACAGTTACTTCTGCCCAAAAGCCTGGCATCCCGGCCGGTATTTCTGTAATTGGCGTGTTGGGCAGGTTGCGTGTCGGCTGCACCACAGACGAATAAATAAAACCTTGTGGCGTTTCAACATAACGTTGATTGATCAAATTAATTACGTTGCCGATCACCTGGCGTCCCCATTCCACCAGGGTATCCGCGGGCAGTTTGGCGATGGAAGTGTTTAGCCCTGGATCATTCGTCGGGTGGCTGCGGAGGTCCACGTCGTGTTCAACGACGCGCCCGATGATCTGGCTGCTTGGAAACTGGGGCAGCCGCTTGGGTCTGGACAACAGCTCGAAATTCATCATCTCAGTGGGGTGGAACGCCAGCGCGCCGAGCCCGGCACCGGTGAGTTTGAGAAAATCACGACGGGAAAATCTATGATTCATGTGCTTTCCATGTGTTTTGTGGTATGTGCTATTTTCATTCCCACAGGTATCTTCGCAGCTGGGGTTGAGACAAAGCTCGCCTGCAAATCATTGTGCTTGTGGTGAACGTAAGGATACTAACAAAAGAACAGTGCGTCAACATACAAATGAGAGATGTTTAAGAGCTCCCTGTCCTTACAAATTGTCCCTTACGGAAACCTTACGTATCCGGTTCCCGGAGTCTATGCCGATGTCAGACTATGTTTTTAGGAAGTGTCATCTTATACATTGGCGCGAGGCGGGATGCTTGTGCTGACTGACGAAGGGTTATCTCAACACAGCGCGCTACAAGGATTCCCGCCATTCAGCACCAGCTCAGCGTCCGGGCCAGATCCTGAACGCCCAACCGCTAATCAGCCAGAAATTTTCTCAACGCGTGTAAACAAGTGAGGCTGAGCTTGTGGCCCACTTCATCCTCGCAGTAAGTTACCTGCGCGCCAGCCTGTTCGAGTATTTTAATGGAACTCCGCGCCCGGTCAACTGGCACCGTTTCGTCCTGGGTGCCATGCGCGACAAATACTTGCTTGCCCGCCAAAGGACGCTGTTCCACCAGTGCCTCCACACTCGAAGGGACAAACCCGGCCAGGATTCCCAGTTTGCGGATTCGGTCTGGATAGAGGAACGCCAGCAGACTGCACATCGCCGCGCCCTGACTGAACCCCAGAGCATCGAGTGGCTTGGTCGCGTCAAGCCCAACCGAGGCCTGGTACGTGTCGATGAGGCGGATCAAATCTTCAGTCACCGATCGTAGTCTTTCGAGGCCGGTCAGGCCCAGATCCGACATCTCAGCGGGGCGCCAGGAGTATCCGCTCGGTTCGGCGACATAGGGCGCGCGCGGGGCAACCATCCAATAATTGGAAGGAAGGTCACGCGCAAAGACCCACATCGAGTTCTCGTCGCCAGTAAAGCCATGAATGAGGAGCAGGAGCCGGGACTCGTGCGGTGGATACTTGCTTTTTCGGATTCTGAGAGTCTGACCTTCAATTTCAATGAGTTCGGTTTCAGTCGCGGTTTGCACGTTTTTGAATCCAGTCCAGAAACCAGAGTGATAGAAAGATCAAACCGATGGGCACGAGGGCCGCCAGCAAACATAAGAATCCACTCGCTGCCGCTCCAGGCCCCCAGATCAGATAAATCAAGCCGACGCCGACAACCACAAGCAGGAACGCCATCCCGACCCCCAATCGGACGTTGGTTTGCCTGGCATATTTTCTCAAATCACGGGCCATGTTCTCATTCCAACCAGCCGGCGTAGACGGTTGTGCAACGCGAAATATTCTCGGATACGCGGCAGCATTTCCTCGACGGCTTGTTCGCCTCTCAGGGCAACCTCATGCACGTCCACGATATCGAGTGTATCAATATCTACCACGCTCGGACGGATAATGATCTCAGGCTTATCCACTTCGAGGCGGTAGTGGGTGACCGCCCGCGTGACGATATCCAGAGACCTCATGATGACATCGAATGCCATCGCATACCGCATTTTGCCGAGGCGATCAACCAGCAGGCGCGGCAGATACTCAGGGAGGGGGAGGTTCCACGATTGTGCCGGAACGCCGATGCGTGTGGTCAGTACGACCGCCACCACCGGCAGCCCGGGAGCCAGAGATCGCGCGGCTGAGACTGGCACCGGGTCAATTGTACCGCCATCCACCAGCTCCATGTCTTCGATGTGGCGGGCAGGAAAAATCCCCGGAAGCGTGATGGTGGCAAGAATGGCATCTACAAGTGGGCCGGTGGAGATTAGCACTTCTTTTCCGCTCTTCAGGTCCGCCGCGGTCACGATGCACGGGATCTTGAGATCCGCGAAGGTTTTATCTCCGAGAGTTTCTTTCAACCAGCGTTTCACGCCCGCCAGCCCAAGCAGTGACGGACCATCGTCTGGAGCGTGGCCGTAGAGCTGGTTTTGATCGAGCGCCTTGAAGATGTCCTCGATTTCATTTGGCGAACACCCTAACGCGTAAAAGACGGCTATGATGCCGCCGAAGCTTGTACCTGCGACTGCCTTGATTCGAAACCCCTCTTTCTCCAGTCGACGAAGGACGCCGATATGCGAATTGCCCCTTGAGCCCCCTCCTCCCAGGGCGAGTGTGATGTTCATAGTGGTTTGATTTTCATCCTATTCCTGCACACGGATAATTCAAACTGGGCATTCTGTGCAACGATGGAAGGTTTAGATTGATGAAGATTCCATCATAGTCAAACCAACAAACAGATGCATGAAATCACTCAAAAGTATATTCAATATCATGCACGCTGCAAGCCAAATTGCTGGAGTCCTTCCATAGGATTAACCAGCATATTAGCAAGGTCGTTCGAACTGTCCGTTGTCGGTTTGCCAGCCCATTCTGGCTGGCGTATAATTTTCCTTATAGGAATCTACGGAAAAATCTCCGTCTGGTTTCCTGACCGATGCCCGGTCGGCACATGGAAGCCTACGCACACGATGGTGCGGCCTATAAGCCCCACCGCAAGGATGTATGATGTATGCTGAGCAGACCCTCACGCTGAATGGCAAAATCGAAATCAATTACATACATACGCCGTCATTGGGGCGGCCCATCGTATTGTTGCACGGCGCGGCCTCTGAATGGCAGTCATTTCTTCCACTGATCCCCGTACTGGCACGCCAATTCCAGGTTTATGCCATTGATCTGCGTGGGCACGGCAGGTCCAGTTGGGTAACGGACGGGTATCAGTTGTCTGAGTATGCCAAAGACATCCATTGTTTTCTCAGCGACATAATCGTAGAACCAACTGTGCTTTATGGGCATTCGCTTGGCGCGCTCATCGCGATCCTTGTCGCGGCCCAATCTCCAGACCGCGTTCATCGGCTTATTTTGGGCGACCCACCCTTCTACCATCATAATACAAGTACCAGGGAGTCGGTCTGGTACGAGCCGTTTGTGAAGCTGTATCATGTGATTAGTTCCTATCATTCGGCCCAAGAGATCGACGATTATACTGCCGCGCACTATCCCAACATGGGCCCAGAGCGGCGAAAAGCCAGAGCTGAGACTCTCTCTCACGTGGATCCGAATGTGGTCGCGGCGATTCTGGATGATCGCCTGGTCGAAGGCTATGACACGGGGGCTCTGTTGAGACAGATCACATGTCCGGTTTTGCTGATTGCGGGCAATCCCGCGCTTGGGTCAGCCTTGAGACCGGAAGATGCGACATACATGCTCGAACGCCTGCGCTCTTGTGATATCGTCCACATGCAGGAGGTTGGACACGGTCTGCCAGTTGGTGATGCGTTATCCAGAGTGGAGGATTTTTTAAGGACGGTTTGACCATGCCAAAGCATTTTGATTTGGTCGTATATGGTGGTACCGCCGGCGGTGTCGTCACCGCAGTCACGGCCGCGCGCGAAGGTCTACGCGTTGCCTTGCTTGAACCTGGGAATCATCTTGGAGGCATGGTCACTGGCGGCCTCAGCGCGACCGACCATGGCGAGAAGCAGGTTGTGGGCGGCTATTCGCTGGAGTTTTATGAACGCCTTGGCCGTCACTATCGGCGTGAAATCGAGTGGTATCCCGAACCGCACGTTGCCGAAAAAGTCTTGCAGGATATGGTCCAGGAAACGCAGGCTGTCGAAGTTTTTTATGGGCACCGGTTGAAGGAAAGGGATGGTGTAAAAAAGGAAGAAGCAAGAATCACCGAAATCAGAATGGAGAACGGCAGCACGTTTCACTCGGCGATCTTCGTGGATGCCAGCTACGAAGGCGATTTGATGGCGCAGTCAGGCATCTCATACACCTGGGGACGCGAGGGCATCAGTCAATACGGCGAATGGTTGGCGGGCGTGCGGCCCAAAGACCCCAATCATCAGTTCGATTTTCCCGTCCCCGCCTATGATGAAAATGGAAAATTGCTGCCTGAGATCCAAAAGGAACCGTGCGGCGAGCTGGGTTCCGCGGATCGAAAAATCCAGGCCTACAACTTTCGGATGATCCTGACGAACGATCCAGGCAACCGCGTCCCGTTCTCCGAGCCTCCGAACTATGATCCAGATCGCTACGAATTGCTGGCGCGATTTCTCGCGAAGTATCTCAGTCAGAATGGCCGCCCGCCACGCGTGGACGAAATACTGCTGCCGCGCGACATCGCCAATCACAAATGGGATTTCAACAATCGCGGCCCCTTTTCGACGGATTACATCGGCCGGAGCTGGGACTATCCCAATGCCAGCTATGAGCAACGTGCCGTGATCTGGCAGGATCACATCGATTACACCAAAGGGCTTTTCTATTTCCTCACGAACGATGCGCGTGTGCCAAAGTCCCTGCGAGCGGAGTTGAATGAATACGGGCTGGCAAAGGACGAATTTGTGGATAACGAAAACTGGCCGTATCAGCTATACGTTCGCGAAGGGCGGCGGATGGTGGGCGACTTCGTGATGACGCAAAAGGATATTCAGACTGAGTTGACCAAACCAGATTCGATCGGCATGGGTTCTTACAACAGCGATTCACACAATGTCCAGCGCTATGTCACTGAGGAGGGTCACGCGCAGAACGAAGGCAACATGGAGGTGCCCGTCACTCCGTACCAGATCCCGTATCGGCTGCTACTGCCGAAGAAGAGTGAGGTCACGAATCTGCTGGTGACGGTTTGCTTCTCAGCCAGCCATGTCACCTATTCGACGTTGAGGATGGAGCCCGTTTACATGATCATTGGTCAGGCCGCGGGCGTCGCGGCGAAAATGGCAATTGATGACAGAGTCCCAGTGCATGATGTCGATACGACTGCATTGACCGCCAGGCTCCGTGATCAACGGGCAGTGGTGGAGTGGGAAAGTCCCGAGACGCCAGTTGTTGGTGGACAATGAGCGGGAACAACCAATCCCGTTTCTCGAGACATCGGAAGAATACATCAATGAACTACCTACCTGTCGTATCATTTTGAGCGTGAACAAAGTCTTTGCCATCACCACCCGCGGACTGGAACCCGTCAGCGCGGATGAACTTGCCGCGTTATCGGGCGTGACGGTTGAGCAGGTCGCGTACCGGCGTGTCTTTGCATCCTGCCGCGAATCGCTCACTCCGCTGTTGGGACTTCGAACCGTGGAGGATGTTTTCCTATACGTCGACACCTGGTCAGCGATTGGCCGCGCTCGCAGTGCACTGCAAACACTGACTGCCATGAGCGCTCAACTGCCGCTGGATCGATTTGCGCGTGTATGTGCACAAGTGCGGTCCATTCCCGTATCCCCAATTTTTTCTGTGACGGCGAACTTTGTCGGCCGGCGAAATTACAGCACCGATGAGATCAAGAAAGCCTGCGCCGACGGCGTCATCTCGCGCCAGGGCTGGACGTATTCAGAAGATGATGGGGCTGCGCATTTGAATCTGCGCATCTTTATCGAGGGTGAGAATGCGATCGTGGGCATCCGCCTGGCAGAACGTTCTCTGTCCAAACGTCCGTACAAGCATTCTCATGTGCCTGGCTCACTGAAACCGACTGTGGCGGCTGCCCTGGCATCCCTGGTTGGCCTTCGCCCTGACATGCAGGTGCTGGATCCGTGCTGTGGGGCCGGGACGATTTTGATCGAGGCCCAGGCCTATCAGGCTGAAGTTTGGGGCGGCGACATTGACCTTCGATCTGTGATAGCCGCGAGAGAGAATGCGGCTGAAGCTGGAGCACCGGTTCGGTTACAATGCTGGGATGCTCTTTCCCTTCCAGTGGCGGATCACTCCATGGATCGCATCATCTCGAATCTTCCATGGGGTAGGGCCGTGAGGACCACGGGAACTCTATCGGCGTTGTATGCAGGAATCGGCCAGGAGATAGAACGTGTGCTGGCGCCCGGCGGGCAAGTCGCGCTTCTCACGAACCAGCCCGACTTGGTTCAGATTCCGGGACTGAAATGCGAGAAACAGATCGAAATCAGCCTATTTGGGCAAACGCCTACGATTCTGGTGTGGCAGGATGATGCCTCAGGATAGCTGCCTCGTCCAAGATGGATCAGAAAATGGAGCAGCACTCGCGGTCTACAAAGGATGAATGAGTTATTCCATCGCGCTGATGGCTGACCATCAAGGAAATATTATGAAGACAGAAGAACAAGAGAAAGCAATTATTTCCGCGGAAAGTGCAGTGAAGAACAACCCGAGTGATTTCGAAACGAAGAGTCCAACAGATGGTTAGTCCAATCACACCCAACCCATCACCTGAGGCCGTCCAACTCTTGGATTACTTGTATTGGATTTCAGGCAAACATACGCTCACGGGCCAGCATTGCGTTCCACTGGGTGGTTCCACGCGCCTGGCCGGTGTCGAAAAATTGACCGGCTTGTATCCGGTCATCTTTGGGCAGGATTTTGGTTTCAGCGCGGCGGGCACGTGGGATGGAATTAACTTTCGCCAGCAGATCGTGGACGAAGCAATCCGGCGTCACAACGATGGCTTCATCATCACACTGATGTGGCACGCCGTCCGCCCGATTGAGGATGAACCGGTCACGTTCGATAAATCGATCCTGGGGAAGATTACGGATCAGGAATGGATTGACCTGTTGACGCCGGGGACCGAAATCCACGAACGCTGGCAGTCACAGGTGGATGTGATCGCATTTTTTCTCAAACAGCTTCGTGAGGCGGCTGTCCCAGTGTTGTGGCGTCCATACCACGAGATGAACGGAGGCTGGTTCTGGTGGGGAAAGCGGCCCGGGAACATAGGTTACTGCCGGCTCTACCGGATGCTCTTCGAGCGGCTGACATATTTCCATAAACTGAATAACCTGCTGTGGGTTTTTAACGCCAATGAACTCCGGGCGAACGTTGACCCGTATCACTTTTATTATCCAGGCGAGGACGTGGTGGATATCCTGGCGACAGATGTATACAGCAATAAGTTTTCATCAGTAGACTATTACGCCCTTCTGGCGCTGGCCGGGAGCAAGCCGATTGCCCTTGGTGAAGTCGGAAACATCCCAACCTCCAGGCTGCTGAGCAAACAACCGCGCTGGGCCTGGTTCATGTACTGGCACGACCCGTCCCTGCTGCACGCGCAGCAAAAAGCAGTCTGGAAAATTTATAACAGCAAAGAAACGCTTACACTGGATCAACTCCCCTGGAGCAGAACTGCCGGGCCCAAAACACATTATCCGATCTTGAGATAGGCATCCAAGCTGGGATCATTCCTCCCATAGTAAAATCAACTGTGATGCAAACGGCAGTTATCAGACCTGCGTGTCCAGGAAGGAGGCAGCCATGAACATGAAATCTATCATTGCCGCGCTCATGATCATCATGGGTGGATTACAGGCGTGGGATTCAAATGTGTTGCAGGCAGGAACTCCCATCATCCTTATGGTGAGCATGGCCATCCTTATCCCTGCCATTCTATTTCTGTTCCTGCCGAAGCCATCCTATCTCATTGGTTCAATCCTGCTTTCGTTGGCACTGCTGCTGGCTGCTCGTCTTATTTCGCCGGTCTCACTATCGGGATTGTTTCTTGTGCTTCTGCCAGCCGCGATAGGGTTTATTTATATCGGGCTACTTGAGAACAGAATCAAGACGGATTAAGGTGTACCGCTATGCTCATCATTGACTCTCATCTCGATCTGGCCTGGAACGCCCTGCAGTGGAATCGAAATCTGCAGCAGTCAGTCTACACGATTCGGACACAGGAGAGTGAAGATTCAGGGCCGGGGCGCGGGCAGGGCACTGTGGCCCTGCCCGAGATGCGCAAAGGACGCGTCGCGCTGTGTTTTGCCACCCTGCTGGCGCGCTCCACCGGTCGTGCCGCACCGAAGCTGGACTATGCGTCCCCGTTGCAAGCCTACGCGATGGCACAAGGACAGCTTGATTATTATCGAGCCTTGCATGAGGTGGGGGAAATAAGGCTCATCAACAATCTACAAGATCTGGATGAGCATATTTCTGCGTGGGAGGACTGGGAAAAGGATCCGCTTCGCTCCGAGCCGCAGCTTGGTTTTGTCATTAGCATGGAGAGCGCGGACCCGATTCTGAAACCCGATCAACTCCCGTCTTGGAAGGAGGCGGGCGTACGGATCATCGGTCCGGCGCACTATGGGCCAGGCCGTTACGCCGGAGGCACCTCCACCGAGCTCGGTCTGACCCCCGATGGGCGGACCCTGCTTCGAGAAATGGATCGACTTGGCATCATCCTGGATCTGACTCATCTCTCTGATCAAGCCTTTTGGGAGGCGCTGGAAGTCTTCCATGGGGATGTGCTTGCCAGTCACAATAATTGCCGGACACTGGTCCCACATCAGCGCCAATTTACGGATGATCAGATCCGTGCCATCGTTGACCGTGACGGGGTCATCGGCGCGGCGTTTGACAATTGGATGATCCGCCCCGGTTGGGCGCGCGGTGCAAAGGAAAAGCCACCCGTGACGCTCGCACATGTGGTTGAACATATCGATCATGTCTGCCAGCTCGCGGGGAACAGCGCCCACGCCGCGATTGGCAGTGACCTGGATGGAGGATTTGGGCGTGAACAATCCCCGTCTGATCTCGACACGATCGCCGATCTGCAAAAAGTATGCGATATTCTTTCACAGCGCGGCTACAAGGAAATTGATGTTTCTGCCATCATGCATGGCAATTGGTTAAGGTTGTTACGTGGCGCGTGGAGATAAGAATCATGCCATTGCGAGTCTTCAAGAAGCAATCCGCGTGTAATATAGAGATTGCTTCGTCGAAAAAACGCTCCTCGCAATGACAGAAAAACACAAAGGAGAGCCATCATGCCAAAACAACTGATTACGACCGACTCTGGCGCGGCGCCGATGGGAGCTTACTCACCGGCTTTGCGCGTGGGTGACTTCGTTTTCGTCTCTGGTCAGGTGCCACGTGACCCGGCGACCGGAAAAATGGTCGGTGGCACCATCGAGGAGCAAACCACGCAGGTGCTGGAAAATATCAAAGCCATCCTCGCGGCAGGCGGCGCGACCTTGGCAGATGTGGTCAAGGTTAGCGTGCATTTGTCGAATCTTGCGGACTTTGAGCGCTATAACAAGGTCTATGCCACATACTTCCCTGATCCCAAGCCTACCCGCACAACCGTTGGGAGTCAACTGCTGGGATTTCTGGTGGAGATCGATGCCATCGCATATGTGGGCAAGGATTAGCATATGCACATTGATGAACTGGAGACGCCGGTCCCGGTTGTGGACATAGACCGGCTCGAAGCAAACATTTCGCGCCTGCAAGCCTATCTCGATGCGCATGGCATCGCGAATCGTCCGCATATCAAGACTCACAAGATCCCTGAGATCGCGCAAATACAGATGGATGCAGGAGCGATTGGCATCACCTGTCAAAAAGTCAGTGAAGCGGAAGTGATGGCAAATGCCGGGCTCAGGGACATCTTCATTCCATACAACGTCCTTGGTGAAAGCAAATTGAATCGACTCATGGCGCTTGCCAAACAGGCAACCGTCAGCGTCACAGCCGATTCCGCGTATGTGGTGCATGGACTTTCCTCTGCCTCGCAACGCGCCGGGCTGACGCTCACAGTCCTCGTTGAATGTGATACGGGGTTGCATCGCTGTGGCGTGCAATCTCCACAGCAGGCGACCGAACTGGCGCGCCTCATCAATTCTTCACCAAATCTGCATTTCGGCGGCTTGATGACCTATCCCACTAGCGAAGCCACCGATGCCTTCATCCGGGAAACTCGCGCGTCCGTGGAAAAACATGGCATACAAGTGGAGCGTGTCAGTGGAGGTGGAACACCCAGCATGTGGCAGGCGCATTTGCATCCAGATGTCACCGAGCATCGTGCCGGGATATACGTCTATGGCGATCGGCTGACGCTCCGCTCTGGCGCGGTGACTCTCGATACCTGTGCATTGCGCGTGTATGCAACTGTGGTCAGCAGACCAACACCCGAACGCGGCATTCTAGACGCTGGGAGCAAATCACTTTCGTCGGATTTACATGGGTTGGAAGGTTATGGTAACATTTGCGAATACCCCGAGGCCAAGATCTATGCGCTGTCTGAAGAACATGGTCATGTCGATTTTTCAGCATGTCAGCTTAAGCCTGAGATTGGTGAACGGGTGAGTATCATCCCCAATCATTGTTGCACGGTCACCTGCTTGTTCGATGAAGTCATCGGCGTGCGTGGCGATCAAGTGGAAGTGGTTTGGAAGGTCGCAGCACGCGGCACCGTAAGATAGGAACAGATCCCAGAATGCATGTATCATTTTCATTGCTTACCTTGAACTGTTTCGGAGGCTACCTGCCGAATACCGGGCGACGCTTGCTGGCGCTGGCACATGAATTGGAACGCCGCGATGATCAAGTGGTCTGTCTACAGGAAATACAACTATATCGATATTTCAAGTTGATGCTGAAAGCTTGTGGCAGTTATCCATACCAGAATCATGAGCCGTACGTGCAATGTCCAAAAGGCGGATTGTTGACTCTGGCCCGTAATCCCATAAAGAGCAGACAATTTGTTCCGTATACGGAACGCGGGCTTTGGTATACGCCTATGATCATGGATCGATTGTTGTATAAAGGGATGCTGATCACCAGGTTGGAGTGGGCCAACATGCCGGTCATCGTGATCAACACTCATGTGCTTGCCAATTATATAGGTGATTGGGAGCGGCGCGGGATGTATGCCAAAATAGAGGAACAGCAACTGCGGCAATTGGCTGACACTATACGGACACAACCGGCAGACGCCCTCATCCTCGTGGCAGGCGATTTCAACATCCCGCGCGGGTGCAGGCTCTATCGTGATTTTGTCGCGCATTCAGAGTTGGAAGATCCGCTGGCGGGAGATACTCGTCCGACGCATCGCCCTCCGCCTGGGATTCCCTCTCGCTATGCCCTGCCTCTCGATTACGTGCTGGTCCGAAGGCCCGGCAACATTGCGCTCAAAATTGACTGTGATCTGTGTTTTTCCGGCAGGCAGTGGCTGAACGGCCGGCGTCAAGACTACTTTTCGGACCATATTGGAATCAGCATCCGCATCGCGCGCAATGTATGAGTTGTGAAAAATTCTAAAGCTCGGAACTGCCCACTTTGAGAAGTGGACTTGATTTAGCATTTGCCGTGCACCACAATCCCACGTGATAACTGAACCACGCGAGCGCCAGTCCGCCGATAGGATCAGGCAAATAATGCTGATGCGTGAATAAGGTAGCGAAAACAGCGAACACCACAGACATTCTCCACAACCACCGCCATTTCGGAAACCAACGCGACCAGAAGAGTGCAATCAAAGTGGTAATGTAAACATGTCCGCTGGGAAATGCGTTATAACCGTGATCATTCGTGTAAATCCAGTGCAGGAGTTGGGAGGACCAATCCTCTGCGAACAAAGTCGGTCGCATTACATAGGTTGGGAACAGGGCAAAAATCGTTAAAGCTGAGACCTGCATCACCGCGGAGGCAAGGAAAAACCCTTCATACAAGCGCTCTTCCATACGCCACGCTGCCCAGACATATGCAAGTACCCACCACCAGCAGGTCAAGGCATAGGGCAGGACCCAAACTGACCACAGCGGTATATACTCATCCAGGGGAGTTTTGAATTCGATGCCACCCTGTAAGTATCGATTGAGCGGAAAGTATAGTGCCTGAATACCAAATAATAAGGCACACCAGATCAGGCGTTTTAGTCTGTTCATAGAATTTATCCTCAGCTATATCTGGTTTGACAGTCGCTGTCACGAAAAGTTTCGCCGTAATCTCAAACCGTGCACGTCCAAGCCGATAGTAAAATGAGAGCATTCGTGTTCCAATGGCTGCTGGCGAGCAATTCAAGGAGCTAATATGCCTGCTGATAGATCCGAACCGGCCCGTGGGCCGGACTTTGGTGTGATCTTCCATCCAAGGTTCCCGCCTGAGACGCTGGCTGAGTACGCGCGCCGGGCTGAAGCGGCTGGTTTTGACGAACTATGGCTGTGGGATGACTGTTTCCTGCCGGGGGCATTCACCTCTGCGGCCATTGCTCTATCCGCTACCCGGCACTTGAAAGTGGGAATCGGCCTCCTGCCCGCCACGGTCTATAATCCATTGTTCGCGGCGATGGAAATCACGACTCTGGCGCGCGCCTTCCCGGGCCGTATTCTGCCGGGGTTCGGACATGGCGTCGGAAGCTGGATGACTCAGATTGGAGCGTCACCCAAATCATCTCTGAAGACCCTGGCCGAAACCGTGATGGCTGTGCGCCGGCTTTTAGGCGGTGAGATGGTCACAACCCATGGCGATGATGTGCACCTGGAGCAAGTTCAAATGCAGCTGACCGCGAATCAGGTCCCGCCCCTGTATGTAGGAGCGATGCGGGAAAAATCATTGCAGCTGGCGGGTCGCGTGGGCGATGGCACCATCCTGACCGGAATGTCATCGCCCGCTTATGTGCGTTGGGCGGTTGAACATATCCGCGCGGGGATGGCTGCAGCTGGGCGTACTCAGCATCGGGTCGTTGTCTATTACGATGTAAAAGTGAATCCGGATGGAGAATCCGCGCGCTCGGCGGTGCGGCGATCCCTTGCATCGCGAATGCCTTGGGCAGATATACAAATTAGCACGCTGGGCCTTACCGAGGAGGTCGCTACGTTTATCAAAGAGCAAGGCCGCGAGGGCATCGCGCGGCAAATGCCCGATGCATGGCTCGATGTATTCTCGGCGGCTGGAACGCCGCAACAGGCAATAGACTCTATCCAGAGCGTGTTCGCCGCAGGCGCAGACTGCATCATATTCCAGCCGCTGGATGGCGATCCGGTCTGCCTGGATGAATACAGCCAATATCTGATGCCGCGGCTGAAACAGATGCGATAGCTTCCCTGAGAGAGACTCCCGAGCTGTTCAGAGTGTGCAACTACAATCCCATAGTAAAATGAGAGCATGGAAGTTCAGATCGCAGTTGCCAAGGTCAACAAGTACGCTTCCTCTGAAAGTGGGGATACGCTCGAAGTCATCGAACGCCCCAACGGCGGACTGTCGGTTGTGCTCGCCGACGGGCAAACGTCCGGTCGCGGCGCCAAAGCCGTCTCACAAATGGTCGTTCGCAAAGTGATTGGGCTGCTGGCCGAAGGCGTCCGTGATGGGGCCGCGGCGCGCGCGGCGTCTGATGCGCTCTTCACCGATAAACGCGGCAAAGTGATCTGCACCCTCAACATCGCCTCGGTGGATCTACACAGCGGTACGATCGTACTCACGCGTAACAATCCCGCGCCCATGTACCTCTGCCGTAGCGACAGGCTGGATCGAATCGATGCCGAAAGCATTCCGCTGGGCACATCTCGTGATGTGCGACCGCTCATTACCGAGATCGCCATAGAACCGGGCCTCACCATCATTATCTTCACGGATGGCGTTTCGCATGCCGGCGAACGGCGCGGCACGCCTATGGATATTACAGAGACCATTCAGTCGCTGCTGGACGATCAGGATCCCAGCCCACAGATGCTTGCAGATACCCTGTTGGCACAGGCGATATGGCTCGACGATAACCGTCCTGCCGATGACATCAGTGTGTTGGTGCTGAAAGTCATGACTCGCATCGGCGATAATATCCGCCGGATGACGGTGCGCCTGCCGCTGGAAGGAATCAGCCGGTCATGAAAAAACGCTGGCGTAGTCTGCGGGCCGGCTGGCGCGATACCCTCATTCTCATCAACGAATTCAAAACGGCGTTGACCCTGTTTGCTGTCACAGTCATTGGCGGTGGCCTGGCCTATTTCGTTCTCGCGGATGCCCTGGGTGAACCGGTGGATAATGCGGGTGAAGCGGTCTATACGGTATTGGCGGCCACCTTATTGCAACCGGTAGGTGATTTTCCGAATCACATGCTCCTGCAAATATTTCATTTCATCATGCCGCTGATCGGCATCATCTTTCTCGCACAGGGGCTCACCGATTTTGGGGTCATGCTTTTCAATCGTAAATCACGAGGAAAGGAGTGGGAGATGGCAGTTGTCTCCACCATGAACAAACATATTGTGTTGGTTGGCCTGGGGCACCTGGGTTACCGCGTGGCGCAGAAACTCCATGAGATGGGGGAGAATGTGGCCGTATTGGAAATCAACCTTGGTACGCACACGAGCGCGGCCGCGCGCGAGATGGGCATACCGATCATTCAGGCCGACGCGCGCCAGCCCGGCTCTTTGGAAGCTGCCAATATCAAGGAGGCGCGCACGATCATCCTGGCCAGCCAGAACGACGCCATGAACTTGCAGATCGCCTTGAGGGCCCGCAGTCTGAATCCCAAGATCCAGGTTGTCATCCGCATTTTTGATGCAGATTTCGCAAACGCGCTGCAGGAGCAGTTTGGTTTTATTGCCCTGAGCGCCACCGAAATGGCAGCGCCGGTCTTCGCCGCGGCAGCCGCGGGCGCAGATGTCACGAGCCCTATCTCCATCGAGGGTCAACTGCTGGGTTTGGCCCGTGTCACGATCACACCTTCCTCCCTCATCGCCAAC
Organism: Anaerolineales bacterium; assembly: GCA_035720235.1. Lineage (GTDB taxonomy): Bacteria > Chloroflexota > Anaerolineae > Anaerolineales > Villigracilaceae > Defluviilinea. The sequence continues at coordinate 5,409 of DASTOH010000160.1, read as the reverse complement.
AAAACAATTGGCTATGTGGAGGATAACTACCACCTGAACATCGTGCTCCTGCGCCACGACCATCAGTCAGAGATGCACCCAACCGACTCCTGCCCGATCGACGTTGGTGATACCATCGCAGTTCTCGGAGGCCCAACACAACTGAGTCGCCTGGTGCACGATAATGAATAAGCATGGATGAACCTCCCAGTAAAAGTCCTCTGATCGGTGTCGTAGGTCCCTGCGGCTCGGGCAAATCTACGCTGATCGCAGGCCTGGAGCGATATGGTTACACCTGCCGCCACATCGCGCAGGAACACTCCCATGTGCAAGCCATGTGGCAGATCATCTCAAAGCCCGATATTCTGATCTTCCTGCACGCTTCCTTCCCGATTTGCACGGCCAGAAGAAAACTCGACTGGCTGGAAAGAGAGTACGATGAACAGTCTCGCCGCCTCGCCCACGCCCGTGAACATGCCAATATTCTCATCGATACGGATGATTTAACTCCGAACCAGATCCTGCAAATCGTTTTGGATTATTTAAGGGACTCGCCTTTGTGAAAAGACTCTTCGCTGCTTTCCTCACCGCTGGCCTGCTCGTCCTCTCTTGCAGATTTTCCTCCCCGACACCTTCTCCAACGCTCCCTGCCGACTCTGATCCACTGCAAACGGCTTGGGATGATCGTTCCATCTTCGAAAGTGGACTCGTCGAATCGGCGCGCCCGGTGCTGGATGAATTGCCTGGCGCCAGCGTTTATCACATCACTTTCAATGTCTCGGACACCATTTACAAAATCACTGGCACCGAGGAAGTCCGCTATACCAACACCGAGTCTGTTGCCCTGAACGAAGTTCACTTTCGGCTGTTCCCCAACATCCTTGGAGGGGAATTACAGATAACAAATCTTCAAGCGGATGGTGAACCTGTAACACCTCAATATAAGCTTGCCAATAGTTTGATGATCGTCCCATTCCCAGAGGCTCTTGAACCGGGGCAAAGCCTGGTTATTAAAATGGAATTCTCCCTGCGCGTCCCGCAATCGCTGGAGTCGAGCTATGGCATGTTTGCATATTATGAGGATGTGCTTGCACTGGCACATGCCTACCCTATGGTATGTGTCTACGATGATGATGAAAGCTGGAATGAAGAGATACCGGCTCAATACGGTGACATCACTTATTCGGACGCGTCATTCTACATCGTGCGCGTGAGCGCACCGAAAGACCTGACGCTGGTCACCAGCGGGCAGAGGATCTCTTCAGACGGAGCCGGGCAACTTCAAACGATGGTTGTCGCGAGTGGTCCGGCGCGAGACTTTTTCATGGCGGCGAGTCCCAACTATCAGGAGGTGACGCACAAAGTGGGTGAGGTCACCATCCGCAATTACGCCAGTCGTGACCTGGCACAGGGAGCACAATTCACTGTAGACACCGCCGCAGACGCGCTGGAGGCTTTCAGTAAACGTTACGCGCCCTATCCATACACCGAATTGGACCTGGTTGCCACGCCCAACCTGGCGCTGGGCATCGAATATCCCGGCGCCATTGCGCTTACCACACGAGTTTATGAGGTCGGCACCCAGCCACGCGGCTCCGCAGACGCGGCCCTGCTTGAGGCAACGGTTGCACATGAGGTGGCGCACCAATACTTTTACAACCTGGTCGGCAATGACCAGTTGGATGATCCGTGGCTGGATGAAGCGCTGGCCCAATTCCTCACACTGCAATATTACAAGGATGTATATGGCGGCAACGCTGGGCAGGGTTTTTACGCATCACTCACCGCGCGCTGGGAAAAAGTTGGTTTCGAAAAGATTCCGATCGGATTGCCAGTAGCGGCGTATCAACCGGAGGAGTATGGCCCGATCGTCTATGGACGTGGCCCATTGTTCGTGGAAGCCTTACAGGAGGAGATGGGCGCTCCGGCTTTCGATACCTTCCTTCGAGAGTACACCGGAACGCTCTCATGGGATATTGCTACACCTGAAGCCTTTCAATCGCTGGCTGAAAAGCACTGCGCCTGCGACCTGGATGAATTGTTCAACGAATGGGTATATCCATAGGGAGCACTCAAAGTTTGTTGGACACATCTGGTTTCTGCGGACTGCCCCTTTGCAGGGTGTGTCGCTCCCGCCCTGCGGGGCGACACTTCGCGAAAGTCCTGCCTCAATTCGTGAAACATCGTTAACCCTAAAATTGATGTAGGACGCAGATCAACGCTGATCAACGCAGATTTAAAGACAAGATCAGCGTTGTCTGCGTTTTCACGTGCAACTCCCTGACATCGCTATAGTCCCCGTAGCGCAGCAGAGCGGGACGGACAGGTGTGGCGCACACCTGCCCTGGCGGTGCCAGGGAGTGCAGGTGTCAGCGTCCCAAAGAATGACTCGCCGGCGAATGATGAGATTCGGGGTGAGTCATGTTTGGTGCACCAGTCCGAAGGCGTTGCATTGGGCCTGTCGAAATGACTTCCAGGTACTGAGCAGGCGGCTTTAGCCCCGCTCGTCAAAATCCATCTACAACCTTTTAGCGCAAAGTATCCATAAATCGACTGGTCATGCCATGCCATCAGGAGTATAATCACGCCGCCCAGCCAGCCTACCGGCTGGCATTTTCTTGGATGGAGAACATAGAAGGATGTTAAGCAACCTGACGAATAGAATCATCATAATTTTGCTCGTTATGGCTCTGGCCCTGTGGTTGGACCTGAGCCCTCAAATCAAAATACCCAACCCGATTGAGGAAGGCGCGACTTTATTTTTGCGGGACGTGAATACACGCCTCGGGCTTGACCTGCGGGGCGGACTGCAGGTGCTGCTTGAGGCAGATGTGCCGGTGGGTACCGTAATAAACCGCGATGAGATGGAAACAGCCCGCGACATCGTGGAAAACCGCACCAATGCAATGGGCGTCAGTGAGAACCTGATTCAGGTGGCAGGCGACCGGCGCATTGTGGGTGAGTTCCCGGGTGTGGAAGACTCGGATGCCGTCCTGGATATCATCCAGCAAACCGGTCTGCTGGAGTTTGTGGATACAGGCGACTTTTCGCCGGAGGAGGGGACGATTATTCAAACCGATTTCATCACCGGCTCAGCGCCAGCCGCACCATCTACTGATGGGACTCAACAGGTGTACCATACCATTATGACCGGCAAGGAATTGACCAGTGTCAGCGTCTCTCCGGATCAACTGAGCGGGCGCTACCAAATCAACTTCTCACTTTCGACGGAGGGAACGACGATTTTTGCCAACCACACCGCGCTCAATACGGGCAAGTACCTCACGATTGTCCTGGATAAGCGTGTCATATCCTCTCCTGTGATCAACAGTTCCATCCCCGACGGCCAGGGGTCCATCAGTGGAAACTTCACAGCCGACACTGCGAATGAGCTGGCAGTGCAATTGAAGTATGGCTCGCTGCCCATTCCATTGAAGGTGGTCGAGACCCGCATTATTGGCCCTACACTGGGTGAAGATTCCTTGCAGAAGAGCTTGCGAGCCGGGTTGATCGGCATGATCGTAGTGGTGCTGTTCATGGCAATCTACTACCGTATGCCCGGTATTGTGGCCGACCTTTCCATTCTCTTTTTTGCGGCCATCACGTTTGCGATCTTCAAGTACTCCCACTTTACGTTGACCCTCCCCAGCATCGCCGGGTTCCTGCTCAGCACCGGGGCCGCGCTGGATGCGAACATCCTGATCTTTGAGCGCCTGAAGGAGGAGCTTCGCAACGGCCGGAACCTGACCCAGGCGGTGGACCAGGGATGGAAGCGAGCCTGGCCATCCATTTGGGAATCCAATGCGACCACGATCATTACCTCCATCATCCTGTTCTGGTTTGGTTCCACCTTTGGAGCCACCCTCGTCAAAGGTTTCTCCCTGACGCTGTTTCTGGGTGTGGTGGTGTCGCTCTTCACAGCCATCTTTGTCACACGCACCCTGCTGACCGCTGCACTGCAAACATTCAAACCGACCAACTACGAGCGCTGGTTCGGAATCTAAGAGGAACACACATGATCGATATCCTCAGCAAACGCTACCTTTATTTTCTCATTTCCCTCCTGGTCATTGTGCCGGGCTTGATCATCCTGTTTACCGGTGGGCTGCCTCTTTCCATTGATTTCACTGGCGGATCGCTGCTCGAAGTCCAGCTTGAGAATGGCAAAAACCTGTCCACCGAATCGCTCAAGACCATCTACGAGAATGTTGGCATCGATGACGCGCAGGTTCAAACCACAGAGAATGGTACCCTGTTGATCCGCTCCTCCTTTTTGACGAATGAGACGCGCGATGCCGTACTCTCTGCCATGCAAACGGAGGCGGGCGGGCCGGTAACTGTGATCCGTTTTGATAGCGTAGGTCCCAGCATTGGCTCGCAGGTCGCGGCGCGGGCCGCACAGGCGGTGGGGCTGGCTGCGCTGGCAGTGGCGCTCTTCATTACCTACGTGTTCAGCAAGGTGCCGAATGCGTTCCGCTATGGAGTTTGCGCCATCATTGCCATGATCCACGATGTAGCGGTGGTTTTCAGTGCGGTGGGCATCGGCGCCCGTCTCTTCGATTGGCAGATTGACGCCCTGTTTCTGACCGCCCTGCTGACCGTGATCGGTTTTTCCGTTCAGGATAAAGTGGTGGTCTTCGACCGCATCCGAGAGAATACCAACGTATATCGTCGGCTCAACTACGAAATGCTGGTCAATCATTCCATCGTTCAGACCCTGCAGCGTTCGATCAACACTCAGTTGATGACTGTGGAATTTCTGTTGCTGGCCCTGGCCCTGTTTGGCGGTGTCACGCTTCAGGAGTTTGCGGTAATCCTGTTGGTGGGTCTTTTTAGTGGGACCTATTCCTCGATCTTCATTGCCGCCCCGATTCTGGTGGTGTGGGAAAACCGCGAGTGGCGAAAATGGTTTCGGCGTCCGGAACAAGTGCAGGCATAGAACGCCCTGCCCGAATCAAAAACTCCTGCATCAGCGCAGGAGTTTTTCCTTTTTAGTATCGGCATGGCTTCGCCAGAACACGTATTTATAAACCAGATCCATGAAGGTAGTGCGCCGGTGCGACATGAGTCGGAATGGATACTCCGGCTCAACGGCCTTCAATAGAAGTAAGAGTCGAACGACATCCTGGCTGTGTGTGTTCCGATACATTGATAATTCTTGCTTCCCACTTTCAAGACGATGTCCCGGTTCTTAGGTTACAAAAAGGTCACAAAAAAACACAACCCTGGCATGAATACGACAGGGTTGTTACCCGCTTCTATGTAGGTCAGGCGTCGCCGTGGCGACACCTGCTGCGACACTTGCACCTCCCTGACACCGGCCCGTCAGGGACAGGTGTGGTGCACGTGCAGGTGAGCGCCCTGCCGTAGGTCCCCGTTAGGGGATAAGGGCAGCCTGACAGTGCTTGATAGCATAAACTTTGGCTGGTT
>DASTOH010000159.1:0-35133 GCA_035720235.1 Anaerolineales bacterium | reverse complement strand
CCGGGGCGGATTGTGTTCCTGAGGCGGAAATCAATTGGATCAAGCTTCAGCGCGCGCGCGATCTTTTCCATGTGACGTTCGACGGGCCAGTATCCCTGCGGCACGCCATAGCCGCGGAACGCGCCGGCGGGCGGTGTGTTCGTGTACACCACATTGGCATAAAAACGGATGTTGGGACTCTTGCGATACTCCCCATCGCCGACGTACAGCGCCATTGCCTTGTGTCCGGTGTTGCCAGTAACGGTCAGCGCGTGACAGCCATAGGCGCCGGTATCAGAAAGCGCGTACATGGAATTGGCAGTGATCGTCCCGTCGCGCTTCACGCCGGTCTTCATTTTGATCTTCATCGGGTGACGCGAGCGCGCACCAATGAATTCCTCTTCGCGCGTGTATTCGTACAGAACGGGGCGTTTGGTCGCAATGGTCAGATGTGCGGGGACATCCTCCATCAACACTTCCTGCTTGCCGCCAAACCCGCCGCCGATGCGCGGCTTGATGACGCGGATGCGCTTCACGGGCAGCTTCAAGACGGGCGCGAGCATCCTCCGGACATGGAAAGGAACTTGCGTGGAGGTGCGGATCACCAACCGGTCATCTTCATCCCAATACGTGACACAGACATGCGGCTCGATGTGTGCTTGCTGCACTTTCGGCACTTCGTACTCTGCTTCGAAAATTTCATCCGCTTCGGCAAAACCTTTCTCCACGTCGCCGATGTCAATGCGGATGTGCGCGGCGAGATTCTTTTCAGGATTTGAGTCAGCAAAATTCACGAATTCCGGCTCATCGTGAATCCGAACTGCATCAGGTTTCATGGCCTCACGCGAGTCCAGGATCGCATCCAGGACTTCATATTCAACGTCGATGAGGCTCAAGGCCCTTTCTGCGATTTCCGGACTCTCCGCCGCGACCATCGCGACGCGGTCACCGACGAATCGGACTTTCTTATCCAACGAAAATGCATCCAGCGGGCCGGGAATCGGGTCAGATTGCCCTGCCGTGGAATAGACCACGCGCGGAATATCCTGCCACGTGAGCACTGCCGCGACACCTTTCAATTCCTTGGCTTTGCTGGTGTCAATTTTCTTGATCAACGCATGAGCATGCGGGCTTCGCAGCACGCGCGCGTACAACATGCCGCGCATATCAATATCCGCGGTGAAGGCCGGCTTGCCCTGCACCAGTTTGACGGCATCCACTTTCTTTTCCGGCTTGCCCACGGTCTGATACGTTTCCGTTTGCGGCGTGACAAAGACTTTTGGCAGGGTTCTGGTCTGGGTATCGGATAAGGTGGGTAACGGTTCGCCGCCAGGTGGTGTGCCGCTGGGCGGGTTGAAAGAAATCAAAATGCCTTCACCGAACTCCGCATCCCCCCGCATCACGGCCGCGGCCTTCATCACCGCCTGAACTGGCTTGACATATCCCGTGCAGCGGCACAGCACGCCGGCAATAGCCTCCCGTACCTGCTCTTCGGTTGGATTGGGATTTTTATCGAGCAGGGCCTTCGCCGCCAGAATTTGCCCGGGCGTGCAGTATCCACATTGGATCGCGCCCGACTCCACAAATGCCTGTTGGATCGGGTGCAAGCCTTCAGTCTTCTTCCAGCCCTGTTCGGGATGCTCGCCCAGGCCTTCGATCGTGACGATGTTGTGTCCATCGGCTTGTGGGGCGAGCATTGAACCCGCGTTGACGGGTTTGCCATCGAGCAGAACAGTATCGGAGCCGCTTAATCCCTGCTCGTCGCCGAATTTGACTCCGAAATATCCCAGCCTGCGCACGACAGATAATAAAGTTTCAGAGGGGACGCAATCCACTTCGTGTTTGGTTGCGTTTATGGTTAGGAAGATTTTCATCGGTACTCCATCCCCTCTCCCCACAGGGGAGAGGGCTAGGGTGAGGGGCGAGTCCTGCTATCTGTTTTCTTGTCTTTTAGCTCATTACATGTTTCGCGAATGGCCTGTACTATAGCCTGGATGTTATATCTCACATCTTCATTTGTAAATCGAATGACCTTGCATCCGAGAAATTCCAGATACTCAGTTCTGGCAGCGTCATATTCCTGCTGAGCTTGCTCCAAATGTGTATCGCCATCAATCTCGATGCACAATTTCAATTCAGCGCAATAGAAGTCAATGATGAACCGCACGATGGGATGTTGACGTCGGAATTTGAATCCCAGATTGCGGTTTCTTAAATATTGCCAAACTGTCGCCTCCGCAGGAGTTTGCGGATGGCGCATCTCTCGCGCGTGCTGGAGAATGATGGGGTGAATGCGATGGCGTGTTTCCATGAGCCCAGTATTGACCCTCACACTCTCCCTGAAAGGGAGAGGGGGTTCGCATGAAATTCTTTTCGCAACTCGTCAATCGCGATCTTCTTTCCATCAGCATCCTTATAAAACCACACATCCCAGCCATTGATGGGTGCGCCATTCATCAGCGTCTTTGCGACAAAGTGGATCGAACCCGAGACATCCCCGCACTTGATATGTCCATTGGAGAGGATTTTCGCGCGCTTGCCATTTCCAACGAAATACAGACTCTGTCCCGGATTCAGCAATCCGTGCTCAAGCAGCGCCCCAAACGGGACCCGGACCTGCTTCCGTTTCTCAGGCAGGATCAACGCCTCTGCCGGGGCTGGCCTGACGGCGTCGATGCGTTTTTGCGCGACCCTGATGTATTTCTTGTCGCGTTCGATCCCGATCCAGTGGCGGCCCAATTTCTTCGCGACCGCGCCGGTTGTCCCCGAGCCAAAGAACGGATCGAGCACCATATCGCCGGTATTGGACGACGCCATAATGACTCGATACAATAACGCCCCCGGCTTCTGCGTGGAATGTGCTTTCGTGCCGTTCAGTTTGACCCGTTGCTTGCCCGTCGCCAGTGGAAGATTCCAGTGCCTCCAATCTGAGCGCATTTGCAGCCCGTTCTCGCGGCTGTCGTCGTTCAGGGCTTTCATGGATTGATGATTGAACGTGTATTTTGCACCTTTCTTCTTCTGCGCCCAGATCAATATCTCATGCGCGTTGGCGAAGCGCACTCCTCGAAAATTCGGCATCGGATTATCTTTTATCCACAGGATGTCATTCAAAATCCAAAATCCCAGATCCTGCATGATCGCGCCGACCCGATAGATGTTGTGATACGACCCGATGACCCAGATCGTACCAGTCTCCTTCAGCACGCGCCGACTTGCGGATAGCCATTTATACGTAAACTCATCATATTCTTTGAAATCCTCAAACTTATCCCAGCCATCGTCGACTGCATCCACTCTCGACCTGTCGGGCCTGTAAAGATCGTTCTGCAATTGCAGGTTGTAGGGTGGATCGGCGAATATCAAATCCACCGAGTTCTCAGGGAGTGATTTGAGAATCTCGATGCAATCGCCGTGAAGGATTTGGTTGTTGAGAGGAAACCGACTCACAATAAATGTACCTATCTTGGATGTTTATCGCGGATTTTTCTGGTGAACAAATTGAATAGCAAAAGTGGTGGTGTAAAAATGAAGAAAATTGTTAGATTTTCCGGAAAGGGTGCCAATAGGCTCGCTACTATTCCAACTAAAATTGTGCAAGTTAATGAAACATGCCATACCCACGTTGGTAAATTTTTTCCAAAAAACGAATGTAGGCTTGATAAAAATATCAAAGCTACTAATAAATAATACAGGAGATTTTCGTTCGGACTCATTAGAAGGTCTGTATGTTCTATTTGCTTATTTCCAAACATCTCATCGCCAGCGTCGCGGCGACGTCCATGCGATATTCCGCGCTGGCGTAATCGTCTGTCGCTTCGTGGAAGGCGTTGCGAGCGGCAGCCTCAATTCCTTCAGCTTCAGTCCCGTCCATGGCCAATATGGGACTCCTCCCATAACCCCCCACGGCCAGGCGTGTACGGCCAGAATTCCATTGTGCGAGCGCGGCGCAGACGATGGGCTTGTCGGCTGGAGTCCTGGCGACATATTCAAAGGCAAGTTTTGTGTTCGTGGGAAGAGGGATCTTCGTGATCAGTTTGCCGCGTACCTGTTCGCGCAGAGGCAGGAACTCGCCGATGTTGAGCGTCGCTTCTGTTTTTTGCGAATCCGTGAGGATTATTTTGGCATCGGCAGCCAGCAGGGCAGTGGCAAGCGTTGATCTGCCATCACACGCGACCAGCGTCCCCGCTACGGTGGCTGCGGTGCGGAAGTTCAACGGCGCCTCCAATTTCAACGCTGATTTCAATGCCTCGGGGCAATATTCCGATTCAAGCAGCGCTTGCAAGGTCAGCGTTGCGCCGATCTCCAAGTCATTGCCTTTTTTGGTCAGAGAGTCTAGACCCAACAGCTGAAGGTCCACTACCTGGACGGAATCAGCCATCGGCTTTGAGAGCAGCGTGCCGCCTCCGAGCGGAAGGGTATTCGGTTGGGTGAGGAGAGTCAGGGCTTCGTCCAAAGTTTGAGGGCGGTGATAGGCAATGATCATCCTTAGTTTCCTTGAGCGAGTCTATTATACAGTTAAAAAGCAGACCGCCATCTCATGGATGGCGGTCTGCTTTTTTGATCAACCCGGCCTTTGATACGGCGCCAGCTCAGGGAGCAGGAACTCCTGCTTGAGCGCCTGGACAAGGAACTCAAATTCATCTCCGTTGCTGTAATGACCGTAGAAGCGCCAGGCCGGTTGGATGTATTGTGGAGTAACGCCAGGGTTTGCAGCAGGGCTACCATAGAGTGGATCGGGGATGTAATAGACCAATTCCACTTTTTCGATGGTCGCGGCGGGAGGAACATAGTTCTCCATGCTCGGCGCTTCATCCACGACGTAGGGCTGGTTCGCGGTAATGGTCATTTCTGTGGGCTGATTGTCCTTCGGGTTAACCGCCACAGCACCACCGAATACGCGCAGGGCTGGGTAGCCGCCGAATGACTCTCCTGGAATCGCAAGGACCTCCAGGATCACATCGGTTTCTTCAAGACTGAGCATGGTTGTATCTGGTAAACCTATGCTCATTGTTTGTGCATAGGTCGTGCCATCCGAGGCTGTAAAAAGGGTGATTAGCCGATCATCGATATGTGTTATGCGCTGGGTACCCTGCAGTAACTGAAAATCGAGATCAGGGAAGGGTATCTCATATCGCTCCACCTTGATAACTGGATCTCCGTTTTGATCGACGCGCTCGATCGCTCCCCAAATATCTACAGGACGATTGTGGTAGGTCTGTAAGTCTTGGAGGTTCGATCCTTCCAGAATCATGTAAGGGTAAAATGGATTTTCATTGGGATTGAGTTTTAAAGCATATTCCACGCGTTGGCTGCCATCTGCCTTCCGGTAGGTTGTCATAGTGAAAATGCCCCGCAAGCCTTCCATGCGCTTACCCATCATTGACGACTGGACCGGTTGCATGTCTGGGATAATGAGCTTTTGTCCGATATAGATTATTCCTGGCTCAGTAATTCCATTGGCTTGCTTCAATTTCTCAACCGAGACACCAAAACTCGACGCGATCGCACTCAAGGTATCGCCCTCTTTGACAGTGTAATCACCTTTTCCTGAATTGAACTCAGGTTGTGCCGTGGGGCTGGGGAAAGGCACAGGCGTGCCGCTCAGGTTGAGTTGATAGAAACCTGTGCCACTACCACCGCCTCCACCGCCGCCAGAGCCAGCCGGGTAGTACTGGATGGACTGCCAATTCAATTGGCCTGCGACCATAAATCCATTAACTGCGAGATACTCATTGCCGGGTGTCGTATTCAGCGGCAAATCTGTCGGAGCATCTTCGATCACATATTCGCCGCTTCCATCATCGGCGGTGAGGATGATTTGGTCACCCTCACGCCGAAGGCTTCCTGAAATATACGCTTCTGTCGAGGTGGTTACTTTCCAGGTATCCACATTGAATCTGCGGACGCCGGTCTCGGTGATGAACTGTCCGGTGGCTTCCACATACGTGGCTCGATCAACATTTTCGAGCCCGCCGATGTTCCCCGTAACAATCCATTGGCCGATGGACACGAACGGTGTGGTACCTGCAATGGCTGCCGGGTAATACGTTGGCTGACCGAAGATCGTGATCGTCTGATTATCGGGATAGGTGCGCGACCAGAAGCTGGCATCGTATTCACCAGCAGATCGCGCGATCTCCAGAACGCCGTTCTGTATCACATCCGATTGATCTAGGACCTGCTGGAATGCCTCTTGCGCGCTGCGAATGCCGTACATGCCTCCGCTATCTTCATAGCTGACCTGGTAGGAGGATACCCGGATGATTTGCTGATTCTCGCCGATCGTGAACTCGATCCGCGCTGGCATGTTGTAATCGTGCCAGATAGTCAGGCCATCAGAGGTAAGTGGCAGCACATAAAACATGCCGGGGAACTGCCGAGCTTTTTCAAGCTGATAGTTGAAATCAAATCCATGTGACTTGAGAAACGTGTCAATAACGGTGGCGGCTTGTTCCTGCGTGACGTCTTTGTCACCACTCATGAAACTGAACGCGCTGTAGTCAGCATAATAATCGAAGTGCAGGTCCGATTGCACAATGAGTCTTTGCCGTCCATCTGTAACCAGGTAAGCGGTTGTATTTTGTTCGAAACCAGGCATTTCATAGATCTCCCCTTGAAATCCAAACTGAACTCCCAGCGCCAGGGCTGTTTCCATTGTGGCGTGCTGTTCAGCTTTCAGCACATACAGCTTTGCTTCCGCTGGCGATTGCGGAAGAGGGACCGAAAGATACAACTTGGATTGGCGCCAATCGTAGCCGGCGGTTTCCGGGGCAGGCGTTGTTTTCTTTTCAGGGATAGATTCTGGTGTGGGCGTAAGGGTTTCTGTTGGATGGGTAGGGGTCTGATCCGAGGCAGGCTGAGGCGAAGGCACGAGTGTGCGAATGCTCCAAATTAAGAGTACACCCATCGCCAAGACCAAAGCCACCCAACCCAATGTTGGGGTCAGATCTCTCAGGGTAAGCAATGAGGTGGCTCTTGGTTTGTGTTGGCTCCGCAGTTGTTCTTCCAGTTCGTTCATGAAGTACGGCGTGGCATGTGTCTGTTGCGCAACGGCCCGTAGTTTCTCAGTGATTTCATTTTCTTTTGGATCGGTGCTATTGGTAAAGGGTTCTTTCATAGTTCCACCTCCAATGCCAGGGAGGTCCGCTCGCGTAGGTCTTGTAATCCGCGCGAGATGAGCATCTTCACCGCGGCCTCACTTTTGTTCAACACGCGGCTCACTTCGGAATTTGACAATCCACCGAAGTAAGACAGGCTGATCGCTTCAGCCCGCTCTGGAGGAATCTGCCTGAGGGCGTGGGCCACTGCCTCGATTTGAAGTCGCTGGAGGGCAGCCTTGTCTGTGGGCAAGCTCGGGTTGGGATAATGAAGCGCCATATCCAGCGGGAGTTCGGGCTTGCGTCCGCGGTAGAACATGAGTCGTTTCTTGGAGGCGATTCCCATGATCCACGATGCAAAGGAACTGCCGCCGCGAAAGGAGCGAATCCCCTCCAGCGCGGCGATGAAGGTCTGCGAAGTGAGGTCTTCAGCATCCTTCAAGTTGCCCGTATGCACAATGTGGTAGCGATACACGCGTGTGACATGCCGCCCGTATAGTTCCGCAAAGGCGTCCACGCTGGAGATGGCCTCACGCGCCAACTGAATTTCGTCCATGGGTGGGCTTTCGGTTTGTTCCGCCAATAGAGTAGTCATCGACCTCCTGAGATTGTGCGCACAGCGCCGCTTGTCTCACTATTTGCCAAATGTTTCTGCAGATTGCACGCTGGGTTTCAGCCTTTGGCTTGTATGATTCTGCGGCACTATGTATTATGTTGCAGGAGGCCGTGAAAAGTAACAGGGAATTTATTCGCGCAGGGGCGAAGGGAGCATCGCTCCAGCCCATCGTATTAATCGAGATATACCTCCGGGTATACCTTCCACCCTAATTCGTTCAATCGTGACTTGTGGAATTGTTCTTCAGGCACATTCAGGAGCAATACATTTCCCTCTGCCAGTAATTCGTCCGTTTCTGCGTCATAGATCCCCGCCCAGGCTTCTGCCGACCTGGATTTTGACCTCCCGGCCCTTCCCATGATTCTCAAGCGTTTTCCAACCGGCACATTCTGTCGGTATTTCACTTCGAGTTTTGCTGTGAACATGAAACGCGGCTGATTCGGGTCACTTCCCATGTGTGACCGGCCAGCGACCTCATCGATCATGGCCGCGACAATGCCGCCATGCAACACGCCGGGGTAACCTTGAAAGTGCTCTGGCGCCAGGTATGTGGTTTGCACTACGCCTGGTTCTAATTCATAGATATGCAAATGCAGTCCCACCGGGTTTTCGAGCCCACAAATGAAACACATTTTTGAATTTGGCTGTTTTGTTTTCATGTATTTGATTATACTTTGAGCATGAATAACCTCCGCGAGCGTGTGACTCAACTCTTTCAAAATACATTCGATGAAAGGCCCGAATTCATCGTCCGGGCACCGGGACGTGTGAACCTCTTGGGCGAGCATGTGGATTACAACGACGGATTCGTCCTGCCGGCCGCGATTGACCGCGCGGTGTGGGTCGCCTGCTCACCGTCTGGTTCGCCTCATTCCACGCTCGAAGCGGCGGATCTGTCCGAACGCGTTTCCTTTTCATCCGAAACGATTCCTGCCAAAACCGATCTCGATGGAAGGCCGCTACCCCAATGGGCAAAATACCCCGTGGGATGTGCGTGGGCCCTGAATGAAGCTGGTTACGAGACTCCTTCCATCAACGCGATCTACACATCTGACGTACCAGTAGGCTCAGGCTTGAGTTCCTCCGCCGCAGTAGAGATGGCGTTCATATCCACATTTTCCGCGCTGAGCGGAGCGAGCCATCAAACGAGCGTAGTCCAAGCGCCATTACTTGATCCTATGACCCGCGCCAAACTTGGTCAGCGCGCCGAAAACCTGTATGTCGGTGTCAACTGCGGGATCATGGATCAATTTGCCTCCGCCTGTGGGAAGCGCGATCACGCCCTCTTCCTCGACTGCCGTTCACTGGAGTGGCAGCCGGTCCCATTGCCAGCGGGTGTGTCCATCGTGGTCGCCGATACGGCCGTACCGCGCTCATTATCAACCAGTGCTTACAATGAAAGGCGTTCGGCCTGTGAAGAGGCTGCGCGGTTGTTGGGAGCGAAATCCCTGCGGGATGTGAGCGCAGCCGAGTTTCACCGAAGCAAAAGCAGATTGCCGGAACTGGTCGCGCGGCGCGCCCAACATGTGGTGGAGGAAATCCAACGTACCGAACAGGCGGTCTTCTTGCTGAAGCACGGAAACACGCAGGCTTTTGGCCGGCTAATGAATGAGTGCCATGAGAGTCTGCGCGATCTGTATGAGGTTTCATGCCCTGAGTTGGATATCATGGTCAATCTGGCGCGCTCCCTGGATGGCTGCTACGGGGCGCGGCTCACAGGGGCTGGCTTCGGAGGCTGTACGGTGAATCTGGTTGCACAGACTGAAGCGGAAGCCTTTGCAAACGAATTGGCAAGTCGCTATACGCGCGAGACGGGCAAGATCCCCAGCGTGTACATTTGCCGGGCAGAGGAAGGCGCCGGAATGGTGTAAAATGCAGGCATGAACCGCGGCGAGTTTTATGGGCGTGAGACGCTCATTCTTGCGAATGAATTCTTTCGATTGGAATGTCTGGCAGAGGCAGGTCCGCGTATCGTACGCTTGATCCCGGAATGGGTGGGGGAGAATATTTTTGCCGAGGATCCAGAGGCCGTAACTCAGACCACGTACGGAGATTTTCATTTTCTGGGCGGACACCGCCTCTGGATTGCGCCCGAGTCTCTGGAACGAACGTATATCCCTGATGATCGTGGTGGCGTAACTGCCAAAAGAATACCGAATGGGATTAGGTTGGAGGGAGATATCCAGCCCGATGTTCATATCCGCAAGACGATCATCGTTCATTTGAGTCCCGATCGTCCGTTTGTGATGGTCAAGCATAGGATCGAGAACTCTGGGCGGGCCTCCATCCGGCTGGCACCCTGGGCGATCACGATGATGCGTGTGCACAGCACAGCCATTTTGCCGCAGCAGTTCGGCACCATTGACAAAGACGGCCTTCTGCCAAACCGGAATTTCTCCTTATGGTCATATTCCCGCTGGGACGATTCGCGCCTGAAGCTGGGTGATGAGTATATCAAGATCAAAGCAGACGGCGCGAAGCCCCCGTTCAAGATTGGTTATTTCAACCCGCATGGCTGGCTGGGGTATGTGTTTGAAGACGCTTTTTTTGTCAAACGCTGGGGAGTGCGCCGCGATGAAGAGTATCCAGATGGTGGCTGCAATGCGGAAGTGTACACCAATGATCGGATGATCGAGCTGGAAAGCCTCGGCGCGTTGGTGAACTTAAAGCCGCGCGAAGAGATCGTCCACACCGAGACGTGGGAAGTATACGAAACGAGCAAGATTCCAAAAGAGCTATTTGGTGGGAAATCGTTGTCCGCCGTGCTGAGATAAAATTCATAATGCGAGACTGCGAAGCATCTCGCCAATTGTGACGATTGCACAAAAATGAACGAGTGACATAAAGTGTGTCTCGTCTACGGGGATGCTTTGCATCCCCTCCGCTCGACGCGAGGGGGCTAATAATTCTCAATCAGGAAATAAATCATATCGATATCGCCGGGTGAATGACCAAAACCCGTCAGGATGGCCGCGGCTTCAGTCTTGTGTTGTGTGCCGTGGTTGACGAGGTGCGCCATCATCTGCCACAAGATTCTTTCTTGCGGTTTGCCCTGCGTGGTCTTGTAGGAAATTACCCGGTTGAGGTTTTCATCGGTCAAGTTGTTCACGAAAGTCATCAACAGATTTTCCTCCTCCGACCAGCGTGCGCGCAGTGAATCAAAGGTGGGAAAATCCTCCGGTTTCAGGCGCTGTGTGGGTGACGTTCCTCCCCAGCGGTTGCGCCAGATCCATTCGGCGAACAACGCGTGCACGAGCGTGCTGCGCAAGCCGCCGTGCGGAAAGTCCGCGGGCGCCAGGAACTGTTCGTTAGTCACCTTGGATGCTGCATCCAGGATCTTGCGTGTGGTCCATTGGTTGTATTGGTAGAGCACCAGGATGTCTTCCTTGTTCATGTTCTTCCCTTTCTAGTATGGCGGGATGCCCTTTACAAGGTGCTCACCTGCATTCCACGGCACTTGCGCCCGTGGCACACCTGCCTGGTTTGCTAAGCAAACTATACGGCTTAAGCCGCACGGTGCCAGGGAGTGTGCGCCACACCTGTCCCTGACGGTTCCGGCTTAAGCCGGATGTCAGGGAGGTGCAAGTGTCGCGACCATCCCGCCCCACGTTAACCTTCCTGATTCTTCTGCCTCTCCGAGAGCAAGTGTCCGAACGTATACAGCGTTACATAGAGGAACAAGAAGAACGCGCTGAAAAGGCTGGTAAATACAATCGATTGCAGGCTGGGTTCTTGCGCGCTGGCAAAAGCAAATTGTGCCATGCCCGAAAAATCTCTGAAGATATCCCACGAGTTCCAGCGCAGAAAACGGCCCACATACACACCAACGCTGCTAAGGACGGTCACCATGGCGACGAAGCCCCAGCCTGGCCAGCGTCCAAACTCGCGGCGGATGATTTCCTGCATCATGAAGAGGGATGTCATGCCCAGCATCAAGCCGGTGAAGGCAAACCAGATCAGCAGCATAACGTCATACCAAACCGGCACATCCCGCCAGGTGCCTGCCAGATGTTGAAAGTCTGTCAAAATATAGGGTGCGTTGGGGAAGAAGATCAACCAGAAGAACGCGGCAATGGGAGCAAGCATCAGTACCTGCCGCCGGTTTAGCACCGCAGTGTAGGTGAAGTATGAAATGATGAACGGAATCCAGGCCAGGAACAGATTCCAGATCAAGAAGTTGTAATGCCCTGAACCGCTGATCTCAGTGCGCACCCGCCAGATGGATACCGAGACGAGCGTCGCGCCTGCCAGCACCACGAACATGAACATGCGGTATTTGTTGTGCGAAAAATATTCTATGAGTCTTCGATACATGGCTACCTCAGAAACTTCAACAATCGCGGGTTTACTTCGTCAGGCTTTTCATAGTGCGGGATATGCCCAGAGTTTTCAAAGGCGTGAAATTCCACATTGGGCATCGCGGCACGTAAATCAAAACTGTGCTCGAACGGTACTGTCATATCGTCACGGCCCCACAGCAGCATGACCCTTTTGTCCATTTTACCAAGCGCTTTATAGGTACCGATGAATGAACCCAGCATCCCATGACGGATGGTGGAGAGAATAGCGCGTCGGAAGCCTCTATACTCCAGTTGGACCATGTACCGTGACATAAAATGATCTACCAGGGCAGGATCGAAAAAATCCTTTGATGCGCTTTTGATCAGAGCTCCGCTTCTGACCAGGCTGAGAATTGTCTCTGCGACGAGCGGCAGTTTCGCCACCCTCTGCATCAGCGTAAAGGAAATCGGTCTGGCCCCAGCCGAGTCGATCAGCACAAGTTTATTCACACGATCTGGATGATGGACGGCAAAGGTCGATGCGATGATCCCGCCCAGAGATAGGCCGATCAGGCTTACGGGGCGCGTGAAGCGCAATCCATCCAGCAGCGTATGGAGTTGATTGACGAAGAGATCGATGTTGTAGCGTGAGGCAGGCCGGTCGGAAAATCCGCGTCCGAAAAGATCATACCGCAGCACGCGAAAACCAGATTCGGTCAGGAATTTGAAGGTGGGATCGTAAATAAAATATGGGACAGAAAAGCCATGGATGAGAACTACCACTGCGCCTGACTCATTCCCGCCCAGTTCGTAATGCGTGACACCATCGGGAAGCTGGATGAAGGAACCGTCCGCAGTTCGGCGGGTTTCGTCATTTAGTTCTTTGATTTCATCGCGATAACGGAAGGGCATGTTGTTCTGCCACGGAGACACTGCGTCGCGGAGAAAAGAGATTCTCAGTGTCTCGGTGTCTTTATTATCCCCGTTAGGGGACTGAGGCTAAATCCTGCCCAGAGCGCGCAGGACGCGTTCGGGCGTAAATGGAAACTCGTTGATCCAGACGCCCGTGGCGTCATGGATCGCCGCGGCGATGGCGGGTGCAACGATCAGGAAGGGGAGTTCGCCCACGCCGCGCGCTCCCCAGGGACCGTTAGGATCGAGCACTTCGATAAAAACCGTTTCCACTTTTTCAGGAATATCCCAGATGGTGGGGATGAGATAGGTGCTGAGCTGGTCGGTGAGCACGTGACCATCTTTGGTCTTGTAATCTTCCAGCACGGCGTAACCCTGCGCTTGCACCACCGCGCCTTCCACTTGCCCCTCGACCAGCGCGGGGTTGATCGGCTTGCCCACATCATCCGCAGAGACGACGCGCACGACGCGCACATGACCGGTCTCTGTATCCACTTCCACTTCGATGGCTTGCGCCACGAAGGCATAGGCAAAGTTTGGCGTGGAGTGACCGGTGTCCTTATCAAAGTTGGTGGTGCGCGGCGCCAGATATTTGAACTCGCCGATGGCCGGGCGTTCTTCCGCCTTCCACTTGTTCAACGCGACCTCCGCCGCGCCGCGAATCGCATTGCCAGACATGAAGGTCATGCGCGAAGCCGAAACCGAGCCAGAATTGCCCGTGGTTGCCGTATCCGATGAGATCAATCTCACCCGCTCAACCGGCACACCGACCGCCTCGGCTGCCATTTGTGCCATCACGGTATGTGTGCCCTGGCCGACCTCTGCACTGGCATGATACAAGATGACCTGGTCAACCTCCACCTTGCCATATAGTTCGATCTTGGCCCAGCAGTTTTCCTGATAACCAAACGAGAAGCCGATGTTCTTGAAGCCGGCCGCGAAGCCTTGACCGCGCTTTAAATGATGCGGACTTTCTTCTTTCTTCTTTCCTTCAAGCCATGCAAATCTTTCCGCCGCAGACTCAATACATTTCGTTACACTCACAGGACTCGGCGATGGCGTTCCCACGCCCATGGGATCCCCATCTTTCAAGGCGTTCTTGAGTCGAAACTCCACCGGGTCCATTCCAAGCTTTTCGGCGAGCTTGTTGGTTTGCAATTCAGCCATGAACAGGGCTTGCGGCGCGCCGAAGCCTCGGAAGGCCGCGCCCGGCACATTATTGGTATACACACCGTACACGTCGGTTTTCAGGTTTGGGATGAGATAAGGGCCGGTGGAGGTGATGGCGGAGTTCCCAAGCACCTTGTTCGATGTATACATGTAGGCGCCGCCATCACCGATGATCTCGTTTTCGGCGGCGATAATTTTGCCGTCTTTGGTTGCGCCCCATTTCGCACGCAAGATCACAGCATGACGTTTCCCATGTCCGATGATCGATTCCTGCCGCGACCAGATGATTCGCACCGGTCGCTGCAATTTCCAGGCCGCGAGCGCCAGCACGATCTGCACCGACATATCCTCTCGTCCGCCGAACGCGCCGCCCACCGCCGGGTACACCACACGAATCTGTTCAACCGGCATATTCAGCGCATGTGCGATCTGCTCCTGGTCTTCATGAGTCCATTGACCGCCACAGGCGACGGCAATGCGTCCTTCCTCGTCAATGTAGGCGAGTCCCGCTTCGGGCTGCAGGAAGGCGTGTTCCTGCACAGGCGTGCGGTATTCGCTTTCGACGATCACATCGGCCTGAGCCAAACCAGCCTCGACATCCCCTTTGCGTATCTTGTAATGGACACAGATGTTCGAATCGCCGATATGCTCGTGGACACGTGGCGCGTCGGCTTTCATCGCCTCGATAGGATCGGTGACGATGGGCAGATCCTCATACCCGACCTCGATCAACTTGACCGCCGCGGCTGCTTCGGCTTCACTTCTTGCTACGACCGCCGCAACCTGATCCCCGACAAAGCGGACAACATCCGCGCCCGGTTTTTCCTTGTTCCGGTGTGGCGAGAGGGTGAGCGATCGATTCGGGCCGCATAACACGGGCTGGTCCTGCCACTGCAAGCCGTACTCATTGATCGGCACATCCTTGGCTGTGTACACGGCCACCACACCGGGCGCGGCTTCAGCTTTCCCGGTCTTGATCCATTGGATGCGCGCATGCGGCCGCCCAGCAAAAAGCAGCTTCATGTGCAGCATGTCCTTCATGGACAGGTCGCCGGAGTAGGGGGTTTCGCCGGTCACTTTGCCGCGCGCATCCACACGCGGGATGGATTTTCCGATGGTCGTGTAGTTGGTCATGGATGGATTCGATTAGCGTCTATATTTCTTGGTTTTGACTCGGGGCGGCGGCACATCCGCGGGTCCATACTGCGATGGTGCGGCCACGGAGTATACATAACCATAGGCAATGCTTATAATGCCATAGAGCAGGGCGGTGATGATCACTGCAAAAACAAGATTGGCGATCAGATTCGGTTCCTGTCTCAGCAGATCGACAAATTCGTTGACGACAGGCAGGTTGTTTGGGGCCGAGAATCGAATGGTCGCCAGACCAAACCATTCCGCCGGAAGCGGCAAGCCCCATTTTACAGAGTACGGCACCAGGAAGCGCGCAAGGCCATAAGCCAGGATCGGCACCAGCACAAACATGAGACACCCGATGCCGCGCACCAACGGCGGTATACGGTCCCGTTTGGGTGCAGGCGGACGGCGTACAGAACCACTATATTTGCCCATAATTCACCTCGTTAGGAGATTTTGCTGGCATCCTCGATCGCTTGCACGATCTTGTAATAGCCGGTGCAACGACAAAGGTTTCCAGTAATGGCTTGCTCGATCTCAGCGCGGGTCGGATGCTCTTTTTCTTCCAATAATTTCGCGGCAGACATGATGAAACCTGGCGTGCAATATCCGCATTGCACCGCGCCATGCCGCACGAAGGCTTCCTGAACGGGGTGCAATCTCCCCTCTCCTTCAGGAGAGGGGGCAGGGGTGAGGTTGGCGAGACCTTCAATTGTGACAATCTCAGCCCCATGTGCTCGCGGCGCGGGCACCAGGCAAGCCATCACCGCCTTGCCATCCAGGAACACCGTGCAGGCGCCACATTCGCCCTCGGCACAGCCTTCCTTGGTGCCAATCAGGCCCAGATCCTCACGCAGGAATCGCAACAAGGTTTTTTCATAACCTGTCTTAACGGAATATCTCTTGCCGTTGACCATTGTTTCAATTGGCGAGAAGGGTGTCTCATGCCGAGACTGCATTCCACTATCTGCTTTTGCTTTACCCCACAACAACACCGCGTCAGACGGCACCCCTGGTGGTTCACTTCGACCAGGCTCCACGACGGCCTGCTCGGCGCGCATGGACGTTAACCCGCGCAAAGTGCAGACCCTCACCATCTCAAGGCGATACGCGGCGGAACCGCGCACGTCGTCAATAGGTTTGGAGGCGTTCATTGTTAGGCGCGCGGCTTTTGCAATGACCTCATTTGTTAGTTCTTTGCCGGCGAGATATTGTTCCGCCTCGGGCGCGTGAATGATCGTTGGCGCCACAGATCCCAGGGTGATGGAGGCCGTTCGGACGGTATCAGCTTCCAGGTCGAGAACGAGCGCCACGTCCACCACCGAGATGGCCTGGGCGCGGCGCAAAGCCAGCTTGATGAACGCCCCACGCTGTGTGGGCGTTATGGCCGGAAATGAAATATCCACCAGCATTTCGTCTGGCTGCATCACGGTTTTGCGAACGCCGATATAAAAATCCTTGAGCGGAACGGTGTGCGTGCCGTGTCTGGACTGCAAGGTCACTGACGCGCCGAGCGCCACGAGCGGAGTGATCGTATCGTTGGCGGGCGAGGCGGTGATGAGATTCCCGGCGATGGTGCCACGATTGCGGATCTGCGGCGCTCCCACCTCCCAGGCCGCACGCGCCAGTGGATAGGCGCGCTCACGAATCAGTTTTGACTCGACGCAGTGATTGTGCGTGACCAGCGTGCCCAGATGGATGACATCATCCTCGTCCATCATGATTTGATCGAGGTTGGGAATGCGCGAGATATCGATGATCGTTTCGATACCTTTTCGGATGCCCCGTTCAAGTTCGAGAATTAAATCAGTTCCACCCGCAATGATACGGGCACGTTCCCCTTGATCACTTAAGATTTGCAGGACTTCGTCAATCGCGGTCGCGTTGATGTACTTGTGCCACATAATTTGGGCCATGTCGTTGCGAGCGCAGGTTGCGAAGCAATCCCCTGATTTGCACAGGAGGATGCTTCTCGAAGACTCGCAACGACATTACTTTTCTATTTCGACCCGGTCACGGCTTCTGACCGTTTTTCATAGGTTTCCACTGCCAGCCGCGTCAGGGATGTAAGGTTACGGATGGCAGCGGGCAGACCAGCTTCATCGCTGAGCGAGCGCTCCACGTTATCCACCGCGCGTCCCACCTGTTCGGCGAGATCAAAGAAGGCGGCGTCGAATTGATAGATGGCTTCAAGCTCCTTTTCATTGATCTTCACGGCATCGAACAGACCTGAATAACCGCGCGGCGCATGGCTGAGCTTATCGATGAAAGTGCGCAACTTAAGCGCGGCCTTCTCCATATCGTCCACGTAGGCGATCATGCCATTGCTGACCAGGTCGCTCTGCAGTTGTGATATGCGCTGCCACTGTTCCTCGAAGCGGCGTGCCACCGTCTCACGTAGCAGCCGATCTGCGTCTCGCCGGCTTTGGCGTTCCATGTAACCGCCAAACCCAGGGATTTGAGATGCCAGCCTGCTGAACGGGTCACGCATGCTGGTTACTTTCTGAAAGAAATCGTCCACGGAAGCCTCCTGCGATGATATACGAACTACTGTGCCTGTTTGCTCTTGGCGGCTTTCCTGCCGCGACACGCTTCGTGCGAGACCGCGGCGGGAACGAGAAGCCACCTGCGCTGATATACGACTTCCCGGCGAATAAGTCGCACAAACCCATTATAGCCGCAGTTTCTGGTTATAATCAAGAAATAAATATTCTATCCAGAAGAATATCATTTCAGAGCAAATGACCCAATCGATCACCTTTGCTCTTTGAATAAAACAAGGAGAAATCTCATGATAACCGATACTTTGACCACCGATATTCAAGCGCTGCTTGGCGAGAAGGCCGAATCCCTGCTGGGTTTCAGCTCGCCCAAAATTCCAAAGGAACGTCTGCATTTGCCTGGTCCCGATTTTGTCGATCGAATCGTAATGCAGTCTGACCGCAACAACCGTGTGCTTGGCAATCTGGCATGGATGTATAACCACGGACGGCTGGCCGGCACGGGATATCTCTCGATCCTGCCGGTAGACCAGGGCATCGAGCATTCAGGCGGCGCCAGCTTCGCGAAGAACCCCGATTACTTTGACCCTGAAAACATTGTCCGGCTCGCTATCGAGGGCGGATGTAACGCGGTCGCGTCCACTTTTGGCGTGCTGGGCACTGTGGCCCGCAAGTACGCGCACAAGATCCCATTTCTCGTAAAGATCAATCACAACGAACTATTGACTTACCCGAACAGCTTCGAGCAGATCGTGTTTGGCACTGTAGAGCAGGCCTATGACATGGGAGCGGCCGCGGTCGGCGCGACGATCTATTTTGGCTCGGACGATTCGCATCGTGAACTGATCGAGATTGCCCAAGCCTTCGCGCTCGCGCATGAGCTGGGCATGGTGACCGTGTTGTGGTGTTATCTGCGGAATAAAGGCTTCAAGAAGGACAAGGACTACCATGTGTCGGCAGATCTGACCGGCCAGGCGAATCACCTCGGTGTGACGTTGCAGGCCGATATCATCAAGCAGAAACTGCCTGAAAATAATGGCGGTTTCCTGGCGCTTAATACCGGCGATAGCTCCTACGGCAAGCTGGACAAGCGCATGTACAGCGAACTGAGCAGTGATCATCCGATTGATCTGTGCCGTTACCAGGTGGCAAACTGCTACATGGGACGTGTGGGACTCATTAACAGCGGCGGCGCCTCCGGCGAGAATGATTTTGCCGAAGCTGCCGCCACGGCGGTGATCAACAAACGCGCCGGCGGACAGGGCCTCATCTCTGGCCGTAAGGCCTTCCAGCGCCCTATGGCGGAGGGTGTGAAGATCCTGAACATCATTCAGGATGTGTATCTGGATCCGAGCATCACGGTGGCGTAGGATGTGAAGAAGGGCTGTCCAAAAGACAGCCCTTCTTTTTATCAAAGGCTAAATTGAGTCTCCTGGCCCGAAAAGCGCTTCGAACTATGATTTCCTGGGACGTACTTCATATGGCCGGGAGCGCAACAGAACGGGAGGCGCTGGCATATGATATTGGACCACGACCCTCTATCGCGCGCGCAAGGGATGGCCGGTGGGAATGAACGTGATCGGCACGCCGGGAAGGCGGGCTTCCAGCCAGGGAACGATCTCGCGCATTCCATCTTCTTCACTCACTGAATGCCCGATGACGATGAGCGCCTGGGAATGCCCCAGCCGCATGGCATCCCGCACATATTCGCTGGTTTCCCATTCGTGGATTTCCCCGCACACCAACACGTCCAGCGCCAGGCGACCGAGAGCCCCGATTTGCATATCGCCCCCGCATGAACCCACCAGGATGCCAATGCTCTCACAGGTCATCTTCAGGTCGCCGACCACCCGCACGCTCGCCAGTCCCAGCCTGGATTTGATCTCGTCCATGAGATCAGTCAGCGCCCGGGGCGGGAGTCGGCACACAAATGGCTGCTCAGGCGAGACGTAGGTCGTCCAGTCCAACGTCTTGAGTAGTCCGCTGATCGTGGGATCTGGTTGTAGGGAGTGTAGGTAGTCGTGAAAGCGCCAAATGGCGATGTGATGCTCTTCGATGAGGCGGCGCTTGGCCTCATAGACCAGATCGCCCTCGAGCCACTGGGTCTCATCGGTATGACCATAGAATGTCGGTTCATGGGTAATGATGAGATTGACGCCGCGTTCGATGGCTCGCTCAATGACTTCTGTGGTGGCCAGGAAGGTGGTCGCAACCGCCTGCACTTTTTGTTGAGGGTCGCCGGTCTTGAGGGTATCGACGGTGTTCACGAAGGGGGCGCCGGGTACGGCCGCAATGATTGTGTCGATGATGTCCTGAACAGTTTTTTCCATGTCGAATGACTCCTTGCTCCTTACGGAGAAACTCCGCCCAATGGCTCAAAGTTGGCTGCACGCCGCAGATTGTCGCCCCGCATGGCGGGATCTTCGACAAAGCGCCGTGCGAAGCGAGTCTTTGTTAGGCGGCGCAGGCTTACCTTTTGGCAACAATTGTTCCTATTTCGCTCAGTGGCTGGAAACCACGAGCAGCCGGATTATCAGGTAGAGGCTTATGGTCAATGAATCCAATTCTGGTTGCCACAAGGTACTCACCCAGCGCACTATCCAGAAGAATGAAACTGGCGCCAATGGCTTGTTCTTCGTTGCCTGGCGATAGATCTCGGATGTATATCGTCAAATCAACTTTGTCCACGCGCTGTTTGTAGGAAAACCAGACATGCTCGGCTTTGAGCAGGAAGTTTTCGTAACGGATTTCCGAAACGGATCCCTTTGGTTGCCGAAAGGCAATAATCTTCCAATTTGGGAGTGCGGGTGCACTGGCTACTAACTGCTCGACAGCCGGGAATACACTTCGGATGCCGTTTGCACTCGCGATAAATTCCAGCTGCTCATCATCGCTCAGGCCCATTTCAAAGTCCAAGTTGGGATGGACCCTGTGAAGCTCCTGGTCCAGTTTCTGGAGGATGGGGTCTTCGGCGCTTCTCACTGCGGCAAGAGAGTTAGCATTGTCTTCGAACCATTTCCAGAATCGTTTGTGTGGATTGATACCGAAAAGACTTGACAACATAGATCCTCTTGATGAACGGCCCAAAATTTTGTGTCACATTCAGGTGCATGCCGCGAAGCGGGGCTTTGTTAGGCGGGTTTTGCTACACACCACATTGCTCATAAAGTGACGCCACCTGAGAAACGATTTGTTCACTGATTTTGCCTGTTCTGATTCCGAAAAACAGGCCATTCTTGAGAAGCCAATTTTCTTGAAAAATTTTTGCGGCAGCCATATATTTGTCGATTCGACTGTCGTTTTCCAAACCCAGGAGTCTGGATAAATCTATGATGCGAGCCTCAAAGGATGAGGACATTGCATATTGGCTGATGGATTGAGCAAGTTTTGTGGATAGCGATGCACTTAAGCCTAATGCGCTCAATACTTCGTTGTGTGAACCGGACAATATTATATTCACTCTTTCGTTTTCAAAGTAATAAAGTTCAAGAATGACCGCGATTCGCTGGCGGGACATCCGTTTTTTGAGAATAGAAAACGGAAAATGCTGAAAAAAGACCTGGCCCAATTCGACTTCATCAGAAAGGCAGTGAACCAAATAACCCTGTAAAAAGGATTTCAGATGGGGATACTGAAACATAAAACCAGCAATTTTCTCAGGGTGAATGTGAGTTTGGTGACGCTGCATAGCCGCCAGGTAGCGAATATCAGGGGCGATTGCTCCCCAATAATATTCCTGGGTATCTTCTGGATCAACCAGTGTTACCAATTTTGAAGCAACGACAATGTGTGAATATGGATTCATGTCCTCTCTTCAACGGCAACCTTGCCGGGGGTGGGCGTGTCTCGACACAGCTTAGTTATATGGACCTTATCGATGTTCAAACCAACCATCAACCCACTCACTTTTGATTTTCTTGTTCGTTCCTCAGTTGGCTGTCCATCTGAAAAGTTACGGTATCGTTCATAGTTGTTTTCGTTAACGCCATGCCAGATCACCGCTGGCGTTCCTATGGCGACGATCTTCATCCCTAGTGGGGTATTTCCGGATGATGTGAGTGGGCCGTACCCCCGGACCATTGCCCGGCACCAGCCACAAATCCTCGGCCCCTCATATCTGGAACGTTTTCCAATACTCGACAAAGGGCGATGCCCATTCTTCCAGTGACAGCGCTTTGTTTTCTGGCAACCCACCTTCAGTCCGCTGGAAGTAGGACCAAATAATTAAGCTGTCGTAGAGCATATACAGCTGTTGCCGTTCCACAAACCCACTCACAGCGGGTCGTAGTCGTAGATATTCTCGTATAAACTCACCGGCGCACGCCGGATCTGTGCGTAAATAGTGCCCGACCTGGCGCACAAGATCACTTTCTCCGTCACCGAAGTGGGCCTCCATCAGGTCAAACAGGCCGCTGATCTGCCATGTAGCCTGCTGCTGTTGAGCAACCATATTCGCTGCCTTGAAGTCGCGTAAAACGAGGCTGGTTCTCCAGGGTGTGCGCATACCTTCCTGGCAATCACGAATCACTCGTTCCACCCAGGCAGCATCTGAGACCGTCGTATGGTCATTGTAGTTTTGGGACGTTGCGAGCAAGTCATGAATATTTTCGAGAATCATGTCTCGGTAATTCTTTGCAAACCGTTGTATGGTATGTGTTCGGTAATCATAGGTGCCAGCATAATCGGCCTGAATTGAATGCAACTCGGCTAATGTGTGGGCCATCGCGCGCGCCAATCCTAACTGATCATCGCTGTTCAGCTGTGTGATGAGTGCCTCATCCGCTAATTGTATGCCTGGCATCCGTGGCATCCAGACATAACTCCACCCAAAGATATCAGTTGCGGGATCAACGAGATATGGATATGGCACGGGAACTCGTGTGTGTTCATGAATAAGCTGTACAAAAAATTGCTCGGTTGGAAATTGCCAATCATAATGAGGACATCCCCGTAAAACCCATTCGCCACGAGTACTGGTGACAAACACGTTTTGCCCAAATAACCCAAAGGCTATCGGTGCGGCAGTCACGAATTTTCCTAAATCGAAACGATCCAGGGCGGCTTGGAACTGAGTGGGTCGGATCGTCCCCAAGCGCTTGGTATATTCTTGTGCCTGGGACATAGCGGTTATTGTAGCATGGACGCTACGAACATGCGGCAACATAAGTCCACTCCTCCTAAGCACGGCCAGTGCCACCAACATATCCCCGGCGCACTTTGCGTGGTTGGATGCACCTCACGAAGCATCCCTCGCTTAGCATATCCGAAGAGTGCAAAGGGGGCTATGTCGGGAAGACGGGCCAAATGAAACTCTTTAATAATGAATAGAACGATTAACCAAAATTGTCACTCTTCTGCCGATGTGCCCTGCTGTTTTATACCAGCAACCAAAATCACATGGTGCGTCGTCTCGATCTCTCCTGTGGCGATTGTATTCTGTTCGGCAAATAAATAAATTTGATGATCGTCGGGTTCAGGAAATGGAACACCTAACCATGGCCATATATCGCATTGGTACTGTAGCCATGCGTAGATATTTGGATAATACCATTTCGTGACAATATCGGCGGCAAGACGGATACTGACGCCATTGCGCTCCAGGGCCGTTCTGACCTGTTCCACTCTGCGAATCATCTGGTCGCTAGTCGGATAGTATTCAAAGCACCTCCTCGCTTCTTGGTGGTGCAGTTCGCCAATCAATTCGCAAAACAGTAACCCGTGAGGGCGCAGTAAGTTCAGAGCTGCTTGGATATTCGAGGAAGTATCGTCAAGCGGTCCGCGTTGGGAAAACACGATATCGAACGATTCGGGAGGAAGCCGTCTGAATTCACGTGGAAAATCCAACAAGAGAAACTCGACGTTTTTGATGGCCCGTGTGAGCTTCGCTTTTTGGGCCATCTGGATATGTTTGGGATCGTGATCAATTCCAATGCCGGTATTAAAGTTCGTGCTGTGCTCCAGTAAAGTTTCACCATTCCCGCAGCCAATATCGAGTACGTGCGTGGAGGGTAAGAACTGCGCCCCAATAAGATCACCCGTGCCTGGATGCCAACGGTGATCTTTACGGATGGTGACATTCTGCGAATTGTAAAAGGAGTGTTCGGCACAGAGGATGGAACGGATGCGATCCTGATCGATTGGCATCATAAGTAAGTCCTTATCAACTTACACGCCGTCCCCTGCGAAGCGCCCTGATAAGGGTACGAGCGGCACGGCGCAGAGCGGCAGCCACCACGGCCCGGCGCAATTTGCCGAGGGCGGGAGACCACAGCAAAGCTCAAATTCTTGCGATATGGTTTGATGAGAATTTCAAACGCGTCCGTTTTCGCATGTCTGGCTAAGCGCCCCTCACGCTATTTTCGCAACTACTCCTATAAACAGATCCTCACGAGTTGATCAACGAACTTCGAGCCGTACAGTCACTTTATCGCCTTCCTCAAGATTTTCTGCTTTTCGGACACTCGCTTTGATGGGCACAATGTAGCGGCCATCTTTGGGAAACAAGGAAGTCTTCCACTCGGTTTTGCCGATCCGAACATGTACCGGAATCACTCCCCAGCCATAGGTCACGAAGCCTGATATGGCTTTCAGGTCGCGGCTCTGCTTCGCCGGAACGGTAACGAAGTACCATGGGGCGGGGCCATGCCAGTACCAAATTTTGCCGTTGAACTCGATGAGCATTGGTGCAGTATATCAAACGCCCAACGGCTTGCGTCTGCGTAGCGCCGCCGATGGATGGTCTCCCGTAGGGGGTACCCATCGCGCACTGTCCCTGTGGGGCTGGTGGGCGGGACGAAGTAACGCCATTTTGCCGGAACCAACTTGAAGCCATGAAAAATGCTTGAGAACGCGCGCGTACCCCAAATCGGCTTCATGAATTATTGGGCGGCGTTTTACGGAGTTGCTTTCTTTTCCAGCGTGACCATCCATGTTGTAGGAGGAGCTACTCACGATTTCTTGAGGCACGACGTTCGAGGGTCTCGATATATCTGGTAAGAACTTCCTTCTCAAGATCCGGCGACAATCCCGACTCGACCAGTTGTTTGTGGATGCGAATCGCCTGAGAGGGAGCAAACAGACCGTCTTCGAGCAATCGCGCGTAATCAAGCCAGGCATTGAGTGTCGATGGGTTAACCGGTTGCGACTCATCGAACGACTGCACTTGGGGAAGTAGATCGTCGATTTGGTTCACGCGGCTCGACATTTCTCCAGCGAGCGGGCCGTATTGCTGGATAACTGTCTCGATGACATGGCGGCACTGATCATAACGGCCGCTGTCGCAATAAGCCTCTGACAAAGTTGCATACTCCCCAACATGGCTACTCGACGGAAATCGGAACCACCACGATAGTCGCTGCGTCTCCAGAATCTGAATAGCACGCTCGCTATTGCCTCGCGCCATTTCCTCTCTGGCGTCATCCCAGCGATCCATCAAAATCCACTGGCTTCCCAACGGGATCATGAGAGTCAGGACAAGCACACCCGCTGTACGATTTCCACAATAGATCACAAATAGCAGCAGAGCAACCAAGAGGAGTGGAGGCATGGGGCTGCTGATTGGGAAACCACGAGCGATACCAATCGCCCAGCCTCCATAAAAAGGGATCAGCAGGAGCCAAGCGACGATCAATACTCCGAAGCGCACCTTGCCCAGCCAGCCACGTCGATTGGAATGATCGTTGCGGTTGCGCTCAGGCCGGGAAGATACTTGCTTGGTCACATTCGATTTGAAATTCACGAGGGTCACTCCTAACTAAAAGTTGAGGTTCTATCCCTTTTAACACCTCTCGTGATGAAATTGAGACACTGCGACATCTGCGGATAGTTTTTCCAACTGGACATGCATACAGCCGCCCAACGGCTGGCGTTATGCCCCTGCGGGGCACTGGTGGGTTTCGACAGGCTCAACCACCAGGTGGGACAAGATAACGCGATTTTGACGGAACCAGTTTCAAGCCACGCAGACTGCCTGACTGCCCGTAGGGACGGCGTGCGCACGCCGTCCCTACGGGCAGCAGCCACCACCATGGCCCCGGCGTCGTTTGCCGGGGTTCGGGTGCACATCGTAGATCCCGCGCAGCGGGGCTGTGTTAGCCCGCTGCAAGGCACAATACCGCCGTAGCACCACGATGGGCAATGGCAAGGTTGTTGGTTTTCGCAAACGCTATTCTGTCCCTGGCCTGGCCGTGGTGAGCGTATTATGCGCAGTTCCCCACATGATTGACTGACCGCGGCGCCATGGCCGCGAGCAGAGCAGGATGCCGCTCGACTATGCTCCGGGCGGCTGGTAGCCGACTGCCTGCGCACGGCGAAGGGCGTCGCGGGTCTCCTCGACCGTGAGCAACGGCGTCGTCTCGAATTTCGACAACGCACCACCGCCACTGATCGCGATCGCGACTGCAGCCATCGAGACGTTGTCAGGCGCTTCCCAGAGGTTGTAGCCATCGTACGTGCCGAACGCGTACCAAAAGCCATGCAACTTCCCACCGACGGACTCAATGTACTTGCGTGCAGCCTCGCGGCGGTCTTCGGGGTTCTTCGTCAATCGAGCCCAGGTTTCTGGCGTATAGCTGAACCGCGTTAAATAGAGCGCCATGGCCAAATCCTCCTTCCCGTGTCCCGTGCCACGCGCCATTCGCGGGCGCAACGCCTTGGAATCCTCCCTGTAGGGCGGCGTGAGAGTTGAGCCGGTCGGCTTAACTTCCGAATATCGTGTTGCATATAGATTCGCTCCTTTCGTGATGAACGTAATTGGATAATTGTGAACTGTGGGGCATTATACATAACTCATTGCTTCTCGCAATGGTGACGAACGGGCTAACGGTTGGCGTTACGGTCCTGCGGGGCGCTGGTGGGTTTCGACAGGCTCAACCACCAGGTGGTACGAGACAACGCCACTTTGTCGGAACCAGCCTCAAGCCACGCAAACTGCCTGAAAACGCGCCGCGAAGCTTCCCACCACCATAGCCCCGGCGTTCGTTGCCAGGGTTCGGGTGTTAGCATGAAAGCGCAATCGCTCGTGAGCGGCTTGCGGTCGGGCACGTTTTTGGATACGCTAGAAGTGTTCAGTGAACGGGCACGCGTATCCGGGAACGCTGCGTGAGGGTCCAGTCGAAACGTGCATGAGAATGGCGGCTTGGCGCCAAAGCTCAATCCGGTGTTTGACTGTCCTGTTCGGATCTGCTTAACTGAGAAGGGCAAAGACATGCCCCAGCTCGCATCTGCGTGTGATCCAGCGGCCCTACAAACGAAACGTGCCCGACCTTCGGCTGGCAAGGGCTGCCAGTGTAAACAGGAGTATACCCCTCTGACGGATTCTGGAAAACGTCATATTGGATTGGATGTCCGCAAGCGCTATCTCATCGCCATCGGTGTGGATGACGAACTGAATATAGTCCTGCCTGCCCGACGTGTCGAATTCTCTTATATCGAAACATGGATGAAGAAGACCCTGACGAAGCAGGATGATGAGCTGTGTCAGTATGCCGGCTCGGTGATGGTGGTGCATCCCCCCCACGTGGCCTTGATCACGCGTTCACAGGTGATGAACGACAAGATCGCGGCGTCGATTCTGGCGCGGTTGTTAGCCAAGGGATTGCTGGTGGGGATCTGGGTGCCGCCCCAGGAAATTCGTGAACTGCGCGGCTGGGTGGCCCAACGGAAAAAGATGACTGGGCTTGCCACGCAGGCGAAGAACCGCCTGCATGTGGTGCTGCAAAGACATCACCTGATTCCTCCGGAAGGCAATCCCTGCCGGGCAAGCAACAAGGACTGGCGGCAGTCGCTGCCGATCGGGAAGCTGGAAAGGCTCAATCTGCAAAGCGATCTGGAGACCCTGCAGTTTGCGGAGAAGCAAGTGAAACGCATGACAGAGATCATGGAAGGAATGGCAGCCGAGCAGGAACCAATCAGACGTTTGCTGCACCTGGCCGGCTTTGGGGTCGTGACCGCCGTGACCGTCTGGGCAGCCATTGCAGACATTCGGCGCTTCGCAGAACCCAGATACCTGGTGGGCTATGCCGGGTTGGGCACCCGAGTGCATGATAGCGGAATGACGACCCGTACTGGGAAGACACTTGCACCTGCGCTGCAAGTGCAGGTGTCACCAAAGCGGGTCGACGGGACCTACGCACGGTGTTGATCGAAGCGGCCCATATGGCCGCCAACTCCCATCCCACTGGCAGGCAGAATTAGCCCGGCTGGAACCACGCCTGGAACGCCACAAAGCCATTGTAGCGATTGCGCACAAACTCCTGGTCGCAGTCTGGTATATCCTGGCGCAGCTCCAGACCGATCGCTTCGCGGAAGCCGAAGCGATTGCCCAGAAGTTCTTGAAGTTTGCCTACCAACTCGGAAAAGAAAATCGTCCTGCAGGACAATCGGCCGCCCAGTTCGTTCGCCAACGTTTGGACGCTTTACATCTTGGGCAGGAGTTGACCAGCATTGCCTGGGGCTCCAAGAAACCCATCCCACTGCCACCCTCAACAAAAAAGTGAGCGACGTCCCAAACACAAAATAGTGTGAACTCCAACAGGAGACCCACGAAGGGGTTTTGCGGGCTCGTCGCTCGATTTCATTATACAACTTCCAACCACGTTTCGCACAGCTTGCGAAGGCGCTGTCTTTCTATTGCTCTACACCGACAAACTCCCCACTTCACATCTGCTACCGCTTGACCTCCAACTTCATCTGTGCACGCTGTGTTGGGCGGCTTATGATTGCGGCGATAAACCTTTGCAGCCGCTACTCAATCTGCTCAGGGCGACATTTATGAGATGACTTAAAGCGTACCCAGATCAATGAGCCCTTTCAAATGAGTCTGCGATCAGTTCCTGCAAAACGTTCCTGTCCACATCTGCCAGTTTCTTGATATACAAGCAAACCTTGCCCGTTGTATATTTTCCAAGTTTCTTGAGCAGTGGGTTGTCAGAATTGTCGCCTACCCCAATATAGAGCGTGATGTTCTGTTTGCGGGGGGAGAATCCGATCTGCGGCATATCGCCTTCCCGCCCACTTTCATACTTGTAATGATATGAGCCAAAGCCGACAATGGCAGATCCCCACATTTTTGGCTCTTCCCTCGTCACCTGCTGCATGATCTTTACGATCTCAAAGCAATCCTTGCGCTTTTGCACGTCTTCGACTTTGCTCAAAAATTCCTCGACGCTCGCCTCGTTCACCTTAGTTTTCATCTCGGCCATTTTTGACTCCTTGTATTGATTGAAGACAGATTGTAGCTCACTTGTTCTGTTTATGTAGCTCCGGCGAGCCTAAACCGCCCAACGGCTTGCGTTAGCCACTTGGGGTGGGAGCGAGGACTCGCCATCGAAACGGTGAAAAGCCCAAAGCCGCGAAAAAAGCCAAAATAACGCGGCGCGTACCCCAAGTCGGCTGCACGCTGTGTTGGCACGCTTTAGAGTTATAAGACTTGTCATGCAAAATCAGCCGATCAATACCTTCGCCATTAAGTTCTTATCCATCACGTCTGAGCAGGAAGGATCTCATTGCGCTTTTCATGAAAGAGCAACATGTTCAAACCTACGGTGATGGCGAGAGCACCTAAGCTAGCTATATACACTGCTTCGGGTCGGAAATTGTATAGGAATCCCGCTGCAAGTGGAGCAACGACGACTGCCAGGGCGTTCCCCGTCTCAACGAGGCCATATGCCAACCCGGTATCCCCGACTTTGACCAACGAGCGCGAAAAAGCCAGTGCCATTGAACGGTACAGATGGTATCCGCCAACGAAAAAGTAGCCCACGAAATAGGCGATCGTGCTTTGGCCTCGCCACATCAAAAGAGCAAAGCCAGCGAGAAGTAGCTGCCCAATCAGCATCCCAGTTGATACGCGTAGATTCCCAAGGGAGAACACAATGATGGCGGTACCAATGCTTGCAATCGTTCCCATTGTTCCGATTTGTTGGATCGAAATCTGATGAACGTTCTGGAGATAAAGGGAGGTAAGTTGCTGTGGGACACTGATAGCGATGATCGTGAAGAAAACGACTGCCAGTAATCCAAGGAACCGGGGGTTCGCGATTGGGCTGACGAGATGGATAGATGCCTCTTGATGCTCCAACACTAATGGACGTCTGGCAAGGGACATTACGAGCGTAGAGGCCAGGAAAAGTCCAGCGGAGTACCGAAAGACGATGGATAGTCCGGCTGCGTTTGCGATCCAACCGCCCAGTATCGGTCCGACAATCGCACCCACCTGGAATGCGGCAGCGCGGAACGTAACCGCGCGTTGTATAGTCCAACTACCACGTAAACTTGTGACATAGCTGTTCATGGGAGCGCTAATAAACGAAGTACAACCATATGCCAATAACCCGGCGACAAAAAAAGGCAGGCTACGAGCCGCAGCCATAACGATTGCAGAGGCAATCCCTAATAGTAGGGATGCAAAAATTAGTGGTCGCGTGCCAAAACGGTCAGAAAAATACCCAGCTGGTACTTGCACGACTGCCATCGTTACCCCGATCATACTGAGTACAGCGCCGATTTGGACTGCATCCGTGTTCCACCTTTGGAGAGCCAATGGTAGGAAGAAGATAAACAAACCTTCACCCAAACCCCAAATGAACGTGGAGATAGCGACAATAGCTAAGTCACGGTGAATACCCAAGGGCATTTTTGTGTCAATCCGATTCATGAGTCTCCGCTCTCTACTGTTTTCGATTAAAACGTTACACTGTGTTGCTTGAATTTCTCATTGCTCCTAGAATTTTACCCGGTTGTGTATGGAGCGTGCCAACGGTGTGCGTTACCCGTTGGTGGGTGGGACGAGATAATGCCACTTTGCCGGAACCAACTTCAACACACGAAAACAGCCTGAAAACGCGCAGACTCCCACCAGTCGGGTGCACGCATTGTTAGCCTGCCGCTTCTATTTTACGCATGACTTCTTGAATTCGCTGTCTGACTTTCTTGTAATCAATCTGCTCCCATGCCTCTAGCAACGGCAGGTACTTTGGGCTTCCGCTTGCTTCAATTTTATCAAGCAGACACCAAATAAGTGAACGGTTGCGATCCTTCAAATAGCTCATATCGTAAGCCGGTTGGCTTGTCGTCAAGAGCGTATCGAACCCGGCAAGCAACTCGTTGGCAAAGGTTTCTTTCTCAATCTCCCACCCAGCATCGGTGAAAACCAATACAGGTAAACGATAGTCATACACAATTTTCAAATAACCATCGAGGATGGCTCGGTCAATTCTGGCTAAAACCTCATCGGCCGACAGGTCATGAAAGTATCCGTAAGCTGGACATTGCTCGAGATGAAGCCGAAGCACTTCCTGGGCATGAGAACCTTTCAAGATTTTTACCAATAAGCTGCGCCCGCCGCTACCGATTAGCTCATCTGCCCCGCGCAAGATGGCTTTGAGTTCTTCTGGCGGTAATTTCTTGACATCTTTCGGATCAAGGTCGTAATGGACCCGTTGAACTTTGCGACTCATCACCTATTCGTACCAATTTCTTCACTTATTTCAAGGTCAGGCAGGCTAACGGCTCGCGTTACCCGCTGGTGGGTAGGACGAGGGAACGCCATTTTGACAGAACCAACTCCAAGCCACAGGAACTGCCTGAAAACGCGCCGAGTCCCACCACCATGGCCCCGGCGTAGTTTGCCGGGGTTCGGGTGCACGCTGTGTTGGGCGCATTTTGCCAGCTACACCGGTTTGGCGGCTTCTTTCAGCTCGCTCATCGTGAATAATACTCCTAACTCTAATTGATCTGTTGACAGATTCTCAGTGCCACCAGATTCGCGATCTATGACAACAATTACTTTAAGAATATTTGCCCCTAATGCTCGTAACTCTTTTGCCGATTCTCGAATCTGACCACCTGAGGTGATGACATCTTCTACTATGACAAGATTTCGCCCCGCAACTTCGCCACCCTCGGCTAATTTGCACGTGCCATATTCTTTTGCTTTCTTTCGGACGAAGAGAGTAGGCAGATTTGTAATTTGGGAAATGGCGGTTGCAAGCGGGACGCCACCTAACTCGAGACCTGCTAACGCATCGACATCAGCAGGTAATAATTGACTCATGGCAGCAGCAATCTCTCGAAGTAGTTGTGGATCAGACTCAAATAAATATTTATCGAAATATTCATTGCTCATTACACCTGACCGCAAAACGAATTGACCTATTAAATTGGAGGTTTCAAAAATTTTCCGTGCAAGTGCTTCTCTCTGGTATGAAGGTTTTAGATTTTCACTCATTCTCCAACCTGCCATTGACTTGTCATGCAAGACCTTTATTCTGTAAATATTCGACTAGCGCCCAACGGCTGGCGTTAGCCGCAAGTGGGCGAGCGTGGACTCGGCTTGAGAGCAGTATAAACCCGAAGTTAGAAACAGGCTTGAAAAACGCGCCGAGTCCCACTTGTCGGCTGCACGCTGTGTTAGCCCGCTTTTCATTTTTTATTTCTTATAATGTAACGCAACAACTCCCGAACGAAACGTTTTTGATCCAACAAGCTTTAATGTAAGGTTCTTGCCCGATTCGAACAAGCGGGGACCTCTTCCCGCAATAATCGGGTGAACGACAAAGTGATACTCGTCGATGAGATTCCATTGTGCAACTTGCGATGCGATGTTCAGTCCCCCAATGGAAATATTCTTTCCTGGCTGTTGTTTTAACTTCATAATCTCTTCTCGAAGATTTGAGTGGAGGAGCGTCGTGTTGTTCCACTCTACGCTCTTCAACGTCGTTGAAAAGACAATCTTTGGTATGGAATCGAATGTACGTGCAAATTCGTTGGTCACTTTCGTTTCCGATTGATTCACGGCGACATCGTGCCAGTACGGATACATCAAGTGATACGTGTTGCGTCCGAAAATTTCAACGCCTGAATCGCGCAAGAGCGCAGTGAAGTACTCGTGCAATTCATCGTCGACGGTGGTCACCGATTCATGGCCACAGTAGCCGTCTATCGTGATGTTGATTGCGAAAACGACTTTTCTCATTTGTTGTTCTTCTGACATTATTTTAATCCTTTATCATCTAATGTCTGCGGGCTAACGACCTTGCGTTAGCCGCAAGTGGGCGGGACTTGGACAATGCTTGGAAGCAGTATAAACCTGAAGCCAGAGAAAGGCTTGAAAAACGCGCCGAGTCCCACTTGTCGGCTGCACGCATTGTTGGGCGCTTTCTTGACCTTTACGGTTGACGACTTGTAGTTCAGTCATCCAGTAAGAACCTCCTCATCTCATCACACACAAGTTCTTCCTGGGTTATGAAGCAGTACGTGTGCGAGTCGGGAAGCTCAACGATTTTGGCCTGAGGAACCGCCAACCGAAATTGCTCAATGCAGTGACGCATCCACGGAAATTGAACAGCATCGTAGAATTCCATCATTTGTGCCTGTTGCTCTTCGGTCATGAATGCTGTCACATAATAGGTGTTGCCCCGGATCGGAAAGATACTCAGAACTGGCGCACGAATTTGGTCATATTCCGGCGTATACGCAAACATCGTTTCTGTGATCGCCTTGCGAATGCTCGCCGTCACTTTATAGACCACTTTCCCTTCCTGATTGAGTTTTGTTTGGTGTCGCAAATCTTCTTCCCTGGCGTCACACCATGAGGTCGCATTGGTAGGATAATTCTTGTTGCGGTGGTACACGAAGTCAGAGAAGTTGTCATAAACACCATTCTCAGCGGGATATTCAATGTCCATCGTCGGCCATTTTTCATCCAGGGCCTTGAATTCTGGCGAATTGCGGTCATAGGCGGGATCCAGAAACACCAGCTTGAGTACCCGTTCGGGATAAAGGGCAGCAAAGTGAGAAAGCTCAATGCCTTCGTTCGAATGCTGCACCAGAATGGCTGGGCCAACGTGCAAGTAATCCAAGAACAAGCGGATATCTTCGGTCAGCGTATCAATATCGTAACCAGTTTCCGGATATTCTGACTCTCCATGGCCGCGACGAGTGAGGGCAAGGGTATGGAATTTATCGGTGAAACGCGGGGCAAACTGGTCAAAGAGGTGGGCATTGCTGCCCATGCCGGCTAGAAACAAGAGCACTGTCCCGCTGCCGCCCCAATCCAGGTAGTGTAGGCGAATTCCGTTCACCCGTACAAAGTCGCTTCTATGTGGAGATGTATCCATCTTTCTTCACTGAACATCATGAAAGGGCATGTTGCTCGCTATGCAAACGCCCAACGGCTGGCGTTACCCGCTGGTGGGTGGGATGAGGTAACGCTATTTTGCCGGAACCCACTTCAAGCCACGCAAACGGCTTGAAAACGCGCCGACTCCCACCAGTCGGGTGTTAGCATGCAAGCACAATCGCTCATCCGAGCGGGTTGCGGTCGGGCACGTTTTTGGATACGCTATGGATGTTCAGTGAACGGGAACGCGTATCCGGGAACACTGCGTTGGGGTCCAGCCGATCAGCGTGTGAGAGGATCTGGGGTTGATCCAGATCCAGCTCGATCGGGTGTTTGGCTGTCCCGTTCGGATTTGCTAAACTGGGAATGGCGGTCGAAACGCCACAGCCCGCATCTGTGAGTGACACAGTGACCCTAAAAAGAAACGTGCCCGGCCTTCTGCTGGCGAGGTCCGCCAGCTTGCACAGGAGTATACCCCCATGAAAGATTCTCGAAAACGATATATTGGCTTGGATGTGCATAAGCATTACCTCATTGCGCTGGGCGTGGATGAAGACTTGAATGTGGTCCTGCCCGCGCGACGCGTGGAACTGTCCCATCTCGAGTCGTGGATGAAAAAGAGCTTGAGCCGGCAGGATGAGGTGGTGCTGGAGATGACCACCAACACGTGGCAACTGTATGATGAGCTGTGCGAGTATGCAGGTTCGGTGATGGTGGTGCATCCCCCGCATGTCGCCTTGATCACTCGTTCGCAAGTGATGAACGACAAGATCGCGGCCTCCATTCTGGCGCGGTTGTTGGCCAAGGGCTTGCTGGTGGGCATCTGGGTGCCACCGCAGGAAGTTCGTGAGCTGCGCGGCCTGGTAGCACAACGCAAAAAAATGACAGGGTTGGCAACCCAGGCGAAGAACCGCTTGCATGCGGTGCTGCAAAGACATCATCTGGTTCCCCCGCAAGGCAACCTTTTCCAGGAAGAGCAGAATGCCTGGTGGTTGAGCCTGCCGCTGGGCAAGCTTGAGAAGCTCAATGTGCAGAGCGATCTCGAGACGCTGCGCTTTGCGGAAAGCCAATGCCTGCGTCTCACCAAACTGATGGAAGAAATGGCCAGCCAGGAAGAGCCGCTCATCCGCCTGATGCAGTTGCCCGGTTTCGGTGTCGTGACGGCCGTGACCATCTGGGCTGCGATCGGCGACATCCAGCGCTTTGCAGATCCGCAGCATCTGGTGGGCTATGCAGGTCTGGGGACCCGCGTCCACGATAGCGGCTTGTACACCCGCACCGGCCGCATCACCAAAGCGGGAAGACGTGACCTGCGTGTGGC
>DASTOH010000158.1:0-13471 GCA_035720235.1 Anaerolineales bacterium | reverse complement strand
TTACATGCGCCACTTTCGACACTTGCCACCACTCGTTCTCGTAGGTCTGTTGAATATGCTTTCATACCGTCCATTATGCCATCAATTCACTAAATATCTGCTCTAGTATATCATTGCCAGGGGTTTGTCTTGAAGTGGTTTCAGGTAAGTATCATATTCGGTACAGTAGGCCGAAGAAGGCTCTGCAAAACCAACGTAACAGGCCTGGGCACGCTCAACGATATTTTCGCAGGTGGAATCGTCGCTCCATCCATGGCTACAGTGGGCATGCCAATATTGCTTATCAGCGGCAAAAGAAACAACAGGGTTGTGGGAAAGATCACGCGTGGCGCTGCGAACGGAGTTGTATACATTGACTTTGAGGGGCGCGACGATCATCAGGGTGACAATCAACATGACTAAAGCCCATACCAAGAGCGGGTCCACCAACGCCTGGCTTTTTTCCTGCTTTGAATAATATGTTGCCATTTTGGATTTCTCCTTTCAATCTGCAAACCCATAATACATTCTTCTTTCACACCCTGTAAACATGAGAGCAGCCTTTGCCGTTTGCAAAACGGTAAAGTTGGGCCGGTCTTGCAAGATGGTAAGGCATCCATAAGGTACTGATGGGATTAAGTTCGATCATCAGGGATTCTCAGGGTACTAACCTATGCGAAGTCTTGGGAAGTTGCCTGCAGAAAGAAAATTCCAGTCACACACTGTGGCTCCCAACAAATATACATAAGTTTCGTAATGGGAAACGTCGATTAAAATGTCCCCATGACCATCCATTTCCTGAACTGCGGCACGATGCGACCTTACTTTCCACCTGTGCAAAACGGTGTTACATGTTTTCTCATTGAAACGAACCAGGGTCCCGTGCTTGTGGATACAGGCTTTGGTACGCGCGATTATATTTCCCCGAATCGCTCGATGAAATTTTTCCTTACCATGATGCGCTCAGCGCGGGATGTGAACGAAACAGCTTTTCATCAGGTTCAGCGATTGGGCTATAAACCAGAGCAGGTCAGGCACATCATCCAGACACACCTGCATCTCGACCACGCGGGCGGATTGGTTGATTTCCCTCACGCGCAAGTCCATGTGCTGAAAGCGGAGCACGCTCATGTTATCGTTCATGGCAGTTGGGAATATCATCCAGAACATTGGGCCCACGGGCCGAATTGGACTTTGCATGAAACACAAGGTGAAAAGTGGTTTGACTTCGACGCGATCAAGCTCGAAGGCTTCGAACCTGAAATTTGGCTGGTGCCGTTAACCGGTCACACGCCCGGGCATATGGCGGTTGCCATTAAGCAGGATCAGTCCTGGGTCATGCATGGAGGCGATGCCGTCCCATTTGATATGAAAGTGGATGAAGTCCCCGAATGGATTACCAAAAAATTGCTCGGCCCGCATCTGCCGCGTATTCGTGAATTTATGAAGGCGCATCCCGATGTGAAGATCGTGGGGAGTCACATGAGTTGGGATTTTTATGAGAGGGTTTAATCGTTGATGCGGGGCTCACCCCCCATCGGCACAGCATTACAACTGCAAAACATCCTCTTCCCAACCTGTGGCTTTGCCAAGGCGTTGCAGTTGTGCCGTGCGCTCTGCATAGACCTTGGCCACCTGATCGTCGGGGTTAATCGTAAGCACTTTGCCAAAGCCATCCAGCGCGAGATTCAGCACACTGCGCTGATATTGACGCAAGGCCTCTTCCAGCAGTTCGCGCGTTTGCAGTTTGAGTTCGTCGAGGGCATCCAGGCCACCTAACATTTCATAAATCGATATAGCCTGCCTTTTGCCTTTCACGCGCACAATTCCCAGAGAGCGATGCGGATAGGAAGCATTAAGTTTGTTCAATGTCTCTTCACTGACAATGATGCCGCTGCCAAAGATCTTGGTCAGGCTTTCGAGCCGCGCGGCCGCGTTGACCACGTCAGAAATGACGGTGCCTTCCATGCGGCGCTCCTCCCCCACTGTGCCAATCATCACTGTGCCGGTATGGATGCCAACACCAATCCGCACCGGCAAATTCTGGGGTTGGGTCTGATTGAACTCATTCAACTCTCGCTGCATCTCGATCGCGGCATTCACAGCATCATCAGCTGAGTCAGGGAATAATGCCATCACACCATCGCCCAGGAACTTATCGATGAAACCATGGTGTTTGCGGATAATGGGTCCCAACCCGCTCAACAAGGTGTTCACAAACTGGAAGTTTTCCTCCGGCGTCAGGTTTTCAGACAGAGTCGTAAACGAACGGGTGTCGGCAAACATGACCGTCATCTCTTTTTGGATCTGATCGCCG
This sequence comes from Anaerolineales bacterium, assembly GCA_035720235.1. Taxonomy (GTDB): domain Bacteria; phylum Chloroflexota; class Anaerolineae; order Anaerolineales; family Villigracilaceae; genus Defluviilinea. Next base: position 11,175 of record DASTOH010000158.1, on the reverse strand, counting down.
AGCTTCACATTCAAAATGCTGTCCTGCCCCAGTTGATCCAGGAACTCGCGCGGGACAAAGCGCGAATAGGCGTTGCTGATCTGTGAAAGCGTCAGATGCGTGCGGATGCGCGCCAGCAGTTCCTGCTTCGAGAACGGCTTGATCATGTAATCGTTGGCGCCCGCGTTCAGCCCTTCCACCAGGTCAGGGACCTGGTTGCGGGCCGTCAGCATGATGATCGGTACTTCGGTCGGCGCCATTTTCTCGCGCACGGTCTGGCAAAATTCATACCCAGACATGCGCGGCATCATCACATCGAGGATGATCAGATCGGGCTTGTAACCTTCATCGATCAGCTGCAACGCACCAGGGCCGCTGGTTGACTGGCTGACACGATAATTTGCCAGCGTGAGATGATTGGTAAGCACCTGCAGATTGACGAGTTCATCATCCACAATGAGAATGTCGAAATCCCCAGTCGAAGAGGTTTCACCCGCTTCAGTCGCTGTCGCTTCCGGCATTTCAGTCACAGAAGCCAATCTCTGGCTGCCGATGGATTTGACAGGCTCGGCTCTCGTCTGGACTCTTGAAACGGGAAGCGTGAATGTGAACCGCGAGCCTTTTCCCACTTCAGATTCGACTTGCAGCGTTCCGCCGTGCAATTCGACCAGACGCCGCGTCACCGACAACCCCAAACCTGTCCCGCCATAGACGCGCGCCACAGACCCATCGGCCTGTTCAAAGGATTCAAAGATACGCCCCTGCTTTTCAGGCGCGATACCTATGCCGGTATCCGTAACTGAGATGGAAAGCCAGTCTCCATCCTGCCGGGCACTGAGCGTGACTGCACCTGTATGTGTGAACTTGATGGCGTTCCCCACCAGGTTATACAGGATCTGCTGCAGGCGGTTCTCGTCCGCTTCTGCCAGCGGGAAATCCGTTGGAATCTTATTTACCAGTTTGAGCGGTTTGCCAGCCAACAATGGATTGGTGAGATTCAAAACCACGCTGGCCACGCCGTGAACATCCACAGGTTTTCGCTGCAATTGCAGGTCCTTGTGTTGCAGACGCGAGAAATCCAGAATATCGTTGACAAGACTCGTCAAGCGCTGGCCACTGCTCACGATCAGGTCGAGATTCTTCTGTTGTGACCGGGTCAATGGGCCTGCCGCGCCATCGAGCATTGAATCGGCCAGGCCAATAATGCCATTGAGCGGAGTCCGTAGTTCGTGGGAGGTATTCGCCAGGAACTCATCCTTGAGGCGGTCGGTCTCACGCAGCGAGTCCACCATGCGATTGAAGGACTCGGTGAGGTACCCGATCTCATCTGCATTCGCGGCCTGGACGTGCACATCTCGTTTGCCCTGATTCACCTGGCTCACACCACCCAACAAATTCTCCAGAGGGCGGACCAGGCTGGTCGTAAAGAATAAGGGGAACAATATCAAGATAATCAGGGTGGCAACCAGCATCAAGCCGGCCAACGGTGCACCGCCCTGGTCATTGATGTAGCTAAGTCGTTCGCTCGCCTGCCAGCCCAGGATATAGCGCGCACCGCCAAATTCCCGCGAGTAGATGTTGTAAATATCCGAGCTGTTCCGCTCTACACGGACTCGCGCACCGGTACTGTCCACATCTGTCAACTCTTCTTCCACGAGTTTTTCCCAGATGAGGTTGCGGTCGGCTTGAGGGGCGGTATAAAGCATCTTGCCAATCGAACCAACTGTCGGCTGGTAAACCGAAGCGAAGATCAGGTTCGGAGGCAGGTCCACGTCACGCAGCTGTCCATTTGCCAGTTCAGCCTCTGCCACATGCTCCACATCCAGAATCCGGTCGGTATCGAAGGCCTGTCCATAAAATGGAAGGCTGATATTGCTCACCGCACTTAACACACCCAGAACGACCACCAGGGTGCTGAGCAGCAGTTTGTTCATGAAGGTGGAGGTTTCGGGCGCGTAATTCAGATACGTCATCACGAACGCGAAGAAGATCAACAACAGGCCAATGTTGAGCACATAGTCCGGGCGGTTTTTCACGAGACCAAAGGCCGAGTCGGTCGCAAGCAACAGTGTGGGCATCAGGAACACACCCACGAACGCCCGAGCGGCGCGGGCATTCTTTTGGGTCGGAAAGATGAATTCCCGAATCCAACTGCCAAAGGTTTTCTCTTGTTTTGCACGCCACGCAAGACCAGTCTGATAAATCCATTGACGCGTCATGACGATCGTGGACCACAAAAAGCCCAGCAGACCGCCGGTGATCTGAAACAGGCGAAGCGGATCGAACCAATCCAACCTGCTGGTGGCTGCGGCATAGGACTGCACACCGATCAATAATGTTCCGATGATGGCATACAGGGTGAAGAAAAACCTGGCGCCCACCTCTTCGCGTTTGAAGACAAGTTCCGGAAAGTGGTACGCAAACGGCACGAGACCAAACATGATCCACAACAGCGGGACTGTTTCCGCCGGGTCGAGATAATCGGTGAACGGCGGCAGCATCCCATCTGTCACGAGCAGGATGATATTGAAGGCAGTCGTGCCTGCAAATGTGATCCCTAGCAATTTCGCGGTGTGTGATTTTCCCCTGAACAAGATCACCATGATCACCATGCTCAACACAAGCCGTGTGAGCCCGGCGACCGAATTTGAATTGAAAAAGAATTCCAGGGACATGCGTGAATTATATTCCCCTTGGGTACCCGGTAGCGGGCAGATTCGTATCAAGGACTTTTCAATTTTTTACGGAGGGTGGCATAGCGCGACGAGAGATGAAACCACGGCGGCGACCACTTGACCTGCGGAACCCCTTTGCGAATGACCCTGCGCAACTCCTCCGGACCCGAGAACGGCTCGAGCCAAAGGAGACTCTGCCCCACCTCGAACAGCGCGTGCGCATCCGAACCGACCGTGCCCGCAATATTATGTTTCTCGGCAAACTGACGTGCCTGGCGGTTAAATGTGGGAAGCAGGCAGCGCGAGTTATAGACCTCGATCGCGTCGACGAACGGAAGGATCTCGAGCAGGTCCCGCTCCTCCCAATGACCTGAGCGCCACATGTCGAATGGATGCGAAACGCTGATGAACGCGCCCTGCGCTTTGAGCCGTTGAATAGTCTCGGCTGGTGAAAGATGCGGAGGGACTTCCTCAGTTACGAACGCGGCGAGAAGCTCTCCACCGGTAGTCAGAATCTCCTCCCCCACGATGACCAACTCCGGGTCCACTGCCTGAGCCGCCCGCGCGCCAGCAATGGTGTTGTGATCGGTGACGATGAGAAGGTCAATGCCCTTGCGGCGGGCAGTTGCCACCAAATCCCTGGGGCGAATGAGTGAGTCTTTGGAAGCCTGAGTGTGACAGTGGAATTCTACGCGCAACATGTGGTTCATTTTACTTGACGAGTCGTTGGCGCATTAGGTACTTTTGTTATAAAATCACTCTACATGGACGATACTCCCATTACCAAGCGGCCGTGGTTCTATATCGTGGTCTGGTTGGTTATTTTGCTGGGTTTATACGGCTGGCAAATTCTGCGCCTGGGGGGGGTGCAAGCCAGCCTCCTTTACATTCTGGTTGACCTGGCCTGTATCTTTCCCATTCTGCTGCTCATATGGACGGCATTCTTCGCCCAGTTTGTGTTGCCGGTGCGCACCGCGAGTGACCGCCAGAGAATTGTGGAGCGGTTGCTCACCTACCTGACCGGCGGACATGGCCCCACGTTGTTCATCGAAAATGGGGTGATTAAGGAACACTCTGGCGAACGGCACAAGCGCGGCCCGGGCGTGGTCTGGCTCGATTCTGCCAGTGCCGCGGTGACACGCACCGCAGTAAAGATCAGGCAGACCATGGGTCCAGGCGTCCATTTCATGGACAGTGGAGAATTCATTGCCGGCACGGTTGACCTGCACATCCAGAATCATTCTATAGGTCCGCGCGAATCGGACAAGCCCTTCGATCCACAGAATGATGTGGAGTTTAGTGAATACCAACAGGTGCAGGACCGGCGCAAACAGGTCAGCGCATGGACGCGTGACGGCATCGAAGTGGTTCCAAACATCTCGGTTACATTCAGGGTGGATACAGGTTTCCCAAAGGAAGGCCAGCCCGGGTCACGGTTTGGGTATCGAACCGGAATTACGAAAAAGGACAAGGCCAACGAAAAGGCTGACCAGGAGACCATCCAGAAGGCAATCCTGGGCGAGGGCATCAATCCCAACATCAGTTTTGATCAGCCACGCCATCGCGTGGCCTGGAATCAGCTTCCAGCCCAACTGGCAGTGGATGTATGGCGTGAATACGCGGCGAAATTCACACTAGATCAACTGTTCAAACGTGATCAACCCGTCCCGGTGCCTCTGCCCCCGCCGCCTGAAATCGTCGAGGAGGAGGTCGATCCCCTCACGCAGCCGCTGCAAATCGATCCCAGCCAGGGCCGGATGCAAGCCAGCCTGACATCCATGCTGCGGGAGATCAACAAACTGCTGGATCGCTCCATCAAATGGTTCGATGGATCCAAAAAGGCTGCGCCAACGATGCCTTTGCCGCCCGCCACAACTCCCACTCCGCCCCCCACAAGCGAACCGCAGATGAAGACCGCTCTCCAAGTGATCAATGACATGGTCAAGGCGCGCCTTACGCAGCCGGAAGTGGATGTATTCGACGACAATGGCGTGCGCGGCATCGGACAGATTTCCAGCCAGGAGTATAAATTGCTGCAAAGCCGCGGGCTGAAGGTTTTGTCGGTGAGCATTGGCACCCCCCGCTTTCACCCTAGCATCGATGAAACCATCATCAGCCGCTGGTCGGCAAGCTGGTTAAAGACCGCCGAGGATGAAAAGAAACAGATCGAGCGCAGGCTCAACATCGTCAAAACCGCCGCGCAGGATCAGGCGATCCGTCAATATGCGGAAAAACTGAGTGTGGATCTGCTCCGAAAGAGACCGGAGGGTGCGCCGGAAACCCTCAAGACCCTGGTCATGCGTTCACGCGCCATCATTATCGAGGATGAAGAATTACGCAAACGTTTGGCTGAGGACCAGGAAACCTTTGAAGAGATCATTAAGTGGATGGAGTTGAACGGCAAATGACTGTAGCACCGCAACCACCCGCTGATACGGCCTGGCGAAAAGAGCGACGCCTGTTCGGGGAATTGTTCGATCGTTTCATCAATTCCCTGTTGAACTGGCTGTTTGATCTGCGTCCCGAACGCGCCCAGCGCCGGATGCGGAATCTGTTTGTCCTGTTCCTGCTCACGGGCTTCCTGATCTGTTTGTATTATTATCGTCCGGGCTTGTGGGCTGGCTACCTTCAGGAGGTTTTTTCCTACCTGCTCAACCCGAACTATGCTGCAGCATATGCCGGCGAACCTTTTTCAAAGTTCTTTCTGTTTGCGTTTCAGGCATTCACGGATCCGCACGTTTTCCAATATTTTCCCATTATCCTGGCGCCCTTCTTCATTGCCCTGCATCTGGCGGCGCTCTATCTGGCAGATATTTTTGAGCTCGACGATGTGGCGGTCGCTCGTAGTTTTGTGTGGGAAGTAGCCCTCTCCGGCAGCGATGAAACCATGCGGGTCAGACAGGGCCAGGTTGCTGATGAGCACCGTGAAGACTCCAACTATTTGATCGGCGGTCCCGGCAAAGTGATGGTGGATCTGGATTCCGTGGCGCTCTTTGAAAGAGCAGATGGCACACCGCACGTAATTGGTCCCACCGGCAAGGAACCGGGTGGCAGAGCGACCATCGAAGGCTTCGAACGATTCCGCCAGGCGATCGACATTCGCGATCATTATGTGGAGCTGCGTGATCAGGATGACCGATCGAAGTCAGTGAGAGGTCGCAGCCGCGATGGAATCCCAATTACCGCCACCGATGTGCGGCTGATGTTCAGCATCTCTCGCGGTGAGAACCCGCAGCCATCTGCAGAATTTCCTTATCCCTTTGCGAAGGAGGCCATCGAACGGATCGTGTACAAATCCGTATCGCGAGTGACACCAGATCAAAAGGAACCCTCGGTCTACGAGTTTTCGTGGATCAACAATATGATCGGGTTGATCCGTGGGCGGTTGAGCGGCTTTATGAGTGAGCGAAACCTGACCGAATATCTGGCCAGCGTCGGTCTGCCCGAAATCGAAAAGGCAAAAGAACGCGAAGAATTGATTGCTGAACAGGTACGGCGGCTCACCCAGCCTGATGAAGCACCCAAGGTGAAGCCACCGGAAGTACCACAATTTACCCCGCGTCATCAGGTTACCAGCCTGTTTTCTCAATTTGCAGAGGATTTTACGAAGAGTGCCCGGAATAACGGCGTAGAATTGCACTGGATTGGCGTAGGCACCTGGAAAACCCCGCCAGAGATTGACATTGTCTCAGAGAAGCATCTGCAGGCCTGGAAACTCAGCCAGGAAAACATGAAGAACGGCAACCAGATGACGATGAACAAAGCCGAAAACCAGGCTATGCTCGAAAAAATGGAATCCTTGATCCACCACGTTCCCATTAATGCCTATCAGGAGATCGTCGAAGCTCCGAAGAGGCAGTTTTATAAAAAACCACTTCCTAAAAAATTCGATCCTAAACAAAGAGATCATGACCTGGATGAGGATCTGATTTTCGACGACCAGGACATGCTGGACATGCTCAGTGGAAATTATGCGTTGACCGATTTGACGAGGCGCGTCAACGAACGGATTAATGAGGCAGCCGACCAGCGATCCAGAGATTTTGGAAGGGATGGGGACCAGCGCGCCGCTATGCGCAAGCTCTTATTTGAATATCGCAAGCAACTGAGTGAAGCAGTCCAGTTCATGAAAGCCAAGAATGAGCCTGTCCCGGCTGTCATTGAAGAGGCGATTGCTTATATAGATAGGCAGTCGGGCATTCACTGGGTAAGAAGAGCCAGGGAATAGGCACTGAATCCGGAGCACTGAGAACCAATAATTCAATACATGGATAACAGAACCATTATGCAGAACTTCGAAGTTAAGGAGGGAATCAATTCGGGAAACCCTATCGTCGCCCTTGAATCAACTGTACTCACCCATGGCCTGCCGCGCCCGCAGAATTTGCAGTTGGCGCGCGATATGGAACGCGTAGTCCGTGAGGCCGGCGCCGTTCCTGCCACGATCGGGTTCCTGGATGGGAAATTGCGGGTCGGCCTGAGCGACGCAGAGTTGGAAAGGCTTGCCAGCGAAGATCATGTTCATAAGGTGGGGCCGCGTGATTTCGCTACAGTGATCGCCAAAAAAGCCTGCGGTGGGACAACTGTCGCCGGGACCATGCTGGCCTGTAAACATACAAATATCAAGGTCTTTGCCACCGGCGGGATTGGCGGTGTGCATAGAGACGCGCCCTTCGATATTTCAGCCGATTTGCAGGCGCTCGCCTCCATTCCGATGATCGTCGTGTGCGCCGGGGCCAAGGCAATTTTGGATTTGCCCGCCACCCTGGAATATCTCGAAACCATGAGTGTACCGGTCGTCGGTTTTGGCACCGATGAATTCCCGGCGTTCTACTCGCGTGAAAGCGGATTGGACGTCAGCGTGCGGCTCGATACGCTGCAGCAGATCGTCCAGTTTGCTCGTGCCCACTGGGGCGCAGGGTTGCAGAGCGCGGTACTCGTGGCGAATCCGGTCCCCGAAGCAGGGGCCATTTCAAGGTCCGAGATGGAACCACACATCGAGCAGGCCAATCGTGAGGCGCACGCGCAGGGCATCCATGGTCAGGCGGTCACGCCATTCCTGTTATCCCGTTTGAATGAGCTCACAGCGGGCCGATCCATACGCGCCAACCTGTCGCTGCTGCTGAACAATGCACGGCTGGCCGCGCAGATTTCAAGCGCGTTCTATGCATCGGACAAGACCAGGATGCTATGATGCTTGCATTGCGACCGTAGGGAGTGTCGAAATGAAAAACGGATTCAGGATCTCAGCGGTCATCTCAGCCACACCCGCAGAGAGCTATCGCCAAAGCCTGGCTCAGCACAAAAGGTCATACATTGATGACCGGCAGCGCTGCTCGGGTGAGCGGTAAGGTCGGTGGTAGGTTCACCGCCTGGGATGGATATATCTCCGGACGGACTCTGGAATTGGAGCCGGATCAGCGCATCGTTCAGGCCTGGCGGACAACTGAATTCCCGGACAACGCGCCGGATTCTCATCTGGAAGTTTCTCTTGAGAAAGTCAAAAGGAGGACTAAGGTGACCATTAGCCACAGCGCCCTGCCGCCTGGCACGGCAAGTGCATACAAACAGGGTTGGAAGGATTCTTACTTCGCTCCCATGAAGACATATTTCGGAAAGTAATGGATCTGCAAGAATTGCAAAACCCGAAAGATTTCCCCTAAACCTTGACTTTTTAGAACAATCGTTCTAAAATCAACCTCAGTTCAATTGTCACCTATTCGACAAAGGAGGTCGAAATGACTGCTTACCGTAGGAATGTCGGAGACGGACTTGCCGCTTTGTTCCGCGGACGCCGTTTTAACCGCGGCGCGACCTGGGGCTTGATGATCATCGGTGCACTGGCGGCATTCGAGATTTTCAACTTCAGTACTACCCAGTTTGCCCTGGTGGATGTTTTGGGCAATTTGGAATTTGCCGGAATGCGTTGGGCGACCATCCTGGCCGTGGCCTTTTGCGGCATGGATTTCGCCGGTATTGCCCGCATCTTCACCCCCGAACAGGGCGCCGATGAACCCAAGGAAGTGTACTATCTGTTCGGCGCCTGGCTGCTGGCGGCAACGTTCAACGCCATGCTGACATGGTGGGGCGTCTCGGTGGCAATTGTCAACAACGCCAGCCAATCAGGAGGCGCCATTATCAGCAACGAGACCATGACTAAGGTTGTGCCCATCTTCGTTGCCGCGATGGTTTTGCTGATCCGGGTGTTGATCATCGGTACCTTTTCGATCGCAGGCGACCGCATGTTTACCACGCAGAATCAGCGGGTTTACCAGAACAGCCCGCGCCCTGTTCAGCAACAAATGTATCGCCCGGCCAACCAACAACAGCAAGCCGTTTTGCGGCCGGCCTCCACATTGAATCGTCCTGTACAGACCACCATGCAGGCGCAGGGTATCAATACCTTCCGCCCGGTCACACCGGCACCCAAATCGCCGACCATGCAACAAACTTCATTCACGCGACCTGAACCCACCTATCATCCGTATAACTCAGCAAATAACGATCGCTCGCTCGACGCATAAATTTGCTGGATTTGCCTGCCTTCGGCAGCATCCAGCAATCCATAACATTCCGAACTCGTTTCGAGCTCGGGTCCCGAACTCAAAATAAGGAACCCAACCATGCCCCGTGCTCGCTCCATCAAACATGACGACTGGCAAACAGCCGCGTCCACGGAAAATGGAAGCGGCTGTTTGTCTGTTTCTTCCCTATCCATTATTGGGGTATTCTTGATCATAGGCCTTGTCACCGCGCTGGGTCTTTCTGCCCCCATGCCTGTGGTCGCGTCTTCACAGACCAACCCAACCAACTTAACCAGCCTGTCACCGATCTTCACCCATGAAGTGCAATACTGGGAAAGTCACCTCATCCGCTGGGCCAATACTGCCTCCCTCGACCCGAACCTGGCAGCCGTTGTCATGCAGATCGAATCCTGTGGCGACCCGCGCGCCCTTTCCCGGGCCGGCGCCAAGGGCCTGTTCCAGGTGATGCCTTTTCATTTCCGCTTTGGCGAAAACGCGTATGATCCGGAAACAAACGCCCTGCGTGGAATGAATTATCTGGCGCGCTCGCTCAATGCCGCAAATGGAGATGCCCGCCTGGCGCTGGCGGGATACAACGGTGGCATTGGTGTGATCGCGCGCGCCGAATGGTTGTGGTCGGCCGAGACCAAACGTTATGTTTATTTCGGGGTACCCATCTATGAGGATGCACACAGCGGAAAAACGACCAGCCCGATGTTGGATGAATGGTATCGAAGATACGGCGCCGGGTTGTGCAGGCAGGCAGCTGAACGATTAGGCATCGCCCCCTGAAATAGATATCACACTGTCAGCAGCGGCAACCAGATCGCGAACGTGGTGCCCTGTCCTTCTTTCGAATTGACCTCGATCCGGCCACCATGATGTTCCACGATCCACTTGGCAATGGACAGGCCCAGGCCAAAGCCAGTGGTCTTGCCGCGCGTGCGTGATTTCTCAGCCCGGTAAAAACGCTCGAAGATGTGTGGCAGATCCTCGGTCGGAATGCCCGGTCCGGTATCCCGGCACAGGATACGGGCCTGGTCGCCTACTTTGGACAGGCTGAGGAACACATCGCCATTTTGGGGTGTATATTGAATCGCATTGGCGACCAGGTTGATCAACACCTGCTTCAGGCGATCCCGATCCCCGCTCACCATCAACTGATCGATCTCATTGAGATGGACACGCACCTTGCCGCCTGCCAGGATGTGCATCTCCTGGAACACCTCGGTCAGCAGCAAATCCAATTCAACCGGTCTCAAGTTCAGGGGCAGTTTGCCAGATTCGGCCTGCGCCAGCATCAACAGCCCACCTACCAGTCGCGTGAGACGCCCAGCCTCCTGATCGATGCTGGTCAGTGACTCTTCATCGAACTGTTTCATGCGCCTCATCAAATCCACGTTCCCTTTGATGACCGTGAGCGGCGTGCGTAATTCATGGCTCACATCGGCCAGGAATCGCTGTTGTGACATGAAGAGCGTCTCCAGCCTTTCCAGTGTCTGGTTGAAGGTCTTGATCAATCCCCCAATCTCGTCTTCATCCGCGTCCTGCGAAGGGATACGCCTTGAGAGATCATCGGCACGATTGATATGCTCCGCCGTTTCCACAATGGACTTGAGTGGCACGAGGGCCCGTCCCACCGTGAAAGATGACGCCACTCCGGCCATGATCACCCCGTAGATCCAGATCACGGACAGGACCGTCACCATATAGCTGCGCGCAGTGGCAACCGTGCCCAGGCGCGCGGCGATCTGCAGCACCGCCACGCGCTTCCCGTTGTGCTCAAGCGGGATGTTCAACACGCGCAAATGCAGACCGTTGAAGCTCGTTTCCTGAAAAACTGGCCGGGTTGTCCTTTTATTAAAGGGGTCAAATGGCAGGCGGTTGTGCCCCAGAGGGCCGAAGCTCTCCTGCAACCTTTCATCCAGTCCCCAAACCTGCACACTGACATCCACATCCACATTGGCAGGTGGGGAAGTGAACCGCACTTCCCCTAG
>DASTOH010000157.1:0-11578 GCA_035720235.1 Anaerolineales bacterium | reverse complement strand
GTCGATATTCTCCTTCCCTCATCAGGTTTCCCCAATTTCTATCTAACGATCAGCAAAGAGGGGGAGGAGTACAGGTATGAATGTAAAAAGGTTAAGGCCTCTCCCTCCCGTGCCCAGTGTGTTGGCAGGGAAATGCAGCCGGGTGAAGCCATGCAATTCACCATCATTTCCATTGCAGATAAGGGTGTTCTGGCAGAGGGAAATTTTTCCATCATTGGACTGTTGCGGGTGGCCCCGGGCGTGGAAGTTGTCGAGGCCATACGCCCGACCGGATCTCCTACGCCGTTTTTATTCGAGAGTCCCACACCTGTCGCAGGAACACCGACACCGACTGTCACTCCTATTTCCTATCCCAATCCTACTTCTTATCCAAACCCGTCGTACCCCAATCCATAAGCTATAAACGTGATTCAAGAAGTTTTTGCAGTTGTGACAGATCAATGGCGGATCATATTCGGCATCCTGTCCTTGATCGCGCTGGGTCAGGGCCTGGCGAGCACCGCGCTCAGAAGCCTGTATCGCGACAAGCTGACCTCCGTGGAATATCTTTCCCTTGGATTGGCGGGATGGATTTTGCCCATCGCTCTGATATCCCTTTTGTGGCTGGCTTTGGGATTGCCTTCCAACATGACCCTGAACCGGCTCATGATTCCGGCAGGGATTGTGCTTCTGCTCCTGATGCTCTTCCGCCTCACGCTTCGCGCGGACTCCGGGCCTGATTCAGCGAAAACGATCTTTTCCCTGCTGACGCTTGTCCTCGTCTTCATCCTGCTCCGATTGGTCTTTGTCTCTCGGGCGATCATGCCATCTTATTTCGACTCCGCCCAGCACTACAGCATCATTAAGGATATCTTGCAGAGTGGCAGGGTCTGGTCACTTGGTTCAACACCCTATTACCATTCGGGCTATCACATCCTTACGGCCTTCCTTGCCACAGCTTTGAACGCAGATATTGTGAAGACCATGCTGATCCTTGGGCAGATGGTGCTGGGCGTCATGCCGGTTTCCCTTTTCTTTTTGGTCAAGCAAATGACCGGTTCGAAGGGCGCAGGCATCCTCGCCGTTATCCTCTCTGCGTTTGGCTGGTACATGCCAGCTCACGCGGTAGACTGGGGCAAGTATCCCGCGCTCATGAGCCTGGCCGCGCTTCCTTTTGTGCTGAGCCTGGCCTATTTGCTCGTGCAAAACCGGTCTGCACTCCCTCCGCAAAAACGATGGATCCATTACACGATCGTTGGACTCAGTATCCTGATCCTGACTTTGCTTCACAGCAGATCGCTGATCATTCTTGCGGTGATCTTCCTTGCCTGGGTGATCGCAGCCTGGCAGGGAAGGCTTTCTCTTCCAATCCGAACCCTTCTTTTTGTGGCGGTCCTCATCCCGCTGGTGCTGCAACTGCTCTTCATCCAGAAACAGGCTGTCCTGCTGCCTCTGCTGGACCCCTATCTGCACAAGGGAATTTGGATCACAGCCCTTGTTCTTCTCCTGTCCATTTTTGCGATGAGGGAATATCCGCAAGTCGTGTTTGCCTGTCTTCTTTCTGTGTGCATGTTATTGGGCTGTCTTTTCGTCCCCATCCAGATTCCTGGTTACGGCATGCTGACCTTACTGGACCGTCCCCTGGTAGAGATGATTCTGTATTTGCCCCTGGCTTTCCTCGGTGGCCTGGGTCTGGCTGGTTTGGAAAAATTGTGGTCGCATCTTTCGCTGTCCCTATGGGGATTTTTGCGCAGGGAGTATCTCTATGGCCTCCTCATCGCGTTGATGGTCATTCATGCTTTCACCAAATATGATTTTTACCCCTCTGATTGTTGCGTGCTGGTCGGGAATAATGATCTCGCGGCGTTGGACTGGATGAAGGATTACCTGCCCAGGGATGCACAGATCGGGATTTCGGTCACTGAGCTGAACGTTTTGCAATCGGATGTATTGGAAGGATATACCGGGGGAGACGCTGGAATCTGGATCACGCCCTTGATAGACAGGGCCACAATCCCGCTGTTATACAGTTCTGAATTTGGTCAGGAGGGTGTAAGGGATATGCTTTGTCAAAGCCGCGTCAGCCATCTGTACGTGGGTGAACGAGGGCAGCCCTTTGACTCAGCGCGCTTGCAGGAACATCCTGAGTGGTACAAAGTCCTTCTCTCCAGAGAGAAGGCAAGGGTGTATGAAGTGATCGGATGCGGGTGAGTTTACCGTGTGGAGGGGCGCAGGGCCACTTCGATATCTTCACGTGCGTCAGTGAAAAGGTAGAGCGGTAGCCTAAAGGGCGTGAAGGCCGTTCCGGTGTCGATTTGATCGATGGGGATGTAGTAGAGTAGTGTTTCGCTGTCTGCGCCGCGGCGCTCATCCTGGAAGACCAGCAGCATATACGTGCCATCCGGACTGAAGGCAGCCGACTGATAACAGCAGACGTTATTGATCGGGTTTAACCTGGTCTCTGAGCCGGTGGTGATGTCATACACATATAGGTGACCATACACGGCATTGCGTACGAATGTGTTGAACAGGATGCGATGGTCGCCATCCCAATCGTAGGAGGGCAGGAGTGGAAACTTTTCGTAGCCTTTGGGAACAAACAGCCGGCCAGGGATTTCGTCTGTGATGAAGGGGTCCACTTCCTTGCAGCGTACCAGGTCTATATCCATGATGCGGATGGTATTCCCGGACCGCTGGCCGATCACACTTTGATAGAGGATGGCCAGACTCTTCCCATCGGTAGACCACAGCACGCGTTTGGCAGAGACTTTAGCGTAATCAAGGCAGACCTCGCTGGAAGTCTGAAGCTCAAAGGCCGAAGTGACAGTGGACAGCCATGCAGGGTCGTAAGGCAGGACGATCAGGCGGCTTTCGATGCTGATGGCAACATGCGTCCCATCGGGTGAGAGGCGGAAGCCTTCAAGTTTGCTCTGGGTGAAGCAGGTTACCATCTCCGATTTGGGCAGAGAGACGGTCACATCGATCTTGTAGATGCAGTTGTCTTCGCCATATAACAGCTCATTTCCGTCAGGCAGCCATTGGAGATCGAACTTGACGAGGTCGGTATTGGTCAACTGCCGGATGTTCGTTCCATCGCTATTGATCAGATAGATATCGTTGTTGGCTGTGAATGCAATCTGGTCCGCACCCCCAGGGCCAACAGGAATCACGGCAACTGCAACTGTCGGTGTTGGGTTGGGCGCCTCGGTCAGTGAGATTGTTTCGGTGGGTAAAACTGTCGGGGTGATTAACGTTGGGGTGGATGTGACAGTTCCCGGCGTAGGGGTGGAGGCGCTGGCCATCCCAAAGAATTGCGAATAGCCCAGCAGAACGAATCCAATCACTGCCAGCAGGAGGATTCCACCGGTCATCCATGAGCGGGTTTGGGTCGGCGGTGTGACAGGCGGAGCAGAGCTAGAGAGAGAATTCTTGAGAGGTAGTTCGGTGGCCGCCTCAGCAAGCTGACGGGTACGGGCCGACGGAGGCGGGGTGACGTAGTTGGCTTCGCGCGAATTCGGCGCGGGGAGCACCTCCAAAACGGCATTGGCAAATTCGGCGCTGGTGCTGTAACGGTCGCGAGGTTCTTTGGCCAGAACTTTATTCAGGGTGGCGTCAATTGCGGGAGGCAGGTCGGGGTTGACCTTCAGGATGCTCGGCGCGGGTTCGGTGGCATGCTTGAAGGCCATGGCAAGCGGCGTGGTGGCTTCGAAGGGCGTCGTTCCACTGAGCATCTCATAGAGGATCACGCCCAGCGAATATAGATCGCTGCGCCCATCCGCTTCATCGCCCTTGGCCTGCTCGGGGCTCATGTAACGCGGTGTGCCAATGATGCCGGAGCTGGTGATGCGGGTGGCGGCCTGTGCAAACTTGGCGATGCCGAAATCGGAAATGTAAGGGTTGTTGTTTTCGTCGAACAGGATGTTACCCGGCTTCAGGTCACGGTGGACGATGCCCTTGTTGTGGGCATAATCGAGCGCCGCGCCCACGCGCAGGATGATGTAGGCGATTTCATTGAGGCTCAGTCCTCTGATGATGCGTTCGGAGAGGGAACCGCCCGGCATATAGCGCATCACGTAGAACAACTGGCCATTATCGTAACCCGCATCATAGACCGGCACGATAGCAGGGTGTTCGAGCCGGGCGATGATCTTGGTCTCGCGTTCGAAGCGTTCGCGTACCTGCGGGTCTTCGAGCAATTCCTTCTTGAGGATCTTGAGACCCACCTCGCGTTCGAATGTGGGATCATAGGCGCGATAGACGGTGGCCATGCCCCCCACACCCAGTTCTTCACGAATTTCATAACGGCTGAACTTCAGCGCAGACATCGTGACAAGTATAACGAGCAGATGAAAACGTGCGCCGTACATTTGAATTGCAGAAATTTGTTTACTTGATGATTAATACTGGGTAGTGGTTAAGTCGAAGTGACGATTCTTAACGCGAATTACGCGAATGGGACGAATGGCGCGAAAAGCCCAGAAAAAATTCGCAATATTCCTAAATTTGCGGCATTCGCGTTCAAAAAAGACGATGATGTGAAAGTTTCTTTGGTCTCGAAATCGTCATCATTTATCTCTAGACCACTATCTAATGCTGAAAACACTTGCTGGTACAGATCCCAAAAAGCAGGACGAACTCGCTTCCCTCATTTGGATGACTGGCGCGACGAAAAGAGCTGAATTTTCAGCTGTTGTGAATTATGAACCCATCTGCATGTATTGCAGGACCTGAGGATTGTATTTTCCGATTATCTGAACCGAGGCCTGCTCTAATACGCCCCCAAAATAACTCTTGATGTGACGCCGTATGTAAGGGTTTGTTTCAATAGTCAGTTTGGAATGTATAATTCTGTCGTTCAGTGCGTAAATGATATAGGGTACATCTGCCATGACGACTGCCCCAAGACACATGGGGCATGGTTCTACGCTGGTAAAAAGAGTCGCGCGTTTGTAATCCGTCCAGAGTCTTTCGCCGCCGTTGAGCAAAGCGTTCAATTCAGCATGGCGCAATTGGCTTTTTGATTCCTGATGTCGTGCCCGGCCACGCGCAATGATCTCTCCATCCAAGACTAACACAGCACCGATGGGCAATTCCCCGGCTTGCCCTGCCGCGTCCGCCTCCAACAGTGCCTCGCGCATAAACTTCTCCAAATCGAGTTCTTCAATATCCGAAGAAATAAATTGTGTCATCGAAGAATTAGGCCATGTGTGGTTCTGTGGGACGCGGCCTTGAAACGGCCAATGCAGCATTCAAAGCCTGATCCAGCGACCTCACTTCCACGATTTCGATGCCTGTTGGATAGCCCTCGCCTTTGCGAATGGCCCTGGGAACAATGGCGGTCTTGAAGCCAAGTTTTTGTGCCTCGCGCAGACGCACCTGCATCTGGCTGGGCATGCGCAATTCTCCCGCCAGGCCGATCTCGCCGATCAGCACCGCCTCTGCCTTGATCGGGATATCACGCCACGAGGAGGCAATCGCCGCCGCGACGGCCAGGTCGGCGGCGGGTTCGTCGATCTGGATGCCGCCCACCACATTGACAAAGATATCCTGCTCGGCAAGTTTGAGTCCTACACGGCGTGTGAGCACAGCCGAGATCAATAGCAGACGGTTGAAGTCCACGCCGTTGGCGGTGCGGCGCGCATTGCCAAATTGGGTGGGGGATGTGAGTCCCTGGATCTCTACCAAAATTGGACGAGTGCCCTCCATCGTCACAGCGATGGCCGAACCCGCCGCGTTGATCATACGCTCGGCTAAAAATGCTTCCGACGGATTGGTCACTTCGATCAGCCCACCTTCGCGCATTTCAAAGACACCCACTTCGGAGGTCGCGCCAAATCGATTCTTGACCGAACGCAGCAAGCGATATGCCTGGAAGCGGTCACCTTCGAGGTACAGGACCGTGTCCACGATATGTTCCAGCACGCGCGGACCGGCGATGGTCCCTTCCTTGGTCACATGCCCGATCACGAAAACTGTAATACCGCTCGTCTTAGCCAGTTCACGTAATTGTGAAGAGCATTCGCGCACCTGGCTGACTGATCCTGCCGATGAATCCATGCTGGAGAGGTAGACCGTTTGGATGGAGTCCACGATCAACAGGTCAGGTTTGATTTCGTTAGTGTGATTCAGGATGATCTCGAGATTGGTTTCGGTTACCAATAAAAGATTTGCTGGCAGGGGAACAACAGCACCGCGCGCTGACTTGGACGATCCGTCGCCTCGCTGTACCGCTGCGTTATTCGATAATCTCGTCGCCCGCATTTTGATCTGCCGCTCTGACTCCTCCCCCGAAACATACAACACGCGCTTCTGTGAAGCCATTTCCATGGCCATCTGCAGCATCAATGTCGATTTGCCGATGCCCGGGTCGCCACCCACCAGCACGATCGAGCCGGGTACGATGCCGCCGCCCAGCACGCGCGCAAATTCTTCGATAGGCAGTTTGATGCGGTCTTCGGCATCCGCGGAGACATCGCCAATCGAGCGCGGGGCAGACCGGCCCGTCAGCCCGCGAATCGCCGTGGATTTGGTCACCGGCTCATCATGGATGACCTCCTCCACCATGCTGTTGAACGATCCGCATTGCGGGCACTTCCCCATATACGACGCGGCGACGCGTCCACATTCCTGACAGACGTAACGTGTATGTGTTTTGGGCATAATTCTCTCTTGAAAAAGTAAAGCGACTTTAAAGTCGCTTTACAGTATAACAGAATTTATGTTCTATGCTGCCATCACCGTATACACCTGGTTCAGCATCTCCAAAAATTCCCCCGAGGGTCGCTCCTTCAGGATCTCCTTGCGGGCCTCACGGTCGAGGCTGCGCAGCAACAGGTATTGCACGGCATACTTGCGGAAGAGCCTTTGCCCATCCTCCTCGCCGTAAAATTGAATGCTCTTTTGGAGATGCTCCCGCACAGTCTGGTGCAGCAACTCTGGCGGGACCTGCTCCCGGTCATAGCCTGCAAAGATCCACGGATTGGCAATCGCGCCGCGCCCGATCATGACCGCGTCACAATGGGTGTATTGCTTCATCCTTTGGATGTCAGCCACGCTTCGCACATCGCCCGAGCCAATCACCGGGATTTTGACCAGCGACTTCACCTCGGCGATCGCGTCCCAATCGGCATTCCCGCTGTAGCGTTGTTCCTTGGTACGACCGTGGATGGCGATCAGCGAGCCACCTTCTTCTTCCACGATGCGGGCGATCAATCTGTAGTTCTTATTTCCGTCCCATCCCAAACGGATCTTGCCCGTGACGGGCACCTTCAGCGTGGACGTCAACTTCCTGAAGGTGCGAGCGATCTTGAGCGGAGTCGGCATCATGCCCACGCCCGCGCCGCGATCCGCAATGGACTTGGCGGGACAGCCCATGTTGATATCGATGATGTCGGGATTCAACTGCTCCACGATCAGCGCGGCTCTGAGAATCAACTCCGGGTCATCGCCGTAGATTTGAAACGTAATGGGCCGCTCCACTCCCTCATAATACAGCCGTTTCGCAGGTTCCTTCGAGCGGCTGAGGATCTTTTCCACTTTGACGAACTCGGTGTAGCTCATGGCGGAACCCAAGGCGCGGCAAATGGACCGGAAGGGCCAGTCGGAGTAGCCGTCCATCGGCGCAAGGACCATATCCCCATAAATGGGAATATCGCGCACAAAGAAGTTGGGAGTCCGAGTTTCGTTCATAAAGCGGTCAAGAGTATATCAAATTTGCAGAGTGCCGCAAGCTAAAATTGCCTGCAACTGAGATTTTGGTCTACGAAAAATCAAAAGGTTACTATTCATGAGACGTACATAATGGGCACAGTATAATCATCCAAGGTTAATTCTGGTTGTCGGAGGAAATCATGCGGGATGATCGTTTGGCGCAGGCCATAGGCTTGGTCCAGTCTGGGAAAATGGAGCAAGCCCGCGACCTGCTGGAACAGGTCCTCAAGACGGATAGAACCAGCATCCCCGCCTGGCACTGGTACGCGCAGACCTGGTCGAATGCTAAAGACAAAGTTCGAGTCTGGGATGCCTGCCTGCGTTTTAATCCCACTAGTCCGGAGGCGCAGGAGGCGTTAAGGGATTTACGACCTTCAGGCCAGGTGACTGAAGCAACGGCTGTGGCAAATGAGGGAAAGACAGGCGCTCGCTCTGCACAGGTCATACTATGGGGTGGTGTTGGACTCGTTGCCATGCTGGCCGTGTTGGTGGTCATATTCGTCAAAAACTCCGTCCCAAAGGAGCCCGCAGAATATCGGCATACCCAACCTGTGGAGTATTATCTCTACGCGCCAGCGAAGTATTCCGCCGACCGGGAGTGGCCCCTGTTTGTGGGCATCCATGGGGCGGGCGGTTCAGGCCTGGATTGCTGGAATATGTGGCAATCCTACGCGGACAAAGAGGGATTTATTCTCCTCTGCCCGAGCATACCGGGCGATGCCAGCGGTTTTTATCAGGATGTAGGGGAGAATACCGTCTGGAGCGCGATTGGGGAGGTGAAAAAGGAATATCGGGTCCGCAACCGGATGTTCTTGGCCGGGTTTTCAGCCGGTGCCTTTTTCATTCAAGGCTTCAACTATCATTATCCGCAGTATGTAAGCGGGCTGGCCGTCCTCTCCTCCGGGGTGTATCTCGATCCGCGCTATTTTTCCGAATTGATTCCTATGACGGTGGTGATTGGCGATGCGGACAACGCTGTGGCAGTTCAGTCGAGCCAAATGTTTGTGGATGGTTTGCAGCAATACGGTTTTGACGTCCATTATGAGCTCATGCCAGGAGTTGGACATGCCTTCACACCTACAGCTCAAAAACTGACCATTGAGTTGTTCAGAAAAATCGCGAATAAATAGGGTTTAGATCAAAAATGTCAGCCTTGTTGATTTCGAGTCTGCTCTTGCGCCTTTGAGCATCTTCGTTCATAAAATGACGCTGGCATAACAGAATCTTTCTGGCTTTATCTGAGTGCTATACTTCCACCAATGAATGAGTTGTCGTTCCCAAACCTCCATCAACTTGGCCAGAATCGCGGGCGCGGAAATATGCTCGGCATCGCGCCCTACGTGGTCCCACAGGATTACGCCTCCACAGAATTGTTTTTTAAAAAACTGGACGGTTATCTATCTATTGCACAGGCCGAGAAATGGTTGAATGAAAAGACGATCGTCGTTTTTCCTGAATATGTCGGCACCTGGCTGGTGCTGGCGGGCGAGAGCGAAAAAATATTTCAAGCCGCAAGCCTCGAGGCGGCAGAGCAGGCGCTGATCCTTCGTCATCCGCTCAAGTTCGGCGCGTATTGGCTCGCGTCCAAAGAACAGGCCAGGCTGGAAGCGGCCTTCTTTCGGATGAAAGCGAATCAAATGGCGGAGATCTATCAGGAGGTCTTCTCACAACTCGCGCGGAAGTATTCGGTCACGATCGTCGCGGGATCGATCATATTGCCGTCGCCTCAAATCTCCAGCGGGCGCTTGATCCTGACCAATAGACCGCTCCGAAACGTCAGCGTGATCTACCAACCCGATGGCGTCCCATATCCGCATCCGATCTACAAGGCGTTCCTGACAGCAGAAGAACAACCCTTTCTCAGGTCTGCCTCCGCAAGCCAACTCCCAGCCTTCGATACACCTGCGGGCCGGCTGGGTGTGCTGATCTGTGCCGACTCATGGTATCCACAGGCGTACATTCCTTTGAAAGAGCAGGGCGTGGCTTTGCTGGCCGTGCCATCGTATAGTGGAGATGGGATGGAAAAATGGAATCAACCCTGGCCCGGTTACAACGGCTGGTCCATACCCGGAGATGTGGATGTACAGGATATAAAGAAGCTCACGGAAGCGCAGGCCTGGAGGAAGTATTCGCTGGCCGGGCGTATTCGATCAAGTGGCGCTACCCATGGCGTGCGCGTTTTTCTGCGCGGCAAACTCTGGGACCTGGATCTGGGAGGTTGGTCTGGCACACTCGTGAGGGATGGGGAAGTTTTCGTAGAGGAACAAACCCAAAAAGCCGCCATGCTGAACTTGTGGCTTTGAGTGGGTCTGCCTTGGAGTTTTATTCTGAAAGTATCTGGCTCAACGCGTTCTTGAATACCTCATACGGTTGCGCGCCGACAATGGCGTAGCGGTTGTTGATGACATAGGTTGGCACGCCTGTCACGCCGATCTGGTAGGCCCACCGTACCTGGTCCGCGACGTTGGCAGTGTACTTTTCGCTTTCCACTTCGCGCTGCATTTCATCCGGGTTCAAGCCCACCTCCTGTGCCACAGCGCGAAGCACCTCCCATTGGCTCGGGTCTTGCCCATCCGCATATACTTTGCGAAAGACAGCCTTATGGAATTCATTGCCTTTGCCGTGTTCACGGGCATATTCGGTGGCTTCATGCGCCACGCGCGTGTTGTAGATTCGCTCGATGGACCTGAATTCCAACTTGTTGGACCGTGCAATCTCCTGTAGGCGTCCTTCCGAACCTTGCGCCCGTTTCTGCCTGATATATTCCGGTAAGTCACGCCCTTCAGGCGGCGTATCGAGATACAAATAGAACGGACGCCACTCCACCTCCACCTGATATTCTTCCTTCAACTTCTCGACCACAGCCTGGCCGACATAGCACCATGGTCAGATGTAATCAGAGAAGATCGTGAGTTTGAGATCCATGTGTTTCCTATGCACTGTCCCGCAGGTTTGCACCTGGGAACAGGCTTGAATTCAGAAGACCCTGCGGGACGTTTCTTCATTTCAGATAAAATAATCACCAGATAGACCTTCTCCTTTCGCTTTTTCTTACGCATGCCGTACGAGACAGAACGTCCTGCAGGCGCTGCTTCACCGGATTAAACGATGCGAACCAACCTGCGGGACGGTTAATATCAACCAGGAGCCTCTTTAATGACCAAAGACTTGCGCGTCAACGCGGACCGAATGCTTGCTTCCTTTAACCAACTGGCCCTGATTGGCGCGACAAAAGAGGGAGGCGTGAATCGTCCCACTTTCAGTGAGGCTCATCTGGCGGCGCGTAAATGGTTTCGTGAGGAGATCAAACGCGCGGGTCTGGAGTTCCGCACCGATGGTGCAGGGAATCATTCGGCCGTGCTACCTGTCACACCTGCACTTGCGCCAGGTGCAAGTGTTGCGAGGGAGCAAAGCGACCGAAGCAATCTCCACTTTGATGAGGAGATGGCTTCGCGAAAATCGCTCGCAATGACATTAATATTGGGCTCCCACCTAGACTCCGTCCCGGACGGCGGGCGCTTCGACGGCGCGCTGGGCGTAGTCGCCGCGCTCGAAGCCTTGCGAACGGTCAAGGAAAACGGGATCCAGTTCCGGGTGAATCTGGAAGCGATGGATTTTACGGATGAAGAAGGCACGCTGGTCGGCCTGTTAGGGAGCGCGGCGCTGGCGGGTCATCTGACGCCAGAGATGCTGCAAAACCCGCGCGGCGGCAGGGAGACTCTGGTTGAAGGGCTGAAGCGGGCAGAGTTGTCCGATGAGAGCATGTTGAGCGCTGCTCGTGCAAAGGATTCCCTGGCTGGTTATCTGGAATTGCATATCGAACAGGGTAAACGGCTGGAGCGCGCGGGGATCGATATTGGCATCGTCTCCGCGATCGTGGGGATCTGGT
>DASTOH010000156.1:0-12150 GCA_035720235.1 Anaerolineales bacterium | reverse complement strand
GGTCAGGTAGCAATGGCGCTGGTGCAAATGTCCTTGCTGGTTGGGTTTGCCATTCTCGTGATGAAATTGAATTGGGGCCGTGAACCTCTGGCGCTATTCGTCATCCTGCTGACCTCTGCCTTGGCCGCGGCCGCTTTCGGCACCACCATGGGCACGTTCATCAAGACCGAGGGCCAGGCCAGCGGGCTGAGCGTCATGTTTGGGATGGTCTTCGCGCTAATGGGCGGATGCTGGTACCCGCTGGAGTTGTTTCCACCTGCGATACAAAATGCGGTGAAGATCCTCCCGACTACCTGGGCTATGCAGGGCATGCTGGACCTGGTCCTGCGCGGCGGTGGCTTGATGGATATTCTGCCCGAAGCTGGTGTCCTGCTGGGGTTTGCGACCCTCTTTTTCAGCGTTGGAGTGATGCGGTTCAGGTATGAGTGAAACGGAAGGCAGAACGAAATCTGCAATTCGACAGTTAACTGCCTTCCGCGTTCTGGAATTAATCCGTCACGAGCATCGCCTTCGCCATCCTCCCATGCAACTGACCAACGCCGCGCGCCAGGTTCATGAACGACGTCCATAACAATACGCCGCCAAACACCAGCAAAGGATACGACCACGTTGGGAAGGAATAGCGGATTCCATCGGTGATCGTGATTGGAGCGAGTCCGATCATTTCCTGCAGGAATGGAATTGCGATGAATGACAGCGAAAGACTCAAAATGGTCGTGAACAACACAAAATAAAACGTGCCCAACACAAACTGGATGAACATGTAAAGGATCGAGAACCAAGTATGTTTGTCCAGCGCCATTTCCTTAAGCCGATCAAGCCATTTGAGATTCGATTGTGTGAACAGGGGACGGCGCGGCATCCGCACACCCAGCAATGCTTCGACGATGCGCCCCTCCAGCCAGGCGAGTCCGCGCACGGAGAGGAAGAATAACAGCGCGAACGGCAGTCCAAAAATGAACAATGCAAACGAGATGGAGGTGGCGAGGCCTGTCACCGCCCAACTGAAATAGAAGACGCCCGTCACGAAAGCGATCAACATATACAGCACACTTCCCCAGGCGCGCGTATCGGCATAGACACCGAAGAAACGCGCCAACGCGGATTCGGTCTTCGGATTCTTGCGCCCCAGTTGCGGGACTGTGCGCCGTTCAACTTCTGCATAAGCGGAGGCAGTTTCGGATGGAGAACCATACTGCTCGACGACTTGATCCAAAGCCGCCTCATCTGACAGTTCTGGCTGTTTCTCGCGCAATCCAGCCAACGCAGCCCTGAGATGGTCCTCCGCGTCGGCAAGCGCATCCTGAATTGTGGCAGCGTCACTGTCTTTGAGTTCGACCTTTAATTGATCGAGATATTCTTCGATTGATTTGATCATCTTCATGCTCCTTTGATCGCCTTGTCAACGAACGATTTCATTTGCTTCCATACGCCCTGCCAGATGACAAGAATTTCCCTGCCTTCGGCCGTGATCTCATAATATCTGCGCGGCGGACCCGAGACCGAAGGCTCTACTTTGCTTTTCAACAAGCCACTGCCTTCGAGTGAACGAAGGACGGGATATAACGCCCCTTGTTTCATAAAGGATGCTTCGCCACTGTAATCATCCAGCAGTTTGGCGATCTGGTAACCGTACATGGGTTCTTTGCTGTTGTCCAGCACGCTGAGCAGGACAAGGGAAGCAATGCCCGCGTTCAGTTCCTTTTGAAATTTCCTGGTAAGGGCATGTGAGTCAACCACTGCGCCTCCTCTTGATAGAATGGAGTTGCTACTATTACTAAGTAAATAGTATCGTGAAACTAATACTATGTCAAGGTTTTTAATAGAAAAACCCCTCCTCGACAGGAGGGGTTTTGTTGCAAAACAATTTGTCTATTGCACAGGTTTCAATACAGGCTGAGGTTTTTCACGCGGTGTCGAAAAGAACTCATCTGGCAGTTCGATGGGAGTAAAGGTCTTGCCGCTTCCTATATCGGCATAGGGAATATAGTAGATCGAGACATCACTTTCATCATAACGCTGGAATACAAAAAGGATGTATTTCCGATCGGCGCTCCAGGTGGCATCGCGATAACAGCAAACGCCATCAATCGGATTGAGGACCGTTTCCTGTTGAGTCTGGCTGTCATACAAATAGAGATCACCAAAGCCATCATTTCGGACCGAATCATTTAACAGAAAGAGATGGTTGCCGTCCCAATCGAAGCTGGTGATTTTTTCGTTGCTGTTAGGGTTGGAGAAGCGGAAATTCAAGCCAGGGAATTTATCCACGCGGGTCGGACCGGTATTGGCACAGTTCGAAAAATCCATGTGGAGTAGGAAGATCTGATCAGAGTTGGTCAGCTCGGTATCCACAACCCGTGCGGCAAGAAATCGGCCATCGTCTGACCAGAGCACATTTGTGAATGAATATTGCGTGTAAAAGCAAATACCCTTCATGACCGACAAATGCCACCGCGAGGTAACACTCTTGAACAAATCTAAATCAAACGGGACAATATTCAGTGTTTTTTCGATTGTGACTGCGACAAGTTTTTCATCGGGCGAGACGCGAAAGCCCTCCAGTGATTCTTTCAGGTCGAAGCAGGCGATGCGCTGTGTGGCCTTCGTGGCTCCGTCGAGCAGGTAGATGCAATTGCGCGCCATGTACACCAACCGGTTGCCTGAGATCCATTGCAGGTTTGATTTGGGAGAATTATCGGTGCGCACCTGAATCAGGCCCACGCCATCGGTATTCATGAGATAGATCTGATTCCCGGAAAGGATGGCGATCTGGTCGCTGCCGCCAGGCATGGGAACAGCTGTGGGCGTCACCTCCGGCGTCGCGGTGGGACTGGCTGTGAAGGTTGGAGGGACAGGTGTAAAGGTAGGCAAAGGCGTGGATGTGGCAGGAAACGGGCTTGGGGTCGGAGAGGCGGGAGAGAAAAAGGGGAATTGACCATTGAAGGCGAAAATTCCCAGAAAAGCGATCAGGGTCAGCAGACCAGCCGTGAGCCAGCCTCGAGTGCGAGAGCGCGAGGCGCCGAAGATGCCGGGTCGATCCACCAGGGTGGCTGCCGGATTCAGGAGTCGGTCTTCGCCAAAGGCGACCATGTTGAGGGCGCGCGCGAGGTCTATGGCAGAGTCGTAACGATTCGTTTTTTCCCTGGCCATCGCGGTCTTGATAATAGTATCCGCCTTGGGAGGCAGCTCTGGGTTGTCTTTGAGAACGTCGGGGACAGGCTGCTCCACGTAGGCGCGGACTTTATCGAGCGAGGTATTGGTGGAAAATCGTTGGATCGCCCGGCCGGTCAGCATCTGATAGATGACCACGCCCAGCCCATACACATCACTGCGCGCATCCACGCGCTGATCGTAAGCCTGTTCAGGACTCATATAGCCCGGTGTACCCACCACCCGGCTTTCAGGGTTGGCCGAGCCTGGCACCTCGGTCAGTTTGGCAACGCCAAAATCGGAGATATAAGGATTATCGTGGATATCGAAGAGGATATTATCAGGCTTGATATCGCGGTGGATAATGCCCAGCCTGTGGGCATGGTCGAGCGCCACCGCGATGCGCTCGATGATGCGTGCGGTATCCTGCAGGGAGAGTTTGCCTTCCTCGATCAAGACGGAAAGCGAGCCTCCGGCCATGTAGCGCATCACAAAAAAAGGCTGACCCTCCTCCTCGCCCACATCATAGACCGGCACAATGGTGGGATGCTCCAGCGAGGCGATGGTCTCCAGTTCCTTTTTGAAGCGCTCCAGAGCATTGGCCTCCTTACCCAGCGATTCACGCGTCAGGACCTTTACCGCCACATCGCGTTTGGAATTTGGGTCATAGGCAAGATAAACGGTCGCCATCCCCCCGCGACCGATCACATCCTTGATCTCGTACCTGCCGATTTTTCTGGGGGCCATTTCCTACAAGTATAACAACGCCATAGATGCGGCGCAAGCACATCTGTAATGCAGGATGGTTGCTTAATTCCGCTAATCGTGTTTGTTATGGAACGTAGGGCTGGGACGATTACCCTGCCCGAAGGGTACCCATCCGGGCAGGCTGTGGAGTCTTGGTCGGCTGAGTGCATCAGCCCTGCTCCGTTGGGTACAAACAAAAAGTCCCGCTGCATGCGGGACTTCACTCAAACCATCCACAAACAGTTAAGGATCCTGGATCTCGGCCGCGCGGTGGGTGTTACGCATCAGCATGGCAATGGTCATGGGCCCCACCCCACCCGGGACCGGGGTAATGAAACCAGCTACCTCCTTGGCCTCGTCAAAACACACATCGCCCACCAGGCGGTAGCCGCTCTTCTTCGTGGCATCCGGTTTGGAGTTGATGCCCACGTCAATGACTGCCGCGCCGGGTTTGATCCAGTCGCCGCGCACCATTTCGGTCTTGCCAATGGCCGCGATCAGAATATCCGCCTGCCGCACGGCGCCGGGCAGATCTTTCGTGCGCGAGTGACAGACTGTCACGGTTGCGTTCTTGCCGATCAGCAGTAAGGCCGCCGGCATGCCCACGATGTTCGAACGCCCCAGCACCACCGCGTTGGCGCCTTCGATTTTCACGCCGGACTTTTCGAGCAGATAGATACAGCCATAAGGTGTGCATGGCACGAACAACGGTTCGCGTCCCTTCTGTGCCAGACGGCCAATGTTGATGGGCGAGAAGCCATCCACATCCTTTTCGATACTGATGAGCTGCAGGACACGTTCCTCATTCAGATGCGAAGGCAGGGGCAGCTGTACCAGAATACCGTTCACATATCTATCGTCGTTCAGACTCTTGATCAGCTTTTCAAGCTCCACCTGTGAAATGTCGCCGGGCATATGATGGCTAATCGAGCCCATTCCCAATTCGGCGCACGCCTTCTGTTTGGAGACAACATAGGCGGCTGAATCCACACGGTCACCTACCAGAACGGTTGCAAGCGTTGGCTTCGTTTTTCCGGCAGCAATACGCTCGGCCACCCTCCCGGCCACTTCATCGCGCACCTGTTGAGCAATTAATTTTCCATCAATAAGCTGAGCTGTCATGGTTATTCTCCTGCGTCAAGATTGATTTCATTGTACAACCCCGCCCTCCTTTCCTAAAAGTGACACTTATCCCCTCTTTGTGATTACGCCCTTCCACCCGTGGGCTTCCCTGCTGATTCCGCTTGCTCAGCGTGATCCCTGGGAGGTTTTGTATCAGACGACCTCACCTTTAATTGTGCTATCTGTCATGTCGATGAGCATGACGTCATTCAATTCGTTCCAGCGCGGCGAGGGTGCAAAGGCCCGCACGCGCAGATAATTTTCCGTATATCCCTCCATTTGCCAGCCCCACTCCCCCATCTCAGACGTAGATTCCCACAGCACGGACATTTTCCGACCAGTGAATTTTTGCCGATACGAGTTGGCGGACTCTTCCAACGCGTCATGCAGGACGTGATTCCGCGTCTTTCTCAGCCCGGTCTTGACCTGCCCCTTCATCCTTGCCGCCCCGGTACCGGGACGCGCCGAATATGTGAAGACGTGCCCACCCGCGAAGTTCATCTCACGCACGAAATCGAGCGTCTCTGCAAACTCTGCCTCTGTCTCGCCGGGGAAGCCTGCGATAATGTCTGTGGTGATAGCGACATCAGGAATCAAGCCACGTGCGGCGGCAACCAACCCGCGGAAGGATTCAGGCGTGGTCTTGCGCGCCATCCGCTTAAGGGTGGAGGCAGAACCGGATTGCAAAGGCAGGTGCAGGTGAGGCATGAGGCGTTTGTCGTTCCACAACGAGAAGAAGCCTGCATCCAAGTCCCAGGGCTCAAGGGAGGAGAGCCGTAGGCGCGGCGTATCTGTCTCGCGCAGGATCGCTTTGATCAGGTCTTTCAAATGCATAGAAAAATCATAGCCCCACGAACCAAGATGCACCCCGGTCAACACGATTTCCTTGGTACCGCCGGCCCGCGCGGATTGGATATCGAGGATCACATCGGCAATCGGGCGGCTGCGGCTCTCGCCGCGTGCAACCGTAGTGATACAGAAAGTGCATTGGTTGTCACAGCCATCCTGCACTTTGATGAAGGCGCGTGTACGGCGATGCAGACCGGGCAAGGGCTGGCGCGAAAGAGGCTCGATATCGAAAGGTTGACGGTTAAAGGTGGAAGGTGGAAGGCGCAGGGTTTCTGCAACGAGGCCCTCTTTGCGACTATTCGGGACAACATGAAGAACATTGGGAAGCGCAGCGGCTTCTTTCGGCTGGAGGGTTGTCCAGCAACCGGTGGCAATAATTTCCCCTACGCCGGCCCGCGCGATGTGGCGAATCTTGCCACGTGAATCGGAGGCGGCCTCATTGGTCACCGCGCATGTGTTGACCACTGCCATATCCGCATGTTCAGCAGCAGCGACGATCTCATGTCCCGCCGCGCGGAATTGTCGCGCCATGGTTTCAATTTCGCTTTGGTTGAGTCTACAGCCAATCGTATCGAGATAGATCTTCATATAAATAACTTGCTCCCGACGCCGGGGACGGCGCAAAGAGCAGTTGCATATTACGGTTGCATTACCACAAAATGATCGAACGACACATCCACGCCAGGTTGCGAGAAGGTTCCCGCCAGCAGGCCCACATCGCCGGATTTCAAGTCACCATCCTGCACAGTGGCAATCTCGGTGAAGTTGACATAAAACTTCAACGTATCTCCAACACAATCGGCACGCAGATGATTGATCATGTTAGGTTGGATCATCGCATTCGGCGACATTTCATTTTGCCCGAGCAAAGTAGTCTGGCCGTCGATGAATTTGCCAATGGCGTAGTAGCCATCATTGGAGATAATAAAGAAATAATGATTGCCAGCCTGATAACGACATAGAAGGCCCATGCGATTCTCATCGGGTCCGGCCAGTTTCAATACATCTGCTTCGATGCGCACATCGCCATAGTCCTTTTCCGGCGTGGACCAGAAGTTCAAGCCCGGTCGCTGTACCAGGATGCGGTAACCACCTTCGAAATAATCCATGATGCCGCCTTCATTAGCAAAGCGGTCCCAGCCCGTGGTAGTGACATCGAACTCATCCTCGAACAGGACCGAACCGGAGGGCGCTGGAGGAGCTGAGAGCGTGGGCACAGGGGCGCAGGATGACAGAAGAAAGAGGAAAGACACTTGCACCAGCAGCAAGTGCTGGTGGGAAAGAAGGAGCGCAAATGAGGGATGAAGGACGAAAGCCTGCCCTCCCGAAAGTGCGCCGGGATGATGTGAGCAACGTCGAAGGGATGAAGGAGGAAAGAGGGATGATTTCATGGGTGCGATTTTATCATGGGCATAAATCTGGAGTTGGACAGTCTCGGCTAGCGTCGTGGCAGCTGGCGAGAAGCAAGCTTCTCGACCTTCAGAGTAGATTATGGAAAATATTGATCCAACACGGCCTGTGCTTCCGTACTCCCGAGATCACGAGCACTGATCAAGTGATCGCGTGCCAACGTGCGCTGGTCTGTCTGCAGATACAACATCGCCAGATGGAAATGCGCCGAAGAATTTCGCGCGTCCAACTCCAACGCGTGCAGAAACGTCCTTTCTGCTTCGGTGTAGCGGGTATCGAGGGACAGCAACCAGCCTAGTAGATCCAGTGCCTCAGCAGTCTCGCCGGTAAGAACGACCAGTCGTTGCGCGGCAGGAACACCGACATTTTCCAGGTTGACATTGTTTTGCCCGCAAAATTGCGCCAGCAGACGCCAGTAATGCGGCTGCTCAGGCACGAGATTCGCTGCATATTGGTATGCCTCCAGCGCACGGATCAGATCGCCCAACTTTGAATAGGATTCGCCAATCGAAACATACAGGGCTGGATCATCGGGTTGTAGGGTTGCCGCGGTCTGGAACTCGATCAGCGCTTCACGGTTATTACCAATGCGCTGGAAGTAGAGTCCGCGCAGGGTATGCACGACGTCGGAACCTGGATTCAGGCTTAGAGCCCGATCCAGGTATTCTCTCACTTGATCTTGTTCGAGCGCTCGACCCTCACCTTCCGGCATGGCTTCGCCAATCAGGGCACCGGCTGTTTGCTGGTTCGCCTCGGCCAGCCAGGCCCACGCCTCCGCGTTGCTCTCATCAGCTTTGGCTGCCTTTTGAAAGGCGGCAAGCGCCAGTTCCCATTCACTCACGAGGCCCAGTCCACGCCCTGTGATGACCAGTCGCTCAGAAGGCGAATCACTTAACGAGGCCAGATTCAAAGCGGAGCGCAGAGTCTGGGCGGCGGGGTCAAACTCCGGGTTCAGTCCTGAGGCGGTGATCAATTCCGAAATCGCAGCCTGCGGATCGGAAAGGGTCAATAACAGTCCGAGGCGGTAATGCGCCGGGGCATCCTCCAAATGATTCGACACATAATGCCGAAGATACTCCACTGCTCGCTCATAGTCCTTCTTTTCCTGATACATCTGCGCAAGCCGTGAATACAGCTTGTCAGACGGGTCTGGTTGAGAAAGTCCCTGCTCCCAGATTTCCGTACCTCGTCCAGGGTCGTTTTTCAGATAATTGACGTCACCCCAGGCCACCCAACCCTCGGCTGTCAGCGCATGGCGTTGAAAGGCCGATTGATAGGCGGCATCCGCCAGTGCATATTCCTTGGCATAGTAATACTCGTGCCCGGCCAGCTCATAGAGGTCGGCACGCCACGGAAGCCGCTGCGCGGCGTTCCAATAGTGGCTGGCAATTTCTGCATACGAACTTGAACCAGATGCTTTTCTTAGTTCTGAATAGCCTGAAGAAATGACAGGTACAACGACAGCCAGGGCGATCAGGCCAAGGATTGAAATCACGCGCAATGTCTTATGAGGCATGGGTCATATTATAGCCTTCAGAGATATAAGATAGCGGCTTCCCCGGACAGTTTTATCGCCCGGTAGAGGGCCACAAGGCCGTAACTTTTCGCGCCACGGAACGACAATTAGATAGATCTCACATCAGATTTTCTAATAACAATTTAAAGAAGTCGAGTACGTTCCAGCTAGAATAAAATGACAGAGTGCGCATCATTGGATTACCTCAGGTTTTCGATTCCAGCTTACAGATCAGTTCGAAAAGTTTGCGTATCAACTCACCTTACGCAGTTTTGCTCGAAAGAGGTCTCCCCTGAAGGGTACGATGTGCGACCGCCATATTTTACAAGTATATCCACAGGATCACATTATTATCCCCTTCAGGGGAGACCATGCGGGGGCTTGGGTGCGTAACATGAGTTGTTAATGAGCCAGGCGGTAGCAGTTCACTTTAGTAGTAAAGGAGGATCCTGCAATGAGACCGTACTTAAGAAGGCTCTTTACCTCTTTTTTGAGCTTGGTCCTGTTCATAAATCCGGTATCCCTCAGAGAATTTACTGCATCGGGCCCGGTAGCAGCCCAGAGTAACCTGACCTATACAGTAGATCGTCTCACTGACGTGAATCCCGGCGGGGGAGGCGTCGGGTCTGGTTTAACAGGCGACCTGCGGTACACAGTCTACAACGCCAAATCGGGTGACACCATCACATCGAATTTGACGGGGACAATACATCTCGCGGGTGGCCTACCTTCCCTGGCACAAAGCGTAAAAATCGAAGGTCCGAAACAAGGTGGGCTGACCGTACACGGCAATGGCAGCGCTATCGTCTTTGCCATCAGCAATGGCGCAAGTGTTGTCATCTCCAACCTGACCATCACGGGTGGCAGGGGCAATGGTGGCGGCATCTTTAATAACGGCTTGCTCACGCTGAACAATGTCACAATCAGCGGCAACATGGCCGGAGACCCAACCAACGGAGGGGGCACCGGCGCTGGCATCTGGAACTACACCAGCGGCATGCTGACCGTGAACAACTCTACGGTCAGCGGAAATAATGCTTTTGGAAATTCGTCCTATAATCCGAGTCGAGGTGCCGGTATTGCCAACTACGGTACGCTTACCTTGAATAACACTACCGTTAGCGGCAACTCCGTCTCGGAAGGCTCGGGGGGCGCCATCTCCAACACGCTGGCCACCAGTATCCTCACGCTGAACAATTCCACGATTAGTGCCAACTCTGCTACAGGCGCTGTCGGCCTGAGCGGCGGCATCGACAATCATGGCAATCTCACGGCTGTGAACAGTATCATCGCTGATAATGCGAAAGGTGATTTTCGCGGCGCTCTTACCTCTCAAGGTCACAATCTGATCGGCAGTACGTCGGGTGGGAGCGGCTTTCGACCCGACTTGGGCGACCTGCTGAACATAAATCCGCAGCTTGGTCCGCTTAAAGGCAATGGTGGGCCCACCTGGACCCATGCGCTCTTGGCAGGTTCTCCAGCGATTAATGCGGGGGATAACGGGGCATGTCCCGCCACCGACCAGCGCGGAGTCACACGTCCGCAGGGAGGTCATTGTGATATTGGGGTGTATGAGTTTGGAGTGAGTTCTCTCACCCTTATGGGCAAATGCTGGGATAGCGGGTGCCACGCTGAGCTACGTGGATGGGACACCTAAGACGGTTACCGCGGATGGGAGTGGGGACTACTCTTTCAATGTGCCAGTGGGTTGGAGCGGGGTGGTGACACCCTCGCATCCCTGTTACACGTTCAGCCCAGCAAGCAATCCATACACCAATGTGACGACAGATCAGACGAATCAGAACTACAACACCATCTTCAACACGGCATCAAGATGTGCCAACGTGGATGTAACGATCGGCGGGAACCTGGTAGGGAGTTATGGGGTGGCGAGTGGGGCAGAGCGACGCGAATACTATGCAGTCAGTGGCGGTCCTGTAGTCGTGGAAAGCATCAATGACCTTAACCTGGTGTCCGCGATCTCCCCGATTGGCAATAACCTGAATATCTGGAAATTGCTGATAAGCGCGCTCGAATAATTGATCATTGTGATCGATCGTCAGTATGATTTCTCGTGGCGCATACGTTTGTGTTGTGAGAGAGGAGATCGCTGAGACCATATCTACCCACCGATCTTCTGTGTATGCACAAACAATAACAGAAACTCTAAACAGCTGTTCCATAAGGATCACAAAGCATTAGCCCACCAGTGAAGATCGTTGGACCAAGAGCAGCTCGGATTCAGTGAATTGTCTATCCGCGGGACGAGTCAGCGTCAACACGCCAAATACTTTATTTCCGAATACAAGCGGTACAGCGAGAGCCGATTTGGAATATCTTACCTCACCATATTCTCGTTGCAACCAGCGAGGATCTTCATTGGTATTGGAAACCAAGGCAGGTTGATGATTTTTAAGCACCCAACCTGCCAGTCCACGGTTAAGTACTTCTGCTGGAATCGCGCTATTCCCAGAACGCATCGATTCGCCGTGTATAAGACAAGTTTCAGTCACGCGTCCATCTTCATCTAGAAGAATTAAAGCGCCGCTTGAAGCGTCAACATCTTGCAAAGTAACTTGCAGGTGGCTGCGCACAAACAGCAACCGTTGCGTGCGCATTAGAATGTTTTCAAAGCTATTCGACTGTATTGAGATCATAGTATCTTGGATATGTGAGAGTTTATGCCCACGAAACCCAGGAAGATGTTCAACTGCCTCATAGATGGCAAAGCGTTCACGGAAGATAGTCTTCAACACACGGATACCGTCTCGAACGGCATTCAATTTGCTCGAACCGTGAAAGCGTTCCCCTTCAAAACTAGGTTCTTCTACAACACGCAAATTTTTACGGACTGCTTGTAGGTATAAGCCCGTATCGATTTCAAAACCATCATATTTTTCAAGTTCCAAAGAATCCAAGCAGTGGCGCCAAAAAGCATGAAAGCCATAGCACAAATCTGTAAACTTTTGGCTGAACATTACATTGGACACCATGGCTAGCCCACTATTCCCTAATTTGCGTATCATGGTCATATCCGTAGTCCCGCCGCTCACCGCAAAACGAGACCCTTTGACCATATCCGCCCCTTGCATCAAACGTTTAACAAAGCGTGGAATTTCACGCGGATCATTGGATCCATCCGCATCCAGCAGCACAATAATATCTCCAGAAGAGGCAGCATAACCGGCCCGCATGGCAATTCCCTTACCTTTGCGCGTTTCCATGACCACTTTGATTGACGGCATTAATCGATGTGCAACCTGAACCGTATCATCCGTTGATCGCCCATCCACCAAAATCACCTCATCAATCCAGGCCATGGGCAGGTATGGAAGCACCAAGGGTAAGTTAGA
>DASTOH010000155.1:0-17371 GCA_035720235.1 Anaerolineales bacterium | reverse complement strand
TATCAGTCGTATCGCTGGCAATGTGATCTCGCCGCAGGTATCAACATCTCCCGCGTAGATGAACTGCGCGTGGTTGCATCCAATCAATAAAGCAGTTGTTGCCTGATTATCCAACGTGGGGGAAATAGAAGTGCGAGCCTCCAGCCAATCCATTCGAAAAAACAATCCTCCTCAAATTTCATGTGGGTGGTAATATCCTGTCATCGATCAATTTCCGGTTTCCACGCATTACGCCGACATGGCGCCAGGCGCGGAACATAACAGGAATGCCGAACGTTGGGACATTATGCAGAGGATCTTCATTAGTTACTCACGCAAGGATATGGACTTCGTCCGCAAGCTGGCAGGGGACCTTGAAAAGGCTGGCTACGATGTCTGGTGGGATATCAGCGACCTGCAGGGCGGTGATGACTGGGTGCGTGGGATCCCGGATGCGATCAGTTCAAGCCAGTTTGTCCTGGTCGTGCT
This sequence comes from Anaerolineales bacterium, assembly GCA_035720235.1. Lineage (GTDB taxonomy): Bacteria > Chloroflexota > Anaerolineae > Anaerolineales > Villigracilaceae > Defluviilinea. Next base: position 16,903 of record DASTOH010000155.1, on the reverse strand, counting down.
TACGCCCACCTCGATCGAATCAGAATGGGTGCGAAAGGAATATACCCAGGCACTATCCCTGCGCAAGAAGGTCATCCCCCTCATGCTCGTGCCAAGCAGCGTCCCGTTTTCGCTCAACACCATCAATTTCATTAACTTTGCCACGGGCGAGTATGCAGATAACTTCAGGAAACTTCTGGAGGCGATGGACTACACCGGCGAACCGCCGGTCATCCAACCGCTGGAAAAGCGCATCCTACCGGAGGGAATTCGCAAATTTGCCATTCCCATCTTCCTGGGAATCCTTCTGCTTTTCGTAATGGTTTGGGCGTTCAAATCCCAGCCAGTCGCGACGCCAACCCCCACGCCCACGCTTCCTCCCTCAGCAACAGTAACTCTTACGCTTGAACAATCTACACCCACCAACTCGAGTACAGTCACTATCACTCCAACTCCGACCGAGTCAATTACTGTCACCGTGACACGGACGGCTTCCCAAACACCAACCATTACGAGGACTGCCTCGCCTACCCCAACCTTTAGATTCTTGTTGGAATTGTGCATAAGAAATCTTGATGTCTATAACATCTATGTCCGTTCTGGGCCCAGCCAGAAGTACGCGCCACTGGGAGAACTCCTACGCGTGCGAGATGATTCTGGTGCATTCAAGAATGTATGTCTTTGGTTCCAGGCGCGAAACGAAAATGAGGACGGCATCTGGTATTTGGTGGCACCGGGTCAATCCGATCCGGCGCTGCGACAATACGAGGGCGGCTGGATCCTCTCGGACCTGCTTGGCCTCAGCCCCATCGAACTGCCGCTGTTCACGTTGACCCCAACCGCCACACCCAGCAACACACCCACGCCTACACCGACATTCACCCGCACATCGACACCTACCCCCACCGACACTCCGTCTCCAACACCGACGGATACACCCTCCCCGACCGAAACCCCAACTGAGACTCCCACGCCTTAAAACCCGAGTGGCGTGATGTTTGAGGATTCTGAGATGCAACAGGAAACGCTCCGTTTTGTTTCCAGATGGCCAGGAATTATTCTGCGGGGTGTGGTTTTCAGTATTCTCATTGAACAAACCCCAATTATAAGCGCGCCACCAATCCAAAATCCTGCGGGATTATAGAATACATATGCGCATCGTAGATGGCTTTCCCCACTACCATGCGGTTCAACAGCCTGCCCTCATAATGCGCGCCGATCTTTTCGGCCACGCGTACGCTTTTTCCATTCCCCACCGCCACCACGACCTCCGCCCGGATGATGCCTCCGTGTTCAAAGCCGTAACATGCAGCCAGTCGCGCGGCGCGGCCTGCGATCCCTTCACCGTGACGTGACGTTCGCACCCAATAGCCAACGTTGCAGAGATGATACACCGGGTGAATATGACTGAGACTGCATCCGCCAAGGATGTCGCCCGTCTTTGCATCACTGATCGCGAAGGCAAAAAGAGTCCGATCCTCCCAGCGGGCGCGTGTGATCCTGATGAAACTCTCCGCCTCCTCCAGTGAATAGCCGTCGTGCGCCCAACTCATCCATGGTTTGAGCTCGAGGAGCGACTCGCACACGGCTTGGTGCAACGGCACCGCGTCATCAAGACGGAACGGACGCAGGGTCACAACTTCATCGGTCAGGCTGGTTGAAAGGGTCATATTCTCACCATAAACAAAAACGGAGTTGCCAGCTGGCAACTCCGTGATTATACATTTTCAGGGACTACGTCGAAATATATTCCCGCAGACTATGCTCCACCGCGTACGCTGCGGCTTCGGCGCGGTTGTTCACGTTCAACTTCGAAAGAATGCTCGAGACGTAGTTGCGCACCGTGCCTTCACCCAAAAACAACTGCTTGGCGATCTCGCGGTTCGTCTTGCCTTCCGAGACCAGAAGAAGCACATGCTTTTCCTGCTGGCTCAGATGAGCAAACGCCGAAGCCTCCTCCTCCTTGACGGCGCGGCGTACTTCCTGGAAGACTCTCTGGGTCACCGCTGGGTCGAGCAAGGCCTCGCCGCGTCCCACCGCTTCGAGGGCCTTCACCAGGTCATCACTGCCGATTTGCTTCAGGATATAGCCTGAAGCGCCGGCGCGAATCGCCGAGAACAGCATCTCGTCCTCGGCGTACGAAGTCAGCATAATGACCTTGACATTCGGGTGTTTGGTCACAATCTGCTCGCAGGCTTCTATACCCGAGGTGCCCGGCAGGCGGATATCCATCACCACCACATCCGGCTTGAGCACATCCGTTTTCTCGATGGCTTCACGCGCCGACCCCGCCTCACCAATGACATCGAACTGTGGATGGCGTTCCAGAAGGGATTTCAACCCCAGGCGGACAACTTCATGATCATCCACCAAAATAATGCGTTGCTTGGGAGTTTGCTTTGGCATGCACTCGATTTTACCCCAAGATGACCCACTTTTTCGCAAATTCACGTGGTAGGGTGCACTAAAAGGTTGTAGATGGATTTTGACGAGCGGGGCTAAAGCCGCCTGCTCAGTACCTGGAAGTCATTTCGACAGGCTCAATGCAACGCCTTCGGACTGGTGCACCAGAGTCGGTTTTTAGTCGACTTTCACGAACTAAGGCGGGACTTTCGCGAAGCACCCTGCCGATTGCGAAGCACCCCGTTAGGGGTAAGGGCAGTCCGCCGAAACGAGATGCGTCCAACAAACTTTGAGTGCTCCCACGTGGTAACGTATTAACCTGTGAACTTCAGGTTTGGGTTCTGGCTATTAAAAATTCTTGCGAAGGCCAGTGGCCTTCGCAAGGTTCTGGGTTTTATTTCTTATTTAGCCTTGATGTTGATGGTCTTGGGTTTAACTTCATCGGCCTTCGGGAGGGTGATGGTGAGGATACCGTCCTCGAATACTGCCTCAGCCTTGTCGGTCTTGACGGTCGTTGGCAGGGCGACCGAGCGCTCGAAGGCACCGAAGCGATGTTCGCGGATGTGCCAGGCCTGATCTGTGCGCTCATCCTCCTGTTTGACCTCGCCCTTCAGCGTGAGGACATCACCGGTCAGGTTGATCTGAACTTGATCAGCCTTGAAGCCAGGGATCGTAGCTTTCACAACCACCTCATTGTCGGTCTGGTACATGTCAATCGCAGGTGCAGAGACGCCAGACCAACCACCTTGTCTCAGAAGGGAGAATGGGCGTGTAAAGGCATCATCAAACAACCGATCCATCGCCTCCCGCAGGGTAATCATTTCGCGGGCAGGTTCCCAACGAGTTAAATTAGACATAGCAGCCTCCTTCTATAGTTAGCTATTGTTTGTTCGGGTTTACGCCGTTAATATAAAAAGCCAGTGTTAAAAAAACGTATGCTCTCCATATAAACCGTGTCAGAAATTTTCATTGATCCCTGGTTTTATCCATTTTCCAGCAGTACGGGCAGCGGCTGCCACGATACTTATGTCCACGGCTGCAGGTTTTCCAAACGCTTTTCGCTGCCTTCTTTTTGGTTTTAGCCATACGTGCTCCTTTCGACACCGTCGATACAAGTCCTTGTTTAGATTCTCACAAAATCTGCCATTGCGGCATCATCCTTGTCATCAAATTGATTTTGACAATTTAAAGAATAACGAGCCACATAAGAAGAATATGGGCTCGTCCTAAAAAGTCAGTTAGAAATTGGGAATGGCTGCAGATGAAACAACGTTACCGGGGTTAATCCTGCACCTTTTGTCTCTTGAAATCCACGAAGCGATAACCTACCCCACGTTCGGTGAGAATATATTTGGGGTTGGCCGGGTCCTTCTCCAGTTTCTGGCGCAGATAATTAATGTAGAGGCGCACGTAATGCGGTTCGTCACGATACTCGTAGCCCCAGACTTTTACAAGGATCTGATCGTGTGTTACCACCCAGCCGGCGTTCTGAACCAGGTGATACAGCAGGCGATATTCCGTGGGACGCAGCTTGACCAGTTTGCCCTCCAGCCACACTTCGCGGCGGTCGAAATCGATCTTAAGACGGTTATCCACTTCGATGATGTCATGCATCGAACCGCCCGCTCCCTCCGTACGGCGGATCACCGCTTTCACGCGGCTGACCATCTCGCGCGGGCTGAACGGCTTGGTGATGTAATCATCCGCGCCCAGTTCAAGACCACGCACGCGGTCGTCCTCTTCGCCCTTGGCGGTGAGCATGATCACGGGAACGTTACTCGCCTCCCGAATGGTCTCCAGGACATCAAAACCATCGATATCCGGCATCATCACATCCAGAAGAATGAGGTCGGGCGTAACATCGCGCAGTTTTTGAATGGCTTGTTTGCCGTTGAAGGCTTCAGACACCTGGAAACCGTCGTGCTCCAGATTCATGCGAATGAAACGCACCATGCGCTCCTCGTCATCCACCACCAGGATGCGCCGGCGTTCAAATTCCTCAGGCATGCTACTCCCTCACGAAACCGATCAGATTTTCTTCCGCTTCGTCCGCCAGAATCTCGATCAGGGACACCTGAACAAGGGGCCAAATCACCTTGACCACATTCGCTTCAAGGTAGTGCACATCCTTGCCATCGCGCAGGCGCGGGTTGCTAACAGTGATGATGGTATCACTGGCTTTGGGAAGATCGTCAACCTCACCAACAATCGACGGTTCACCTGAAATATGCAGGACAATGGTATGTGACATAAACGCCCGCCTTTCCATCAGATGTTGCGAAGCAGCACCTGAATCTTCAGTTTGCCTAGGGCAACCACATCTCCGTGATTCAAGGTCTCTTCCACGTGCGGGTTCAGGCGGCGGCCATTGAGGTAGGTGCCGTTGGATGAACCCAGGTCCATGATAACCACACGATTCGACTCGCGCTTGATCACCACATGCAGCCGTGAAACACCCGAAGCATAGGCCTGGTAGGGTGTCAGGTCAATATCCGGCATGATGGGCTGGCCCTCGCTCAAACGGCCAAGCGTAAACTCGTTCCGTGAGGCGAGTGGCAGGATCTTGCCGCTATCCATCAAATGCAGCGAGATCCAGCTATTGATCGGCGAGGATGGTGGCTCAGGCCGTTGTTTCTTCTTTAACTCCTCAGTGATCTGATCCTGGGTGATCGCCTGAGTGGTCAGGGTTTCCACACCATCCAGTTGAGCGCCACACTCCACACAAAACAAGGTACCTGAAACATTGGCGTGCTGACAATTTGAGCAGATGATCATGAAACAATCTCCTTCTTGTTTGACGACGCAAGGATTAATGCACGCGTCCCATAATTGATTTTCTTGCCACCCTCCGCAGAGAGGGTATTTTTCTTTTGCAGGTGATCCACTTCCAACATGATGGTCTGCGCCAGGCTTCGCTCGCCCTGTGACAGCAGATTTGCAGCGAGCGCTTGAAGCTGGCGAGTGGCAACATCAATATTGCCCTTTTCGATTTCCTTGCGCGCGCGATCCTGCATACGGAATAGCATCAGGCGCGAGAGCGCTTGGACAACATCGCGTGGAGGAGTACCCTTATCAGGCTGTTCCGACACCGGGCGCTGAAGCCGCATGCGCAGCGGTGGTACGGGAAGCGGACGGGATGCGACCATAACCTTGAGCGTGCCATCCACAAAGGTTACCATCTCCGATTTTACCGCTTCTGGCTGGATTATATACTCAAAAATCACACGAGTGGAAGCATCCTGCAATATTGATCCAAGATAAAGGGTGCGCTCCTCCACCAGGATAGGTGCCGGGTCCGGCTGAAGGCGAAATCCATAAGAGAGTTCGATGCCCTCCAACGGATTGAGTTCCAGGGTAACGTCTTCGGCATAGGTTTGCGCCAAGGCGTTGAATTTTTCCAACAAAAGACGCTTGATCTCCTGCGGCTCCGATATAAAGGCGCTGCTCCCGCCGGTGCGCGTGGCGAGCACATCCAGAAAAACATCGTTCCACTCCTGCCCAATTCCCATGGCGCTGATACCGATCCTGTGTTCCGCAACCTTGGAAGCCAGCGCCAGACAAAGCTGTTCATCGCCATAGGTATGACCATCCGTCAACAGGATAATGTGGCTGATCCTCTTGGGGTCGATGCTGCGCATCACTTCCTTGACCCCTGCCTCCAGCCCCTGGTAAATTTCTGTTGCGCCAGAGGGCTGGATCATTTGAATGCGGGCTTCGAGGCGTGCGCGTTCCTGGTGATATGCCGCAGGGACGATGACCTCCGCACGGTCGCTGAATGCTACCACGCTTAGGACATCTTGCGGCCTCAGATTGCGGAGGACTTGTATGGCTGTGGATTTCACCACATCCATTTTTTCACCCTTCATGGAGGTGGAACGATCCAAAACGAGGCACACATTCAGGGGCGGCGAAAGGGTCCGTCGCCCCTCCAATGGTGAGTCCAGTTCCAGAATGAGATAGAGCATTTGCGGCTCATCCAGGTGGACCAGGTTTGGACGGCTATACATAATTTTATATTGATAGGGGAACTCTATTTTTTCCTGCGGGGGAAGTGTGGCATCATACAAGGCGCGGCGCTTCGGGTTGGAAAGCACCTCGTAGGCCCGCTGAACACCGATGAATAATTCGGTTTCCCCGGCAGCAGTATTTTTGTCAGGATGCAGTTTTTGTGCGGCCTGAAAGTAGGCGCTCTTAATCTCCTCCTGTGACGCATCCCGCGCAACACCTAGGACCGCATAATAATCCTGTTGGTCAGGTGACATAACTATCCGATCAACTGCACCAGCACCACACTGATGTTGTCAGGTCCGCCTGCTATGTTTGCCGCGGCGATAAGGTTCTGGCAGGCGCGTTGCAGGGTGGGTGATTCGTTGATCGAACGTACGATATCCTGTTCAGAGACCACGCCCCACAACCCGTCGCTGCACAACATCAAAAAGCCAGGTTGAGGAAACGCGAGGGTAAAGATATCAGGTTCCAGAATCTCACCCTGTCCAAGCGCACGATATAACACATTGCGATGCGGATAATTTTCGGCCTCCTCAGCAGAGATATGCCCGAGTTCTTCAAGCCGTTTCACCAGGGAATGATCGCGCGTAATTGCTTCAATCCGACCATCGGGATAAACAAAGTAGGCGCGGCTGTCTCCCACATGAGCCACCGTGATCTGTTGCCCCAGGACCAGCGCGGCGGTCAGGGTGGTTCCACTGCCAGGTGCTTCACGCTGGATGGATTTTTGTGCCTCATTGACCGCTCCCAGCATGATCTCCTGAAATGACTCATCCATGGTATCGGTCTTGATTTGAAAGAGATAGGAATGAAACTTTCTTAGAACATAGCCGGCCACCGTCCGTATGGCGGCATTGCTCGCCACTTCTCCGAACTGATGTCCCCCCATGCCATCTGCCACAATATATAACCCAAAGGGCATGTTTCCGGAATTGCCCGCCATGGTGGTGGTCATCGCCAGGAGGCTGTCTTCATTCAACTCGCGCTGTTTACCCACCGATTGGCTGGCTGCGGAGACAAGCTGTTGAAGCTCAAAACGTGGATTCTGATTGCCTACGATGGCTTGCAGTTGCTGTTCGGTCAGCGGGGCAGTATTGGCGGTATCCAGGGTCCTAGTAGGACTGGATTTTTGGCCAAACAACCAGCCAAACAACCAATTAAAGAATTTAGTCACAACAACTCCTTATGCAAGCAATGCGTAGACTTGATGATCTGTGGAGCCAATGTATACCACATCATCATACACCAATGGTGTGCCCGTAATGGCCCCTTCGGTGCCAAACTTCCAGCGCAGGCGACCTGTGCGGTATTCAAGACAGTACAGGTTGCCATCCACGGAACCACAATAAATCGAATCTTTATAAATCACTGGAGAACTATTAACCTGGTGTTCGGTCCTGAAGCGCCAGACCTCTTTTGCGCTTTTGGCTTCCACAGCGTAGAGGAAACCGTCGGCAGCGCCTACGAACACAAATTCATCCGCGATACACGGCGAGCTGATGGAGGGTTTTCCCAAACGAAACCGCCAAATCACCCAGCCATTACGGGGATCCAGCGCGTACAGGGTGCTATCTACGGACGTAAAATACAACGCCTGTGCTGTGCCCACTGTGGAAGACGTGATCGCACGCTTGGCATGGAAGCGCCATTTCAACGTGCCCCGAAAATCGATAGCGTAATAATCACCGGCTTCACATCCCACATAAACGAGTTCATTCTGAATGAATGGCGTGGAGCGGATGGGATCTGCACATTCAAAGCGCCAGGCCTGACGCCCAGTGTTAAGGTTTACCGCATGCAGGTTGTTATCATCTGAGCCGATAAAGACATGCCCTTCCGCGATGCGCGGGGAAGACCGGATGGGGCCATTCGTATAATAAGTCCAAACCACCTTGCCGGAACGCGCGGAAACGACATGCAGGCGCTTATCTTCGGAACCAAAATAGATATTTCCTTCCAGTACAAGGGGGCGCGAAACAATTCCGCCATCGGTCGGATACTTCCACTGAAACTTCCCATCTGCGGCGTTCACAGAATACAGATTGTTGTCATATGATCCGATATAGAGCGCACCTTGAAAGATCGTCGGTGTGCCGCGGATTTCGTCCTCAGTCTTGAACGACCAAAGTGGCTTGATCCCACTCGTTTTTACCGGTCCGGTCTGAGGCCCCGTGCGTATCAGCATACCGGTTTTCCGGGCAACTGCCAGCAGTGCATCCTTCATTTCCGCCGCACTCTTGAAGCGCCCCTGGGGATCATATTCCAATGCCCGGTTGACGATCGTCTCGAATTCCGGAGAGACAGACGGGTTGATGCGGCGAAGCGGGCGTTCTACAAAGGAAAATGGCGGTTCGAGGCGCGGGTCACGACGCGTCAACGCGTGATGGACGGTGGCGCCCAGTGCATACACATCAGCCGTCGGTGTGGCCTCGCCGCGATATTGTTCAGGAGGCGAGTAGCCTTCCGTGCCAATCATCGTCCCTTTGATGCCAGTTTGAAAAGCTTTAGCGATTCCAAAATCCACCAGGATCACGTCACCACTCGAGTTGATCATGACATTCGAGGGCTTCATATCACGGAAGATGATCGGGTCGGGTTTGTGCTTGTGCAAATAATCCAGCACATCACACAGTTCAATGGTCCAGTTCAGCACCTGCTCTTCAGACAGGAACCCATTCGTATCATTAATGATGGCTTCCATATCCTTGCCATGGATAAATTCCAGCACAAGGTATGAACGGCTCTCCAGGCTGAAATAATCGTAGATGCGGGGAATAGCCGGATGATGGAGCGTAGCGAGCAGGTTGGCTTCGCGCTCGAAATTTTGAACGATCGTCTCACGCACCAGCGGGTCTGGCGCGGTGTTGATCATTTCCTTCACCGCCACCAGTTTGGTCACATTCGGAAAATGCATGTCGCGGGCGCGATAAACAGACCCCATGCCGCCCAGCCCAACAACCTCTTGAATCGCATAGCGATTGGCCAGTGTCACCCCGGCCTGAAGTTGACGGGGAGCCGGATTACCCTCTCCGCCCTGATCATCCGATAACTCAGGAAAAAGTCTAGTTTCCAGACATCCTCCAACTTTGTTGAATTATAGTTTGCAGTTCTTGGTTTGACAACTGCCCACAGCCATCCAACATTTCAATTTCGTACAATGTCCTACGATTTCATGCATTTTCTGCGTAACTTGCACGAAAACTATTCTACCTATGCTCCAATCGCCATCTTGCAGGGAACTCCTTTCTGGGGGAAAATACAGCATCGTGAAAATTTTGGTAGTCAGTGACGAAGTGGTTGAACGCCTGTACAGTCTCTGCACGGGCGGGCAGTTTGAGGACCTTGAATTGCTGCTCGGATGCGGCGATCTGCCTTATCACTATCTTGAAAACCTTGTCTCCTTTTTGAACTTGCCTCTGTTCTATGTGCCGGGGAATCACGACCCGAAATACGACCCCCTCGATTCAAACACGTATGCCCAGGGCGGCTCAAACCTGGACCTGAAGCTGGTTCGCCATAAAAAATTCCTGATCGGCGGCCTGGGCGGCTCTGTCCAATACCGGCCGGATGGGACCAACCAATACACCCAGGCGGAGGCCTACTTGCGGGCCTTCCGGCTTTACCCGCGCCTGATGCTGAACAAATTGAACTATGGGCGCGCCCTCGACATCCTAATCACCCATTCACCTCCTTTTGGAATTCACGATGAAGAGGCCCAGGCACACCAGGGACTCAAAGCCATCAATTGGCTTATCCGCATCGCGCAACCCCGTTATCACTTCCATGGGCATACTCACTTTCAACGCCGTAACCTTTCGCCATCTGAAACCATGAGCGGACCGACCAAGATCATCAACATCTTTCCCTACAGGATCATCGAAGTCACCCATTAGAAGGAACATCACTGTCAAAAAGGATATTGCAGAGACGTAATCATATGCCCCTTTGGTTTGATACCGGCCTGCAAAACGGTTCAAAAAACCTGCTTATTCAATGCCACAAGCGGTAAAGGAAACAGAAAAAATGACTTCAACACATCCACTCGCGGGAGTCTACACCGCGGCGGTCACCCCGCTGACAGCCGCCTCAACCCTCGACCTAGAATCTGTTCCGGTTTTCCTGAGCTTTCTCGCCAACCGCGGCTGTCACGGCGCAATTCTTTTCGGCACCACCGGCGAGGGACCTTCCTTCTCGCCCATCGAACGCACAGACTTGATGCGTGCGGCGTGCGAGTATCGTGACCAGCATCCAGACTTCCGCCTGATCGCCGGGACCGGCACACCGAGTCTCTCTGAATCCATTGATTTGACCAAACTTGCTTTCGATCTCGGCTTTGAAGCCGCGTTGCTCCTTCCGCCTTATTACTTCCGCAAAGCCACGGATGATGGACTCTTTGCCTGGTTCAGCCAGCTCATCAAAAAGGCCGTGCCATCTGATAAGTATATTCTCGGCTATCATTTCCCCAATGTCGCGGGGATCGGCTTCTCCCTTGAACTGCTGGCGCGTTTGAAAGATGCCTTTCCCACCCAATTTGCGGGCATCAAAGACTCATCCCATGATGCGGACCTGGCGCGGAATCTCGGCGAGAAATTTGGTCATGATCTGGTCGTCTTCACCGGAACAGATACCTATCTGCAAATGGCTATGGAAAACAAAGCGGCGGGTTGCATCACGGCAGCCGCCAACTTGATTTCTCCTGATCTACGCCAGGTATGGGATGGGATGAACGCCGGCAAAGATATTTCAGAAGCACAAGGACGCGTGAACGAACAAAGGCACATCCTCGAAAAATATCCACCCTTCCCGCCAACGGTCAAAGCACTGCTTCATCGCCTGCATGGATTCCCAAGATGGTCGGTCAAGCCGCCCCTGGAGGAAATACCGGAAAAAATGCTGGAAACCGCTTTGCAGGAATTGCGGGCCTTTCAGGAAGCTGGTTGAGTGGTCAGGCCTTCAGTGGTTACCACATCATATTGCGCTGTAACACAGGGAACGTTTTCCGCCTAGAACCCGCCTGTAAAATATATCAGCACCGGAATCACCAGAAGGATCAGCAGGATCAATACGCCGATCACGGTGCCGATAATGCCTCCAGTCGTCATCGGGCGGACAGCTTTGATCTCCTCGTCACCAGCCCATTGTCGCACCGCGCGTACCGTTTGCTGCATTAACTCCTCCGTATTCCAGGCGTCGACTCCGGCCCAATCCCAACCTGACATAGGAACAGGAATCATGATCTTCCGTGCGGGACTATTCACCACGGTATGAGCCACATCAGCATCGCTCGTGCGCCGATCCAACGCCATGAACCAGGGACCCACAATCACGCCCGCAGTTTCCAGCCTGGTTTTGATGGCTTGCCTGGCCTCGTCATCCTGCGCGGGTAAAGTGACCAGGTCGAAGTTCAAAGTCGGCTCCTCCTGCTGTAACCTGCCCAACAAGGCCTGGCCAAGGCCCGCTCCGCCCGTATCCACGATAGCCACGCGGACGTCCTTTAACCTTTGCGCCAGCTCACGCCGGTTTGAGTCGCCGTCCCCGCGCAGGGCCGAGCCGTGATACAGCCATACCAAAATTCCCACGAGTGCGTAAGCCACGGCCTGGGCGATGCCAGTGGCCAGGTTTCCTTCTCCACGTTCGCCCAAAGCCAGTGACAACAACCGGTACAAAACGTAGACCGCGCTGGAAAGCACCGTCATGGTGGCGACAAAAAGATAGAAGTAAAGGTAAATCTTCCGAACGACGGAACGACGCGCTGCCACTCCCTCCGGCGTGAGTGCCAGGGCCTCCAGTTGGGCCTGCCGCCAGGGGATGAGCCAAACCGGAAGTCCCGTGATCAGTGCAGCCGTGAACCAGGCCAATGACTCTCGCAATGAGTCGGCAAAGCGCTGTGAGAACAACCGGATCAATACGCTGATGTCGCCACTTAATCCCACCAGAAAGGCCGCCAGCCCGACCCCCGCGATCAGGTACAAATACAACCTGCGGATGCCGCTCTGCTTTGCAGACTCAGAGGAACGTGCAGCATCCTCTCTCAACGCAAAGGCATGGTAGGCCCACAGCACAGCCATGCCAAGGATGATCGGGAGCGGTGTACGAATGTCTCCCTGGGAGGGCAGACCCAGCACGCGCCGCAAGAGACCAGCCAAAATCAAGGTCATGTTTGTCACTGCGCTGAGCGCCGCCACAAATACGGTTGTATAAAGGTAGAACTTCCGTAAAGCCGATTCCTGTTCTGCCTGGCTGGGTCCACTGAACATGGACTGGGCCTGACGCCAAAAGATCAACCAGATCGGCACTCCCACTATCAGGCGTGCCACTTCGTCCATCAGATACCCAATGTTCCCGCCCAGAACCAGCGCATCATTCCCGCTTCCAACTTGGAACATGATCCAGCGAATCATATGGATGACCGCCAGGGTTGTCATGATCAGCCCCCAGGCGCTGAATACAAACAGATACAAGCGGCGCACCGTGGCAAAACTATCGCCTTCCGTGATGGATTTCGAATCCTCGGCTGCAACCCGCTGTTGATAGAACCATAACAGGGCGCAGACAATGATCGCGATCAGGTTGTAGAGAATCCCCCGAACCGGGGTGGACTCATAGCCAAACGAAGAGTCAAAGCCTGGCCTGCCCGCCGCCAGCCAAAACAGGTAAGCAAACAGGCTATAAGCATTGGCAATGACGGGGGCCAGAAAGCCCGCCATCATGCCATAATGGTAGAGGCCGCGCAGGCCAGCCTCGCGCTCGCTTACTTCCCGGGCGGCCAGGCGCTGCGCCCACAGCCAGTGGACAAGAAATATCGGCAGGGCAATGAGGATGGTCGCGATCTGGAACGCGATGGAGGTTACTCCACCTCCGCCCCGCGCCAGCAGGTTGCGTAACAGCGCGATCACCGCCCAGGTCACCGCCTGCAGGCTGATGGCGCAAACCAGATAAATATACCAACGACGGGCTGCATTCATTTCTACCTCCAGCCTACATGGATCAGTCTTCTTACCGAATTGTCAAACATCAAGGGCATCCATAACCCTGCGAGTCACTCCAGCAATGAACCCAATAACTGTCTGACTCTACGATTTTCCATTGCCCGTTTTCATCCTGGCGCAAGGTCATCTCAAAGACACGCGAATGTTCAGAACTGCTGAACAAATCGCCCTCATAGAATTGTGTTTCACGAATTCCTACGTAGGCAAGTTGCTCGTTCACCTCAACCGAATCAACTTCGAGCGTCGTGGAAGTGTCATCTACTGCTCTGAAATTCCACGAGTAATCGCGGACCTGATCTCTGAATTTTTCCACAGTACGTGGATAACGTTTTATTGTAGGCGAAAGATATCCGTAGGCACGCTCATAATCCTCCTGTTGCAGCGCAAACAAATAATTGAACGCCACGCCTTCGGGCTTATCCTCGGCCTGATACGTGGGTTTAGGCCTGGTCAGGGCAATCCCAAATGCAACCAGAACCAATAGCAGGATCCCAGCCACGATCCCGATCAAGAGTTTATCGGTCTTCTTCATAAGCTACTCCAATTCCCGTATACCCATTCCAGCACGCATGAAACCAAATATGTACCTGCCGTTTTCACGATACGCCTTGCGAACATTGAAATCAAGCACACTTACACCGGGCGTTCGCTATCATCATAAACCCAAAGCCCGATAAACAGGTGCCAAAAACTGTCTGTTTTTGGTTTTGTAACATTCAAGTACAATACCCGCATGAATTCCTGGCGATTACTCATTACCCCCGCAGAGCGGGCAACCCGCGGCGCATGGAACATGGCTGTGGATGAAGCGATTCTTGAACATATCGGACGCGGCGCATCTTCGCCGACCCTGCGCCTGTACGCGTGGACCCCAGCCTGTCTTTCCCTGGGGCAAGCCCAGCCCTTCGCAGATGTGGACATGCTTCGCCTCCATCAGAACGGCTGGGAGGTCGTCCGCCGCGCCACCGGCGGCCGAGCTATCTTGCACACCGACGAACTGACCTACTCTGTCATCGCGCCGGTGGATGAGCCGCGTGTGGCAGGCAGTATCCTTGAAAGTTATAACCGCCTGGCGCAGGCTCTGTTGCTGGCAGTAAAAAGTTTGGGAATCCTTGTTGAAATGAAAGAGGCCGTAAGTCACGTTTCAAACGTGACCTACACCAACCCGGTTTGTTTTGAGGTACCTTCCACTTATGAAATCACAGTAGATGGAAAAAAGCTCATCGGGTCAGCCCAGGCGCGCAAAAAAGAAGGTGTGCTGCAACACGGGTCGCTGCCGCTCACCGGAGATCTCGCGCGTATCTGCCAGGCGCTGGTTTTTGAAAATGAAACGGCACGGGCGAACGCATCAAAGCGATTACTGGAACGGGCGACGACGGTTGAATCCGCTTTAGGGCGCGTGGTCAGTTGGAAGGAAGCCGCGCAGGCCTTCATCCAGGCGTTTGAAGCGCAATTGGGAATCTGTTTGGAGAGGGGAGAGCTGTCTGACTCCGAATCCAGCCGGTCAGACGAATTGGTTGCGGAAAAATACGATCACGTTTCGTGGACGAAGCGATCGTAAGGCGGATTGCGCCCTTCGGGCATCCCCCAAGGGGCAATCCGCCCTACTTAGCCAGGGTCGTCCACAAAGATCGTATTCGGAAAACCCAGTGCTGCGAAGAACTTGAATAAATAGGCCTCCGCATTGATCTTGGCCTGCTCCAGGATTCCATCTTCGATGGCGGCTTTGAGGATTTCTTCCTCAGCCCGCTGGCGCACCAGCGTTTCGAGGTTGGGGTCTGGCTTGGTCAACACCCCCGTCTGACGGTCATAGACATAGGATTTTTCATTGTCCAGCGTGGCGACCAGGATTTCAGTCGGGGGCAGTTTCACGGTGAGCACGCCGTTCTCAAAGCGCATATCCTCGGGCTGGAGTTTTTCCATATCAAGTCCGGCAATGACAGTGCCGTGCCCCACAAACAGGATTTTGTCGCCGAACAAGGTCTGAAAAGTTCCTCCGCCCGTTTCACCGGTAATCACCTTCTCGACGCTATATTGGATCGTTTCCAGGCGCGCCAGCGCGCGGATCTCGTTGATATAGGTCACCGGATCCGGGATAATCGTCGGCGTGGGATGTAGCAGATTTGCCACCTGGGTCTGCATGGCCTGGCTTTGCTCGTTCAAGGTCTGAAACGGCTGGGTGGCCGCCTCTGCAGTGCTACGGATGGTTTGCACGATCATGTACGCTGCCGCCACAATAATGATTATTAATAAAAGGGAGAGCAGGTTGTTTTTCATGTGCGTATTATAATCTTATCAGATGAACCGCAGGTTAGCATCGATCCTGTTTGTATTGACGGTCCTGATAAGTTGCTCACTTCCTGTTTCAACTGTCACGCCGCCAACCGCCACACCTACACCTGTCCCGGCGGTTACCCCCACCCATACCGCCCTGCCGCCTCTGCCTACCGCTGAACTTGGTCTGGTGGAAAATCCACTGATCCTGGCCTTGCCTCCCTCCTCCAACACCCAGGCCCAAACCGAGGCTGCCAGGGTGCTGGCAGACCAATTCACCCAGCGGACAGGCCATGTGGTTGTTGTCATCGTTCCGGATTCGTATTCAACCCTGGTCGAGGCGCTTGAAAAAGGGAACGCCCATATTGTGTTGCTCGATCCCTTTTCGTACGAACTGGCCTATCAAATGGGGCTGGTCCATGCAGTCTACGCGGTTGTCAAGGAAGAAAAAACAGCCTATGGCGCCCAATTCATTGCTTCCCGCAAAGGCGAATTCAAATCGTATTTCAATGAGGCGTCCCAAATAAATTCCGCTGAGGCAGCCGAAGCGCTGGCCCAATTTGCCGACAAAAAACCCTGCTGGAGCGACGAGTTCTCCGCATCTGGGTACGTCCTTCCGCTGGGTTATCTCAACAAACATCAGGTCACCACCCAACCCGCCGCCTTCGTGCAGGGACATCCCACAGTGGTCCGTTCGATCTATGCCGGCGGCATCTGCGATTTTGGCGCAACCTATGTGGATGCGCGTAAATTCCCCTCGCTGGAGGATCAATATCCCGACCTGATGGAGCAAGTGCTCGTCGTCTGGCGCATACCGGAGATCATTCCCTACGAAGTACTGGCATTTTCCACCAGCATGCCGCCGGAGATGCGCGATCTGCTTGCCGAAATAATTCCTGCCATATTGCAAACCACTGATGGAAAAGCCGCAATCAAAACCGCCTACGACATTGACGAGTTGCTGCCGGTCAATGATGCCTATTACGCTGAATTTCGTGAATATGTTCGAGCATCGCAGGTGGAGTTATCCGGCCTGGTGAAGTAATACATCCTGACGGGACGTCCGTGGAAAATGAAAAGCCCCGTCTCACGACGAGGCTTTCTCGTTTTATGACTCTCGGCCAGTTATGAAGGCAGGGAGTTCTGGATGCTGTTGAAGGTGTTATTGACCTTCTTGCCCAGGATGCCCATCACTGCGATCACGACGATGGCGATCAGCGCGAGGATGATGGCATATTCCACGAGACCTT
>DASTOH010000154.1:0-4343 GCA_035720235.1 Anaerolineales bacterium | reverse complement strand
CGATCGCGCCGATCAGACCTTTGGTTTCGACCATTCCAAGGGCAATCATTGCAACATCTACGGGCATGGCTTACATCTCCTTTTGCGATGAGGTTTTGTAACGTAAGACGCCGTCCTGACTGGCGAAGCCGTGTCGAAGGCTGACATCTTGCGTTACTCCCGATTAGACATCGGATGTCAGAGATTGAACATGATTCAATACCTGAAATCTGAGTTCTAATCTATTTTCCTCGCGCTGAGCGGAGGTCTGAGTGCTCGTCGAAGACCGTAGACGAAGCGGCATTTGCATACATGCATTTCGTCTGCGCTCCGCTCATTTTGGTCCCAGTGGTTTTCTGGGAGCGCAGGATTATTTCTTCAACTCCAGCAACACTCTCCTCACAATCTCTTCCACCTGAGAATCCATCGAACTGGATGCACCAGAAGCAGGCACCGAAGTTGCTCCTCCAGTAAACGCTCGTTTCTGCGTGGGGTCATCCGTGGAGCCAGGCGCGAATGCGGCCTCGGGCGGAGTGCGGATTTCATACGCCAGCTTCTTCACGTTATACAAGTGATGAACAGTAATATTATCACCTGTGATCGCTCCGCCCACGCCGCCTGAACCGAGCGTCATCGAAGGCATGACTCCGGTTGTATAACCTGTGGTTCCAAGTGTGCCAAACGTATTGACCACGATGCGGAACACAGGTTTCTCAAGACCAAACTGCATGATGACATTTTCATCGCGCGCGTGGATGACCAGCGAGTGACCACGCCCGCCGTAATTGATGAGTTCAATACACCGTTCGCAGCCCGCCTCCCAGCCGTCGGCTTCGTACCAACCCAGGACCGTGGTTAGTTTTTCGCCTGATAACGGATCTTCCCTTCCAACGCTATCGAGTCTGACGACAAGAATGCGCGCCCAGTCAGGGACACTGAATCCATACATCTGTGCCAGCTGCTGCGGGCTCCTCCCCACTGCTTTTGGATTCGGTAAGTGGCCCACGAACAAATTCTGCGCAAGGATCTGTTTGATCCTGTCATCCACGAAGAAGGCTCCTTCGGCCTTCATTAACGCTTCGAGCTGCGCCGCAATCGGAGCATCCGCAACAACCGATTGTTCTGTCGCGCAAATCACGGAATGATCGAACGCCTTCGAGGCTACGATGTATTTGGCAGCGCGCGGCAGGTCAGCCGAGCGATCTACATACACCGGCACGTTGCCTGGGCCCACGCCATAGGCGGGCTTGCCGACCGAATGCGCGGCGCGTACCATGTCCGAGCCGCCCGTGGCAAGGATGACGGCCACATATTTGTGTTTCATCAATTCCTGTGTGCCCGGGAGAGTGATCTGGCTCATGCAGGATACCAATCCTTTGGGCATGCCAGCCCGCTCCCCCGCTTCCGCCATAATGCGAGCTGTCTCCACACAGCATTTTGCCGCGAACGGATGTGGCGCACAGACAATCGCATTCTTCGCCTTGACAGAGATCAAAATCTTGTACATCGTTGTCGAAGTTGGGTTCGTGCTTGGCGTCAACGCCGCGACGACGCCCATGGGCCAGGCGATGTCATATGTTTTTTTGAGCGGGTCACTGCGGATCACACCCACTGTCGGAATATCCTTGATCGCTTCCCACAATAATCGTGACGACAGTAAATTCTTGAGGGTTTTGTGCTCGGGAACACCGTAACCTGTTTCCTCAGTGGCCATTTTTCCCAGCGTGACTGACGCGTCTGCCGCGGCCTGCGCCATCGCCGCGCAGATACGGTCCACTTCGGCTTGCGTGGCGTGCATGAATTTTCGCTGCGCATCACGGGCCTGCACGGCGAGAGTTCGCGCTTCCTGGATGGATTGAAGGTCGCTGTCAAAGTCAGCCATAAGAAAACCTTTTTACCACGAAGGACACAAAGAACACGAAGGTGGTAGGAAGAAAGACGAAAGAATCTTCGCGACCTTAGCGTCTTCGCGGTTCAAGCAGTTTAGTAGTTAATCGGATTGCTCGCTACCTCTAGTACTTTATTTTGAAAGGCCCTGGCGGCAGCCACGCAGGCGGGCTGGTCGCCGGTAAGCATCACGCCCATATAGTTCGTTTCGGAGGGCGGCATGGTCAGTGACACAATTGTAACGTCTGCAGCTTTGAGCGCGGCATCCAGTGCAACCAAACCTTCATTCGGCGGCGCGATGAGATACGCAATCGGTGTTCCAGCCGGGATGTTGCAGACTTTCGATAAATATGTGCCAGTCCTTGATATCACATGCGGAAAGAATGCGATCGAATCATCGTCATTCGCGGAATACCAAACAGCATCATTCTTCATATATTGGACCGCGGCATTCAGCCCGGCCCGAACTTCGGCCGGATCTGGTCCTGCCAGAATCGCCATGATCTCCCCTGAGAGTTTCCCTGAAGTATGTTTTGCGCCCGCGTAGAACGATCGCGCATACACCACTTCCACGTCTGCCATCTTCGTTGCTTCATCGATGGACACATAGGTCGCATCGTCGTTGTCCGAACTGATGAGGCCGATGGAACGCTGTTCGGAAGTCAACTTGAGCTGGTCCGCGAAATTACGGTCCACCTGGGGAATCAGTTGAACACAGAGAGGGGTTGCATAGATTGGATCGAGGATTGCCATAAATTCTCTCTTTCGCCCTGAGCGGCACCGCTTAAGCCGCACGGTGCCAGGGTAGTCCCGAGGGCTTTCGGGAGCGCGAGTACTTTACTTTATCATCTTCAACTTCACACCCGAGGCCTGGCTTTTGCGCATCTTCTGCGCGAGTTGTACCACAAAAGCTCCTGCCTCCAATGGATTCGTTCCGCCGTTCTCGAAGATATTGCAGACCACATCCCGATCGGCATCTGTATGACCGTATTTCGGTTTATAACCCATATACGCGCTCATGGATTCAGCCCGCCCTAAACCGGGGCGCTCGCCGATCAACAAGATGACCACATCAGGCTTGATGAGTTCACCTACATCATTCATCACACCGACGCGCGCGTATTTGATGAAGAAGGGAGTACCGAACGTCAGACCCGCGTTTTGCAGGCCCTGCCGGATGACCGGGAATATCTGTCGCAGGTTGGCCTCAATTGCCGCAGCAGATAAACCGTCACCGACACAGAGTTGGACGTTGACATTCTTCTGGCATTTCTCATTGATGATTCGTTTGGCGTCATCATTCAGCAGCCGTCCCAAATCAGGCCGGAGAAGATATTCCTGTTTGCCACCTGTGACCTTGGTCTGAACGGTAAAGAGCTTGAATTCATCGAGCAATTTTTGGTCGACATCGCGATAGAGCGCGTCTTGCGTTACGGCGTGGTCGCCTTGAAACAATAGCAATGAGGCCGTGCTATAACGCGGACCAGCGCGACCAACGCCAATCCGCGCCGTGGTGGTAGCAATCATCGCACGAAGTGCCGGCAGGTCTTTGGGATTCTTGACGCGGGGAAAATAACGAGATTCAGGAAGCGTTGGGTCAGGCAAATCTATGGTGAGACTTGACGCTTCGCGGGGAGTTTGCGAGTGTGGTTTGACGGGAACGGCTGAGGGTGAAGATACCATCGTCGAAACCGAACCAGGCGCGGCTGAGTCAGAAGCGGAGGTCCTCACGGCTCCTGAGGCTTTGAGTTCGCGGACAATCGCATCTACGATCGCGTTCAGATTGGCGTCATCCATAAATAAATTCCTTTTATGTCATTGCGAGCCTGCGGAAGCAATCTCCTATTAGCGTGGAGATTGCTTCGCCCACTCGCCGTTTAAGGCTCGGGGCTCGCAATGACATTCATCGTTTCAAGAAGAACGACGGGTCACCTGCTTTTTCCGTGAGCACGCCATCTCGCATCAATCCCAGGTCAACCATCCATTTTTCGAATTCAGGCGCAGGTCGCAGCTTGAACAGCTGTCGCAGCGTGGGCGCATCGTGGAAGGAGGTGCATTGATACGAGAGCATCGAGTCATCGCCCATCGGCACGCCCATGAAGTAGTTGCAGCCTGCCGCGGTGAGCATGACCGCCAAATTCTCGATGGCGTTCTGGTCCGCGCGGGCGTGATTGGTGTAACAGGCGTCGCAGCCCATCGGGATGCCTGTGAGCTTGCCCATGAAATGGTCTTCGAGTCCCGCACGCTGGATCTGGCGCGCATCATAAAGATATTCGGGACCGATGAAGCCGACCACCGTGTTAACCTGGTATGGGCTGTATCGTTTGGCAAAACCGTAACAACGCGCTTCGAGCACGAGCTGGTCCCAACCGTTGTGCGCGTCAGCGGAGAGTTCGGAGCCCTGACCCGTCTCAAAGTACATGAAGTTCGGACCCTTGGGAAAGCAATATTTTTTCGCCATCTCATAGGCTTCGTCG
>DASTOH010000153.1:0-4656 GCA_035720235.1 Anaerolineales bacterium | reverse complement strand
GCCTTGAACCAGGCATGCAGGAGTATGAAATCTGTTTGTTGAATCATCCAATTGGGACGATCCAGGTTCGATATTTGGATAATTTGACCGGTGGGTATACAACAGATATTGCCTACTTGATGTGGATTGAAATTGTCAGGGACTCCCAGAAGCAGGGGTGGGGCACGAAATCCATGCAATTGTTGATTTCGTATCTGCGCTCTCAAAACTATCATCACCTACATTTAGATACGGCAAGCACCAACCAGGCCGCACAACGTTTTTACGAGCGTCTTGGTTTTCAGAATAGGGGCAAAACCAGGGGTTATCTTAAAACTACCAAAGTTCAGGGGTAGAGCCGGGAAAGCCCTTCCTGCAAGTATGACCTGATCGTTTGCTCTGCTTCAGGGTCAACGTAACCGGATGATCGAATGAATTCGTCAATCAGCTCGATGGAATCTGCAATCGTGAGGCTGGCGGTGGTGGCTTCGTTCAACCGATGCAACTCACGTGAAATCCTTATTTGTTCCTCAAGAAGGTAGTTGAACTGCTGATCGCAGGCCGCGATTGGGGATGGGTAATTCCCAATCGCCTCATAGATCCGGGCTTTTTCAGTTTCCAGTTGAGCTCTGATCTTATTCCAGGCGGACTGGATGACATCCATCTGCTTGATCGTCGGCTTGTCAATTTCCAAAGACGGCATCGTATATTCTCCTTGTCTCATGTTTTCACTTATATTAATGATCGATCCAGCTTAATCGCTGTCGGATTTCTCCGACATGATATGCACAATGAACCAGTAATAGCATCGCTGGACCTACGGCTTCTTCAGGCCATGGATTACGTGCCTTCAATCGCGCCACGATATCCTCATAGGCGGCTTGAAGGGATTCGCGTAACGATTGCCATGCCTCGTCATTCACGACCTGGATCGCCCAACTGCTTTCCCAATCTGGAGTTATCGTTTCGCCTCGCTCTACCGCGGCGAAGAAATTCAACAGAAAGAGGATGTGGCCGCAATGCGCTGCGATCGTTGTCTCTCCAGATTCCCCGCCCGCTGAGGCCGCCTCTGCCGTGAGTTGATGGATTGTTCCGAGCAGGCCCGATTGACCGGTGTCTAGAAAATAACCGGACGGAGAAGGGCTGACGCCAAATGCCTCGGCGAAGAAGGTAAAAAAAGGCTCTGTAAATACTTCTGGTCGCATTCTTGAGTTCTCCTTCTATTAGCATTGAAAGAACTGGCTGAACAGCTTGCGTAGGCCTGTGCGGGCACGGGTGTGTTTCGACACTCCTGGAGTTTACCCTGAGTGCTACGCAATCGAAGGGGTCGTCGACAAGCAGGTAGACCTCATCGTCTAATGTTCACCCACGGGTGGAGCACTTTCCTTTCGCATAAGTCCGCTACCAGGGCGCGGATGCGAGCGGTGCAGGCGCAATTCTCTTTAGCGTAGTTTGAGTCGCGGGGCAGGCTGAATCTCCTGTTACCATCTAAAGTCAAGAATTCCGATGAGTAGAGAAAGACCTATTTGTTATTTTTCGACAGGTCGAAGAATAATGGTAATGACTGTTGCACTGGTGTAATAATCGCCCACCATGAGGGCGCGTACAGCCACCTCGACTTCGCCCGGAGAAAATCTGGCATGTGAAGGACTTCCTTCAAGGATAGCATATGTCCCGCCTGAAGTCAGCCCTGACTCATCGCGTAAATTATCCCAGACGATCATTCCATTTTGGGAAAATGTCCATTGGTATGCCTGCGCGCCTTCTATATCAGTCACCTTGAATAGATAGTCGTGCTCGTGGTCAACCACCTGTCCATCCACTGGATAGACAAAGGATAATTGAAAGCCCGCAGGCAACATTGTCTTTGTCGCCATTGGCTTCAAGTCCACGGGCAGGAAGTGGAGCGAGTTGACGATCGTTGTATAGAGATTGACCAGCGCCGTATCGTTCTTGTCCCAGGGTGTGAAGGTCAGCGTGTATAGCAAGTCGTTATGAACGATCACGAGCTTGCGTACAGGGTCCGCGCCTGGAAGGCCGTCCATCAGAACTGCTCGTTCGCCGTCTACTGTCAGGATCGTACGCTCAATGTTGAATCCTGAACCAAGAATGGCAATCTCCGCGTCCACCACTTCACCGGCGGTGCGGCTCAAGGCCTCATCCACATTAATCCAGGCACTTGGGGGAGAATCTGTCCCAGCGAAAGTTACAAATTGACATTCCATGGAGTTTACAGTATAGGCAAGACAAGTCTCCATAGGGGGATACACTACGTTATACCCAGTTGGATGAAGCAGGCAATAACCATGCTCTTCATTCATCAAGAGTTTCGTGTCTGTGGTCGGGCTGGGACAGGCTGTGGTTGAGTCGCTCGCCGGGTAGCATGCCGCCATTGCAAGCATTGCCGCCACTGCTATCAGAATCAACAAATGTTTCTTTAGCATTAAAGTCTCCTCCAGAGATTTTCGAGCGTGGAAAATGCTTGAAAACACGCTCGCCCAACCGCTCACGTTACCTGTCGCGAAGCATGGGCGGGATTGCGCAGCATCCCGGCGCTCGCCCGGGACGAGATCACGCCACTTTGACGGAACCAGCTCGGAGCTATAAAACTGCTCAAAAAACGCGCGGAGTCCTACCACCACGGCCCCGGCGTTCGTTGCCGGGGTTCGGATGCATGCTGTGTTAGCCCGCTTTTTCTTTTTCAAAGATGCTATGCTTCATCAACAGTAATCGGTCGAGGTTGTTTTCCATCAATATCTGTAAATCCGTATTCTTGTGCAAGCGTAGCGGCTACCAATATCTGCCCAGACTTGAGTATGATTTGGGGGTCGGTCGCCAAGGCAGCAATCGCACGCCCGATAAATTGTGGCGACTCAGAATTGGACAAATCAAAATCTGCTTTGAGTACAGATTCAGTGCGAACCAATCCAGGGTAAAGCGATAACGCTGATACATTGTGGTCTCGTAATTCATGTGCCATGCAAGTTGCCATATGGTCTGAAGCCGCTTTCGCAACGCCATAGGCAACACCACGGTCATTTCGTTGGGCGGCGAAGAAAGAGATATTAACAATTAGACCTGACTTCTGTGCAATCATCATCGGTGCGGCAAGGACGCTTGCCACATAATGAGCCCGCACACCCGATTGAAACATGGCATCCCAACGAGCAACAGGCATGTTCCAGAAACCTTTTTCCTTCCAAAATTCTGTTCCGTCGGTGTAGTGTTCATAACCGCCCCAAACATTGTTGACCAGAATATCTAGCCGATTCTGTTCAGCCTGAATTCGCGCAAAGACAGCCTGAACTTCATCGTCATTGCGATGGTCACACTGCGCTGCAATACCTTGACCACCTAGATTCGTCACTTCCTTTGCAGTTTGATAGATAGTGCCTGGCAGTTTTGCTGCACTCTGCCCATCCTGAATGGTTCGCCCCGTGATATAAACCGTAGCGCCCGATTCACCTAATCCAAGCGCAATACCTTTACCGACACCACGACTTGCCCCTGTTACCAGAGCAACTTTTCCTTGAAGAGGTTTCATGATTTCTTCCCTATGTCAAATACTGTGTCTATTGCGAGCGGGCTAACGGTGTGCGTTAGCTGCGGTGGGTGGGAGGGTGGAGTCGCCGTCGAACCGGAAAAAACCTAAAGCCGAGAAAAATGCCTGAAAACGCGGCGCATACCCACCTGTCCACTGCACGCGGTGTTGGGCGCTTTCTGCCTTTCGCAATTTACTCACAAACGGACTCTCCCCAAGAATGCCAATCAATTGAAAAATACCACGAAACCAAATCTCTTTTCTTGCCAGAGAGACCATCAGGGGTTACACATTCGACACGAATATCCATACCCCCCTTCCGCCCGCCTCGCCTTGAACCGGAGCGGAAAGGACAATTTCAAACTTTTCTTTGGCGACAAATGCTTTCTATTTCTCGGCCAGTTCCTTGAGTTTCCGCAAACCTTTCGGCCACATTTCGTTGAACATTTGGACATGCTCATCTTCTACGTCCATATCCACGAGCACTTCGGTGGCTCCGTCCTTGTCATTAAACGTGTAATTTTCAAAGGCCGGCGCCCACTTTCTGGCCGCTTCGCTCGTGGTATCCTCAACCCCGTTTTGCACGATACCCAGATGTTCTATGGAAATAAACTCATACGGTTTGTTTTCAGCGATCCGACTGACCATGCCGCCTTCCTCACCCGTGTTTGGGTCAGGGCCAAGAAAAAGTATTTTGGACCCTTTCTCCCAGCTCCCTTTGTAATACGACCCTTCATTAAATGCCTTCGTCCACTCTCGATAGGGCTGATCATCTAGCATCGCATGCCAGACTTTATCTTTTGGCGCATTGATCAGCATTGAAAAATGTAGTTTTTGCATAATAGTCTCCTTACCATTCCTTTCTGTAAGAACATCGAATTGAAAGCTTAACAAGATTATAGAACGTATATTCTATTATGGCAAAATGGGCTTAAACTAATTTCCGAACTCATCCCAGCCACCTAGCCCCAAGCGCATCACCCGACGCCATGAGCTCGGCTTTATCTGAGTAGCTCTC
Source organism: Anaerolineales bacterium (assembly GCA_035720235.1). Classification (GTDB taxonomy): domain Bacteria; phylum Chloroflexota; class Anaerolineae; order Anaerolineales; family Villigracilaceae; genus Defluviilinea. Next base: position 118 of record DASTOH010000153.1, on the reverse strand, counting down.
TATGTCCAAAAGTGGGTCCTACGAACATAGAGAAAGTGTCCGCACAAGCGCGCAGCCTGGCCGTTACGTGCCGGTTTCTACCTTCCCAAATGTGTAACCTGTGATATGGCCGGGTCCA
>DASTOH010000152.1:0-4956 GCA_035720235.1 Anaerolineales bacterium | reverse complement strand
TCATGGCCCGACGTGATCACGCGTAGCGAAAAAATCTGTCCAGGCTGCTTGATCAGGCGACTGAGATATTCATAATTCACGTATAGTAAAGGCGGACTGATGTTCCCTGTAATGCTATAGATGCCCACAATTCGCCACGGCGACTTTTTGCCATTTGCCTCTATTGTTAACGTATCTCCAATTTTAAGGTCGGGAAATCTTTGCAGCAGGTGATTCCCTATTACGATGGCGTTCTCGTCCTCTGGGGTTAACCACCGACCGGAAGTAATGATAGGATCAATCAAGGTCGAGTCCGAGGGCGGTGCGACAAAAACGATCTGTGACCCGGCCTCATTGACATCGGAGATCAAGGTGGCGGGATATTCCAACCAGCCTTCCGTGCCTTGTACGCCCGGCAAGCTCTCGGCTATTTCAGCCACTTCGTCGTAGCGATATGCGTGGCTGAAAACCACATTGATGTCTGATAGAAAATATCCTTGAACATCATCGATAACTTTTCCAAAAGAAGCCCAGAGGTTATATACGCCAATGAAAACAGCGCCGGCCAGTATGAGCGTAAAGAGAGTCAATCCAAGTCGTGTCTTGCGCCGGAATGTATTGCGCAAAGAAAGGCGCATCGGCCGCGGGATCAATACAGAGTTCTTATTGACCGTCTCAATCTTCGGTTTCGCATTGCCGCCTAGCCCGTAATCGCTGATCGCCTCGCGGACTGTTATGCGGACACTGTTATAGACGGGCAGGATGGATGCCAGCAAGGGTACACCGACAGCGACGAAAACCTGCTGGATCAGCGTCTCGGTATAGCCTCGGTAAGGACTTGGAAGGAAATTCAGCCATGCCGCCATGCGCCCACCGATGAATTGTGATGCAAGGTCTGCCAGCGGAATGGCGATCACCAGGGCCCCGATACCAAAACCACTAATCAGCACCAAATACATCCCGAAGATTTGTAACGTTCCGCCGCCCGTCGCCTTCATAATTCCAACCTGGCGGGTCTGTTGCGTCATCAAAGCAGTAACTGTATTAATGATCAAGAATGCGCATAATAGGACCGTGAGGTATCCCAGAACACCCAGCACAAAGAAAATGCCTTGTGTGATGTTGTAAGCGAAGTGATGTCCAGGTTGGTAGACAGAGACAAAATTCACGATCACGCCGGCGCGCTCCAGACGATTAGCAACAGCCTGCGCCACTTTCGTCACATGCTTCTGGTCGGTGGGATGTTCTGCTACACTAACAGCCAGCAAGTTATAGTTTGACGAGCCACCTAACCATTCGAGGGTTTCGGGTGTCACATAGGCGGTTGCCCGGTTGGTCAGGTTAAATGGAAAACCCGTTACATCATGCATATAGCCTGTAAATCTTATTTCGCGCCGTTTGCCGTTCTCCAGTTCAAGTAGGATCATATCGCCAGGTTGGAAGCCGAGCGAAGCTGCCGCGCCATCGAGGATCGTTTCTCGATTTCCGTATGCTGGGAGAGACATCTCACCTTGTAACGGCTTGAGCAAATTCAAGGTCAGTGTGTTCGGGTCTTCCACTGCGGTAAATTGAATGTCAGCAAATGTGCCATCGGGTCCCACGATGCGCGCATCGAGAGTGCTGAAGCCTGCGACGGCGTTGACGCCCGGTACGGTTGCCGCAGCTGCCACCATATCATCATCGAATGCCAGGGCATAGACTTGTGCTTCTGAGGGCTGTGCAGAAAGATAATCACTGTCCATGCTTTCGTTCATGTACAGGCCCATATTGCTGTTAAAGCCAACTGCAAACGTACCAACGGCAATCATCAGGACCGTAAGCAGGGTGCGGGATCGGTTGCCCCAGAAATCAGCCCATACTTTTCGCCAGCGGCTGTTCATCGTACACTTGCCCGCAATTCGACGTTCTGTTCCTGGCGTTGCTGTGCGACGTGTTCTATAGCCTCGCGTGTTGGTTCGGATTTATCCAGCAAGTCACGGAGTGTATCGAAATCGAGGGTCAGCACTTCGACCTTGCCCCCGCGTTCAGATGCGCGGATAGAGGCGCTGCGTCCTTGCCCGTGCAGGAATTCCATTTCGCCGAAGTACTGGCCGGGTCCCATCTGTGCGGCAATCACATTCGCCGCGTGGTTGCGCTCGAGAATGACGTCTACGTCGCCTTGGGAAACAATGTAGAACAGATTTCCCTTTGTGCCTTCCTTGAGGATCATGGCACCGGGGTCATAGAGTTGTCGTGTTGCCTGGCGTGTGGCACGCAATAACTGATCGTGAGACAGAGTAGGCATAGCTTTTGCCACATATTCATTGACAATCTCGCCATCGGCGATGAGCGTCGTGCGAGGTGTCCGTTTGGCAAGTCCGCTATCATGCGTAACGATGATGATCGTTTTCCCTTTTGCGACCAGCGCATTGAAGAGTGCAAAGATGGATTCGGCGGTCTTGGAGTCGAGATTGCCAGTGGGCTCATCCGCAATGATCAGGGGAGGGTCATTCGCGAGGGCGCGTGCGATCGCGACGCGCTGTTGTTGTCCTCCAGATAGGGCCGTGGGAAGTTTGTGAGCGTGGTCGGCGACTTCCACCAATTTGAGCAACTCCATCGCCCGGTCGTGGCGCTCGTGCATCGGATAGGTATGGCTGAAATCCATGGGCAGCATGATGTTCTCGATCACCGAAATCACTGGCAGCAATTGAAAGAACTGGAACACAATCCCTAGGTTCTTTCCGCGCCAGCGAGCCATTTTGTCCTCACTCATCGTGTGTACTGGCGTGCCGTTTACAAATACCTCGCCGCTGGTCGGGTGGTCAATCCCGGTGATCATATTGAGCAGGCTGGATTTTCCACTACCGGATTTGCCAATAATGCTGACAAACTCACCGGCGTTAAATTGAAGATTAATATTCTTCAGTGCAGGATAGTCACCGACGGCCGTCTTGTAGGACTTGTTGACATTTCGCAAATCTACAATGGAGTGTCCATTAGTGGGGTCTTTGATGTCAGTCGTATCTTTTGCTCGGGCAAACGGCAATTTGAACATGTCTACTCCTTGCGCACCAACTGTTAGGCAGCAAATGAAAGGAATTTCTACTCTTCGAAATTCACAATGGCGGTCATGCCCCAGCGCAATTGCGGATGGCTTTCGTCCAGCGCGACTGTAACCGCATACACAACATCGCCCTGTTTTTCCTGGTAAGTCTGGCTGATGGATTCGATCACGCCATTCAGGGTGGCCTCCGGGAGCGCGTCCAATGTCACAGTAACGGGGCCTCCCTCCGACAAAGTCACGACATCGATCTCGGTTAAGTCCGTGGTCTCGATCAGCCAGCTCGAAAAATCAGCGACTGTCACGGCGATCTCGCCAGCCTTGATGGAGTTACCGGCTTTGGCGTTGAGTTCCGCCACCAGGCCATCAAAGGGCGCCAGGACGGAGAACGCCGCTACTTGCGCTTTGGCCGCGTCCAACCGGGCTTCCAAGACGACTAGCTGTTCAGCGTCTGCCCCATCCTTGAGCCGTTCATATCTACGTTGGGCATCGTCAAGCTTCGCCTTTTTGAGGGCCAGGTCATTCTCAGCCTCGGTAATCCAATCCTCCGGGGCAGGACCTTTGAAGTTGCGGGTATTGGTGCGATATTCCCAACCCCGGTGTGTTTGAATCAAGAAAGTGCGGTTTTCGGTTTGTGGCACCCTCTGGGCGTTCTGAAGGTAGGTCAGATAGTGAGCAGCTTTATCGTAGGTTTCCTGCGCATCCTTCAGGTCAATGATGGCCTGGGCTAGGTCGGTGCCTGCGGCATTCGTCAGATCGTTGATCGCTTGCTGGGCGCTGACCAGCTCAAGCTGCGCGGCCGCATAATTCGTATCGAAAGCATCGCCTAGACGAATCAGGGGCTGTCCTTTGGTGACTGCTTCACCTTCCTGCACGAGCACTTCGCTGATGACTCCGCTGGTGCTGAACGCGATCTCAGCGAAGTAGATCGGTTCGACCCTTCCTTCAGCGGCGATATTGGCATCGGCAAGAACGGGCGGCAGGGCGGTTGGTTCGGTCGGTTGTGTGCCAGACGATGTACAGGCCGTAAAGAGCAGGCTCATGAAAATGATCAGCGAGATAAGTTTGGTCTTCATTCTTCGAACTCCTTTACCAGATTGGTGCGATCAAAATTCGATACCTGTACTTTATTCGTTTATGCTTGGTGTTGGTGCAACTAATTTGCACAAGAAATCGGACAAAAGTAGTACAATTACCCACCTCTCAGATCTCCATCGCCGCAAAAGTGAATACCGTGGTCTACTCATTCGGAAATTGGATTAAACGCAGGCGAAAAGCCCTGGATTTGACCCAGCAAGAACTTGCCCAACATGTGGGGTGCTCCGTATCTGCCATCGTTAAAATCGAAGCAGACGAGCGTCGTCCCTCGCGCCAGGTGTCGGAATTGCTGGCCCAGCATTTGGAGATTCCGCCTGACCAGCGCGAGCTTTTCCTGAAAGTAGCAAGGAAGGAAAAGGCCGTAGATGCTTTAGCGGAACAGTCCGCTGCATCTCAGCCGGTGGCACACCCGACCTCACGTATCCCGTTGTCCCCCAGTCCATTGATTGGGCGTGAATTTGAACTGAGAGAGATCACGCGGCTTATCGAAGATCCGAAGTGCCGTTTGTTGACCCTAACCGGAGCAGGTGGTATCGGGAAAACACGCCTTGCCTTGGAAACGGCTTCCCAACGACAGGATGCGTTTGAAGCTGGCGGAGTCTTTATCAATATGACGCCGCTGGGTGGGAGAGATCAGATCGTGACAGCGATCGCTGACGCGCTTGGCATTGTGTTGTATAACGCTTCAGACCGCTCGATCCAGTTGATTACCCGCCTGAGTGACAAGGAAGTGCTCATCGTTCTCGATAATTTCGAGCATCTCTTAAGCCAAATGGATTGTGTTTCCCTGCCTCGTGATCTGCTGGCGGGTGCACCGCTAATCAAATTGCTGGTTACAT
>DASTOH010000151.1:0-18117 GCA_035720235.1 Anaerolineales bacterium | reverse complement strand
CAACGGGTTGAATAGTCAACACGATCCATGACCATAGCATATAAAGGCTTCTTGCGATCAAAATGGCAATGATGGCAAATCTCCAGGATGCGTCGAGCGAATTCCAATGTTGAGAAAATCTTCTAATAGTAGGAGCTACTATCATGGTGTTTGTGCCTGATCTTGCCCGATGGGATTTTGACAAAGAAGGTCGGGCCCCAGGATTTTACGGTTGCCCAGTAGAGCAAACTCAGATTTACCGCCAGTTGACCGCCGGAGTACACAAAGTTAAGTAGGTTACCCAGGTTGTTGGGCAGCCCGCTTTCGCGAACGATGACCGCCAATAGGACGGCTAGAAATTGAGCAGCTGGTGGAATCAAGAACCAGCGAGTCACCAGGGTCTGGGGAATTTCATCCCTTTTTTGCACAAGATATGCCAGCGGAGCGAGCAGGATCGTCCCTGAAAAAATATGGGAGTGCCATGCCAGTGCTGTGGTGGCGGCAATTGTCCCCAGGAGCGCAATAGGGTAAAAGGTCGAGTTGATTAGGATGGGCTTGCGCCAAAGATAAACAAACATTCCGAAGGTGAGAATCATCCCTAGCGTGGCGATCAACCATGCCAGGGTTGCCCCGAAATAATCGGTCAGGTTCAGGCCGACCATTCTCCAGTTCATCATGATGAAAGGATCTGCGGTTGGGAGGCTGCTGGCGTACCCAAGCCATAGCCGACTCAAATGTTTCAGGCCCTCCACTCCTGCCATTAGAAACGAGATACTTGTTATCAACGTGGCGGAAACCATGAAACCAGTCAGCATTTTGCCATACCGCTGGATCAGCAATACGAGTCCAATCAGGATCAGGTAGTGAGGTTTGATGAGTAATCCTCCCAACCAGAGACCTGCTTGAAAAGGCTTTCCCGAAAGAGCCGCGCGTAGGTGCTCACCGATGCAGATCGTGAGCCATATATTGATCTGGCCGAAGAAAAGATTCGAGAACATGCTGAGTGAAAGCAAGATCAGCAATAACAAACGGCGGTCCAGCTTTTGCCTGATGGAGCGACTCACGAAGAAGCGCAGGTATACTACACAACCAGCCAGGTTGATAAGCGCCCAGATCCCGTATCCTGCAAATACATTGACACGAGCGAGGACCTGAAACGGCAATATGAAAACGGGCAAATATGCCACCGGCCTGATGTCAAAGGGTAAATCAGCCGGAGCGAATGGTTTTTGGAATTCCTCCAGTCTTTCCAGCTTATACATCTCAGAGTATCCATATTCGTTTGCGACTTTTCCCGCACTCCAGTATGCACAATAATCGCCCCCCAGGTTGCCGCACATGGTCTTCCATATCAGCAAATCCAGGCCTATCTGAGTGAGGTAGAAGATAGCCACTGCCATCAGTGCAACATTTAGTAGAAAGTCAGCTTTAACTTTGTATTGGAGGGACCCGTTTTTGGTTGTATCCATTCGCCTGGCACTCTTCCTTGGGGATCATCGTACCTTCGTTCATCCTGCTTTCATCAAACTTGTTGGGAACCTTTCGATTCTAAACGAAAAAGCGACGCCTTTCGATGTCGCTTTTGTAAGCAATACAGTTACTCACGCGATAATTGCGCAACTTGCGGCGAATGGACGGATGGCGTACTCGACTGAGCGCTGCAAAAAAACACCACCCAGTCCCAAAACATTATAAAAACTCGAAAGGATGACCTGCGCCAACCACTCATGTGGTATGCTCGGCAAACCTTCCGTGCGGTAGGAAAAAATGTCAGTGACGTGAATCTCATGGGTCGTCCGGATCAGCTTCCCCACCAGGAGATGACGCGGCAGGTCTCCATCCGAATTCAGCAGGATCGGACCAGTGGAAGCGATTCCCCAAAACATGGCGGCGAAAAGGATGTATTCGATTCGGGGCATAAAAAACTGGACGATCTTCATGCGACCCAGCCCCAGCCAAAGAATTCAGCACTGAGGAACAGGTTCAAACAGACAAAGGAATATGTGATGATTCTTTGGTACCGGGAATCCCTGCCTGCCATTCCGATGATGAAGAACATGGGAAATAGCGTTAATGAAAACCTCAGCATAGAGTTATAGGCTTTTGTTTCCACCACGCGACTGAACAGGATGAGCAGGGTAAATGCAGAATACAGGTTGTATTCCATGGGAAGTATCTTCAACCCCAGGATGAATAGAACAATGATTAAATGTGCCACAACAAAATTCAAGATATCTATATAATTGGCGTGACCGGAGAACAATATTTCAAGCGCGTGGAGATACGACTCCCAGGGCCATACCAGCCGTGCGTACCAGGAAGATTCAGAAAGTGGAAGGGCATCCTGTGGCAGATGCGTCCATCGTATGAACACGTATAACAAGATGGCAAGCCCCGCAATGCCGATACCAATCCAATGATTAAGTTTCCTCAAAAATGGCTGGTCCTTCCACATCAAATACAGCAGTGGTGCGATCAACGCCAAGCCTGTAAGGCGGGTCAGTGTGGCACAAAACACCCAGAAACCCGCCCACAGCCATGATCGGGTCGACATGGCGCGCATCGAAAGCAGGACCGTCATTAAAAACAGCGACTCTGAATAAACACTGAAGAAGAAGAAAGCGACAGGGAATAACAGCAGATACGCGACGGCCCTTTTGCCGGTGGGCGGATCACCCCATTGGGAAAAAATCTCGTGCATAAGTTTTAGCGAATAGAGGATGGCTGTATGTGAAAGAAACAGACCTGCAAGAAAAGCATTCCCAAATACAAAACTCAAAAGATGGATCAAAGCAGGATATAGCGGGGGAAAATGTGTATCCTCGGCGATTTGTCCATAACCGTTCTCTGCAATTGTTATATATATATTGGAGTCAAACCTCTGCCACATTGCCAGCAAGGGATGTGGATAAGGACTGGCGCGAAAATACGTGAACATTTTTTCTGTCGAATAGGTGGCAGGCGCAAGGCTTTTCCCCATATGAGGTCCCTGAAAGGAATTTCCCGAGCGGATATCCCAGAGACTGCTGGATTGCAGATCGGATACCGAGTTTATGCCGGCCGGCTTAAATTCCAGAGCCTGCTGTTCTATTTCGCGAAAATACGTATAGGTTCTATTGGTGTACAAATCTAAAAAGAGGATGGCCGGTTTCTCTTCTACTTCAATGTAATGAACTGCGGCAGGTTGAATAGTCAAAACTACCCAGGACCAAAGTGCATAAAGTGTCCTGGCGATCAGGAAGATCGTGATGGCAAATCTCCAGGATTCATCTAATTTTTCCCACGTTTGTTTGATGTGAGAGATATAACCCATCCATCGATTCTAAACGAAAAAGCGACACCTTTCGATGTCGCTTTTGTAAGCAGCACGGATGTTATTCACCCAGATAATCGCGCAACTTGCGGCGGATCGATGGGTGACGCAGCCGGCTGAGGGCCTGAGCTTCGATCTGGCGCACACGTTCACGCGTGACGCCCATCTTGCGGCCCACTTCCTCGAGCGTATAAGCCTGCCCATCCAGCAAGCCATATCGCAACTGCAAAATGCGGACTTCACGCGGAGGCAAACCGTTCAATACCTCGCCAAGGTGTTCCTTGAGCAGGTTATAAGTGGCGGTGTCATCGGGTGGGGGTGCTTCGTCGTCTTCGATGAAATCACCCAGCACCGAATCCTCTTCATCATCGGTAGGGGTTTCCAGCGAAAGCGGACGGCGCGCCACCTGGATCATGTTCTCCACTTTCTTGGGCGGTACATCCAGCGCTTCTGCCAGTTCCTCCACGCTGGGTTCACGGCCCAAACGTTGGGTGAGCTGGTGCTGTACGCGCAAGAGTTTGTTGATCTGGTCACCCATGTGGACCGGCACACGGATGGTGCGTCCCTGGTCGGCAATGGCACGTGTCACGGCCTGGCGGATCCACCAGGTGGCGTAGGTGGAGAATTTGTGCCCGCGGCGGTAATCAAACTTTTTGGTCGCGCGGATCAGGCCGATGTTGCCTTCCTGGATAAGGTCCAGAAATGGCACACCGCGTCCCATGTATTTTTTGGCAACCGAGATCACCAGGCGGGAGTTGGCGGTGATGAGATGCTCGCGGCCAGCCCAACCGTCCTCGATCAGCTTGCGCAATTCCACCCGCCGGCGCGGGCTGGCGTTGCCCTTGGCAAGTTCCTCGCGCGACATACGGCCGCGTTCAATGCGCTGGGCCAGCTCCACCTCCTCGGTGGCGGTCAGCAAAGGCACACGGCTGACTTCCTTCAGGTACAAGCCAATCGTATCGTCAGTGTCGATATTCGCCAGGTAATCGTCGAGTGCCAGGTCAACTTCAGGCTCGGCCTCTGTAGCTTCCACTGCCACGAGCTCGTCTTCCGTGGGCTCAGCCGTGGCACTGTCTTCCACAAAGGGGATGCCCGCGCTCAACAAAGCCGAAAAGGCTTCTTCGAGCTGTTCAACATCCTGCTCGGCTTCAGGGAAGAAGTGCAGGATGTCATCCAGGGTAATGTAACCCTTTTGGCGGCCCATTTCGATGAGCCTTGCAATGGCGGGGAACTCTTCTTCCTCATCCACCATCAAGATCTTATCTACATCCATTCGTTATATATCTACCTTTTTTCTTAACAGAATACACTTTTTTGGGGAAAAATTCAATACCTTTTCGTTGCTAATTATAGACGTCTCAAGATTAAAAATGTTACGGTGTCGGCGTCGCATTCTCGCCGACAGGGGTGGCAGGCTTAGGCGTGGAAGAAGGAAGCGGCGTCTGCGTCACAGTGGGCGGAATCGGGCTGGGCGTCAGGGTTTCGGCATAGGGCGGGTTGGTCAGCAGGCTGATCAGGGCATCGATTCCGCTTCTGTTGACAATCACTATCTCACCATCCTTTAATGTATAGTAACCGTTTTCCGTGGGAGTAAGAACACCGATCTCGGCGATTCGTTCCACATTATTCGGAAATTCCACCACTAATTTGTATTGCGGGACTTCCAAACCGACATCCTTTGGATCGACGTTCGGAACGGTATTCATGATACTGATGGTGGTCACCTGAGTGGCCGCCGCTTCAGACGAAGCCTGGTCGGCCGCGGCTGCGAAGGGCCGCTCCAGGACCCAGGCGTTTTCCGCGTCAGCGTCCCGCGCCAGCTCAACGACATCTCCGGTCTGGGCCTCCAGTCGGATGCGGTTGGGCACTCCATCCTCTGCGCTGAAAAGGAATTGCGTTTCGGCTTGCGGATCCGGCGTGATCGCGATATCAGCCGTATCCGTTGATTGTGAGCGGTTCCTGAGATAGTAATAGGCGCCCGCCATCACGAGAAACAACAGGATAAAGACAAGGGTGGAACGGCGCATCTTTCATTTATCCTTGCCGCCTGCGTGCCCACCAGGTCGCGAGGCCGGCCACCAGAATCAAGCCTGGCAAAATACAAATGGAACCCAGGAATATGAACAATCGACCAATATTATTGGGCGTCACAAAGGTCCGTTCTGTGGTCGAGCGCTGCGTAAATTGGATCAGGTCTTCCTGCTCTGCGGCCCAATCCACCGAGTTGATGAAGAAGTTTCCATTCCCATATTGATCGAAATTCTGTCCTCTGGCGAAGTAGGAATTGCCCATCACAACCACCCGGCCCTTGGTGGTCGCATTTTCACCTGCTACTGCCATGTTCAATGGACCGAGGATATCTACACCCTCATCGTATTGAACTTGGGTTCCCTCCGCTGACACCGTGTAATCCATTTCTCCCCAGGAGAAAGCCGCGTTGGATAGTGGCGGCGTCGTTTGAATCAGAGCAGAAAGGGTCACGCCCTCTGGCTGGTTCGGCAAGCTGATACTGCGCGCCTGAGGCATGATAATGACCAGATTCTGGCTGTTGATATCCTGGGTGATGGGATGCTGAGAATTTGGTATCGCAGAGACCGCATACAAAAGGTCCAGTGAGCTGCTGGTATCCAGGATGATATCGCGGTCAAGCACGATGCCCCAGTCATTGGCCAGATAATCGGCCAGGGGATCAGGCGCGTCACCGAAATCTGTGAATTGGTATGGATCCTGCATCACCACTAGCGAACCACCTTTTTCCACATAGGCCTTCAGCAATTCGACCTCATCGGTGGAGATTGGTTTAACCGGCCCGGCAATGATAATAGCCAGTGCGTCTTCCGGTACTTTGCCTTCAGCGAGCAGATTGAGCGGGGCCACTGCATAATTTTTGTTTTCGAGCGTTTGCTTGGCGGTCGCAAAATTGGATTCACCTTGATCCAGGCCAGCTTCTCCGTGCCCGGTCAGGAAATACACAGCCCGCGCATTGGGGTTGGTCAGCCGGATAATGGCTTTTAAGATTTCCTCTTCGCTCGCGAAGGCGGCAATCTCCTTGCGGTCTCCCATTGTCAACAGGATTTTGCCGTTCCCGGTGATGCCAGATTCACGTGCGAGTAATGGATTGAGATCCGGATCTTCAAATCGGTACTCGAACTGACCGTTGCTGTTGGATTTGATATTGTTCAGAAGTTTTTCCGCTTCCTCCCTGCTGGATTGGCCGTTAAAGAAAGCGATGGCGGTGATCTTTCCAGGCAGGTTCTTGATGGCCTCTGCAAACTCCGGTGTAAGCGTGTTTTCCTTATCGGCGGTGAGATCGGCCACCGATACGGGATTATCATAGGCGATCCAGTTTCCAAAGACCAGGATGCCCAGGAAGGCAATTACGGTCACGAACAGATTGCTCCCATAGCGAGTCTGCCGGCGGGTGACAAACCTACCAATTTTATCCGGCTCCAGGATGGCATAAGCCGCCAACCCGATGACAGCCAGGCCGACGCTGATCAGCAGCCAGCGGTTGATCTCATCGGGGTTGGCAAGCTCGAACAATCCGGCCGCGTTCAGGCCCCTGAGCATTCCCAGGATGAGGGTGGCGATAAAGGCGAGTAATGATACGATCAGAGCCAGAAAGGTATATCTGCGCCCCATGGGTTTTGACGACGGCTTGTTATTCATTAAGTCCATCTCCGCGATTCAACTGCCACGATGCCAGTGAATAAGCCAAGGCTGATCAGGCTGATATAGTAGATAAGATCTGACAACTGAATTCTGCCTACATTGAACGAGTTGTAGAAATGAGTTGCCATCGATACGTACTCGAAAAAGCCCCCACCTGCGGATAGCAGCTGAGCAGGGACTCCGATAAAGATCAATAGGCCGATGCAGATGAAAAAGGCAATAAAATAAGCGGCAATCTGGTTGCTAAACAGGGCCGAGGCTCCCACACCCAACGCCAGAAAGGAGGCTGCCGCCAGCATGACCCCCAGATAGGACGACAGCACAAGCTGCCAATCGATGCCGGGGGTGACGAGCCTGTTCAGGATGACTGGATAGATCAGGGTGGCGATCATGATCGTAAGGATAAACAGGAAACTCCCCAGCCATTTACCTACTACCAGCTCATAATCACGTACGGGAGCAGTCAGGAGCAACTCGATAGTCCCGGTCTTGGTCTCATCTGCCAGCAGGCGCATCGTGAGCGCCGGGCAGGCAAACATCAGCAGGATAACAAACCATTCACTTAAGAGCGTGGTGTCTGGAGCCGAGGTATAACCATATAACAGGATATTGCTGATGCTGCGTTGGATCACAAACCAAAAAAGAAAACCCAACACCAGCAGGATCACGAAAGCGACAATATACGCGATCGGCGTAATGAAATAATGATCGTATTCTTTTTTTGCAATGGTCCAAATATTTCGCATTCTGCCCTCCTTATGATTTCTTGCCTGAAGAGTTCTCCTGTGTGAGCTCGAGGAAGATTTCCTCCAGGCTCATTCCCACAGGGCGCATTTCGATCAATTCGTAACCGGCCTGAACGACCGCTTTCGCGACCTGGGGGCGCACGTCCTGACCCGAAGAAAACTCGAACTCGACTGTTTCGGCATCTTTCACTTCAATGCCGCGCGCACCCTTGACTTTCTTGATGGTGGCATCGAGTCCATCCGAATCCCCGCGCACGCGCAGCACCACGCGCTGGGAACCTACCAGGCGTGATTGCAGGTTTTCGGGCGTATCCTCTGCGACGATGCTGCCCTTGTTGATGATGAGCACCCGGTCACAGATTTGCTGCGCTTCGGACAGGATATGGGTGGAAAGCAGCACGGTTCGATCCTTGCCAATTTCCTTGATGACGTTGCGCATCTCCACGACCTGCGCCGGATCAAGACCAATCGTTGGTTCATCCAGGATGAGCACTTCAGGTCGATGGATCAACGCCTGAGCCAGGCCCACGCGCTGGCGCATGCCTTTCGAGAAGTTGGCAATAAATCCATTCGCGCGGTCTGACAGATTGACCTGTTCCAGGCTGTCATAGGCGCGCTCCTCTGCATCGGGAATATGCCGCAACTCAGCCATAAACTTCAGGTATTCGAGCGCAGTCATATCCATATAGAGCGGAACGGTTTCGGGCAGATAACCAACCCGCTTGCGGACCTCCAATGACTCTTCCACAACGTCATAGCCGGCTACGATGGCAGTGCCATCTGTGGGCGGCATGTAGCCGGTGAGAATTCGCATGGTCGTGGTTTTGCCTGCGCCGTTAGGCCCCAGAAATCCGACGATTTCTCCCTGATTGGCATCAAAGGTAATGCTGTGAAGGGCGCGGCGCGCGCCGTAGTCTTTGATCAGACCATTAACTTGAATCACGTGGGCGCTCCTAAAAAAAATGAAATGGGGTGCTGAGAAACAAAAGGCACGCCTCGCCGGTTGGGCTTGCCGTGCCAGTATTCAGGCCGAAACTACTATACAGAAAATTAAAATCAAAGTCAAGTAGGCTGTAATCTTCTAATCAAACACTCATATTCAGCGCAAAAAGAAATACCAAACGCCAGCCGCCACGGCGACCAGACATAATCCGATCAATGCGATACCTGCCAGCGCCAGCATCCAGCCTCCGGAGGATTCGGGTTCGATCGTTGAGGTGGAGATGGCCGAGTTGCGCGAAGCCGGGCGTGGAGTGGAAATCTCAGGACTGATGGGCGCATCCTTCGCGGGGGTATCCATTGATTGGGCTGGCATGTTGAACATGCCTTCCACGAAATCGGGGATGCCGTTTCGATTTTTATCCATCGCGCCCATCGCCTCCTCGTATTTGGCGCGCACTTCCGGCGGCAGCTGGTCAAGGCTGTCATATACCTGACCGTTCGCCAGGATCTTGCTGGAACTCATCACCGTGGGCGCGGAGCCCTGTGAGGTGGCCAGCCCTTCGAAAGAGTCGGGTATGCCATCCTTGTTTTTATCTTCGAAGGGATTCATTGTATCCAACATATCGGGCATACCGTTACGATCCCTATCCAGGCCACCCATGGCCTCTTCATATTTAGCGCGAATATCCGGCGGCATTTCGTCCACACTCTTGTAGGTCTTGCCGTCGATAACGATAAGTCTTTGATTCATGGCTGTCTCCGCATCATATTGGCTCCCGCCGCCGTCTCACTGCGAAGTACCCGGCGAAGATACTATCGAGAGCAGGAATTTATATTGGCTGATTTTATCATTTGCTGTACACTTATCGAATGGAGATGCCATGACAGAATTGCTCTATCACACGGATTCTTATTTGCGGGAATTCGATGCAACGGTGACTGCCCTGTTCCCAGAGCAGCGCGCGGTTGTTTTGAACCAGACGGCTTTTTATCCTGGTGGAGGGGGACAGCCCTGTGACCTTGGATCCTTGACCATCGACGGCGTGCAATATGTGGTGGACAAGGTAAAGAAGCAGGGCGACGATGTCCTGCACTTTCTCGGAGGCACAGAGCCTTTGCCTGCAGCCAGCACCGCTGCGCACGGAACCCTGGACTGGGCGCGGCGATACAAGCTGATGCGCACCCATACCGCGCTGCACGTGCTGTGCGGCACCATTTTCCGCGATTACGGCGCGCTCGTTACGGGTGGTGAGATGGAGCCACTCAAGGGCCGGCTGGATTTTGAATTTGAAACTCTGCGCGGCGAACTGGTGCGTGAGATCGAGACGGCGATCAATAAAGAAGTGCAGATAGGGCGCGAGATCCGCATTAAGATCCTGCCGCGCGAGAAGGCGTTCCAGATCCCTGACCTGATTCGTACCAAGATCAACCTTTTGCCGGAAGGCATCACTCACGTGCGGACCGTGGAAATAGTGGGCCTCGACCTCCAGGCCGATGGCGGGACGCATGTCCGGAACACAAATGAAGTAGGCAAAATACGCGTGGTGGATTACAAGAGCAAGGGGGCCATCAATAAGCGGATTTATATCGAAGTCGAGTAAGTTATAATGTTAAACCAGTCAGACAGACAAGCTCAACAGAAAGGAAACATACCTTGAAAGGTAATAAATTTCTCCCGTTCGGTTTGTTCGTCGTCGTTTTGGTTCTGGTGTCACTGGCGTGCAACTTCAGCGCCACCACTGCCAACATCACGAATGCGCACATGGCCACCGATGAAAGCGATAGCACACAGACGACCGTGTACTCGCCTGATACCCAAACCTTCTATTGCTTTTACGACCTGAACAACGCCCCGGATGATACAGTGGTCAGGGGTGCATGGACGCTGGTTTCAGCCGAAGGATACGACGCCAACTCTGAGATCGATTCGGCTGAGATCACCGGTAGTGATGACACGTACTACTTCAGTCTGGATCGCGCCGCCGATGTCTGGCCGGTTGGTCAATACAAGATTGACCTGTACATCAACGATAAACTGGCGGAAACCGTGGAATTTCAGGTGCAGTAGGAACAGCCAGAGCTGCACCCAATCAGAAACGCGCCTGAGAGAGGGCGCGTTTTTGTTTTATATGCCCGTTCAGGGCTTGGTAGTGCTCCCTGGCGCCGCCTGAAGCCAGGCGCGTTCGTTTTATATGCTGCCGCTACTAAAGAGTTCCCGTGCGAGCAGCCTTCAATCCGTCCTACGCTACATCCTCGGAATGCGATATCGCCGTCTCGTTGGGCCGGTTCTCGAACGCTTTCCTGTAAATGATAGGCTCGATGGGATAACCATCCAGCATAGCAAAGAGATACGCAGATAAATCCTTGTGAGTTGCCATGACCCATATCGCAAATTCCTTGCGTGTCTCTTTCGGGGCCTGCTCGAAGATTTCAGTCACTTCCCGCTTCAGGCGCGCGCGCGTCGCTTCAATCTCATTCACCCATGCGTTGAATTGAAGGAGGAACTCGTCAGGAATCCGCAAGCGAATGGCATCCACTTGATCTGTCATCACGGCCTGCAGCGTGTTTTTGAAGGACAAGCCGAAGACCAGCCGGTGTAATTCAAGGTACTTGTGGCCTTTGAATTTGAACCGCTGTCCGTCTGAAAACTCGACCACGAATCCCTCCTCGTCGTGATACAGTTTTTGCATCTGCGCCATGATTTCGGTGATATCGTTGACGTTGAGGGCTTTCGGCGTGGGAAATCCGAATTCCTGGGCGAGCGTGAGCACATCCGGGAAGAATGGCAGGTAAGCACCGGTGAGGCGATTGCGCGCTGCCAGCAGGATAAGCGCTTCGCGCCCTTTGTAATCCACAATGACGCGGTTTGCCGGATAGATGATCTCGAACAGCAGCGTCAATTCGTTCGGAAGGCCAGCCAGCGAATATTGATCGCGCAAGAATCTCGTTGCCCATTCCGCCTGCTCGCTGTGGAAGCTGCCGCGCGTGGAAATGCGATATTCGCCATCCACCCGATACAGGATGCCCAGACTGCCATCTAATTTTTCAGTGACTGCAATGATGTGCCCATCGGACCGTTTTCCATCCTGGAGCCAATTATAGAATTTGTCAAAGGCTCGCGCGACGATTTCGCCTGTCTTTGAATGGACGATGAGTCCACGGCTGACGCGTTCGAGGAAATTCCACCGGCCCGCATATTGTGCCCGGGCGGTATAGTTGAAGATGAGCAGATCACCGTCACGTTCCACGGAAACATCCCCAAACTGCTTCCAGTTTGTGAATCCTTGCCGCGCGAGTTGTTGGATCTGTTCAAGGGAAGTGATCTCGCTGAACCCGTTCATGGAGAGAAGACCTTAACCACCTTGTCAGGAACGGCGCGGGGACTCCCGGTTGTTACATCCACAAATACCCAATCCGTTTCGCCTCTCACCAGAGTTTTTCCATCTGCTCTCCTGACGAATTCATACTTTCGCAACGAGCGTACCCGGCGCATGTTCTCCACCCAGGTCCTTATCTCGATTTCCTCCCCGGCAAACGCCGGGATCAGGTACTCGATCTTGTGTTCACGCACTACCCAGGTGGCATCCGGGCCTTGCGCTTCCACGCCGCCGATGGATGAATAATGCTCGACGGCAATATCCTGCATCCATTGCACATAGGTCACGTTGTTGACATGACCGTTTTCGTCAATGGCGGTCTGCGGGATGTTGATGATTTTGGAATAAATCGAAGAGAGGGGCATGTTGGCCTGGATGATATGCTTCTATTCCATGTGTTCTTCCGCCCCTGCTGTTGATAAAAAGACCTGTACTACGAGAGCAGGTCTCTTACTTTTTCGGTCAGGTCGCTGACGTGAAAGGGCTTTCGAAGGAACCCGTTTGCCCCGGCGCCAATGGCGACCACGCGGCTATCGGTATTATCCAGCGCGGTAATGATCACGATGGGGGTTGTGCGAAATTCAGGGTTTTGTCTCAACATTCGGCACAGCTGAAAACCCGTCGGCTCAGGCATCATCAGGTCGAGCAGGATCAGGCCGGGCTTCTCCCGAGTCGCCACCTCCATCGCTTTGGAGCTATCATTGACGGTGATGGGCTGATGACCTGTCGACAACAGGATCGCCTCAATGAGATCGGTCGCGCCTTTGTCATCATCAACAACAAGGATCTTTGCCATAGTGTCTTCCGGGAATGCCTGGGCTTTCTTTATGAGATGTCCGTAATCATACGCTGAAAGATGCCAAACGACAAGCAAAACACGCGCTACCTGAAAAAATTGTCGATTGCAGTTTGATTGCCGGGCTGGAAAGGAGGTTGTCCCACATGTTGGGAAAAAAACAATAACTCTGGATGGGACAAATCCTGGCGGAAGGCATTAAGTTGTCAACCGCTTGAGCGTGTTCAGGAATTCATCGATGTTGAACGGTTTGTTCAGGTATTCGGTGGCCCCCACTGAAAACGCCATTTGCCGGCTCTGTGAATCCTCCTTTGCGCTGATGATCACGATGGGTGTACTGGCAAATTGCGGGTCGGCCCGCAGGAGTGAGCAAAGGTCGAAGCCGTTCAAGTGCGGCATCATCAGATCGAGAGTAATCAAGTCCGGTTTCACGGCCTTTGCCGCCTGCATTGCCTCGATACTGTCATTGACCACAAACGGTTCATGGCCATCCACGCTGACCAGGGTTTGCATCAGCCCGGTGATGAGCACGTCGTCGTCCACGATCAGAATTTTTGCCATGAGTATTTCCCGATTTCCGCTAAGCTGTGTTGAGCATAAAATATGACTGCATTTTACTATTCTTGACGGATGGGTGAGCCGTTTTGTTTCAACCGTCACACAATTAATATGCTCATAACATATTTGATCTCGAGGCTATCGCCGCACTGATTTGCCTGGCTTCGATGGCAATCTCTCGCAGCATACCAGTGGGAGAGACATAATATCCGCAGAAATACAGACCTGCGATGGATGACTCTTTTCCGGTAGACCTGGGCGTGCCCTCCTCATCTAGAACGGATGAAGCGCCCTGCAAGAAGTCGTCAAGCCGCGGGCGGTAGCCCGTTGCCAGGATCAGAACCTGGAACTCGACTTCTTTCCCTCCCTCGAAGCTGACCCGGTTTTCCGAGACCTTCGCCACGCCCGGCAGGACAGTGATATGACCCTCACGAATCAACTTCAGCGTGCCCACATCGATGAGTGGAATCCGCCTGTCCTGGCGGATTTGCGTCGCGGGTCCATAAGGGAGTTTACGAAGGCCATATTTGGCAAGCTCGCCTACCGCCGCCCGTAGAATCGGCGCGTTGATCGCATCTGCCAGCCAGGCAGGCAGCTTGTTTTGCAGGATGCCAATGGAAAGAACGGGAATCCCCACCAGCTCGCGCGGGATCACATTGACCGCGTTGCGCACTGCAATGGCTGGCTCCGCACCATGTTCGTACAGGTCAATGGCGATCTCGCCGCCTGAATTGCCAAACCCAACCACCAGCACACGCTTTCCTTTGAAAGCTGAACCATTTGTATATTCTGAGCTGTGCATTACTCTGCCGCGGAAAGACTCCAATCCTGGCCACGTGGGCCTCACCGGTTGACGAGCGTATCCGGTGGCCACTACAAGATTCGGCGACGCGTGAAGCGTATCCTGAGTCTCAACGAGCCATTGACCCGCCTCACGTCGCGCCGACTTGACCTCTTGATCGAATCGAATGTCCAATTCAAAGCGTTGTGCATAGTCTTCGAGATACTTCACGACCTGGTCACGGGAAGGATAACGCGGGTACTCCTTGGGGTAGGGCGCGAAGGGCAGTTCGGAGTTTTTCTTGTCGGTGTGAAGGTGAAGACGGTCATAGTGTCTGCGCCAGGTGGCGCCCACTTGATTACCCTTTTCAAGGATGAAATTGGGAATACCTGCCTGTTTGAGGCAGACAGCCGCTGCCAGCCCCGCCGCGCCGGCACCGATGGTGATGACCTTATTGTTTGACATGGCTCCGCTTTGCAACTGATGTGACAACCTGGCCGGGATTTTGCAGAGTTAGGATTGACCAACCACTTCATAATGAAGCACTGTGGGTTCGAATTCGAGCAGGAAGTCCTGATCTTCGGGATAATATTTAGCGGTCTCCACATCTTCACCGGCGAAGCCTTTGATAGCCTCCAGGCTTTCCCAAAAGGTGAGGGTGATGAAATGGGTGATATTCCCTTCGCGCCGCTCGAGAACATGAACGCTGATGTTTCCTGGCACCGATTGGTAATCGGGGATGGCGCGCTGGTTGGTGAACTCGCGATAGGCGTCCGCTTTGGAGGTCGGGACTCGTCCATGCCACATTCTGACGATCATGTCAGGCTCCTTGTATTGACGGGCTTATTAAGAATTCCTTCGTATCCTCATCTGCACTTCCTGGTGGTGCCAGGCCCGAGGTAAGTGTCGTGGTGTGCAGAGCTTTTTAACTACACTTGCTATGTGGAATTCCACGTTCCCAGTGGCGCTTCTTGTTCGGTCAATTCCTCACAGTCTGCATCCAGTACTCTATACTCCTTTGCCCGCTGGTTCAGAAAATTCTCATAGGCTTCTTTTGAGGTCCAGCGATCTATCGTGACGTAGCGCTGAGGATCCTTCGTATCCCGCAGGAAGGTGGTTCCCAAATAGCCGGGCTCCTTACTGAACAGCTTCGCCCACGCGCCGTTGGGCGAGTAGATCGCCTCAAATTCCGATTGTTTGCCCCACTTGACTCGATATTCCCAAATGATGACGTACATCACTTTTCTTTCTGCTCCTACTACTAAAGCAAATTCTCCGATGGCAAAGTGCGGCGTTATTCCGTGTTGATCAGATAAGCACGGTGCGCAAACTCGGACCAGTCCGCGCTCACCAGAAACTCTTCAACCAACTCGTCCGTGAGTAGTGAGCCGGGTTTGAATTTTTCTCGCCACCGAAGGAACCCAAGCACCGGCCGTGCGCGCTTGTAAATTTCCACGGTCAGACGGCCAATGGGTCCGGCCTGGTCGTTGTATCCGGAAGCTTCGAATTCCTGGAAGATCGCTTCGTAGTCAAACGGCACGCGGCGAAAGGTTGGCTTCCAGCCTGCTGCATTGCCTTCCAGGATCATGTAGCTGGCAGAAAATACTCCATCCAATGGGACGCCGACCGAACCGGGATTGAAGATGTGCCACCTGCCTGATTGCCGGTCCAAGGGCAGATGCGTGTGGCCGCAAATGACGAATTCTGCTTCGACGGTGGAAAGCAATTTCTCAATTTCCTCATCAGTCAGAGTCCAATAGATCGAATCCCACGGGTCGTTGGGTGTTCCATGGAAGACCAGTACCGGTGGTGCATCCTCAAAGCGCAGGTTCAGCGAGTCTGGCCAGCACGCGATCTTCCTTTTCAACTGTTGATCGAACTGACGACTGAGCCAGGCGATAGGAGCAAACTGAAGCGGGTCGTTCCACTCGGCGGGTGCGCGCGGCGTTTTGTAATCGACCAGGAAATATTCATTATTGCCGCGGATCACAGGCCAGTTTTGCTCGATCACGATTTCAGCCGTTTGCCTGGAAAAGGGGCCAAAGTTTACCACATCCCCAGCCACGACGATCTGATCCACATCGAATACCTTCATATCCTCCATCACCGCTTCGAGGGCCGGCAGGTTTCCATGTATATCAGAGAGGATGGCAAGTTTGGTCATATCCTGAGGTAGAGTTTTTAGAATTTTAGCGCTTCGCGACGATTTAACCACATTTTTGGTATTTCAGCCGCGGATAGCGCAACAATTCCACCGACGATGGCGCAAGTCGTATCTACATCGCCCAGGCCTTTGACAGTACTCCAAAGAGCCTCTTCATAATTGTCCAAATGATAAGCAGAATTCCATAAGCAAAATGGAACGGTATCCTGAGCAGAAACTTCGTTACCCGTGCCCAATTTTCGAACCGCATCCATGAACGTGTCAGGAGGAATCTCAAGTGCCGCTTCAGTGCGTGATTTCGTAATTCCATCAGGGATGAACGGAATGACCTCTCTTAGAAAATCCCGCCCAGTGGGATATGGCCTGTTCGCGGCGATCCCTGCGGCAACAGCCACAGCGATGGCGCCTGCCTTTCCCTCAAGATGCGCATGAGTAACTTCAGCAGATAGCTCTGCTTCGTTCGCAGCTCTTTTAAGATCGTTGCAGAAAAATCCACCGATCGGAGCCACTCGCATGGCAGCTCCATTGCCATAGGAGCCGTTACCGAACAATCTTGGCGAGATGTCTCGCCAGTTTGCTCCTGCTGCAACCTCGCTGAGCAATCGATGTGCACCACCAGCATATCCACGATAAGGTTCCTGACTGTATCTTCGGGCAAATTCATTTGCCAGCTCGTCTTGATCAATCCGATGATGTGTTTTGAGAATCTCCACAATGGATAATGCCATGTGAGTGTCATCTGTCCATTTCCACGGAGAAACGGGTAGATCATCCCATGATGTTTCAAATGGAGAATATTGGAAGAATAATTCTCCGAATGCATCGCCAAGGGAGAGACCATCCAGGCTTTTTCGGGCGTGTGTCATGGCTATATCTATATTCATGCCGTCCTCCATCGGTTGTAGAACTAAAACACTGGCTTACGCTTCTCAACGAACGCTTTGATGCCTTCCTGCCCATTCGGATGTCGAGCGCAGTCACTGATACCCTGACGTTCCAATTCCAGTTGAGTCTCCAACGTGTGGCTGAAGGATTCGGTAAGCAACCGCTTTGACCAGGCAAACGAATGCAAGGCCGACTTTGCCAGGCTTTCCAGCATGGAAAGGCTCTCATCAATTACTCTTTCATCTGGGACAACTTTTGTCACCAGACCCCATTCCAATGCCCGAGCCGATGGAATCGGCTGGTCGAACGCGGCGATCTCGAGCGCACGTGCCAGGCCGACCAGACGCGGCAGCGCGAACGTGCCTCCGCCGTCGATGCTTAATCCGCTGGAGGTGTAGGCCTGCCTCAACACCGCCGACTCTGCCATCACGCGGAAGTCACAGGCTAGTGCCAGGGAAAAACCTCCACCTGCCGCGATGCCGTTGACCGCCGCCACGACGGGCTTCGCCATGCGTCGAATCTCGGTGATCGTGAGATGGAATTGCGGCGCGAGCCGGTGCAGTGTGGAACCGGCGTCGCCAGTCTGCTGGCTGATCCATTTCAGGTCGCCACCCGCGCAGAACGCTTTCCCTTTACCGGTGATCATGATGCCTTTGCTGGATGCATCTGTCGCCGCGGACGCCAGCGCGTCACTCAGCATCACCATCATGTCGAGGTTCAACGCGTTGTAGGCTTCCGGCCGGTTGAGGGCGATTTCAAGGATTTCCCCATGTTGGTGGGTGAGGATGGGGTCGGTCATAGTGATTTCCTAATTTGGTTGTGGTGTGGAAGATAGCAGATGAACGGTAAAGCAAGAGCTGACTAAAGACCATCATCGTGGCCACTTCTGGTCAAGTTTTTCCAC
>DASTOH010000150.1:0-5350 GCA_035720235.1 Anaerolineales bacterium | reverse complement strand
AACAAAACTTTGGCCCGCCCGCGTGCGCTCACTTGGTCAAGCGGCGCGAGGAAGAGGACCTCCTCAGTCGTGGTCGTTTCTAATGGCGTCCAAGCCTTTGGGATGCGTCCTGCACTTAAATCACGCAGCGTCCTGGTGTCGTTGGCGAGTGCGTGATGTATCATTTTCCAGCCTTCGACCTGCACCTCGATGAGCTCTCCGTCGGCTAACATCCCCTCAAGCATCTTCTTTGCCGCGCGATCCGGCTCGCCACGCCCCCATGCTTCACCCGTACGTTTGATTCGCGCCAGTCCGCTGCAGCTGACTTCCTTTTTGATCAGAAAGCGATCAGTCTCAGCCTCACCGCTCTCGCGAATCAGGTGCGCGGGCGCGACCTTTTCGGTGAGGGCATACACACGCTCGAAGCGCTCGCGGTGATGCGTCATTACTTCGCCGGTTTGCCACAGATAATACAAGGCCAGCGCACTGTCCTTGCGGCCGCGATAACTTTGGGTCGGTGTGCGCGTCGCCATTTCGAAGTCGCGGTTGCTCACGACGCCGCGTTCCTGCAAGATGACCCGCATTTCGGCGATGGCGTCTGCGTGCTCGCGGGCCATGGTGCGAATTCGCGAGTCGCCATAGTCGCCATCGCGCTCGCGGTGCATCACCGTACGCCAATGCGGAAGTTCGTCCATCGGCCGGGCGGCCAGCCAGCCACCCCAATCGAAGAACTTGCGCTTCTCATAAGTCACAGTCTCCCACATGTCAGGCTTGTAATCGAGCACACGGCTATACAGCGTGATGTCGTGGCTACGCGCGATGATCTGGAGCGGATCCAGTTGCAGGTATTCGATCGCGCGCATGGCTTGCTCTGTGCCCTTGATGCCGCGCCAACGTCGCCCGGGCCATAGGCCCTGCTTGCCGAGGATGAAACGACGGGCGGTTTGGATGTCAATGGTCAGCATGTGGGCAGATACTCCATTAAATGTAATTGACAAGATAGAATTTATGTTCTAAAATTCAGACCATTTTACCATTAATTTCTGAATCAACTTTTGGTCTGTGCAAAAGGATGACGTCACATGCCCAATAGATCACTCATCAGTGCGCAGGTTCTGGCCTTAGTTGCACAACAGCCGCATGTTGTGCTTTGGTGCCTGTATTTCCACTGTTTCCTTTGTGCCAGCGTACTTCGCGTGGAAATTGCCGCCGAAGGATTTCGTTGAATGGTATAAGTCGCAAGCTCTTTTCAACAATCCAAGATCGGGGCAACCGTTGTTCAGCTATCTGTCAGACGACTACCTTCGTTACTAGCAGTTTTGCGGCTCACTTGAGAAGATGCCGAGTGCGCCCGCAACAGTGTAGGAGAATACTATGACAATTAAACGGATGGACAACGTCGGCATCGTAGTGGAATCCCTCGAGACCGCCATCTCTTTTTTCACCGAGCTTGGACTGAATCTCGAAGGGCGAGCCACGGTCGAAGGAGAATGGGCAGGTCGCGTTACCGGACTGGGTACTCAGCGCGTCGAGATCGCCATGATGGTCACGCCTGACGGCCACAGCCGGCTCGAAATTTCGCGATTTCTCACCCCGCCTGTAGTCGCTGATCACCGGAACGCCCCGGTGAACGCTCTCGGCTACCTACGCGTCATGTTCACTGTGGACGACATCGACGAGACGCTCGCCAGGCTCCTCAAGCGCGGTGCGCAGCTCGTTGGTGAAGTGGTTCAGTACGAGGACTCGTATCGGCTCTGCTACATCCGCGGCCCCGAAGGACTTCTCATCGGGCTCGCCGAACAGCTCGGCTGAAGCGTTCCTGCATGAGCATTGGTTTCGTAGTATTTTTCATTTGATTGGCATTCTTGGGGAGAGTCCGTTTGTAAGTAAATTACGAAAGGCAGAAAGCGCCCAACAATGCCTGCATCGGACGGCTGGGACTCGCCTCGTTTTTGGAGCTGGTTTTAAGCTCTGACAGTTTTCCATTTCCCAGCCTGTTTCTCCGCAGCCGCCGGCAAAGCCAGCCGTTAGGCGCAATGCAAAGACAAGCCTAAAATTATCTTGCTGATACTAACTCAACTTACTATTAGGAGTAAAAATGGGAAATCTAACTTTATTTATGCACGTATCCTTGGATGGCTTTGGATCTGGCATAAACGGCCAAATGGATTGGATTCATGTGGATGATGAAATTTTCGATTATGGCGCAGAAAGAATATATGCAATAGACACAGCCTTATACGGAAGAAAAACATATCAGCTTATGGAAAGCTATTGGCCAACGGCGGCAGATCAACCGAACGCAACAAAACATGATATCGAACATTCAAAATGGTACAAACACGTAAAGAAGATTGTCCTATCGAGAACGATGAAAGAAGAAAACCTTATCAACACTCAGGTAATTAGCAACAATTTGGTTGATGAAATCAACAAACTCAAGCAGAGCACAGAAAAAGAAATCCTTCTCTTTGGGAGTCCGACTGCCGGGCATTCGCTGATGGCGGAGAATCTAATTGATGGCTACTGGCTCAATATAAATCCTGTTCTGCTTGGGAACGGCATTCCTGTTTTCAAAGATATAAAGACCAAAACCCATCTGTCTCTTATCACCAGTAAGGTTTTTTCTTCTGGTGTGGTTTGCTTGCACTCCACAAGGAAAACCTAACAATGGCAGGCTTTGTGCCTAACACAGCATTCCCAGAACGTCACCCAGAAAGTGCAAAAAAACGCTAATTTCCGCTCGCTCTCCTAATAACTGGCAAGCCGTTCTTTGGTGGAAAATGATCGCCCGCCATCATTCCAAGGTGCATCGGACGTGTGGGACTGCTGCCCGTAAGGACAGCGTGCAGCATTTTCGAGTTTTTTTCTGGCTTCGAGTTTTTCCTGCTCCCGAACAGAATCCACGCCCGCACACTCGCGAGCAACGCATACCGTTCGGTGGCTAGTCATGAATTTGCATACCAAACTACGATCCCATCGTAAAATGGGGTCATGAACAAAATGTCTGCTCAAAATGACAGATCAGTCAAAGACTTTATTGCTTCTCTTGAGGCTGAGCAAACCGCAAAAGACAGCCTGGTGCTGATGGAAATGATGCAGCGGATAAGTGGGCATGCGCCAAAAATGTGGAATGCGGGAACTATCGGGTTTGATACCTACCATTACAAATACGACAGCGGGCGCGAAGGCGACGGTCATGTGATTGGCTTTTATCCAAGAAAAGGCAAGATAACCATTTACCTTATGGACGGCACGGCACGCTATTCTGAATTGCTGGCGAAGTTAGGGAAGCATACTACGACTGGGTATTGTGTGTATATCAAGTGGCTTAGTGATGTAGAACTGCCCATCCTTGAGCAAATCGTGCAACAATCTTACGAGTACGTAAAGTCTCAAGACGGGCATATACACCAAATATTATGGAAGGCTGAAAAATAGGCATTTCTGCCTAAAGATTTGAAAGCCTGATGTTGTTTCTGGTAAGGGAGTTTTCGGATGCTTTGGCGTCCTTCTTCTTAAAATGAAACTACCCGGCCGGGGGGATGAAAGACCAGACGCATCTTGACATCACCAACACGGGAGCTATAATAGATCAGATGTTCTAATTGAGGATCGCACACAAGGCGATCTGCCTACCAATGAACAAATAATTTATTGTTGAGGAGGATCGAGAGATGACTGCTGAGTCTGACCATTTTCGTGTGGGTGATTTCTCATGTGTGTCACTTCCGGATGTTATCGAGACGCTTACGGAAGTCGACATCGAGAACATGTTTACCGACGATGCCGAAAGAATGCTTGCCGCGTTTCGCGCCCTCCCTGTGCCGTTGACCTTCTGCCGGAATATTCTCCTTGTGGAGACCGGGGATAAACGGGTGCTGATCGACAGCGGTATGGGGCAATCGGACCCTGCTGATCCCGGACATTTGCTGGATCGGCTACGGGAGGAAAACATCACACTCGAGTCCATCGATACAGTGATCATCACCCATTACCATCAAGATCACATTGGTGGACTGTTGGATCAGGCGGGCACCCCGACCTTCCCCAAAGCACGGTTGGTCGTGCCAGCCCCGGAACATGCCTACTGGATGAGTGAAGATATTCTCGCGGGTCTTGATGCGCCTGACGCCGCCCGGCTCCGCCAAACATTTGTGGCCTATGCCGAGCGATTGATCCTGATGGATGATACAGCCGATATTGAGCCGGGAATTCACTATGTCCCAACGCCGGGTCATTCGCCCGGACACCGCGCCGTGCATATCGAGTCTAAAGACGCGCGGCTGCTTCACATCGTCGATGCCATCCACATGCCCATTCAACTCAATGCACTGGATGCAGCGCCTTTTGATTGGCAGCAACCCGATATCGCTATTGCGACTCGGCGTGCGCTGCTGGCACGGGCCGAATCCGAGAACCTGCTATTGATGGCCTATCACTTTCCATTTCCCGGTCTGGGATGTGTCCAACGGCGAGGCGGTCTGCTTGCCTGGGAACCTTACGTCATCCCTGCGCCGTAACTCTATTTTCATACCTGTTACAACCAAAAGTCATTATTATCGGTTTTGGATCGCATCATTATGCGTATGAGATAGGGCGCGAGGGAGTTGTGCCAGCCGCCGCTTTTTCGCCACGTAAGGCTTACCTGACCAGCTTCTTTGGTCGTTTCCTCTGCGAGAAAACTTATAGCACTACTCACAAATGGAGGTCCGTATGGCTCACTTGATCTACACGACAAACACGTCACTCGACGGCTTCATCGAGGATATGGATGGTAAGTTTGACTGGACAGACCCAAGCGAGGAAGTATTCAGATTTATCACCAACCTCATACGGGCAGACGGCACACATCTCTACGGGCGTCGAACGTACGAGAACATGATGGTTTGGGAGACCGACCCCAACCTGGCCGGTCAGTCTCCACTTATGCGCGACTTCGCGCAGGTCTGGCAGGCTGCTGACAAAATCGTGTACTCCCGGACGTTGGAGGCTGCATCCACACGCAAGACGCAAATCGAGCGAAACTTCGATCCAGAAGCCATTCGACGACTGAAAGAGAGCGTCGAACAAGATATCCACATCGGTGGTGCTGAGCTGGCTGCCCAGGCATTCCGAGCAGGGTTGATCGATGAGTGCCACCTATTCATCAAACCGATCATCGTGGGAGGTGGCAAAGCAGCGCTCCCTGACAACGTTCGATTGGAGCTTGAGCTCTTGGAGGAACGCCGCTTTGGCAACGGCGTGGTTTACCTTCGTTATAGAACAAGGCAGGCAAGAGCCACCTAACAATGCCGCTAACGCGCGCCGGTGGGCGGCTTGTAAACGATCCTCAGGAGTAAAAAGTTTGGCAACTCTTCATCTGATGGTT
>DASTOH010000149.1:0-6532 GCA_035720235.1 Anaerolineales bacterium | reverse complement strand
AATCCAACCGCGAATGCCATGCAGGTTGCTTCTCCACACTCGCGGCAATTGGTTTGCGGGAGAAGCGTCCAAATGTCGAGCGGACGCGGCGAGCGTTTGTGATCAGTAACAGCAACCAGCTCGTTTCTCCTCTCCCAGACGATATTGATGCTGTCTGACAGCGCCGACATCAGTTCCAATCCTTCCTCGATGTCCTTCACTTGCGTGATGTACAACTGTTCGCGTTCAAGCGTTAGAAAACCAGGCTGGCGGCGGAAAGTTAGTGTGCATTGGTGGGGATTGAAGGCAATTACACCAGGCAGGGTTGCCAGAAAAGGGAGAACATCTTCCAGAGTTCGGGAAGGCTTGCCGATCACGATAATTTTCCCCGGTTCAGCCAGACAGGGCAACGTGCGGATTAGCGTGATGGATTCCAGGTACGTCATTTCGTGAACAGCTTTCCATTAACTCGCTGAGTGCCTTTCCCGGGCACTTCAATAATGACTTTTCAACCACCCTCCAAGAGCTCGCGCGTTTTTCCTCTTGCGTGTTGCTTGAGAAAAGCAAGGGCGCCTTTCGCATCCTCGTCGAGGAGAATGCGCATTAGTTCAATTATCTCTTCATCATCCAGGAGAATATGCAAACTTTTCTTCATTTTTGGGGCTACAGTTCGGACAATTGCACGTGGCAGAGGTTGGGACATCGGAAATATCCACGTTTTCCATCTTCGCAGCCAGCTCGATCAAGTTCAACAGCATGGGATCACGCAGCCTATAGAAGATGAACTTTCCTTCGCGCCGGGTTAGCAGAATGCCTCCGTCGCGCAGTGCCATGAGATGTTGGGAAATGTAAGCCTGGCGTTTGCCCAGAAGAGCTTCAAGGTGACAAACACAGGCTTCTTCGTTGCCGATCGAGAGCAGGATCGCAAGCCTCACCGGATGAGCAATCTCCTCCAGAACAGCCGAGATTTTTTGGACTTTACTCAGGGTTTTCATATTCAAAATCCTGAATATATTGTAGGCCAAAGAGAGACGCCATTCAATGAACAGGCGTCATCAAAAATCTGTGATGAACATCACGATTGTTCTGCCAGCCACGCCTTGATCTTCGCTTCGATCAAATCACGGATTTCGCGGAATTTCGCCAGTTTTTCCGCGTCCGTGCCCTCGACGGCGGCCGGATCCTGAAAGGACCAGTGCATGCGGTTGTTGACCCCGGGCCACACGGTGGGGCAGTTCTTCTCCGCGTCATCGCAGACTGTGATCAGGTATTGGAAGAGGACTTTTCCCAGATATGTATCCACACCCTTGGAGGTTTGTCCTGAAACATCAATACCGACCTCTTGCATCACTTTGAGAGTAAATGGATTCAGTCCCTTTGGTTCCAGCCCTGCACTGTAGGCCTCGAAGCGGTCACCGCCGAATTTGCGCAGGAACGCCTCCGCCATTTGACTGCGGGCGGAGTTGCCCGTGCAAAGAAAAAGTACGCGTTGTGTATTCATCATCAGCTCCTTGCCAGTTGGTGATGAGATTGTATGGTTTCAGTTTTAACAATGGATTATCGGGGAGTTAGGAGCTTGTTAAGATGGTCAAATTCCCCTACCTGATTAGGGGAGAATACCTCTAACTGCTTTCCCTCTATCTGCCTACAATGGAATTGTATTAAAAGGTGAGATCCTTTCAAACCGAACCTTGTACAACTATATTTACCCTCATTAAGGAGAATGAAGAATGAAAAAGTTAGTGTACGTTTTCTCTCTGGTCGTGATCGCCTCGATGATCCTGGCCGCGTGTGGTGGCGCGGCGACGCCGACTGCTGCCCCGGTCCCGACCGAACCCCCTGCCACACAAGCACCCACTGAGGTGCCAGCGACTGAACCACCGACCGAACCACCTGCGCCTGCCTTTACTGCCCCCGAAGGGGCGCTGGTTGCTTATCCTGTTGATGCTGCTCCCACGCTTGACGGCGTTGCTGATGATGCGGCTTGGGCCAATGCTCAGGAAACTACAATTTCTGTCGCTGGTGGATTTAACAACTTCGGAACTGATGTAACAATCAAGTCTGTTTACGATGGCGATAATGTTTACTTCCTGCTGAGCTATGCCGACCCGAGCGAATCCTGGTTCCGCTCACCGTGGCAGAAGCAGGAAGATGGAACGTGGAAGCAGATCAAAGACCCAAATGACAAGGGCGGCGACAACAACGCGGTTTACGAAGACAAATTCGCGTTGATCTGGCCCATCAACAACAGCATCAAGAATTTTGAAACCGCCGGTTGTTTCCTGGCCTGCCACGCGGGCGAAAACTCGGATGTCAAACCTTTCGGCAACAAATACACCTCTGCCGAAGGCGAATTGGGCGATATCTGGCACTGGAAATCCATTCGCAATGATGGGCAGATCGACGATCAATATCTGGATTGGACCAAGTTTGACGCTGAGAAGGCCAAGGAAGCTGGACGCAAGAGCGACAAGAAAGACTCTGGCGGATACGCCGACAACTTTGCCTCCATGCCTGACCCGGCTGACGCTTCAAAGACTGTTCCTGATAAATCCAGGCCTGGTTTCACCTCCCCAAGCGTTGACCTCACCACAGGCGCTCCCGGCTATATCCTCGACAGTGAAAAGGTTGCCCTCGATCAGGCTGCGCTTGATGCCCTTCCGGTCGGTACCTATCTCCCTGGCATCGTGAAATCCCCGATCGTTGGTGACCGTGGCGACATCTCTGCCGCCTGGAAGTGGGCAGATGGAGTCTGGACAATTGAATTCAGCCGCAAGCTGACCACCGGCTCTGAGACCGATGTGCAGTTCTCCGATTTGGCCGGCATCTACTATTTTGGTGTTGCAGTTTTCGAGAATGCCCAGGTTCGTCACGCCTTCCAGACTGGCTCGACCGCCTTCGTCTTCATGCCATAACAATAACATTGTTGAATTAAAACGAGTCGATAGATAAACTGAGAACCCGAAGCAAACGCTTCGGGTTCTTGTATTATGATCAGCGTCCTGCAGGTCTTTGGAGTAGCGATTTGTCTTCTGGCATCAACTGGCATCGACCTGCGGGACAGTTGTCTTATTCCTTCCCCATGCGCTCAAACATGTGATGCTCATAGGCATATGCCGCCAGTTCGATGCGGTTGTTCAAGTGTAATTTATTGAACATATTACTGACATAATTCCCAACCGTCTTTTCACTCAGGTTCAAGAGCGCGCCGATCTCGGCGTTGGTTTTGCCTTTCGCCAGATGGATGAGCACATCCATCTCGCGATTTGAAAGGTCTCGAAAGGCATCTTCATCGGCTTTGCGTTCGGCTTCCCGCACACGACTCAGCAATCTCGCAGTGGTGGAGGGATCAAGCAGCGCCTCACCGCGTGCCGCTGCGCGGATCGCTCTCAGCAATTCTTCATTGCCTACCTGTTTCAACACATAGCCCACTGCTCCCGCGCGGATTGCTCTTACCACCAGTTCGTCATCAGCGAAGGATGTGAGCATCACGACCTTGATAGCAGGGAATTTTTTTGTGATTTGAGCGGTCGCTTCGATGCCGCCCTCACCGGGCAGGCGAATGTCCATCAACACTACATCGGGTGTGAGTTTTTCCGCCATACGGACACCTTCTCCTGCGGTGCTGGCTTCACCAACAACCTCCATGTCGGATTGGTCGTTGAGCAGGGTCATCAATCCCAAACGGACAATATCGTGATCGTCGACCAGGAGAATGCGGGCTTTGATCACTGATCTACCCATGGAATGGTCAGCGTGACGGCGGTACCCTTGTTGTTTGCAAATCTGAGATCGCCGTTCAACAAACGTGCGCGGTCGCGCATGTTGCGCAGGCCATACCCCGCCTTGGGCTCCGGCGGAATGCCAATGCCATCGTCCTTGATATCGATCTGAAGTTGAACCCCCAAATCGTGCGCGTGAATTTCCACAGACTTTGCCTGCGCATGACGGACAATGTTTGCCATAGCCTCGTTCACAATCGAGAAAACGTGACCGGAACGGATGGGCGAGAGTCGCCTACGATCTGGCACATCCATATCCAGCGTGATGTTGACCATGGACGTATAGTGTGAGTCCTCAGCGATTTTCTGTAAAAGCGTCGGCAGGGATTCGGCTGAAGTCTGCGAACCTGCATGGAGTTCCGAAAGGTTGCGGCGCAAATCCGCAATGGCATCGTTGAGGACGATCACTGATTTTCCCAGTCGTGTGCCGATCTCGCTTTTTGAGTCTGCCAGCCTCGAAGCGGATTCAACCAGCAGTCCTGCGGTGTACACTTTTTGGATTGCGCCATCGTGCAGTTCGCGTGCCAGTCGCTCGCGCTCAGCAGTGACGATTTGATGTTGTTCCAGCTCCTCAATGCGGCGTGCGGTCTCCACGTCGAAGACTTCGAGTGCACGGATCAATGCCACCGCGATGATCATACCAGTCAATGAACGGAAGACCAGCGGGGGAATTCCGACCGTATCGGTAAATGTAACGCGATTGATGACATTGCCCGGAAAGAAATTAACCGGGGGTGGGACCAATCCTGCCAGCAGCGCATAGACTCCCAAGGCAATGCCTGCCACTTGCAACGTGAGCACGATTCGTGGAACATCCAACGGCTTGATACGAAGCATGGTGTGATGACGTAAACCATATGCCGCCAGCAGACCACCGGGCAAACCAATGAAGTAACGCGCCAGTGCATTTGCCGGGTAGCGCCAGGCGCGTTCATCAGAAATGCCGGGAGGGATCATGGTGACTAGTGCGAGGAGCCAGCCTACGAATAAGATTGCGGTCAGCCAGTGAAACCATCGCCCGCGTTTACCAGTGTAGAGCAGCGCCAGCCCAAATTCAATCAGGAAGATGAACGAGAGGGCCAGCAGGACGAGATGAAGAATGTATAAGATCCGCAGGACTTCAGGACTCAGATAGGCCGCCTGAATCGGAATGAACAGG
This sequence comes from Anaerolineales bacterium, assembly GCA_035720235.1. Taxonomy (GTDB): domain Bacteria; phylum Chloroflexota; class Anaerolineae; order Anaerolineales; family Villigracilaceae; genus Defluviilinea. Next base: position 1,612 of record DASTOH010000149.1, on the reverse strand, counting down.
TCGCCCCATTCGTGAAAGCCATGCGTGATACCAAAGGCGGCAAGCCAACGCAGGCTGCGCGCCAGGTCAAGGCGGGAGGTCTGCCGTGTCTGCAGGATAATGGCAACGCCCAGGATGAAAAAGACCAACCCATAAACAAAGTAAATAATGGATCGGTTGAGGACGAAGAATTCAGCCAGAGAGATCATATCTCTGAAATTGTAGCATGACTTGCTTGATGGATATTCCTGTCCGGCTACGAAGAGCAGAGGTGCATCTCCAGTGGCCCATGTCGAGAGTTTTCTCGTGCGCTATGCTAATATGGTTGGGAGTCCGAAGTACGCAGGCAGTAATGGATCGATGAAACTCATGATTTGGGCTACCTGTTTGCCCTCCCATATCAACACCTGAAGCCCAAATGCCAGATATTGACCCTTTTCGTCGCGTTGATACTGCCCAAAAGCGGATGTCCCATTCGCGCGAGTCGGGAGGAGACGCCAGCGATCCTTTGCCTGGCCTGGAAACATTCCACCATCTGCGAAGACGGTTGCAGCAAGGAAGCTCCCAATGGCAGTATTGCCTTGATACCAGGATGGAGACGGCGGCATGGCCAGGATGGCATCCTGTTTGAGCAACGAGATAAGACCGTTCACATCGGCGGCTTGCCAGGCCTGGATGTAATAGTCGAGCAGCTGTTTTGACTTTTCATCGGCAAGTGAAATTCGTGACGTTTCAGGGATCTTCCCTTGATACCGTTGCGACAAAGTCTTGCGGGCGCGGTTGAGCGCGCTGTTGACCGATGAAACGGTGAGTTCGAGCACTTCCGCAGTTTCGCTGGCGGAGAAGTCCAGCACATCCCGCAGGATCAAGACGGCTCGTTGGCGCGCCGGCAGAACCTGTAAAGCCGTCAGAAAAGATAAAGAAATGCTTTCTGACTGTGAGTAGCGCGCCTCCGGGTTGACGGCGGTTGCGTCCGCGAGCCATTCGTCTGGGAACGGTTCGAGCCAGGTCAACTCGGGTGTGGGTGGCAGGATCGGGGACTGAGGATCAGACGCGGGGTTGACGTGAAACGGGAGCAGCCTTCGACTGCGTTTTGAGTCGAGAAAGTCCAGACAGGTGTTTGTGGCGATCTTGTAAAGCCAGGAGCGGAAGGAGGCGCGTCCCTCGTACGTCCCGATGTGCTTCCAGGCTTTGATGAAAGTCTCCTGCACCATGTCTTCAGCTTCGTGGAGAGAGCCGAGAATCCGGTAACAGTGGATTTGCAGTTCGCGGCGATGCGGCTCGGTCAGCTCGCCGAAGCCCTGCGGATTCGATGCAATGCGCCGGATCTCATCGGGAGGGATTTGCGCGGGTGTGGTCATGGGGAATCTCCTGCATGGTCTCTGACGTAACTATGACGGTTTTTCCTACGGAAAATGTGCGCAGAAGTTACTCCGGTGGTCGAGCGCAAGCAGTCGAGACCACCACTTCCAAGTTTATTTTGACTTGATATGGGTGGTCTCGATATGCCCTCACCTGCACTCCCCGGCACTTGCGCCCGGGGCAAGTGTGCGCCAGGTGCAAGTGTCGCAATTGCCGCTCAGGGCTACTCGACCACCGAGGTTGGTTTGGAATCGACCGCACAGTTTTGATT
>DASTOH010000148.1:0-5989 GCA_035720235.1 Anaerolineales bacterium | reverse complement strand
TTTGCGCCGTTGGCAAAGATCTGCCATTGCTCTGCGCTCATCCATAGATCCGGCGTAATTCGACCAGCGTATTTCGTGCGAACCGGATCGCCGTAGGGGTCGTTGCCCAAAACGATCATGTTCTCGCGTCCGCCCACCGCTGCCAGAAGTTTGGCAGTTCTTACTGCATCGTCTGCGCTTTGTCCATGGCGGTCCGCATCATGCAAAAAAACACTTACCCAGGAAGCCAGCAGGTTCAAGTTGCGCGAGCCGAGTTCCTGCGTCAGAAATGCGGGGTTGGTGGGCATGAAGCCCCAATCTCCTAGTTCGGTGCCGGCATAGCCGGTTTGCTGCATTTCGTCGATCACCTGGACGTAACCGCCGCGCTCGCCGTCAATGCCTTCGATCACGCCCCAGGAACAAGGTGCATTTGCGATTCTGAACATATACACGACTCCTCAAGTGTCAAAGTTGCTTTTTATTCGGGTGACCAGTATACGATTTTGACCGGCTGGTTTGTGCGCAGCGATTCCACAGCCGCTTCTGCAATCATCTGCGCTTTCAAGCCATCCATCAAGGTGGGGTACTCCACTTTTTCACCTTCCATCGCCTTGATGAGAGTATCCAAAGCCTGATAAAAAGTCGGTTCCATGCGCTCAAACCAGCCCGGGTGCAAGCCATCTGAAATCACTGAACCTCCTTTATAAAGTGTCACCTCCCTACGAGGCTTGCGGCGAGAAACTGCCATCCCTTTCGAACCAAATAACTCCACGCGTTCGTCATAACCATAATCGGCACGACGGCTGCAATTGATGTGACACAGGGCCCCGCTCGCAAACTTCAAAATGAGCATGGATGTATCCACATCGCCCGCTTCTCCAATGGCGGGGTCCACCAACGCCGCTCCCGCTGCATAGACTTCCACCGGGTCTTCGCCCGCCAGCCAGCGCAGCATATCGAAAAAGTGGATCGTTTGGTCACGAAGCTGCCCGCCGGAAATTTTAATATAACTCAGCGGGGGTGGCTTGGGATCACGGGCGGTAATGTGGATCATTTCCAATTGGCCGATCTCGCCGCTTTGCAAAGCTTGCCGGACTCCCAAATGATTGGCATCAAAACGCCGACTGAAGCCAACGAGAATAGGCAGATTGGTTTTCTGGGCTTGCTGCACCACAGCCTTGACCCGATGAATATCCGGGTCGATCGGTTTTTCGCAGTAGACGGGCTTACCTGCCTGTATTGCGCCGCTCAACAAATCGGCATGGGTGTTCGTGGAGGAAGCAATCAGCACCGCATCCACATCCGAAGCCCAGATTTCCTCGGGGCTGGCAGCCACCTTTGCGCCCAGTCGCGCCGCCAACTGCTCCGCCGCGGCTGTATTGACATCATAGATATATGCCAGTTCAGACCTCGGGTGACTGGCGATATTTGCGCCATGAATTTTGCCGATAAATCCAGCCCCGAACTGTGCAAATTTAATCATGCTGTAGCTCCATTTATTCTTTTTGCGGGACGTCGAATGCGAAGCGCGCGGACAAACACAGACTCTCGATCACACTTCCTCTATTTACTGCTCTCTTTCTCCAGTCACCAAATCCGCCAAATCTTTCTCAGTCAGTGCATCTTATCGGTAATCAGCTATCTGGCGGGCATTCCGCATTACTACGTACTGGTCGGTGACGCGCATCACGTGGCTCACCTTATGGCTAACAAAGATAACAGTCGGGCCACGCTCTTTGGCCTTCTTCTAATAATACCGTAGAATACTATGTCAAGATAACGCGTTCCGTCGTTCTTCGGCAATATTTTCATTGGACTTGACACGCATAGGGCATACAAGTTCCAAAATGGAATGATTAATCGTATACCGAGGCGTTGTATTTTCTGTATTAATCAATAGCTGGCGCCGAAACCTAATACTTGGGCCAGAGCCAGAGCATTGTTCGTAGTGATACGATCTACCCCTTGTGCAATCAATTCTCGTGCCAGCGACAAATGCTCCGGGCGATGAGCATCCAGAGTCCAAGCGTCCACCTGGGCATCAAACGCCTGCAGATAGGCGATCCAATCAAAGCCATCGTCCAACGCTTTCCCCAGCAACCCGGCGTGGATATACCAGATCATGTCAGAGGGAACCTGGGCGTAGAGGGCTTCGGCCCGGGCAGCCAAATATTCAGCCGTCGATCCCCAGCGGCAGCTGGACAGCGGATGATCATCCCAGTAGCCGTAGGCACCCTGTCGAAAAGGAGGGATTCCAGGCTCTCGCTTCTGTCCAAAGTCTGCTTCGAGATAGAGGAGCGGATCAAAACCCAGGGGCAAATCGGGGTCGAGAGTCCGCAAGCGGCGGAGTGCCCAATCGCTGGGGCTGGTGACCCGAACACGATCCTTGACCGGTCGGAGGCTGGTTACCAGCCGGGACAAAACATCCTCCGCCGAATAGACGTCTGGCTTAAGATCGAGTTGAAGCTCGAGAGGAGCGGGATACTGCTGCAGTAATTCGACTGCCTCAGACAAAAGACCCACGGCCACTCCAGTGGCCTTGCCTTGATACAGATGTCGCAGTTCCCTCACTTGCTCCGTGGTATGGGCTCTGATCGGTCCAGAGCCGGTGGTTTCATCTTCAAGCAGCGGTCCGTGCAAAAGGGCAAATTGGTTATCTGCCAAAAGCGAAATGTCGATCTCGATGACGCGGGCGCCAGCTTCGAGGCACGCTCGCAGGGCCGGAAGCGTTCCCGCGGGATGTTCATGATCCCGATTCGCCATATGATGGATGAGCAAAACATCGGACCGCTCACGTATCGGTTGCTGGCTCTTTGCGTTCATGCCTTCTCCGCATTGAAAACAACGGCCCCAGAACTAAGCGATCCCGCTGGATCCCAGTTCATATTTGCCCTGGATGCCTCGGACCCGGGTCTCGCTGATCCCTTTCCCCATTTGCAGATGGTAGTAGCTACCGAACGCATCAGCCAACCGACGCGCCTCGTCCGGGTATTGTTCGATGAGATTATTGCGTTCGTGAGGGTCTTCCTGAAGGTTATACAACTCCCCAGATTCTCCAGTTGGCCGTTGAATATAGCTCCACGTCATGTCACGCAGGCAACGTTCGGTACCCTCGTGGAAGCCCGTGATGATACTTTCCCGGTGCGTATCCTGGTCACCGCGCAGCACGGGTAAAAAGCTTTTCCCATGCATGGAGGCCGCATTCTTGGCCATACCCAACAGGTCGAGCAAGGTTGGGAGCACATCGTGAAACTGCACGATACTCTGGCTGCGTCGTGCGCCTTGACCGCCCGGAAGCCGAACCATGAATGGCACCTTGAGCAGCTCATTATAGAGTCGATCGGTGCCCTTGAGAAATTTACCATGGTCTCCCAGCGGATGGCCATGGTCAGCCAACAGGACGATGACCGAATCATCATAGTAGCCCAGGTCTTTGAGGGCCTGAAGGAGCCGGCCCAGACAGTGATCGACGAAGGCGGCCTCCCCGGCGTACAGGCCCTGGATGTGACGGATTTCCTCTGCCGTCGCCCAATTCCTGGCCTCGCCGCCCATTGGCAAAATCAGTCGTTTCCCGCCATAGTTTGGATCCGTATACGTGTCAAAACGGGATGGAGGGTCCCACGGTTCGTGCGGGTCGAACGAATCGATCCAGGCAAAGAGACGCGGGTGGACGCGGTTGCGCCTCAACCAGTCAATGGCCTCGTCTACCACCTGTGCTGCGAACCAATCCTCGTCCTCCGTAAAGTTGTCTGTATTGGCCAGGAACTGCGCCACCCGGCCGCGCCAGACAGCGTCATAGTTCTCATTGACGTAGTCATCCAGGTTGCGCCTGGTCGGATGCGACATCCACGGATCGTATTCCTGTCCCCGCAGCCAGCGGTACGCGTGAAATCCGCGATGGAAGTTCATTCCTGGCGCACGGTAGTGGTAGCAGTCTGTGATCAGACCACAAACATAACCCTCCGAGCGCAGGATGTCGGCGATAGAAATATCCTCCTGGGTCAGAGGCTGCCAGGGTCGATAAGGCAGTGTGCGCTGGCCTGTAAAAAGCTGGGTGCGCGCTGGAATGGTGGGCAGCGCTTCCGGGTAGGCATTGTCAAAAACGATGCACTCTTGTGCAAAGGCGTCCAGGACAGGTGTCTGACAGGCAGGCACGCTCTCAAACGCGCGGTTGCCCCCGTGATAAAAACTAACGTGATCCTGCCGGAAAGTGTCCAACATAATGCAAATCACATTCATTGAACGATCTCCAAGGAAAATTGTGGCGGGTCTGGGTGACTACAGTCGCTGTTCAAGTTCTTCGAGCAGGGATAAGAGCTCCAATGGCTCAGCAATGGTGTGATGGGGAATCTCTGCTTCACTGGTGGGCGTCTTGCGGTGACGCGGCGCCCAATCCAGCCAGACGCTGATCATCCCCATGGCATTTGCGCCGGCGACATCGGCAGCCAGATCATTCCCAATCATAATCGTGCGGTCATATTCGCTTTCAGGAATGCCCATGTGGTCGAGTGCGTAGCGAAAAATGCGTGCGTCGGGCTTATCCACACCTAAGCCCTGAGAAACGGCTAGAACGTCAAAGAGCTCATACAACCCGCGGGCCCCGAGGACGTTAGGAATGCTGCCTACCGGGCCATTCGACACCAGGCCCAAACGATACCCCCGGTGTTTGAGTTCGTGCAGCAGTTCGGCCGCGCCTGGGATCAGCTCGGCCTGCAGTGTTGTGAACGACTCATCTTTCACCTCTGTAGCCTGATCGATGAGGGTATCGCCAAAATCAAAGTATAGGGCAAGAAATCGTCCTGACATAGAACCTCTCTATTGTGATGAAGTTTCCAAGCCTAAGTCGGCCAGGAATGGATTGTAGACATACGTCCGCGACAATTCGCCCTGTAGCGTAGCAAAGTACGCGAGTGCCTTCGCCGGATCGAGGAAGAAGTCGCCACGCAGTAACACATTGCCGATCTCCTGGTTATACGCCCACGGGGGATTGGCTTTATCCAGGCCCCAATTTTCGCCGTCAAAGCTCGCTGGCAAAATCTGTCCGTGATAGTCGAAAGGACTATCAAATATCTGCCCAGACCCAATTTCGGCGCGGTGCTGCCACAGAGTATCATAGATCGACAGCAGCTTGTACGAGACATCGTCGTCATGGATATCCGCTGGGATTTCGGCCTGGTCGCCAATTCGATAGGTGATCTTCCCTGGCACGAGAATGGCGGGCCTCCCATAGATACCATGACCATAGATCTCAACCCAAACGGCAGGATGACCGTCAACGAGTTGCCCACGGCCGTCTGGGCGGAGTGCGCCCCTGCGGACGGCATCCTCAAAAGGATACAGATAGATGTGACTGTGAGCCAGTGTCAGCATTGCCTGAAGACGACCATAAGAGCTACCATCTTTAGCTACGACGACTTGCAAGGACTCCATGTCATTCTCGTGACAGCCGTCCGACTCTTTGCAGGACTCCTCTGTGTAATCGCGCGGATGATAAAGAGAATAGAATAAAAACCAGTGGCTGTCTGTTTCGGCTACGGAATAGTACACATACGCAGATAAGTCGCCGCTCGGCTGGTTCTCCCAGTTATTGTTCCCAATCCAATCGCCATCCAAGTCAACTGCGGTGATATAGTCCTGGTCAGTCGCGGCGCCCTGGTAGATCACAGGAGCATAATGACCCGCCAGCTCTTCATGAGTCGCGGGGGGACTACTGCTTGCAGTTGCTTCGACGATTGCGGGTATAGCCGGCATACAACCTGCCAGTGTCCAGAGCGCCAGCCAAAGGGCGATCGGTCCTAGATTTCTTGGCTTGAACATGAGCATCGGTTAAAGTCTGTCCTTATATGCCGGTATCTGTGCGTCTCTGCTCCGCTTGCAAATGCGAAGCAGATGCTCCCAAAATAGCAGCCAATACATCCGGCGTGTTCGTGCAGATCCCGTAAACATCCAGCTGGACCAGCTCGACCAGTTCCTCAGGACGCTCTTCATGCCATAGGATGGTCTCCAGGCC
>DASTOH010000147.1:0-33192 GCA_035720235.1 Anaerolineales bacterium | reverse complement strand
CGAGGATACTGGTATTTGCATTTTCAACGTGCAAAATTCAGGGCCGGCTGGGGAGCAATTATCCAGCCAACGCGCCGCGCCGCAATACACAAAGATCCCCGCTGACCTTATGCGCGAAGCCCAAAAACGAAATGTTCCCATTTACACCAAGAGCCGCATGGCCGATAACATCTCGCTGGGTATCCTAGATGAAATTGGGGACCACCACAACATTAAATTCATCCTAATGGGTTGGCCGGGGCCATTGGATGCTAATACCGCCCCCAACAATCCAGTGAAGGTTTTGCTCGAAAAAGCCAAAACCAATATGGCCGTTTTATTGAGTCGCAATCCCGGCAAAATCCGCCACATCCTTGTACCGATAGGGGGAGGATCGCATTCCCGGCTTGCCTTACGCGTCGCCTATGAAATTGCAACCCAGGAAAATGCGTATATTACCGCGCTTCATATTTATTCAAAAACAACTGAAGCTGACGACATTGAAGATGAGTTGAACTTTCTACGCGAGATTGTTGTCGATGAACTAGGGCTAATCCCGGCATGCCTTATCCCCCGCATCTCGCGGGCTGAGCAGGTTACACGGGGTGTATTGCAGGAAACGAAGCGTCAGCCATATGATTTGCTGGTGATGGGTGCCTCTGAAGAATATGGCTCTGGAACCCGCCTGTTTGGTTCCGTGGACGATTGGATTATTCAACACATCGAACACTGTTCTGTGTTGCTTATTCGACATCATGAACTCACTCCAGTACATTGGCTTCGAAGACAGTTCAAAATGATGGGGAAATCTTAACAGTAGTCAAATGGAACAGATTCTCTCTGTTTATAACAAATGATCCCGCATGTGTGCGCTCACTCGTTAACTACTACCATGGTTTTGGTATACAATAACTGCTGTGGAAACCAGGACCTGACCCCGGAGGCGCATTGACTGAATGGCATACGCTTGAAACGCAGGATGCTGTCCACCAGATCCAGAGCGACCTGGAAAATGGATTAACCGCGGTGGAAGCTGCCCGGCGGCTTGAAGAATTCGGGCCGAACGAACTGGTTGAACGGATAGGCATAAGTCCTTGGACGATCCTGCTCGAGCAGTTCAAGGGCATCATGGTTGTGATGCTGATCATTTCCGCGGTCGTTTCCGTGATCCTAGGGGAGACGATCGATGCGGTTGTCATCATGATCATCGTGGTTCTCAACGCGGTTCTCGGCTTTGTCCAGGAGTACCGCGCCGAACAGGCGATGGCAGCTCTCAAGCGCATGGCTGTCCCACACGTCCGTGTTCGGAGGGATGGACATTTACAGGAAGTTACCGCATTCTCGCTGGTTCCCGGCGACATCCTCCAGTTGGAAACCGGGAATACGGTCCCGGCTGATGCCCGGTTGCTGGAGGCGGCCAATTTGCGGGTGCAGGAAGCGGTTCTGACCGGGGAATCGGAGGCAGTCGAAAAGGATACAGCTCCATTGGCGGGGGAGAACCTTCCGCTGGGTGACAGAGTCAATTCCGTCTATATGGGAACGGTCGTCACGTATGGTCATGGCATGGCTCTGGTAACGGATACCGGGATGAAGACTCAACTGGGGAAAATCGCCGATATGCTCCAGTCGGTCGGCACCGAAAAAACACCTCTCCAAAGAAGACTCGAACAGCTTGCTAGGGGGCTGGCGCTGGCCGCCTTGGTATTGGTCGCACTTGTTTTTGTGTTGGGCTTGCTGCGTGGTGAGAACTGGATCGAGATGTTCAGCGTTGCTGTTGCAATGGCTGTGGCGGCGGTCCCGGAGGGGCTGCCAGCTGTGGTGACGATCGCGCTGGCGCTCGGCGCGCAGCGCATGCTGAAACGACACGCCCTGATCCGGAAGCTACCGGCTGTGGAAACACTCGGTTCGGTCACGGTCATCTGCTCTGATAAGACCGGAACCCTCACACAGAACCGGATGACCGTGACGTTCGTGGACGTGGCGGAAAATTCGCTTAACCTACAGGCGCGGTTGCGCAGTTTCAGTCCAACCGTCAGCCCGGAGGATCCTGTTGAATCCTTGCTGCAGGAAAGCCCACCCATCATCCTGACGCTGGCTGGATGTGCCCTGTGCAATGATGCCGTGCTGGAGGCGGTTCCGGGCGAACATGGGACATTTTCAACCGTCGGCGACCCAACCGAAGGTGCATTGGTGATCGCCAGCGCCCGGGCGGGATTATGGAAAGCAGACCTGGAAAAGGCTTTTCCCCGAGTCGCCGAGCTGCCGTTCGATTCGGACCGCAAGCGGATGACAACCGTTCACCGCCCCAACCCGGACCTGGTCCCTGACGTGCTGAACCCATACCAGGATTCACGCCCGGACTTTTTCGAGCCGGGTCATTACCTGGTGATCACCAAAGGTGCTGTCGACAGTCTGTTGGAAGTATCGACTCGGGTCTGGGCGCACGGTGAAACAGAACCTTTAGATGAGACCTGGCGCGATCGTATCCTGGAGGCGAACAACGACCTGGCCAAGAATGGGATGCGGGTACTGGGTCTGGCATTCCGTCAGAGTGATACAGCTGAGGCAGTCGAACGCGATCTGATCTTCATCGGCATGGTGGGCATGATCGACCCGGCCCGTCCGGAGGTTCAAAGCGCTGTACAGGAAGCCAAGGCGGCAGGGATCCGTACTGTGATGATCACCGGGGACCACCCGCTGACGGCCGCGTATATCGCTGCGGACTTGGGGATCGCCGAGCGAGGGAAAACGCTCACCGGGCGCGACCTGGATGGGATGACCGTTGAACAGCTGGAAGCGGTGGTGGAAGAAGTGCCGGTCTATGCCCGCGTCTCTCCCGAACACAAGCTCAAGTTGGTCCAGGCGCTCCAGGACCGCGGGCACGTGGTCGCGATGACGGGAGACGGTGTCAACGATGCGCCCGCGCTCAAGAAGGCGGAGATCGGCGTGGCCATGGGGATCACCGGCACCGATGTGACCAAGGAAGCCTCCGACATGATCCTGCTGGACGACAACTTCGCCACGATCATCGCGGCGGTAAGGGAAGGCCGGCGGATCTATGACAATATCCGTAAATTCATCAAGTACACGATGACCTCCAATGCCGGGGAGATCTGGGTGATGCTGCTGGCGCCGTTCATCGGCATGCCGCTGCCGCTTACCTCCCTGCAGATCCTGTGGGTCAACCTGGTGACCGATGGTCTGCCCGGCCTGGCGTTGGCGATCGAGCCGGCCGAACGACAGGTCATGCAACGACCGCCCCATTCACCCCGCGAAAACATTTTTGGGCGGGGGATGGCGCGCGATATCCTATGGATTGGCCTGTTGATGGGGTTGGTCTCTCTCGGAATTGGCTATCTGTATTATCGGATGGATCCATCTGCATCGCCTGCGGTTTGGCAAACCGTTACCTTCACCACGCTCACTCTGGCTCAAATGGGAAATGCCCTGGCTACTCGCTCAGATCGAGATACGCTGTGGCAAATTGGCCTGTTTTCAAACAAAGCCATGTTGGGTTCCGTGTTGTTGACGTTTGCCCTGCAAATGGCTGTGATCTATGTGCCATTCCTCAACCGGGCTTTCTCCACGACCCCACTCAGCCTGCGCGATCTGCTGATCAGCCTCGGTTTTGGCACTGTTGTCTTTCTCGCTGTCGAATTGTTCAAGCGGATTCAGCAACAGCAGAAGTAACGGCTGTAGCTTGCCAGTTTAGCCTTGACTAAGCAGTCGCGAGGAATTTCTCATGGCTGTGCTGTCCATTTTGTCATCTGCCCGGATTTGCGGAGTAAAACAAATTGAAGAAATTACCTTGATTGTCTGACGAAATTCCCACCTGGAATCTGGTCGGTGAGTCTTTTAACCAGGGCTCGGTAGTTCTGTAAATATAGGTTGAAAATAAAAAAAGACAGCTTGATGATTATGTCATCAAGCTGTCCAGCTCTGCGGTCCCGACGGGATTAGGGTTCGCGACGCGTAACTACTAGGGCGCTTAGTAAATTAAGTAGTGTTTTTTTAATTATAGCAGGGTGTAACAAATTTACTGAGAGTTTTACCTATATTCTCACCAGGCGTTCAATGGATCGCTGCGATGAATCCCTGCCCGCTAGCAGAAACCATGAATTACATTTCAGGAATCCATTGCAGCAGGAAATACAATCCTTACTATGGTTCCCTCATCAGGCGCGCTGGAAATCGAGATGCTGCCGTTCATTGCATCCATCAGAGACTTTGCTATTGATAGTCCCAGGCCAAACCCCGCCAGGGTTGTGGAGACATTGCCGCGATAGAACCGATCGAAGACGTGTTCAAGCTTTTCGACGGGAATGCCTTCACCAAAATCCTGCACATTAATTTTGACCTGCGACCCGTTGCGTTGCGCGGTTAGTTCGACATTTCCTGCTGAATGTTTTACAGCATTGTCAAGCACGATCAATATAACCTGCTTGATCGCATCGCGGTCGCCTACTACATCCAGATTCCCTGTCGCCTCCAAATCGATCGAACGAGTTGGATCAAGTAGACGCGCCTGCCGACAGGCCTCGTCGAGGATAGTGGATACGTTGACAGCTTCTTTTGCCAAACTTCGTCCTGCATCGGCGTGGGCGAGCTGAAGTAGATCATTCACCAGGCGAATCAGCCTATCGCTCTCATCCACCATATCGTTGAGGATATCCGCTTGTTCTTCAGGTGGTGGGGCATGCCGCAACAGGCCCAGATTGCCACGCAAAGTCGTGAGCGGAGTCCGCAATTCGTGTGAGACATCTGCCACAAAATCCCGCTGCATCTGCAACGAGTACTCCACTTTCTTATACGCTTCCTGCAATCGCCCCAACATGGAATTAAATGTGTTGGCCAACTGCCCTACTTCATCCGCTGGACCGGTGTAATCTACGCGCTGTGTGAAATCCCGTTCCTCGCCGATTTTCTGTGCGGTTTGTGTGATGCGGTGAATTGGTCGCAAGGTAATCTCGGAGAGAATCCAGCCAATACCAAAGGCAATCACGATGACAACAAAACCGGCAGACAGCAGGGTTGTGGCAAGCGATTGGAGGGTACGGTCGCGTTCTGTCAGCGGACGTGCTACCTGCACGATGTACGCTACTTTATCATTGACGATGACCGGGCGGCTGTAGATCAACATCTTCTCATTGGAGACGGTTTCGGTGGACCACCATTCCTGTTTGCCTTGCAAGGATTGCAGTCCTTCCGCACTTAAGGGAAGGACATCCTCTTCCCTACCAAAGGGACTGGCAACCAGATTGCCGTCTGCGTCCAAAATACGCCGAATCTCGCGTTCTGGAAATGTCTGAAAGGCCTGGTCGCTGGAAAATTGATCGAAGGGAATCGGAGAAGAAGGAAGAAAAGACTGGCTCGGCGGGGGACGGGATTCCGCCCGGAGCGCCGCCTCGGCCAATCGATTCGCACTCTGGGTGAGGTCCTGTTTGATCGAGCGCAGCGTGTCGGTGGACTGGATGAAGTAGAGAGCGAATCCAAAAATGGTCAGCGTCACCGCCAGGATCAGCGTATACAGCAGTGTGAAGCGCAAGCGAATCGACATCAGTCCTCGCGCAAGACGTATCCGATGCCCCGCACGGTATGGATCAGGCGTGATCTTCCGCCGGCTTCGAGTTTTCGTCGCAGATAGCCGATGTAAATTTCAAGCACGTTTTCGTCTCCACCGAAATCATAGCCCCAAACATCGTTCAAGATTTGACGTCTCTCCAACACCTGGCGGGGATGCCGTAGTAACAGATGCAGTAAGTTGAACTCGGTCACTGTTAATTGCAGCAGCAAATCATCTCGTCGGGCCTCATGCGTAGACGGGTCCAGCGTGACATCTGCGTAGGTAACCTTTTGATTCTCTGGTTTCGCCTCCACCCGCCGCAGCATGGCATGGACACGGGCCACCAGTTCGGCCGGTGCAAACGGCTTGACGAGATAATCATCCGCGCCGCTCTCCAGTCCTTCTACCCGGTTTTCGATCGCGTCGCGGGCCGTCAGCATCAGAATTAAGGTCTTGTTCTCATCATCGCGCAGCCGTTGAATGAAGGAGAGTCCATCCATTTTCGGCATCATCCAATCCACGATGATGAGATCGGGATGCTGTGATTGTACAAGCGGCAACGCTTCCAGCCCATTGGTCGCGGTCAGAACGTTCAAATTCTCATAGACCAGTGTTCGCTGGAGCATCTTCAGAAGTTTGGGGTCGTCATCGATAATGAGTACGTTTTGCATGGAATTTCTTTCTTTTTATCTTATCACAGCCTCACTATAAAAGGCTTTGCTGTGAAAACGCTGTGGAGAAATCATGAATACCAAAAAACACAGGCGTTTCTTGGTATATTCACAGCTTTGAATTTGAGAATAGCTCTGTTCAACCGAATCCAATATTTTATGAGGAGGTGATCCCACCTACATAAATTAAGAAACCCTCTGGTATGAGAAACATAAAAGCATCTTCCGTATCTCCTCAAGGAAGATGCTTTTTGATTCCCAGAACAAAAAGTACTCACAGCCTATTCACAGGCTGCTCTTGGTTGACTCACAGCGATGAAATCTAAACTCAACGTATAGGTTCAAAAATTGCAATCATTCCAAGGAGAAAATAATTATGTCTACAAAAACCAATCTCTTCACCCTTTTGATCGTTTTGGCCATGCTCTTGTCCGCCTGTAGCACAGCATCGACAGGCACAGTAACAAGTTCAACAGATAATGACCTTCCCGTTGCAACACAACTGGCGGTCGGGACGCTCAAGCTCGCTGAGAGCGGACGGGATGTCACATCCGAACAGGCGGAAGAATTGGCCGTCTACTGGCAGGTCTATAAGGAACTGAGCCAAAGTGAAACAGCAGCCCGGGCCGAAATCGATGGATTAGTGGCGCAGATCCAGGAAACCATGACCGACTTTCAAATGCAGGCCATCACTGATATGGCTCTCACACAGCAGGACGTTTTTACTGCCATGCAGGGAATGACTGTTGTCACCAGTGGTTCAAGCGATAGCACCGTCAGTGCACCTTCGGGCGGAAATATGCCCGCGGGCGAACCTCCCGCCGATGGTGGCGGCGCTCCACCTGACAGTAGCGGAATGGCGACGGAAGCGGGCGATGCGCTGCCAGCCATGGATCAGGCACAGGGCGCACAGATAAGTGCCGGCTTATCGGGAACCACAGGAGTTCCATCCACCCTGGTCGATGCGGTCATTGAATCGCTACAACAGAAAATCACAGCCTAAAAATATGTGGATGGCGGTTCGAATTCAGCCATCCACTTTTTATACCAGGAGAAATAATGAAAACAATCTTTCGTTCCAGTCTCACACTTCTATTCGTGTTCCTGATTAGCGCATGTGGAGGGAATGGCACACCTACGGAGGGAGTCGCATTATCGAACGTCTACACAGCGGCAGCATCGACACTCGCCGCGCAGGAGGCGCTTGTCACGCAAACGATAACCGCCACAGTTCCTGCAACACAGACATCTTTGAGTTTTCCAACGTCCGCTCCTGTGACCGTGACGCCTGCGACTCAGAACACGGTGTCGTATGCATCCGCATCGACTGCCAATGGCTGCAATGATGCGCTTTTTATCAGCGATGTGACCATCGCTGATGGAACTGTGCTGGCGCCGGGCGAAGCATTCACAAAAACCTGGCGATTCCAAAACACCGGGACCTGCGACTGGGATGAAGACTACGTCATCGTCTTTACCAGCGGCACGTCCATGGACGGAGAGACCACAGAGATCGACCAGGATGTCGCCGTAAATGCTACCGGTGACATCTCAGTTTCCCTGGTCGCACCGGAGAGTGAAGGGACGTATACCGGCTATTGGCGGCTGGCCGATGGTGAAGGCAATGCCTTAGGGCAATCGGTGTACGTGATGATCGTCGTGTCAGACGATGCATCGACCGTGACACCAACTCCCACCATCACAACGGAGGCGGAGGAAGAAGCTACCTCCACGCCGACGGTTACCACGACACCGTTCCCTACTGCCACATCTACAACCGTCCCTGCTGATACTGACACACCTGCTCCGACTGCTTCGGAGTAGAACACTGTTTGCCAATGACTTTCTCAGCATTTTCACAGCTTTTTCTTGGTCTTGTCACAGCAGGAAACTCTACAATTTCTTCAATCGAAATCACCAGCGGAAAGGTCGTTCGCAACCGATCATGAAACCGGCAACACTCGTTCGAAGCAAAAAAGGAAAAGCGCTCTGGATCAGCTTGGCGCTGGCATTGATTCTCCTCTCCGGATGGTATTCCTACCGAACCCTCCGTGCTTCCATGTTGGCCAGTACTTCGCAGGAGCAGACCGAGGTCGCTCGACGCGGGGATTTGACCGTCTCTGCCAGCGGAACTGGAACGCTCGTCGCTCAAAGCAAGGCATCCTTTGGCTTCGATGCCAGCGGACGGGTCACTGCCGTTTTGGTGAAAGTTGGTGACCAGGTGGAAGCGGGGCAAATCCTTGCAAAAATGGATGACACGCTCGCACAAATGGAGGTCGATGAAGCCCAGCAGACTCTGCGGGAACTGTATTCGGCCGCTTCCATCGCCACAGTCCAGCAGGAAATTGCCACAGCCAAAGATACTGAATTCTATGCCCGCGAATGGCTCGAATATCTCCTCAGTCCTGAAGTGTTGGAAGCGGAAGAAAATCTGGCCATCGCCCAGCAAAAATTGGCAGATGCCCAGGCTGAAGCAAATGCAAATCCGTCTGATGCAGCGAATCAGGTGGTCAAGGAAAAGGAACAAGCGGTGACCTATCTCACCGACAAGTTAACCCAGGCGCAGACCTATTACAAAGAAACATATCTTCCCGAGGAATTTGGAGAATATGAAAATGTTGGCAGCCGGCGATTTCAGAAACTGGTTCTGGTTACATACATCGATCCTGTTACAGGGAAAGAAGTACCCGAAATCAATGGACCGTCAACCGACGATATTGCCATCGCACGCAACAATTACATCCAGGCGCAGGAGACGGTGAGGAAAGGCGAGCTTTACCTGGAGGCACTGAATACGGGCGTCATCCCTGAGGATGGGACCGGCGAAAAACTGACAACCCTTTACCAAGCGCAGCTCGCGCTGGAAAATGCGCAGGCCGAGCTGGATGCGACGCAGTTGGTCGCTCCCATCAGCGGAACGGTCACATCGCTCGATTTGAATGTCGGCGAACAGGCAGGGACTGACTCGGTCATTACGATCTCCCAACTCAGCCAGCCATACACCGTGGATGCATACCTCGACGAAGCAGATTGGGAGACGGCAAGCGTAGGCAATAAGGTCAACGTCACATTTGAGCTACTCCCCGAACAAACCTATGCAGGCACAGTGACCCTTGTGTATCCGGAATTAAGTGAATCGTTTGAGGCATCACTCATCCATCTGGTCGTGCAGTTAGATTCCTCGATCAGCCAGGAGTTGCCCGCTGGGACAGGAGCCACTATCGGCGTGGTGGGAGGCGAAGCTCAGGGCGTGGTACTTGTATCCGTGAATGCGATCCACAAAGGAGAGGATGGCAAGTCCTACGTCACAGTCATGCAAAACAGACAACAGATGGAACGTGAAGTGCTGGTCGGTCTACAGAACGATACCTATGCAGAGGTCAAATCTGGACTCGATGCTGGCGAGATCGTAGTAACGGAATAAAGAAGGAATCGCAGTGAAAAGAAAAACCTCGAAGCACAAACTGTATTTATGGACGACTCTGTCGATTGCGCTCATCATCGCCTTTGGAAGCGCCATTTATTATTTCACCTCAGGACAGTCTTCTACAAAAGAAAATATTTTGCAAACATCCACCATTTCTACCGGAGACATTATTCTCTCCGCGACCGGACTCGGTACGCTTGTGCCAAGCCAGGAAGTTTCCTTCGGATTCAAAAACGGTGGAGAGATTCAGGAAGTGCTCGTGAGTCTCGGCGACCAGGTGGAAGCCGGACAGGTGTTGGCGCACCTGGAAAACGAGACTCTAACGCTGAAATACAAACAAGCCGAGGCGAATCTTGCAGCGCTGTCGTCTCCATCGGAACTTGCATCTGCTGCGCAGGCTATGCAGGAAGCCAAACAAAGTTTTGCCGAAGCCAGAAACAAGCTCCAATATTTGATCGGACCAGACATGTTGGTAGCAGAGGAACAGGTCGCGGCAGCGCAACAGGACCTGCAAGCTGCAAAGTCAGCTTTTGAAGAGGATGCTTCTGATGCAAATGGACAAAAACTTTCGGAAGCCGAAGCAAGCCTGACGAAGGCGCAGGTGAATCTTTCGTATGCGTACTACAACTTTTCCGACGCATACACGCTGAATACATTCACCTACCCGATTCGTAACGATCACGGCATCACCATCCGCCGGGACCTGATCGCCCCGACCGATGCAGAGTTACTGGCCGCCCGCGCCGCCTATGAACTGGCGGCCTCGAATTTGTTTGATGCACAGAATTATCTGGATATTTTGAATGGCGTCAAAACTACGGATGCAGTCCCTGCCAGCAGTGTGACATCACTGACCGAAGCCAAGCTCGCTCTTGACAAAGCCAAAGCGGACCTCGATGCGACGGAACTGATTGCCCCAACCCGTGGGACCGTTACAATGCTCAGCTTGAACCCTGGTGATGAAGCAGGAACGTCTTCGGTGATCACGATCTCGAATACCGACCAGCCGTACGTCATCGACGCCTCACTGGATGAAACCGATTGGGACAAAGCCAAGGTTGGTTTTGATGCGACAGTCACGTTCGATTTATTGCCCAATGACACTTATTCCGGAAAGATCGTTCAGGTCTATCCCAAGCTGGACGACTCATCCGGCACATCGATGGTGCATATCCTTGTGCAGTTGGACCAAACCGTCAACGTGGATTTGCCGGTTGGCTCGAGCGCTAGTGTGGATGTGACTGGTGGCGAAGCCCTGGGTGTAGTGCTGGTGCCCATTTCGGCGCTTCAGGAAATCGAAGATGGAACCTATATGGTGTATCTCATGAAAAACGGAACGCCTGTCGAGCAGACCGTGGAGATCGGTCTGCAGGACATTCTGTATGCCGAAGTTAAATCAGGTCTGCAAAGCGGCGATGTGGTCGTGACCGATGTAACCACGGTGGATTCAAACGAATGACTGTCATGAAAAAATTAAACGTATTCAAACTCTTTATCGTCATCCTCATCCTTGTAGGACTCATCGCTGGCGGTTATTTCCTCTACAGGCGCGTTTTCGTTTTGCAAACATCAACGGCTGAAGAAACGCCGGTCCAAACAGCCAGAGCGACCAAAGGAGACTTGATTCTCTACGCCAATGGCACCGGAACGGTGGTGCCTGCAGCGGAATCCAGTTTCGGATTCAACACCAATGGGCAGGTCAGTGAGATCTCTGTCAGAGTTGGTGTTACTGTTGAAGCGGGGCATGTATTGGCAAAGTTAGATGACACCGATGCGAAGATCGAACTGGCGGAAGCACAGGAAGCGATGAACGCCCTGACCTCTGCATCCGCGATTGCCACTGCCCGGCAGACCCTGGCCACTGCCCAGTCCGATTTTGATACAGCCAAGGAAAGGCTCGAATTTCTGATCAGCCCGGAAGTGCTGTATTGGGAAGAAAAAGTCGCCGAGCGCGAACAAGTCCTCGCCGATGCCCAGACTGCCACCCAGACTGACTCATCAGATGAAGCCAAACAAAAGGTCACCGACGCCGAGACATCCCTGGCATACGCTCAGGCACAGTTGAAGTATTTTCAAATGGTTTATGAAGAGACTTATATTCCTAAAAACTTCACACAATACCGTACCATAACGTTCCGCGGCCAGACAATTACGCAAGTGATTCAGGTGGAGGATGAAGAAACCGGAAAAATGGTCGACCTGATCACCCCGCCCACCGAAGGTGAGATCGGCATGGCACGTGCCGCTTATGATCTGGCCAAAGCAACGATCGGCGAGGCGCAAATCTATCTGGATGTTCTGAACGGGAAGGAAATTCCCGAGGGCGCCACAGGCTTGAACCTGGTCACCTATATCGAGACCAAACATGCCTTGGAAACTGCCGAATACAACTTGAACGCTACAAAACTGATCGCTCCCATCAGTGGCATTGTCACGACTCTCGACATGAACGTTGGCGATCTGGTGAGTGGAGCAGCGGTGGTCACGATTTCCAATCTGGAACAGCCATACGTCCTGGATGCCTACCTTGATGCTGAAGATTGGGGTGCTGTCAAAACCCGTTACGAAGTGGAAGTGAGCTTCGATATCCTCCCCGACCAAGTCTTTACAGGAAAGGTCACCAACGTGTATCCCACGCTCGACACCGAATCCTCGAATTCTGAGTTGATCCATATCACGGCTGTCTTGAACGATGTCATTGCCTATGAACTTCCTTCCGGCTCGGCCGCCTTGGTGGATGTGGTTGGCGGACGAGCAGAGAATGCAGTTCTCGTCCCGGTGGAAGCGCTGCATGAAATTAACGGCGGCAAATACACGCTCTTCGTGGTGCAAAATGGCATCTTGCGTCTGCGCGTGGTAGACGTGGGTCTTCAAGACCTCACCAAGGCGCAAATTCTCTCCGGATTAAACGTTGGTGACACGGTGACAACTGGACTCGTGGAAACGAAATAACAAGCGTCCCGAAGGTTCCCTAGAAATTGAACGGATCGCGATCAAACCTTCGGGAGAAATTATGAAAAGCAAAAGGATTCATACTATGAAGAAACTATTCTCTGGGAAACTCCGCTGGCCCCTTGTAGGAGTCATCGTGCTGGCTATGGCTGGAGGCGCGGCGTTCTACTACGTCCAATCCACAAAAGCCAGCACCGCTACTGCGGAAACGCCCATGCAGACTGCTAATGCATTCCGCGGAAACATCGTGCTCTATGCTAACGGGACCGGCACACTTGCGCCTGCCAACGAGGCCAGCTTTGGCTTTGGTACGAGCGGGCAGATCACGGAACTCAATATCAAGATCGGCGACACGGTGGAAGCGGGTCAGGTGATTGGGCAGATCGATAATGCTGATGCCACAGCCGCTTATAAACAAGCCAAGCGCACTGTTGACGACCTCACCACACCTGGCGCAATCGCCGAGGCAAAGCAGGCTGTTGCCGATGCAGAAGTGTCAATCTATAACGCCAAACAGGATCTCGAATACTTGATCAGTTCCGATGTCTATTATTGGGAGCAGCAGGTGACCGCCGCACAGGAAACGCTCAAAGAAGCGCAAACCGCTGGAGGGTCGAGTCCGACCGCGGAACAACAGAAGGCAATCGATACTGCGAATGCGGCGCTTACCACTGCCCAAAACAATCTTGAGATCGCGCAGCGAAAATACGTCACTGAGTATGTACCCGATACTTTTACCTATACACTGACCGATACTGACGATCGCGATAACGATGGAAATACGGAAGAAACTTACACCGAGGTGGTAGGTCCTTCCGAGGCAGAGATCGCAGCTGCACGCGCGACGTATGAGCTGGCTATTGAAAACCAAAAGGAAACCCAGGCCTACCTCGACATGCTCAACGGAGCGGCCCTACCAGAAGATGTTCCTGGCAGTAGTCTCACATCGCTTGTCGAAGCACAGACTGCACTGCAAACAGCCGAAGAAAATTTGAAGGCGACGCAACTCATCGCTCCCATCAGCGGCATCGTGACCGACGTCTCCGCCAGCGTTGGAGATTACGTCAGCGCATCTGCCATTGTCACGGTCGCGGATCTCAGTCAACCCTACACCATCGATGCCTACTTCGATGCGGAAGATTGGTCTGCCGTAAAGGTCGGATACCCGACTGAGATCGTGTTCGATATTTTTCCGGATGATACATTTACCGGTGTGGTGACGATGGTCTACCCTGAACTCGATACCTCTTCCAATTCCTCGCTCGTGCACGCGATTGTCAAATTGAACGACAATGTAGATTCTACATTACCGAGCGGCACATCGGCAGCTGTGGACGTCATCAGCGGTGAAGCGAAGGACGCCGTGCTCGTGCCAGTAGAGGCATTACACAAAATTGCCGACGGACGCTACACCCTCTTCGTGATGGAAAACGGCTCTCCCCGCCTGCGGGTTGTGGATGTAGGACTTCAGGATATCACCTACGCTGAGATCAAGTCCGGCCTGGACGCGGGCGCAACCGTGACGACCGGAATCGTGGAGACGCAATAATGAACGACAAAACCATCATTGAAACCATTGACCTGACCAAGGTCTACGGCATGGGCGATGCTACTGTAGCGGCGTTGGATGGCGTGAGCCTGGAGATCAAAGCTGGAGAGTTCGTAGCCATTATGGGACCCTCCGGCTCAGGTAAAAGCACGCTGATGCACATTCTTGGATGCCTCTCGCAGCCCACCTCAGGGAAATACATCCTCGACGGACAGGATATCAGCGACATGAGCAAGAAAGAACTGGCCCTGGTCCGCAACAAAAAACTAGGATTTATCTTTCAGGCGTACAACCTGCTCCCCCGCACGGACGCGCTGCGCAACGTCATGATGCCGATCCTGTACGACCGAGACCGCAAGTTGAACGATGAAGAAGGCAGGGCTAAGGCGCTCAAGATGCTGGAACTGGTCGGGCTGGGAGATCGCGCTCATCACCAGCCGCAGGAGCTCTCCGGTGGACAGCAGCAGCGTGTCGCCATCGCCCGGGCGTTGATCAATGACCCGGTCATGATCATTGCCGATGAACCAACCGGTAACCTGGACAGCAAATCGGGTCGAGATATTTTGAATTTACTCAGTGATTTGCATCAGCAGGGTGTGACCATCGTGATGGTCACACACGACCCGATCACGGCAGAGTACACCCAGCGCGTGATCTCGCTCGCCGATGGAAAGATCGACACGATCAAACACAATGGACATAAACCTGTAGTGACGACTTCAGTCATCAATCGGTAACGACTTCAGTCGTTACTACAAAGAGGAACCCATGAAACTATCAGAAGTCATTCGAATCGCATGGGAAGCGATTGTCAAAAATAAAGTCCGTTCGTTCCTGACCACGCTGGGAATCATCATCGGCGTGTCGGCAGTCATTATCATGGTCGCGATTAGTGCCGGGACCGAAGCGGCCATCCAGGAACAGATCACCAGCCTCGGCTCAAACCTCCTCTTCGTACAGTCCAGTTTTGGGCGCGGTGGACCTCCGGGCCAAGGCAACTCCGGTGGACTGGTCTTTGACGATGCAGCCGCCATTGCAGAAGGTGTTACTGGAGTCAAGGCTGTGATTGTGGAACAGCAAGCCTCGGAGACCATCAAATATAACGGCACCACGCTCGAAGATGTCACCATCCTCGGTAGCACCGCGGACTTACCCTCAGTCCGTGATATGGACATCGCTCAAGGACGTTACTTCAACGATACCGATGTGAATCGTAAACAAAAAGTTGCCGTGCTGGGCTCTACACTGGCCACCGAGTTGTTTGGTGATGCGAATCCCGTTGGCCAGGTTGTGACCGTCGGAACTACCAAACTAACCGTGATTGGCGTCCTGGCAGAAAAAGGCACTGTTGGCGACGTGGATTATGACTCCCGCATTTACACACCTATCACAGTGGTCTTCCAAAAATTTACGCCTTCATTCTTTGCTCGCATTGTGGGCGACAGCGTCCGCCTATTGTATGTGGAAGTAGAAGATGGCGTGGACCTGGAAGAAGTAATCACACAGATCGAACTTCTGCTGGCCAAGCGCCACGAGGTCACATTGGACTCGCTGGACTTCACGGTCACTACACAACAAGACATTATCACTACACAGGAATCGACGACCGCTGCATTCCGCTCCTTGCTGGCCTGGGTGGCCGGTGTTTCCCTTATCGTCGGCGGGATCGGCATCATGAACATCATGCTTGTGAGTGTCACGGAACGCACGCGCGAGATCGGTATCCGCCAATCCATTGGCGCGACGCCGGATGATATCCGCATGCAATTCCTCGCGGAAGCACTCTTGCTAAGCATTGTTGGCGGGTTGATTGGGATGGGTGTTGGTGTTGGTGGCGCCACTCTCTTCGGCTCGTTGAGTGATATGCGTACTGTGATTGTTCCAACCTCTATTCTATTAGCGTTCGGTTCCGCAGCCATCGTCGGCGTGTTCTTCGGCTTTTATCCAGCGAACAAAGCCGCGCAACTCGACCCAATCGAAGCGCTGCGCTATGAATAAATGTTACGAAAGGAAATTAAGATGAACAGATCCACACTACTTATACTTTTGATATTCACATTATTGATGACTGCCTGTGGTGCAAACACACCCAATGCAACTGGACCAGCTTCCGGTGTATCAGGCAATCCAACCGGTGGAGAATTATCTCCTTCGGTGCAAGTCGCAATTGGCACACTCAAACTTGATGAAACCGAAAACGCGGTCACAGTAGAACAGGCACAGGAACTTCTGCCTCTCTGGGAGACTCTGCAGGTTCTATCTGAGAGTGACACAGCCGCACAGCAAGAAAAAGATGCATTGGTGGAACAGATCCAGGAAACGCTGACTGCCGAGCAACGGCAAGCCATCACAGATATGAACCTAACCCGTGAAGATATGCAGAGCATACTGCAGGAACAAGGGTTGGCAACGGGCGGTGGTCCTGAAGGCGGACAAAATAATAACTTCACAGGTGGAAATCAAAATGGTGGCGGTGGTTTTGGCCCTGGCGGCTTCCCGGGCGGTGTACCTCCTCAAGGTGGATTTCCTGGTGGCGGTCCGGGAGGCGGGGGCGGGCAAGGTACAGGTTTAACTCCTGATCAGATTGCCACCTTGCAGGCTTCACGGCAGCAAACAGGCGGGAGTGTCATTCCACCG
Source organism: Anaerolineales bacterium (assembly GCA_035720235.1). Classification (GTDB taxonomy): domain Bacteria; phylum Chloroflexota; class Anaerolineae; order Anaerolineales; family Villigracilaceae; genus Defluviilinea. The sequence goes on along the minus strand of DASTOH010000147.1, from coordinate 16,414 downwards.
ACGCTGATCAATGCGTTAATAGAATACCTTCAGGAAAAAGTAGGTGCTTAAAAGGAGTTTTTATGCAGTCTTCAAAACGTTATCATCCCGCGCTGGTTACAATTCACTGGTTGATGGCTTTGCTTGTTTTTGTCAATCTCTATCTCGGCATCGTCGTATTTGAGAATCGTGGTGGTGGAGGTCCTGGGAACTTTCAGGCAACCAATCCACTTGTCCCAATTCATATGGCAGTGGGAGTTACAATCCTGGTGCTTTTGATCCTCCGTTTTATCCTACGATTGAGGGCAAATCGGCCCGTCGATGCCACAACGGGAAATAAATTTTTCGACGCCCTTGCAAAATTCGTCCATTACGGCTTGTATGTTACAGTGCTGGCTGTGACTGTTCTGGGACTGACATTTAGTTTGCAAACCGGCCGTTTTCAATCAGCGTTTTTGGGAGCAGAAAGTCAATTCGGGCCGCCTAATGGTTTTCCAGTCATCGAGGGAACTCCAGGCCCTGGACAATTCACTCCCCCAGACGGCGGAGCAGGAGGCTTTCCAGAGGGCGGTCCACCACCCGGCTTTCAGGGCGGACCTGGTGGTCCTGGCGGAGGCTTTGGCTTATTGATAATTCATGAACTAGCAGCTTATACCCTATTAGTACTCGTCGCGCTACATATTTTTGCAGCGCTGTATCACCAATTTTTTGTCAAGGACAATCTGATCGCAAGAATGTGGTACGGAGCAGGCGACTAGCTAGCAAGATCTTCTGGTTTCGGCTTATCTAAGACCATTGCCGCAAGAAGAGTTTAAGCAAAACAGGATCGGCTTACGGGTCGACCTGTTTTTTCAGAATGTCCGGGCGGATTTAGACAATTTCCTGTCTGTTGAATAAGTCAGGATAATTTTGCTTTCAATGGTTTGATCTAAAGGGATCGCGATAATATCGGAGCGATGATAATAATTTAAGACTTTTCTATTATAAGAACTACCCCAATATTTGATAACACTATGTCGATAATACTTGTCGCACGCGGCACTATAAAAACTTGGCGAGTATCCCTAGGCAACACGTAATACCTGCGAACTTATTGTTAAGGTAGATTCGACAAAAATAAATTTACATGCTGAAAGGTATCCACAACATAAACAAAAGGGTAGTGGTTAAGTAATAAGTGATAGGTTGTGCCGAATGATAAAAAGCCGAGTAACGATTTCGTGCATGGTGTCAGACTTGGAGAAGGACAACGTTTTTCGAATGAAGCGCGCACAGGATTGTCTCAGGGTGTTATACCAACGTTCCATATGACAGACCTGTCCGCTTCCCTTGCCAACGCACTCGTGTGTCTCTTCAGGAAAGACGAGTTGATAGGCTTCCCAGAAATCGCTGTAACTGTGGCAAGCCTGATAGGCTTCTGGAATTTGTTCCCACAGCCTGCGGCAAGTTGCCTCACTCCGATCACCGATGACAAAGGCCACAATTTGGCGCGTGCGCCGGCACATGACTGTCCACAGCCAGCGTTTGTTCCATCGTTCGTAAACAAATGACCACATTTCATCTGCTTCCAGTACGTCTTCGGGCGCGGCGGGCAAAAGCGTGTCTTCAAGCTTTGGATTGGCTGCGTCTTTTTTTTAGCCAAGCCGCTAGGGTCGGACGGCTCACACCAAAGGTCCGTTGGATGCCGCGCATACTGGCACGTTCATTATAGGCTGACAAGATTTGTTCCTTCTGCGCTTCGGTATAGCCTCGTTTCGGTTCGAGCACGCCGCGTTTGCCACAGTCCTTACACCAGTATTGCTGACTGCCACTCGCATTATGACCGTTTTTCACGATGTTTTGGCTGCCACAGTTTCGGCATTGGTAAATGACAAGTTTTGCTATCATGCTCAAACTATACTACCTATCACTTCATTTTGACCATTACCAACAAAAGAACCGAACTAATTAATTCGGTTCTTTTTGCACCTCAGAGTGGACCCCCACTGGTTGAGGTATATAATTGAATAAGGAACTGACCTGGCGGTCCCGACGGGATTCGAACCCGCGATCTTGGCCTTGACAGGGCCACATGTTAGGCCGCTACACCACGGGACCAATTTTCTTCCTAACAAGCGGGCAGGAGTTTACCATGCGCATTAACAAGTGTCAATATGCCCAGTCATGATAGAGTGCCGGATCGGTGGGAGTGAGGCCCGATGGATCATGAACGTGAACATAATCTCCCTCCTTCGCCCAATTGAAAAGCCAATGTGAATCGCCAACCGACAGATTGACGCAGCCATGTGATTGTGGATACCCAAAACGGGTGCGCCAATAGGCCCCATGCAACGCGCGTGCCTTGTCAAAGTACATCGTCCAGGGAACCTTTTCCAGGTAGTAGAAATCGGTCGGATCGCTGGTGCTCATGGTCTCGATTTCCTTTTTGGAATAGATTTGGAACAGGCCGGGACGTGTCCAGAAGGGCTCCAATCCACTGGCGATGACGGTGGCAAACACCAGTTGATAATTGTCATATACCGTGAGGGTCTGTTCGGCCAGATCAACGTCGATCCAGCGTCCGGTGGTTACGCCTTCGGGGGGGGTAGTGTTAGGAGTAACGGTTGCCATGATTCGCGCCTCTACCCATTGGCTGGGGCCGATCATGTTCCAGTCCACGCCGTCTGCATTCTCAGTAGCATACACCTGAACAATATTCACATAGGGATAAAGTATCCGATCCGTTAGGGGAGAGTTGTAGCCCGGCGCAGTATAGACGGGTATGCTGTCTGTATAGAATGGCAGTGGCCAGGCAAAGGCATTGCGAGGCGTTGATCTGAACTCCAGCCCCTGAAAGGCTGAAAATTCACCCACCCGTGAACCTTTACCGGGAATCCAGCTTCCGTTTTCGAGCTTGTAATAGATTCCATGCCCGGTATCCACTCGATCGATGTAGGAAACATATACAAAGCCCGGCAAAAAGGCTTGCCCGGTTTCATTCCCGGCCGGTTCATTTAGCAGGGGTACATAATCTTTTTCGAGTTGAAAATAAAGGTACGGCAGTTTGATCAGTTCCGGATCAGGCCGGTACGCGGCAAACGGCCGGGGTGGAATCGTAAGCCCGAGTTTTGCCAACTCCGCCAGGTAAATGGACGGTCCAGTAGGCAGGCAGTCATCCGGCGGCGTAGGATAGATATCGGGCGAACAGACCACTGCGCCGCTTTCTGCTTCGGAATTCTGGGCAAATGTGATTGGTTGAGGTGCCATTCCGGTCAAGAACACAACAAGTAAGAGTAACAGGAATAGTTTTTTCATGCGAGGTGACAGGGATGATTCTAACATGCTGAAGTTTACATTTCTGGGATTGGCTCATAGCCTCTGCAATATGATCATCGCAGAGCAGGTTGACAAAATCCAAAAAGTAGATCCTTCTCGGCAAAATTGTAAGAGGAAACAGACAAAACCCGAGGAGGATCTTGCAATGGAGTATAGCACAGTAGGCTGGCATCAGGACTTCAGTGCGAAGAGGTAATCAATGATCTGGCAATGTGTATGATCGTCCGCTCAACGACCTGACCTGCGGAAAGCCAAGGGCAAACACTACCCTCTGGTAACGGCCAGGATGATGACCTTCCTGGCCGAGCGGAGGGGAACCCTTTACCCGCGTCGCAAGCCTGTGTATACTTCTACGCACAGACCCAACAGATTTTTATTTTTCATTCCCTAACTGGTTCACAGATGGGCTTCATTCGGCGCTAAGCGCCGTCTGTAGGCGCTGGCGGAATCGCCAGACGCAACAGACTTAAAATCTGTCGGTGGCAACACCGTGAGGGTTCGACCCCCTCTCGCCCCGCACCACAATACGTCATTGCGAGTCTTCAAGAAGCGATGCCTACTCTACAGGAGATTGCTTCGCTCCCGGAGTTGACCCTGACTGGCGTAGCCGCGCCGAAGGGCTCGCTCGCAGTGACGTAATCATTAGAAAGGGCAGCATGTACTTCACCCGCCAGCATCTGGAAGAGATCGAAGACAACGGCCTTGCACCCTATGGCGCACGCAGCAAAGACTCGAAAGGTCGTGCCTATTTGGATAACGAACCCGAGTATCGCACGGCGTTCCAGCGCGACCGTGACCGTATCCTGCACACCACAGCCTTTCGCCGCCTCGAGTACAAGACGCAGGTTTTCATCAACTACGAAGGCGATTACTTTCGTACCCGCCTCACCCACACGCTGGAAGTTGCCCAGATCGGCCGGACCCTGGCTCGCGCTCTCGGCGGAAACGAAGACCTGGTGGAGAGCATTTGTCTCGCGCATGATCTGGGTCACTCGGCTTTCGGTCATTCGGGCGAAGTTGCGCTGGCCCGACTCATGAAGGATTATGGCGGATTCGACCACAACAAGCAGTCCCTGCGCATCGTGACCGAGCTTGAACAACGCTATCCTGAGTTTCCCGGCTTGAACCTTACGTGGGAGGTCCGCGAAGGCATGGTGAAACACGAGTCAGAATACGATATTTCCGATGCACGCGATTTCAATCCCGACCTGCGCGGCAACCTGGAGACTCAGATCGCCAACGTGTCAGATGAACTGGCATACACAACTCACGATTTGGATGATGGTCTGCGGTCCGGCATGATCAACCCGCACATGCTGGAAGGGATCGCGCTATGGGAAATCCTGCATGATATCTACCATTGGCGTGGACCAAACCTGGACGATATGGAACGTCACCGCATGATCCGGCAACTCGTCGGGCTGCTGGTGACCAACCTGGTCGAATGCACCGACCAGCACCTGCGAGAAAGCGCTGCCAAATCTGCGCTGGACATTCAAAAACTCAAATATAATGTGGTTGGCTACAGCGAGGACATGCAGCGCCGTAACCGCGAACTCAAAGATTTCCTGTACAAGAACCTGTATCGTCACTTCCGTGTGGTGCGCATGCAAGTCAAAGCCGAAAAGTTGATCACTGACCTGTTCAATGCCTACCGCGCCGAGCCGTTGATGCTGCCAACCTCGGCACGGGATCATATTGAAAAGCGCGGCCTCGAGCGAACCATCTGTGATTACGTCGCTGGAATGACCGACCGTTATGCCATTGAGGAACACCAGAAATTATTCAATCCACTTGAAAAACCATGACAAAGAGGTAAGCCATGTCCCAACAAACCTACCTGACCCCCGAAGGTGAGATCAAACTCAAGCGTGAACTTGCCGAACTCAAAGGGCCGCGCCGCGAAGCGCTGGCCCAGCGCCTGCGTTCCGCCATTCAGATGGGTGATCTCTCTGAAAATGCCGACTATCACAAAGCCAAGGAAGATCAGGCATTTCTCGAAGGTCGTATTCAGGAAATTGAGGCCGCCCTACGCAATGCTGTCATCATTGAGAAGAGCCAGGGGGATGTAGTGTCCCTTGGTTGTCACGTCACGATTCAGGAGGCAGATTTCGACCCTGAAACTTTTTACGTCGTTGGCGCCAAGGAAGCCGATCCGCGCAATGGGAAGATCTCCAATGAATCGCCTATTGGAAGAGCATTGATGGATCACAAGGCCGGCGATGTGGTGGAGGCTGATACGCCGGGTGGAAAAATCAAGTTCAAGATTCTGAAGGTGGAATGATTCACGTTCATCCAGCAGTTGAACCGCTGGATGAACAAACCCATGCTCTTGGGGGGCTCAGCCCCCGCAAGAGCATGAATAAAAACAGACCAGCCTCAACGGCTGGTCTGTTTTTGATCCAAATTTTAGCTTATTGTCCCGTGCGCGGCCAGATCGCGAGTTCCAGGGTAATGCGTTCGAAATAGCTTTTCTGAGGCATCGCGCCTGAACCGTAGTCCATATCCACTACCGTGGCAAGGAGCTGCAGGGTCTGCGTCTCCAGCAGGACCTGGTCCCCCGGTTTTACCACCACCAATTCGCCCTTGGGCTCGAGCCGGACGCGGATATTGGGGTCGTTATAGGCGTGCTCCGTCATCAACACTTTGGTGGCGGTCTTGATATCGTTTTTGTCAAACAACCAGACCTCCAAAGCGGTCACCTTCTTGGGTTCGCCCACACCAATGGTTTCGGAAACACCCACGCCATATTCGCCCAGGAATTCGCCGCCGCTAGTATCGATGCTGAACGATTCGTCGTACAGGTCATCACCCAACACATACGTAGTCATGGTCTGGGTAATCGGAGGTGCGTATCCAAGCGCCTGGAAATCCGTTTTTTCCGCGCTCTTACTCACTTCCGCGGCTTTCATGACCGGAGTGACCGTGCCAGATCCCTTGCGAAGCAAACGCCACAGGTAGAGTCCGCCTGCCACCACAAGCACAAGCACCACCAGGAGGGAGCCATACAAAACGTATTGGCTCGTTGCGGAGGTCGCCGGCCCTTCGGGGTTGGTGTCAATCGACCCCTTGCGCGATTGAATGAGTAGACCAAAATCCTGGATCGAAGGTTGATCCAAATAGCCGGGGTTTGCGCTGACCCTACCATAGGTCGGGCCGGCTGCGTCACCCAGGTTCTCCCAGCGGTAAACTGCCAGGTTGGCTGCGGCATCGGGATTCAAGCCCTTTGTCACGCGATAGGAATCGATCGCCATTCGCAGATAATCGTCCTGCAGATCTTCGCGCAGGACCTGCGGCGTCGCGTCCGTCCATTGAACGGGCCAAACTCCCCAGCCAATGATCAAACCGAGGATCAAACCCAAAACCACACCTAACACCAAAACAATTTTCATATTCTTGAGAAGGTTCTTGATGATCGCGATTACTGCTTCCATAGCATTTTCCTTTTTGTGATGGTGATCGTCTCCATTATATACCATCCTATGCGCAAAACAACCATCGAAAGTACCAAGCAAAGCTTGCTCTCTGCGCCGTTCTTCGCGAAGTGTCGCATGGCGCCATGGCGACACATCCCCGAAGGGGGCGGCGCAGATGTCAGCTTCAACACGCCGCCGGTACCGCTGCGCGGCACGCTTCGCGGCGAGACGGCGGCTTGAGCCGAATCTCTATTTCCTTTCCATCAGGTACAGCACTCGTTCAGACTCGCGAATTTCAACCGCCTCGTGAATATCAAATTTGGCCCGGAATGCAGATTCGAAGCCTTGACGCCTGTAATCCTGGAAAATATCCTGCCGCGAAATGAGCAGCTTCTGCACCTGGCTGTCAGACTTCGGCACGAACTCAATGATGAGCGATTTTCCGATTTTGGCAAAAAAATCCGCCAGCTGAAGCAGCGGTACATTATTCGAAATCGCCAGGTGATGGATCAATGCCAGCGCCAATACAAGACCGGCAGGACCGCGCTCAGTAAGTGAGTCTCGTTCACGGTTAGCCCAGCCAATGCCCGGCGATGGATTTGTCAGGTCGAGCAATAAGGGCAAAACATTTTGCTCGTTGGCTTTCTTGCTCATTTGATAGTTCTGTTCCACCGCGGCCGGGTCCATGTCGAATGAGACCACATAGGCGCCCGTCGCGCCCGCCACGCGGCTGAACACACCATTGTTTGCCCCCAGGTCCCAGACCAGGGAGGGTTGCAGGCGCTGTGTCCATTCACCCACCAATTGTTTCTTGTGCTCGAATGCGGACTCAGAATAGTTGGTGATATCGTAATAATTCCCCCACTCTGTGCCACGCGGGGCCCACTCCAATTTGGTGATCGTCGACTCCAGACTCTCCACCAGGCCCAGCATAGCCTGTCGACTCACGCGCAGCGTGCCTCGTCGAGATTTGACATCCTCGCCCGCATAACGCTTCTGGGCACTCGCATGGACATGGATGTGCGTCAACAAGCCGAAATTGAGCCGTGATTTCAATGGAAGCAATTCGCTGGCGAGATCCAGCGGTACGCCGTCAATGTATACGCGCAGCAATTGGTTCAAACGCACATCGGTCAACGCCATCGTAGCCAGTGGCGCGAGAAAGTGCTGGCAGAATTGCCGGTACGCCACCCATGCTTCGCCCTCTTGATACAACTCGAATGAAAGCGTATCGATCAGCGTAGCCTTGCCGCGCACGAACTGGATGTTATAGGCATTGGCATCCTTCAACGACAGGTCAGCTTTCAATGCCCGTTTCTGGATGGATAACGTCGCAAGCGCCGCGGATTTTAATTGACCAAAGGACCATTCATACGGATAGGAGATGAACGGTACGCGTTCCGGTTGGATGACTTTGAAACACGCCCCGCTCTGAGGGCGTTCCCCATCGGAAGACGCTTCTGACTCAGCCGCGGCTTGATCCACTTCGATATGTGGGATCAACAGCCGCGCCTTGACCAGTCTCTCATACAGACCGGATTCCATCAGCCGCGCGTATTCCCTTTCGTAGGCGTGGTTTACCTGTCGGTAGAGGACTCCGCCTCGGCAAAACAGAAACCCGCTGGGGTCCCGGAAAGAAGCCGAAAGCTGTCCGCTATTTTGGATCCGAGTCGTCATCATCTTCTTCGGGCTTCGGTTTGATTCCAAACCATCCTTTGATCTTTCCCCAATATGCCCGTGTAGCGACACCCAGGGCCAGCAAAGCTGCGATTGCCATCTGAAGCAGAATACTACCTGAGCCGCCATCAAGATACGCCATTGGTCTGAAGTGCATGAAATCTCCTATTCCACTGTTTCGGGAACGATCGTTTCCAGGCGGAACGATTCATGGCACTTTATGCATTGTGCCTCATTTTTGCTCGCTACTACCAGCAAGCCACCGCAGTTCGGGCAGGGCTGCTTGAGCGGTCTCTTCCAGGAAGTGAAATCACAATTCGGGTAATTCGCGCAGCCGTAAAAGGTTCGACCTTTGCGCGTTTTCTTTTCGACGAGTTCGCCCTGATCCTTCGGGCAGAGCACGCCGATCTTCTCCAACCAGGGCTCGGTGTAACGACACTTCGGAAAATTTGCGCAGGAGATAAATTTTCCGAAACGTCCGTAACGGATGACCAGTTCGCCGCCGTCCTCGGGACAGATGCGCCCGATCCGCTCCGGCTCGCTCTTGGTGACCGGTATCTCCGCCTGGGCCCTCTGCAAGTCCTCTGCGAACGGATGATAGAACTCGTGCATGACCTCCACCCACTCGGCCTGGCCATTGGCGATCATATCCAGGTCCTCCTCCATGCGGGCTGTGAATTGATAGTCAACGATATCGGAAAAATATTGCACCATCAAGTCATTGACCTGCGCACCAATATCGGTCGGCACGAGCCGCTTATCTTCACGCACCACATAGCCGCGCTGCTGAATCGTAGAAATGGTCGGTGCATATGTGGATGGACGGCCAATTCCCTCCTCTTCAAGGGCCTGCACCAGCGACGCCTCCGAATAGCGCGGTGGAGGCTGTGTGAAATGCTGTTCAGGGATCAAGCGGATCAATTCCTGCTTTTGTCCCTCTGCAACACCGGCCGGAATTTTTACATTCTCTTCATCCTCGTCAGTCTTAACATCCTCGTTCCTGGCTTCCTCATACACCGCCAGAAAACCCAGGAATTTCAGAGCTGAGCCTGATGCGCGTAACAGATACTCATGGTCTTTCGATTTTGCAGTCACTTCCACCTGCAACGTATCGTACACTGCGGCTTCCATCTGGGAGGCGACAAATCTCTGCCAGATCAGACGATATAACTTGAGCATGGCCGGCTCAAGGTAGGCCTTGAGCGAATCTGGTTCACGCATCACCGAGGTCGGGCGGATCGCCTCGTGGGCTTCCTGCGCGTTGGCGGAACGAGTACGATATTGCGGCGCTTCAGAAGGCAGGAAGTCCTTGCCATATTTTCCGATCACATACTGCCGCGCCTCGTTCTGCGCCCCGGCAGAAACATTGGTGGAGTCGGTGCGCATGTAGGTGATCAAACCGGTCGTGCCGCCCTCCCCAATATCCTGGCCTTCATATAATCCCTGCGCCAGTGCCATGGTCCGTTTGGCCGTGAATCCGAGTTTGCGCGAAGCCTCCTGCTGAAGAGTAGACGTGGTAAAAGGCGCAGAAGGCTTGCGTCGGCGAACGCCGCGTTTCACCTTTGTGATCGTATACGCGGCAGTTTCCATATCTACCAGGATTGGTTTGACAGCTTCCTCCTTTGGCAGTTCCGGATCTTTCTCATCGATCTTCGATAGCTTCGCAAGAAAAGTGGACTTCAGTCCTTGCGGTTTCAACTCCGCATGGATCGACCAATACTCGATCGGCACAAACGACTCGATCTCACGCTCGCGCTCGACGATCAGCCTGAGCGCCACCGATTGGACGCGTCCCGCCGATAGCCTGCCGCGCACCTTCTCCCACAGGATCGGGCTGATGCCGTATCCAACCAGGCGATCCAAAATACGGCGCGCCTGCTGCGCATCCACCAGGTCCATGTTGATCTGGCGCGGGTGCGAAAAGGCCTCCTTCACGGCTGGCTCGGTGATCTCATGAAACACCACCCGTTTGGCGCGTTCAGGGTCAATCTCTGCAGCCTCCAACAAATGCCAGGAAATCGATTCGCCTTCACGGTCTGGGTCGGTAGCCAGGTACACCTCCTCGGCCTTTTGCGCGAGTCTCTTGATGTCTTTGACCACATCCTTTTTTTCATTGGGCACACGATATTTCGGCGCGAAGTTATTTTTGACATCCACCGAAAGTTGCGATTTCAGCAAGTCGCGCACGTGCCCCACCGAGGCCCGGACGGTATACCCCCGACCCAGATAACGACCCACCGTCTTCGCCTTGGCGGGCGACTCAACGATCACCAGTTTGCCATTCCGCTTCTCCACTTTTTGCACTTTTTCAGGCTTGGGTGGCGGGGTCAGCCCTGCGTGGGCCTCGGTCTTTCCCATTTTATACAATTTCGTTCCACATACCGGGCAGATACCAATTGTGACAGCAGAACCCCTCGCATTGAAACTCGCGACGGGATCTTTCATTTCACGCTTGGTCTTGCACTTCATACAATAGGCTTCCATAAATTCCTTTATATTTGTCATTGCGAGAAGGATCATGACCCGACGAAGCAATCTCCTCGAACTCGGGACGCTTCGCGGCTTCGCTCTTCTTCGACTACGCCACCAACGAACGGCGACTCCGCTCTGGATGGCTCGCAATGACAGATGATTACAAATATTTCTCCTGATTATGTTTTTTCAAATGTTCCACCACATCGCGCACTTTCTGCGATTGATCGACTTTGCAGATCATCAACACGTCACCTGCATCTACAACGACTATATCATCCAGACCTATCGTCACGACCAGCCGCTCGTCGCTTCCGCTGTAGATGAGTGTATTATGGGTATCGAGCGCCAGGTGTTGATTGGCGCTCGTAGCGACATTTCCATTCATGTCCGGCAGCAGGACCTCAAACAAAGAATCCCATGAACCCACGTCGCTCCAGCCTAGTCCGCTGGCAGGTAATACAGCCACACGCTCGGCCTTTTCCATAATGCCGTAATCGACCGTCTGGCTTTTGAGGGGCATCCATTGCATATGCAAGACGTCGTCGCGCTCAGGCGTTTCCCAGGCCGAAGCGATTTGGGTGACAGCTTTGTGAAGTTCAGGCATCTGCCTCTCGAGTTCTCCAAGGATCGCATCCGCCCGCCAGACGAACATGCCGCTGTTCCAGGAATGATCACCGCTGCGCAACAACTGTTGAGCTGTGGCTTCATTCGGCTTTTCCATGAAGCGCCTGGCGACATAGACCGGGTACCGATATTCTCCCGGCAGTGGCTCGCCTTGTTGAATGTAGCCATAACCCGTGGATGGGAAGGTCGGCGTAATACCCAGCGTGACCAGATAATTCTGTTCGGCAACGTCAAACGCAGTGCGGATCAGGTATCGGAACAGATCATTGTTACGAATATAGTGATCCGCAGTTTGGATCGCCATCGCCGCCTGCGGATCTCGCTTCATGAGCACCGCAGCCGCCAATGCTACCACAGAGGCGGTTCCCCGTGGGGCTGGCTCAATCAAATAGTTCTCAACAGGGATGGAAGGTACCTGGTCGTGCATCACCCTGGCTTGCTCTGCGACAGTGACAACCAGAATCCGTTCCGGTGGAAATAATTTATCAAGCCGGTTCACTGTACTCTGGAAAAGAGTCTCCTTTCCCAATAACGGCAAGAGTTGTTTGGGGCGTTCTCTCCTGGATACGGGCCACAGACGAGTCCCTCCGCCTCCAGCCATGATGACAGCGTACGTATGTTCGATCATTTTGATAGATCCCGTTGTGAAGCTTCAGAGAGATGTGTGCAAACCGACATATAACACTTAACCAAACATCGTGCAAGCACAAGTCGACGTACACGACGTTCATGCGTACTTATGTACCAGTCTCTTGATCGGCCCGATATTCGGCTTCTTCTTCGCGCAGCACGACGTAGTTCATTCCGCCAACCTGACGTACCATGCCCTTTAGTTCCATCAACACCAACGCAGCGGAGACTTTCTCAATCGGCAGTTCGGACTGATTACGGATCTCATCGACGTGCATAGGCTCATTCGTCAATACGGTCAACAGCTTGGCTTCGATTGCATCAGCCGGCATGATCTTACGTGCAGCTTTTTGTTCGCCTACCCGTGTAATGTCCAGCGCCTGCATCAGGTCATTGACGCTCAATAACGGAAGCGCGCCATTCTGGATCAACTTATTCGTGCCCTTACTCTGAGGCGCCAGTATGCTGCCTGGCACGGCAAAGACCTCACGACCCTGCTCGGCTGCGAACTCTGCGGTGATCAATGCACCGCTTGTTTCACCGGCTTCCACAACAACGACCGCCAGGGACAACCCAGAGATAATGCGATTGCGCGGCGGAAAGTTAGAGGCTTCCGGCTGCGTGCCGGGAGCATAGTCACTGAGGATCGCGCCGCGTTCCATCATCTGTTCTGCCAGAGTACGATGCTCAGGCGGGTAGATCTTATCCACACCGGAACCTAACACCGCAATGGTCCTTCCGCCTGCCTTAAGCGCCGTCTGATGTGCAATCGCATCCACGCCGCGCGCCAGTCCACTGATCACGGTCATCCCATTTGCCGCGAGAAAGGCTGCCAGCTCTTCTGTGATCTGTCTGCCATACGCAGTGACGCGACGTGTCCCGACAACCGCCACCGCAAACAAATCGTCAGGCAGGTATTCACCTCGGACGTATAAGACTGGTGGTGGTTGGTCAATTTCCTTCAGACGTTGTGGATAAGCTTCATCATGCCAGGTAAGGATTTGGATGCCCTGCTTTTGGATCTTTTCCCAGACCTGCTCGAGATTGACATTTTCGCGCGCCTGGACAACCCGCTCGATCACCTTCAACCCGAGACCTGCCTGCGCCAACTCGGCCGGTGCCGCCTTCCAGGCCGACTCTAGATCACCGAAATGCGCGACAAGACCTTGCATCCGCACCGCGCCGATGCCTTTGATCAGGTTGAAGCCGACCCAGAATTTCTTGTCATCCATAAACATGCTCAAGCCGCCGTTCTCGGCGGCGTTCGCGAGAGAAGCCGCCAAGAGCGTAATGATATAACCACCAAGCAAAAGATTTCGTGAAAATGCTGTGGTCTTGACTGTCCCTTTGGGACGCTCGACCACCAGTTTGGCCCTAAAGCCCCTCCAGCAGATGCACCTTCATGATTCGCCGCTCAAAATCCAGGTCGAGGACGACCGATGGAATGTTTGGGAGGAGAATCTCTTTACCAGCTTGATCCCTCACCAGATAGACATGATTCGCACCGGTCTCCATGATTTCTTCCAACACACCCAGCGGATTCCCGTTCTCGTCCACTACATTGATTCCCAGGAGTTCATGCTGGTAGTGTTGACCCTTTGGCAGAGGCGGTAAGTCCTTCATCGCCGCGTACACCCATTGATTGCGAAACTGACCGACAGCCTCTGGTGTATCGATCGCTCTGAATTTAATTAACACACCGTTTCCATGTGGACGCACAGCTTCGAGAGTCACTGGTTTGTGTTCTTCACCCACGAACAGCTTGCGACCCTTGCGCAGCCGCTCCGGGAAATCGGTATACAGGTCCATGATCATCTCACCGTGCAAACCGTGGGGACGTCGCAAGAACCCTACACTCAAATAAAGAGGCTCGCCAGTAGGCGAGCCTGTGTTCTTCGCGTAAGCGTCAGCCATTATTCTGGCTCGACCACATCGAGCGTGGCTTGTTTGCCTTCGCGCTCCGCCGCTACTCGCAAAAGGGTGCGGATGGAGTTGGCCACCTTGCCGCCCTTGCCGATCACACGTCCCATGTCATCTTTGGCTACACTCAACTCGATGCGGACGCGTGACCCGCCTCCCGTCTCGCGCACCTGCACCTCCTCGGGATGATCCACTAATGACCTGGCGATGTATTCGATAAGTTCTTTCATGATTTCATCTTATTCCCCTCTCCTTACAGGAGAGGGGTTAGGGGTGAGGTCTACCTGCTCGTCTTATTACTGGCGCCGCGCTTGGCTTCGGCTTCTTCCGCTTCCTTCACAAGGGTCTCAACCGGCTCACCCTTCTTGAAGCGTTCGAAACGGTCCAGCACGCCAGCGGCTTTGAAAACCTGCGCCACAGATTCAGACGGCAACGCGCCGTTCTTCATCCAGTGATAGACGCGGTCTTCCTTCAAATGGATTGTCGCAGGTTGGGTACGCGGGTTATACATGCCCAGAATTTCCAAAAAGCGACCGTCGCGAGGGGACTCTTTATCCGCGGCGACGACACGATAGGTGGGCTGGCCCTTCAACCCAATACGACGTAAACGAATACGAACCATCTTGCTTTATCTCCTTGATGTTTTGAAACGTGTAGCTCGCGTTCTCCCCTGGCACCGTGCGGCCTCAGCCGTACCAGGGCAGGTCTAACGCGACCGTCGGCGCTAGCGAGCGCCAACTACACGATTTGGATTGCTTTTCAGGCAGGCATAGAGAGGTTGCGTGAAAGGACGCATGCGGGCTGAAATCGCAGGCGCTATTTTACCAGATAATCTATGCTCCTGCCGGGGCTAAGCTCCGACAGGAGCAGGAATGGTAAACGAAACCTTTGTCCCTTTCCCCGCGGCGCTCTCGGCCCGGATCCGCCCGCCGTGGGCCTCTACCAAGTACTTCGCAATCGACAGGCCCAGGCCCATCCCGCCCGAATCGCTGGATTTATAGAATCGGTCAAATATATGAGGCAAATCCGCGGGTTCGATCCCCGTACCGCTGTCCCGGACAAAAACGGTCACGCTTCGTTCTTCCCCGGTACTTGATTCTGACGCCCCAACGCTTATCTGCCCCTGATTCGGTGTATAGCGCACGGCGTTCGAGAGCAAATTCATCAATACCTCCCGGATACGCAGGGGATCAATCTCGATCTCCTCCATTTCGTCGAGGACCAGATCCACCTGGAGGTCTTTTTCTCTGACTTGTGCCTCAAACCCAGCCATGGTATCCCGAATTAATTCGGCCAAATCGGTCAGTTCACGCTTCAATTTTAATGAACCGCTTTCTGCCAACGCGAGAGTCCGCAGATCATCCACGAGACGAGAAAGGATCTGGGTCTCTTCCATGATCGATCTCAAACGGAGTTCGTCAGCCGGGTACAGGCCATCTAGAATCCCTTCGACATTTCCCTGAATCACCGTGATCGGTGTTCGGAGTTCGTGCGATAGATCTGCCAGCATGGCGCGCCGTTGCTGATCGTTGGTCTGCAATCTCTCGGCCATCGAGTTAAATCCCCGAGTCAGCGCACGCACTTCTGGCGGACCTCTTTCCTCCACACGCGCTGAGAAATCTCCTTCTGCCACTTTTCCTGAAGCCTCCAATAAATTGTCCAATGGCACAGACATCCGCCGCACGCTTCGTATCCCCCATGCCACGGTTATCAACATGACAACAAAAGTGAGAAAACCAATTGGGATAAACAGATCCGGCCGGCCAAGGGGCGGGGATCCCTGAAAGGCCGTGAATATCCATCTTAGAATTGCAAATAAGCCGGTGAAGGCTAAGAGTGAAAAACCGAAGAACACGCAGCCCATCCGGCGAAAAAACGGATTGCGCCTGCCCACGCGCCGCCAGGCCTCGCGCGTGGGAGGCCAGGCTTCGTTCTCAGGCCACCACGGCGGCCGTTGACGATGGGAAAAGCGGTAGTGAGGTTTCATAAAATTGTCTCCGCCCTGAGCGGAGCGACGAGTGATAACGAGGAGCACAGTCGAAGGGCAGATAACACGTAAACCGCGCTCAGCTGCACTCCCCGGCATGATTTGCCAAGCAAATCCAAGTGTACGCCAGGTGCGAGTGTCGACGACACTCGCCCATCGGCTCATTCTGAGCTTCGCACCTCCGGTCAGCGCGGGAGGACCTATTTATCCGCAAACTTATATCCAACACCATACACCGTTAAGACATACTTCGGCTCGCCCGGCTTCACTTCAATCTTACGGCGGATATTTTTGATGTGCGCATCGATGGCACGCTCATAGGATTCGAACGCCACGCCGTGGATCGCATCCAGCAATTGCGCGCGGGTGAACACGCGCCCAGGTTGCCGGG
>DASTOH010000146.1:0-50541 GCA_035720235.1 Anaerolineales bacterium | reverse complement strand
CCGGGGGTGAGGGCAGGTGAGGGAAACTTCAAATACTCAGTCGACCTCTGGCTAAAAAAGGCCGAAAAAGCTGCAATTGACTATTCCTTCCACATGAACCTCACGCAATTCAATGAAAAGATTGCGAAGGACATTCCATTGCTGCGCGAGATGGGAATTCAAACACTGAAAGTATTTACTGCCTACAACGGGCGTTTGCGCATCGACGATGGCAGCATCTTCAAGGCGCTACAGATTGCCAGAGAGAATGGCATGTTAGTGATGGCTCATTGTGAGAATGGCGATGTCATTGAGACACTTACTGCGCAGGCACTGGCAAACAGCAAGACCACACCCGAATGGCACGCGTTGACACGGCCTGCCTGGGGCGCGGTGGAGGCGACCCTGCGCATGGCAGCCATGGCCGAGCAGGCTGATACTCCCGTGTATATTGTCCACATGAATGTGGCCGGTGAAGTGGATATGCTTAAATACGCGCGCGCGCGCGGCATCAAAGTGATGGGAGAGACTTGTCCGCAATATCTCTTCTTTACGATCGATCACCTGCGTAAATCCGACGGTGCCAAGTGGATTTGTTCGCCGCCGATGCGCACGGAAAAGGACAACGCGCGTTTGTGGGAAGGATTATCAGAGGGAATTTTGCAGACCATCGGCACAGATCATTGTCCCTTCTATTTTGACGGGACCAGGCCTATCGTTTATGAAGGACGTGAGATTGCCATCCCCGGCAAAGAGTTAGGCAAAGATGATTTCACAAAGATTCCGAACGGCCTGCCGGGCATCCAGGATCGTATGCCGGTTATGTGGACGTATGGAGTCCGTGCGGGTCACATCACGCCAAATCAATTTGTGGAATATATGTGCACCAACCCGGCCAAGATTTTTGGGCTCTATCCCCGTAAAGGCGCGTTGTTGCCCGGCTCGGATGCGGATTTGGTGATCTGGGACTCGGAAAAGCGCGTGAAGTACGGCGTGGCGCACTCACACCAACGCACGGATTACAATTTGTATGAGGGCTGGGAATTGATGGGTTATCCCGAAAAGGTCTTTCTGCGCGGAAAGCTGATCGTGGATGGAAAGGATTGGAAAGGCGCGGCAGGCCAGGGTCAGTTTTTGAAGCGAGGGGAAGGGGAAATTCTTTAGGCCATCGCTGAGGATTTCAGCAGTTCCTTCAAGCGCGGATGATCCGCATACACGCCGCGATACCTTTCAGGCAAAAGCGCCGCGATGCGACACATGATCTCATCGGTATAGTTCTGCAGGGCTTCATCGCGATTTTCTTTTGGCAATGGGGGAACAATAAACGGTTTTCCACCTGTAAGCGTAACATTTGATTTACGGAAACGTTTCAGGTTTCCCAATATGACTTTGTCTTCTGTTCCCGTGATCGCCACCGGCACAACTGGAAAACCGGAGCGCGCCGCCAGATAGGCCACGCCGGGCTTGCCTTCGATCAGCGACCCAACGCGTGAGCGTGTCCCCTCGGGTGCAATGACCAGGCACTTGCCTGCTTCCATGAGCGCTATCATTTTGCGCAAAGCTTTCAGATCTGGGTTGAAACGGTCGACAAAAAGGAAATTGAGCTGTCTTCCCAGCCAGCGGATCCAGCCGATTTTCTCCCATTTTTCCGCGACCGGGATGAACAGGTCGGTCCGATCGATGGCAAAATAGACCATGATGATGTCGACGATGCCAATGTGGTTGGAGGCCAGGACCATCCCGCCGGTGAGCGGAACGTTTTCTTTCCCGCGGATTTCAAAGCGGGCAATCAGTTTCAACAGGATGCGGATCAGAAAGCGCAGGACTCGCAGCATGATTATTGTCCGGCGAGTAATTCCTTCAAGCGCGGGTGATCTGCATAAACGCCGCGGTATTTTTCCGGCAGCATCACTGCAATACGGCACATGATCTCATCCGTGGCGGCGCGCATGGCCTGTTCGCGTCCCTTCCCTTTCGGCAGCTCGATCTGGAACGGGTCTCCCGCGCGCACGATGATTTTCGAACGCCGGAAACGCTTCAGGTTTTCGAGAATCGCGCGGTCTTCCGTCCCGATCACCGCCACCGGCATGACGGGGTATCCGCTTTTGCTTGCCAGAAATGCGACTCCCAGCTTGGCCTCCTGCAGGGCTTCCGTTTTTGAGCGCGTGCCCTCTGGGGCAATGACCAGCATCCCACCTTTTTCCATGCGCGCCAAAATTTCACGCAGGGCGGAATAATCTGCTTCAAAACGGTTCAGCCAGATGGCGTTGGCAGCCCGTCCAATCGCGCCGAAGAGCGGGTGACTCCGGTATTTCTCTGCGACTGGCATGATGATGTCTTCACGGTCCATGACACACAATAAAGCGGCTGTATCCAGCCGCCCCAGATGGTTCGCCGCGGCAATGAAATTCCCCTCCGGCATTTTTTCCCTGCCATGAACTTCCACATCGGCAATGATCCTCATCATGAAACGGACGATGGCGCGTAATGTGCGGTAATTCATGTCCCCAATTGTACAACAAGCGAAGCAGTCCTGTGGACAAGCGAAGCAGTCCTGTGGACAAGCGAAGCACTTTAGTCCCGCACGGTTTTGCGGGATTCCTGTGGACAAGCGCAGCAGTCCTGTGGATAAAAAGAACGGGCGGTCATGCCGCCCGTCAATAATGAGAAAAAATAACGTGCTGAAAATAATTAGCGCCAGAGATAATCGTCAGAGGACCTGCCTCTGGCAGAACTCTGCTGCGAGCCGTATTTCTCGAACATGCGCTGGAAGATGACCATGTCGCTGGGCGCCATATTGATGATCTCGAAGCCCACATTGAACGTGGTCGGATCGATGTGGTCGGGACGACACCATTTACTGCGCGCGATGAAGGTCATCGAAGTCTTGTCCGCGATTTCACTGTTCAACTGGATCATCAGCCTGAAATCCTGGCCAGTTGGAATGCGCTGGTCACAATCCAATTTAAAGCCACCGGTACTGATATCGGAAAGATATCCGACAATCTGCTTGGTCGCATCATCCAGTACTTGCATGTAGTAGGTGAACTCGCGGCGGTTGAGCTTCCTCTTGTCTGCCATCACGAACCTCCTTCTGGATAGTGAGTATAAAAGAATCCAATTCGATATTCAATGGTATCAGAGAAACAGGAATGGGATTGTAAGGTTTTCTTAAGGAAACCTCCTGAGTTGCTTAGATGCTAAATTTCAACCGTCCAGTACGGATCATCTTGTGTCACTCAGTAATTATAGCCACATTTGGGGCGCGCTGTCAGTAGTTATCCAGATATAGGCAAAGTTGTTTCAGGGCTGGTTCTGAATTCATTCTGCCTTCAACACATGCGTGATGATCGTGGCGCCGGAACCGCCGATGTTCTGCGCCATCCCGGTCCTGGCGCCGTCCACCTGCGTTTCACCGCACTCCCCGCGCAGCTGTTGCGCCGCCTCTACGATCTGGTACATCCCTGTGGCGCCCACAGGATGACCGCGTGCTTTCAATCCACCGCGCGTACAGATGGGAATTTTCCCCATCGGGGAGATCTCATTTTCCAGCCCCAGCCTTACGCCCTGACCGCGTTCGGCAAATCCACAGGCCTCCAGAGACAGCGCCGACATGATCGAGAAGGCGTCGTGCAGTTCGAACACATCGATATCCTGCGGCTGGATTCCTGCCATCTCATAGGCACGTTTGGATGACTCGTGCGCAGCGGAGAGGAACAGGGGATCCTTCCGCGAGTGAACGGCAATCGTATCGGTCGCGGACGCCGAACCTGCTACGATTATTCTCGGTCTGCCTCTCACAGACGCCACTTTCTCCGCCGGGACGATGACCACCGCTGCCGCGCCGTCACCGATCGGTGAGGCATCCAGCAGGTTAATGGGGGTGGCAACCATGGAGGACTTCTCGAATTTTTCCACGGTAATTCTTTCATGCAGCCGCGCGAACGGGTTATGCATGGCATTGGCATGGGCGTTGATCGAGAACAGCGCGAAGTCTTCATGCCTCCAGCCGAATTCATACATGTACCGCCGCATAATCAGTGCGTTGATTCCTACAAAGGAAACACCCTGTTCCACTTCGTAGTCCGCGTCCGCGGCGGTGGCCAGGGCGGAGGTGACATCATGGCCGGCTTTGTCGGTCATTTTTTCAACACCCACTACCAGTGCCGAGTCAATTTCATTGGACGCGACAGCCATCAGTCCCGCGCGCAGCGCCGCCGCGCCGGAGGCACAGGCCGCCTCCACTTTGACGGCCTCCCGGCCCCACATGCCGATCCAGTCCGAGAAGAACGTCCCCAGCTGGTTCTGCCCATCTACCAGCGGTGACAACATATTCCCAACGAACAGCGCGTCAACCTTTTCCAGGCCAGCATCCTGCAGGGCAGCAAAGGCCGCGTTCCCGCCGATCTCACGCAGGGAAAGGTCCCAGTGCTCGTCGATTTTGGTTTGTCCGATTCCAAGAATGGCTACTTTTTGCATAATACTCTCCACCCTATTTTAACTGATAGCACTCTCAGTAGCTATCAAATAAAAAGGAGCGACTAGCTGTCGCTCCTTTACTGGCTGTTAACCTCTTACCTCATTATTTGTTGTGCCCCTTGCCCTTGCCGTTACCACCTTTTCCATTATTACCTTTGCCTTTGCCGTTACCTTGCCCGTTTTCTTGAACAAGCGGCGACAAAGTTTCCTCTTCCTCAGCATGCTTGGCACTGCCAAGGCTATTGTGCTTTTCGAGCAGAGCCTTCTTGAGTTGGCCCCAATTGTTGTAAGTAATTTCAGTGCCATCACTCAAGGTAAAGGTGCCACTGCCATCTTTCTTGGCCTGCAGAACATCCTCGAAGGTAAACTCGCTATCAGCATTTTTAGCCATCCACAACGCCTGGGCAATCACACCGAAGCCAAAGACTCCATCTTCGTTATCGCCATTGTGGTAGCTATCTATCACAGCAGCCATACTATCATCATCAGGGAAGAAGAACGTGGCCAGTAGGGCTGAAATGGGATGAACATCTTCCTCTTCCGTTTCATCAGGAATAACGTCTGTAGGAAGGAATTCGATAGTTTGGCCCTCTTGAGTCAAATCCGCTTGGGGCAGACCAGTGTCAGGGTCTAACATGGGTTCACCAGTAACGGGGTCCAAAGCGAGTAATTCCAGAGAGGCAGCAGTTTCCACGCTGAAACTATACGATTGACCGTCAAGCAAAGTGACGACTACAACGGGATCTCCATTTGCATCGGTGTCCACGACAATGGTATCTATGGTTCCCGTAATGGGCGTTGGATCCTGTGCCAATGGTGCAGCCGCCACATTCCCCACCTGTGCAAACAAGAAAGCGAACGTCAATACCAAGGTTGTAATAAGTTTTAGATTCTTCATCTGTATCTCCTTTTCTATCGGATCACATTCGGACGTGCATTTTCATTCTAATCAGATTTATGCTTTTTGAACTTTCACCGGTGAAAGGGGTACCAATTACCTAATGAGCTATCTGCCAGAAACAATGGATTTTGTACTGATTATTCAGGTTAACGCTAATTGCCTTACACTTCGATGCCAAAATATCTCTCATTTGACAGGAAGTTTGTTAGGTAATCTCGGTTAACCTGAATAATATGACGTTTTAGGTGTAAATAAGTTAGTGATACTTAAGTCATATCAGAAGTTTATTTAGTTTTAAGGGAAACGCTCTGGTTTGGCGATTTTCATGATTTATACTTGGCAAATTCCGGTCAATCCTGTGGATTGGGAGCGTCAAGATGGAACATAACGTCTGGAAGGAAAAACTATTCGAAGCCGTAGCGGGCCTGGGAGAGGAGGGCTGTGCGGCTGTTGAGATCTTGAAGGCCCGGCATGTGAAGATCGGCTTTATGAAAGTACGCCCCAACATTGGCGCCTTCTGGACAGCCTTTGGAAATATTCGCCTGAACTCACATTATTACAGCTATGAAACATCCCTGGACGATCTGCCCCTCCGAACGTTGATCATTCATGAAGCGCGGCATCTGCAACAGGGACTGGTTACTGCGTTATCTGTCTATGGGGAATTGGATGCCTGGCAGTTGCAGTTTGGCTTGTATCATCGTGTGAAGGGACGCTACCCGCATCCTGCGATTGCGGAACTCATGCAATTGCCCCTGGTATGCGACCGCGCGGTGCTGAAAAAGGCAGCCAGACTGATGCAGGAGTATGCCGGCAAAGGATATCGTGTTGACCTCCTGCCGCTTTATCCCCTGGGATTGGAGATCAAATACTGGTTTGCACGAAAATAGAATTAGCCGGTCCGCAGTTTTGTCCCGCAGACGCGGCAGAAACGATCCTCAGCGTGGGCGCGCGTGCCACATTCGTGACAATACACATTCGCGTTTTCAACATCCCTCTTTCCCGCGTATCTTTTGCGGGGCTTGGGCACCCGCACCGATTTCGATTGCAGAAAATAGTAACCTGCACCCAGAACCAGCAGCAGGCCTACTCCACCCAAAATGTAAGGCAGGCTGTCCAAAGTGATGCGGCCAGGGGTGTTTTGGGTGATAGATTCATCTGCAGTTACCTGGGAGGGTGGAGAAAAAACTGTTTCGTCACTGGTGCGCGAATATTGCAGGTTTATCTGGTAGGTTTCACCGGCCTCCAGGTTGTTCGCCGTCGCACGGCTGCTTAAAAACTGCTCGCTGGGTGCGAAGGGGAGTGCAGGCTTGGATTTCACCGCCGTGCTGTCTCCGGGAACCTGGATCTCGATCCGAAAACTGTTGACGGCGTATTCCCCGCTCCATAGATAGGTAAAGGACCTTTCGGTTCCATTGCGGTCGATGGGTTGGTAATACTCAATGCGATACGTGGAATATTCCTTGACAAAGACATTAACGACTTGCCAGGTGCCGTCCTTGTCAGGACCTGAAAATTCCGTATTTGAATACTGGTTACCGTTCTGGACGGCCACTGCGGTGATATTCGTTTCCTGGGGAATGCGGACGCCAACGGTGGCAGGCAGGGTTGTATCGGGTGCCACGACAAAGTCGAGGATCACCAACATGCTGGGTTGGTCGTATTCCGACCATAGGTGCACGTTCATGGTTTCCAGTCTGAGGCTGCCTTGCGCCTGCACCAGCGCTGGAAAGACCAGGCAAACTGCCCATATCAAGAATAGCCACTTACGCATCCAGAGCCTCCAAACCAATCATCTTGCCTGTATCTTACCATGCCCGGCTGGAGTGGGCACAAAACGAATTTCTCCAGAATGTTGGAAGAATATCACGCTTATGAGATTTGTTCTGGACTATCATTCCCCCTGCGACAACTGCTCCCACTGCTGGAAGCAGCTTGTATATCATGGAATGAGCAATTCCTCTCCTCCTATTTGCCGTTAATGGACCTCACCAATTGCCAGCATACCCAGTTGACTGGTGTGCTGAGCCTGTGTTTTTCGGCGGCTCTTACAATCGCCCCGCAGATCGCGTCGATCTCCGTTGGAGCACCGCGCAAAACGTCCTGCAGCATGGAGGAGTGATTGGCGGCCGTCTTGCGCGCCACCTCTTCGGCCGCGTGAACCGGGTCATCAAAGGGCAGGTTGATGCTTTCTGCATGGGCCACCTGCGCGGCCTCGCGGGCCAGCGCGCCCAACATCACCCGGGCCGAGGGGCGTTCGAGCAGTTCACCGTTTGGGACTTTTAACAGGGCGGTCAGCGGATTGATCGCGGCGTTGATGACCAGTTTGCCCCAGATCAATGAACGTGGATCTTCGACCACCTGCACGTTGAATTTTGCCGACTTCAATGCCGCCTCCAGTGGACCGAGGGCCTGATGCCGTCCGAGGGAAATGATCCCCTCTCCGCCCGGTCTCACGGACCCGGGTCCCAGCAGCGTGGCTCCGGTGGTGGTACTACCCAATGCCACCCGCGAAAATCTTGCAGCCACACACCTGCCTGATTTGCTTGAATTGCTTGGCAATTCAAAATTACGGGCGGTGCCAGGGGAGCCCACCGAATTCTTTGAGTTTTTTTCTCGGGCTTGCTCTGTGTTCTCGGTGGCTAAAGAGTCAAGGGCTTGCGATAAGATCTCGTAATTGCCGAGTCCATTTTGGAGGGTGAGGGCGAGTCCGTCATCCGCCAGACATTCCACAAGCTGACGCGCGGCGCGTTCCGTTTGCCAGGCTTTGACAAGGACGATGGCGTATTTTGCGCCCATACATTCGCGTGGATCGTCTGTGGCATGGACTGGAAATCTCTGTTCATTGCCATCTGCATTCACGAGCCTGACGCCATGTTCGCGCAAGGCGTTCAGTCCATCCTGCCACGTGCCAAGCATGGTGACGTGATATCCTGCCTGCGTGAGCCGCGACGCAAAGAGGGATGCCAGTGCGCCCGTGCCGACGATGAGGATGTTGTTCATATTTAGAGGGCAGTGTCATTGCTTCGTGGCGCCCTAGCGCCACGAAGCAATCCCGCACATTTTACATATTCTATATTATGAGGAGATTGCTTCGTCGTCGCTTCACTCCTCCTCGCAATGACATAAATCACTCAATCTCTTTCAACAACCCTTCCCACTCTTTATCATCCATTTCTACCGTATGCTCGGGTGCGGGGAAGCGTTTGGTCTCCACGTCTTCGATGTAATCGGCAAATGCCTTCTGCATTTCCTTGTGGAAGTTCGCATACTTCTTGACGAACTTCGGCGTGAAGCGGTCGAACAAGCCCAGCAGATCGTGTGTGACCAGCACCTGGCCATCACAACCCACGCCTGCTCCGATGCCAATGGTGGGGATGGAAATCTTCTTCGAGATGAGCTCCGCCAGCCGCGCCGGGACCGACTCGAGCACGAGGCTGAAACAGCCGGCCTCTTCGAGAATCAATGCGTCTTCATATAACCGCTTGGCCGTGGAGGCAGTCTTGCCCTGGGCACGGAACCCGCCCAGTTGGTTGACGGATTGTGGTGTGAGTCCGAGGTGTCCCATGACAGGAATCCCCGCGCGGGTGATCGAGCGGACTGCATCGGCACGTTCGCGCCCGCCTTCGAGTTTGACCGCGTCCATGCCGCCCTGCTGCAGGAAGCGGCCGGCGTTGCGCGTGGCCTCCTCCACAGACACCTGGTAGGACATGAATGGCATATCGCCCACCAGCAGCGCGTTCTTTGCGCCGCGCGCCACCGCGCGGGAATGATGGAGCATTTCCTCCATCGTAACGGGGAGCGTGTTCTCGTATCCCAGCACAACCATCGCCAGCGAATCGCCAACCAGGATGGCATCCACCCCGGCCTTATCCATGGCCAGGGCGGTGGGATAGTCGTAGGCGGTGAGCATGGTGATGATCTCGCCGCGTTCCTTCTTTTGACGAAGCGTGAGCGTTGTCACTTTTTTGCGCGCCGTAGGTGCGCTGGTGGAAACAGGTGGTAAGGTAGACATGGTATCCTCCAAAAGGTAGGAGCCGTTTGGTTGTGGTCGCCCTCTCTTTGCCACAGTTGGACAGCTTTGGATTTGAGTCCCGTCGCGCTCCATCATGTGGATACACGCGGTACTCACGATACTCTTATTATTCCACAAAACACGAATTTCATCTATAATAATTTTGTCGGAAATTCCTGTCATTGCGAGCCGAAGGCGAAGCAATCCCCTGGCACAGTATGAGATTGCTTCTCTACGAGAAGCAATGACGATTACAAGAGGAGTAACCTAATGAGACGAATGTTTGGCTTTCTAATTGGTATCACAGTTGGCGGGCTGGTTGGTTCGACCATCGCCTTGTTGATGGCGCCTGAATCTGGCGGTGAACTGCGCCACCAGCTTCGCGCACGCGGCCAGAACTTCTTCAGCGACATACGCCAGGCGGCGGATGAGCGTAAGATCGAACTGCGCCAGCGGCTGGATATGATGCGAACGCCGCGGGAGGAGTGAAATGGGAAACACGTAGACAAGTAGACACGTGTTTCCGTGTCTACTTGTCTACGTATCTACTTGTGTACTTGTATACTTCTTCGTAAAACACCTCCGCCTTCTGCATGTTCATCTTATATTCCGCACGAGATGCGATGATTTCACGATTCAAACCTGCGGCTACCTTCCGCAGGTTTTTGTTTTCGATGGCGGTCTTGATCGCCTCTGCGATGGACTGTGGATTCGTTGAATCGAACAGCAAGCCGTTTTCGTCTGGCGTGATCCACTCACGGATCGATTCCAGATCGCCCGCTACGGGGAAACATCCGCAGGCCATGCCTTCGAGCAGGCTGTTGGGCGTACCGTCGTGCACGCTGGGTGACACTACGATCTGCGCGCGGCGAAAGACATCCGCCATCTGGGCATGTGGTAAAGGGGCTAGTAACTCAACCGCATGACCAATCTCTAGTTCTCTAATCCACTGCATGGCCTGTGGTTCATCAGCCATCAGGGCACAGATAAATCGTGCATCGGGATATTTTCGTAGCACCAGCGGAATGGCTTTGAAAAAAGAATCGTTGCGGACATATGGACGAAAGCCGCGTGGATTGATAATGATCGTGTCTTCCACCGGCTTTTCAGCGGGATAAAACACATCGCTTCGGATTCCGCCGTTGCCTGGTGCGACCAGATAGGGCTTTTCTTTGCCCAGACCCCATTCCCGCGCCAGGCGGACGTCACGCTGGCAATCGGAGTGCAGCGCGTCAGCCACCTGCATCGTCCAGCGTGTGTAGTGGCTCATCAATGGCGTGGACGGTGCGTGCAGGGTGAAGTCATTGCCCCAGATGGAAACGATCAGCGGCACACCCACGTACGCGTCCGCAGAGATCATGCCCTCATAGGGGATCCGCATGGCGTGGACGAGGTCAGGCTGGACGTGTTCGATGTATTTGCGCAGTCGCTGCGCAGCGCGGCGAATGGTCAGGGGACCGAACCAGTGCCGGATGGCCGTACGCAGGCCCAGGGTCCGCGCGGAGGCGGTGCCAGGGCGTTGAGAGGATCTTTTAATCGAGCTAAAGGCCACGGGTATGATCTCAAGGCTCTTAATGGGGAAATCCAGAGAGCATTGGAACGTGGAGGCAATATGCACGTCATCGCCGCGCTCTACGGCGAAGTGGCGGATCCAGTGGGTGGCAATGGGCGAACGGGCATCTGCAACATAAAGGACTCTCATGTCGGTGGGATTATACGTGCATTGCCCGATGCAATGAGAGGGGGTATATTTGGTTCGTATGAGCAAGGGACGCATCCTGGTCGTGGAAGATAACATGGATAACTATGAACTTGTACGCTTTGTGCTTGAAGGTGCCGGTTATGATGTGTTCCTGGCCGTGAATGGCAGGGATGGGGTGGCGGCGGCGCGTCTGCAAATGCCCGATTTGATCCTGATGGATTTGAGCATGCCTGAAATGGATGGCTGGGTTGCGACGGAAAAAATTAAGGCCGATATCGCGACCAGGGAAATCCCCCTGTATGCCATTACAGCCCATACCCTGCCGCGCGACCGGTTCCGTGCCCTGCAGGCGGGGTGTGATGGATATATCTCGAAGCCGATCCATGTCGAGAGCTTTCTGGCGCTGATCGATGAAGCCTTTGAAAAGCTCCATCGTAGAGGGTAACCTATTTCATGAATATCGGTCATGAAACTTATAGCCGAAGCTGCCGGGCTGCTATATTGATACAATCTGAAATCCAAAGAGAGGTAAACATATGAAACAAATTTGTGTTGTCGGCGTTGGGTATGTGGGTCTGGTGACCGCGGCCTGTTTCGCCGATTTAGGGAACCGTGTCATCGCGCTGGATGTGGACGAGAAGCGCGTGGAAAACCTCAAGAAGGGCATTATGCCAATTTATGAGCCGGGTCTGGAGGAATTGGTACGGCGGAACTTCAAAGGCGGTCGCCTGACTTTCACCACCTCCTATGCGGATGGCCTGAAAGGCGCGGAGTTTGCCTTCATTGCCGTGGGCACACCTTCAGGCGTAGATGGCGCCGCGGACCTGCAATATGTGCAGGCGGCGGCCACTTCGATCGCCCAGAATATGAGCGGGCCATTGGTCATCATCAACAAATCCACAGTGCCGATTGGAACCGGTGACTGGGTGGCGGATATTGTGCAGGCGGCGCAGACTCAGCCCATTGAATTTTCCGTGGTCTCGTGCCCCGAGTTCCTGCGCGAAGGTTCTGCGATTGCCGATTTCATGAGCCCGCATCGCAACGTGATCGGTTCCCTGGATCGGGATGCCGCGAACAAGGTAGCCCAGTTGCACCTGCCCTTGCGTGCTCCGATCGTTATCACAGACCTCCGCACAGCGGAGATGATCAAGTATGCCAGCAATGCTTTCCTGGCCGCAAAGATCTCCTTCATTAATGAACTGGCTGACCTGTGCGAGCTGGTGGGGGCAGATGTAAAGGAAGTGGCCGCGGGTATGGGATACGATGCGCGCATTGGCCGCTATTTCCTGGATGCGGGCTTGGGTTGGGGTGGATCGTGTTTCCCAAAGGATGTGCAGGCTCTGGCCTATATGGCAAAGGAAAAGGGAGTTAATCCGCGCATTTTGAATGAGGTGATGACCGTGAACTATGAACGCCGCAAGGAAGTCACGAGGCATGTGGAGCGGATGCTGGGCGGCACTCTGACAGGCAAGACGGTAGGCCTGCTTGGTCTGGCGTTCAAGGAGAACACCGATGATATGCGTGATGCCCCGTCTGTGGACATTGCCAACGCGTTGATTGCTGGCGGCGCAAAGGTGCGCGGTTGCGATCCGGTGGCGCGTGCGACCGCCGCGTCGTTAATGCCGGCCGTGGAAATCTTCGAAGATGTGTATAAAATGGCAGATGGCTGCGATGCTTTGATCGTGGTTACAGCCTGGAATGAGTTCAAACAGCTCGATCTTGAAAAGGTCAAGGGCCTGCTCAAAACGCCGGTAATCTTTGATGGGCGCAACATTTATGATCCTACCCGCATGAAGGAAATGGGCTTCATCTATCGTGCCATTGGGCGCGCTGCAGCAAATGGCGCGTAGTTCCATAGTTGCTTAGTCCGATAGTCTCATAGTCGGATAGTCGGGTACAATACCCCTGCTATCCGATTTTCGTTTGACCATCTCAGTAAACGACCAAGCGACGAAATGACTAGTACGCCTCCTGTCTGCAATTACGAAGACTCCGATTACCAGACCTCCTTTTGGGATAAAGGCGGACGCGCCTACGAAGACCGCACGGAGGCCATTGCGCTGCAGCGACTCCTCCCGAAGAAGGGACGCCTCCTGCTTGAACTGGGGGCTGGGGCGGGACGAAATACGCCGCGTTACGGCGGCTTTGACCGGGTGGTCCTGCTCGATTATTCGCGCACCCAGCTCGAACAAGCGCAACAACGACTCGGCCAATCGGAACGGTTTTTCTACGTCGCGGCGGATGTGTATCGTCTCCCGTTTGTAGATGGCCTGTTCGACGGCGCGACGATGGTCCGCGTCCTGCATCACATCGCAGATGTACCCCGGGCGTTGCTGCAGGTAAAGAATGTGATGCGGCCTGGTGGGACGTTCATCCTTGAATTTGCGAACAAATTGAATCTCAAGGCCATATTTCGTTACTGGCTGGGCAGGCAAACATGGAGCCCGTTCACCCTGGAGCCGGTGGAGTTTGCCAAACTCAATTTCGACTTTCATCCGAACGCCATTCGTTATTGGCTGGATCAAATGGACTTTACCATTCAAAAGACTTTGGCCCTCTCTCACTTTCGTGTCGGATGGCTGAAACGGATTGTCCCAACCGGAATTCTGGTCTTCCTGGATTCCCTCCTGCAATGGACCGGTGCCCTGTGGCAATTGACGCCGTCTGTGTTCGTCAAATCCATCAGAGGGAAACGTCGCACGATCCACGGCGAGGAGACGGCTCCACGGATCACGAGCCTGGCCGCGTTCTTCAAGTGTCCCGACTGCGGATTTTTGCATCTCGATGATCGAAATACGTATCTCGAATGCCTGAATTGCAGGAATAAGTGGGAAGTAAGAGATGGGATTTACGACTTCAGGGAGCCGATGAAGTAGATAACAATGTCATTGCGAGGAGGAGCACTTCGACACGGCTTCGCCAGTCAGTGTAAACTCCGCGGTGACGAAGCAAGCCCCATTTCACTCCTGATCGGTTGGGGTGGTCTCCAGGCGGGAGAGCTTAATCCCTACAGCATGCGCTGCGGGAACAATCGGTTTACCGATCGAAGCCGCATACACCAGGGCAAACTTTGCACCAAAGAAAATGATCTGAGCTGAATACGAAATCCAGATCATGAGGATCACAAACGATCCAGCCGCGCCCAATACGGATTGGGCGCCTCCAAACCCCAGATATAAACCAATCAGGAACGCGCCAATATTGAACAAGATCGAAGTCACCAGCGCTCCAACCCACACCACGCGCCAGGCGACTTGCACATCGGGCAGTATTTTGAACATCAAGGCAAACATCAGAGTCGTGAGCCCAAACCCAATCAGGACATTGCCGCCACCCAGCAAAAAGGTGGTACCGGGTATGATGATGGTATTCAGCCAGCCGCTCAGGACGGTCAGACCCACGCTAAGCGCCCAGGCCAGCAGCAAGAGAATACTGAGCGCGATCACCATCAGGGCCGAGAGGAACCGATCTCTGACCAAAATCAGCACGCTGCCAAAGATGTGCTCATACGGTTTGGGGCGCACGTTCCAAAGCGTATTCAGTGCATCCCTGAGCTGACTGAAAAGATTCGTGGCCCCATAGATCAGGATGACCGCACTGATCAGAGTCGTAATCAGACTTGTGCCTGGTTCCGCATGGACGCCAGCCAGCATAGCTTCGACCGCCAACGCAGCTGGAGGGCCCACCTGGTCCGAAATGAGATGCACGATCTGTCCTTTTGCGGCGGCTTCTCCATAGATGCCGCCTGCAATGGCGATCAGGATAAAAAGCATTGGCGCCAGCGAAAAGAGCGCATAATAGGCGATCGCCGCGCCTAGCCGGGCGGCCCGGTCATGTCCCCATTCCACGTACGCGGCATGGATCAGCTGGAGGATGAATTTGACTGAATTCATATGCTTTTTATGATTGTGTCTCGACTTTTTCAATGACCCAAAAATGGGACAAGCCAAAACTCTTCAGGGGCGTCTTTTCAAGGAATTGTAATACCGCGCGCAGGATTCTTCCCAGCGGACCAAAACGGGCGATGAGGTTGTCGTAGGCTCCAAAGATGATGGTGCGCCGGATGAATTTTACCGGCAGATGGTCAAAAAGCTTTTGCAGATCGCGGCTGGAATAGACCCGGACGTGCGGCGCCAGTTTATCCCGGATGAAGCGCGGCAGATAATTCACAAACAACTTATTGCCAAAATAGTATTTGCCCTGCCAGTAGATTCCATGCGTCTCAAAGGGATAGCCACGATTGGGGCAAAAGATAATGACGCGTCCGCCAGGTTTTCCCGACTGGGGGTCAGGACTTCGGAGAACACGGATCATCTCGCGCACAGCGGCGCGGTCGTCCTGTACGTGTTCGAGCACTTCGTGGCTGAGGATGAGGTCGAAGGCCGAGGTGGGAAGCGGAAGGAATTCTCCCGCGGCGTTGAGGAGGTGTGGAGAGCGAGTCCTTGCTTTGGCAGCGCGCTCAAAATCATATTCCAATCCAATAGTGGTTCCACTCAATGGAGCAAGGTGTTCCATGTACATACCCACACCGCAGCCGTTTTCAAGGATCGTGCCTTGCATGCGTCTGCCCGCGGCGCCGACGATCATTTCGAGACGCCGCTGTTGCCCCGCCCGCCAGACGTAGGAGGGTTCACCGCGCAGGGCAGCTTTATCTAGGCTACGTTGATTCATAATGGATTAGCAAAAATACGCAAATGTGCAAATGGATAAACGAGTAAATAAGCAAATAAGCAAATAGGCAAATAAGCAAACTTTCAGGCCTCAGCGTCCTTTTTGACGGTTTATTTCGGTCAGGATCAGGGCAACGACCTCACTGGCGAGACGGAGGCGTTGATTTAGGACTTCTGTTGCGTAGAATACCTTCGCGCGGTAGATGCGACCTTTCGTTTCGCGGGCAGAGCCCAGAGAGTAAACATAGAATTGGATAAGCTGTTTTCCAAGTCCACGTCCAAAGCCTTCTTCGATATTTGCGCAGATTGAATCAGAACTGCCAGTGATCTGTTTCGAGAGTATCTGACCGCGTGGGTCCTTAAGCCATCGTTCGGAATCATTCCAAAGCAAATTGTACAAGTAAAGAGCCTTTTGATAGGCGATTAACGACCAGAATTTTTCAGACCGTATGCTTTCATGGACAGTCTTTTGCCAGTCCTCAAAGGAAAGTTCTTTTTGGTCCATCACTCACATCCCGTCATTTGAAAATTTGCGGTTTTAAAGATTTGACCATTTGGCAATTTGCCGATTTGAAGATCTGCCTCCACAATTATATCCTTGCATCTTTTTTTACCCCATGCTACAATAATAAGCGCACGGACGAACTGACTACGGCACGCATCGAGAAGTGGGCAACCCCCACTTTTCTGTTTGTAACCGGTAGCGCCCCGCAGGTTCCTTTATGGAACAGAGCGGCTTAAGCTAATCTGCGGGACTGTGAAAATTAGAAGCATATGGAGCAATAAGAGCATGTCAAAGAACGAATTCACTCTGGCTTTCAATGAGGTCCTGGAGGAGAAACAACTCTCCAAGGATGTGATCATTGGCGCCATTGAGTCGGCGATGGTTTCCGCCTACCGGCGGGCTGTTGGCGCGTCCACGGCACAGCATGTGGAGGCCAAAATCGATCCCGATACCGGCAAGGTGTTCGTATACGCTGAGAAGGAAGTGGTGGAGGACATGTTCGAGCCCAAGACCGAAGTCCTTCTGGAGGACGCACGCAAGGTGAATCCCGAAGCGCAGCCCGGCGATATGGTCATCGTCGAATCGACGCCGGCTGATTTCGGCCGCGTGGCTGCCCAAACCGCGCGCCAGGTGATTCAGCAGCGCATCCGTGAAGCCGAACGCTCCAACCAGATGCAATACTTCGAACGCCAGGTGGGTGAGATCATCAGTGGCGTTGTGCAAGCCACGAATGCGCAGAGCACCACCATTGGACTCGATATGAAAGCCGAAGGCACATTGCCGGCCAACCAGCGGATCCCGGGTGAGCGCTTTAAAGTGCACGACCGTATTCGTATGGTGGTGTTGGAAGTGAAGGACGGCCCGCGTGGTCCGCAGATCATTCTGTCACGCGCGCATCGCAACTTTTTGCGCCGTCTGCTCGAGAATGAAGTTCCCGAAATCTATCATGGCGTGGTGGAAATTCGCGCGATCGCGCGTGAACCGGGTGCGCGCGCCAAAGTGGCGGTCTCTGCCACCCAGGCAGGTGTGGACCCGGTGGGCGCGTGCGTGGGCATCAAGGGCGTCCGCATTCAGGCCATTGTGAAGGAACTGCACGAGGAAAAGATCGACATCATTCAATGGGATCCGGACCCCGTAGTATATATTTCAAAGGCCATTAGCCCGGCGCGCGTGAGCGGTGTGTACGTTTCCGAGGCAGATGGGAGCCGCACAGCCACCGTGGTGGTACAGGAAGATCAACTGAGTCTCGCGATTGGCCGCGATGGACAGAATGCGCGTCTGGCTGCCAAGCTGACCGGCTGGCGCATCGATATCAAATCACTGACCGAGGCCGCCACAGATGCGATCATGAAATTGAAAAGCGATCCCGAACTGGCGGCGCTGTTGCCGAATGCTGTTGAGTCGCTTCCGACAGTGGAGGAAGTGCTCACGAAAAAGGCCGAGAACCGCCCGATCACGCCGGAAGAATATGATGTACTCTCAAAATTTATGGACCGTGTGGAGCGCCGCACGCTTCAGATCAGAGAAGAGGCTGTGCGCGCCGAAAGCGGACTGGCCGTGGCTGGCATCCCTGCGGCTGTCCACCCCGATGTGCCCACAGCTGCATTTGGCATGCCGCTTGACCAAATCGGTCTCAAGGAGCATGTCTTCAACATTCTGGTCGAGGCCGGATACGACAACGTCGGCGCCTTGATGGTGGCTTTGAAAGCCGATCCCGACAAGGTACTTAAACTGCCAGGCATCGGACCGAAAGCCATGCAGAACATCGAAGAGTCGCTGGCAACGCTCACCTTCCCCGAACCGGAACCTGCACCCGCACCTCCTGTCGAGCCAGAAGTTGCTCCTGTCGCTGAGGCAGAAGTTGCTCCGGAAGCTGTAGCAGTTCCCGTCCCCGTCGAAGCGGCTCCAGCTCCAGTGGCAGAAGCGCCAGCGGCTGAGAAGCCAGCTCCGGCGAAGAAGGAGCCGAAGAAGCATGGCGAAGAGCCAGAAGACGACGAGCACAAGGACGGCGTCTCACTGGACGAATTGTTCTCTATGAAGCCTGAGATCTTCCAGGCTGGCGCGGCAACCGAGGACGAATCCGCCGATAAGAAAAAAGGTAAGAAAGCCAAGAAGAAGAGTGTCGAACTGGAGTTCGATGAGGAACGTGGTGAGGTAGTGGCGCGCAAGAAACACAAGCGCGGCGATGATATTTTTGGCGCGGACGAGTAAGTTCTCATCTTGGTCCCTTTCCCTATCGCGCTGACCGAAGGTGCAAAGCTCCGAGCGCCAGCGTAGTCAAGGTGGAGAGGGAAACCTAAGGAGTATGGCAAAGAAACCTGTCCAACGTGTGAAACATGTGCCCCAGCGGACATGTGTGGGCTGTCGGGAAGTGTTGCCCAAGCGCAGGATGATCCGCATCGTGCGTACAGCCGAGGGAGTGCGGGTGGACCCAACCAGCAAACTGGCTGGACGGGGAGCCTACCTGCACGACCGTCGTGAGTGTTGGGAGCGTGGCCTGAAAGGCGCTCTGGAAAATGCTTTGAAGACGACATTGTCTGCCGATGAGCGCGTGAACCTGGAAGAATTTATGAGCACCCTGCCGAATGAGGCGTACAGCGTGGAGGGTGTGAGGGCGGGCGAGTAGTACCATGTGATCCTTGATTGCTCACAGGTCCTCGTCCGCACATTGAGCGAACAACCACATCTCAACTTGGCTCTATAAAGTTTGTGATTTGTGGAGGAGGTCCTATGAGTAGCAATGGAAACAAGATCGAAATCCCTGCCAGCATTGTGATTCGCGATCTGGCGCAAGTGGTGGGAAAGAGTCCCATTGATCTGATCAAAAAATTGATGTCCAATGGCGTCATGGCAACCATCAATCAGTCGGTGGATTTTGACACTGCCGCGATTGTGGTGGCCGAGTATGGGCTGGAGGCCATCCCTGAAGTTGTCGAAGAGACAAAAGTTGAAACGGGGGAGGTGCCTCTCTGGCGACAGATGATCGCTGGGGAGGATGCAGCGAAATTGAAGCCCCGTCCCCCGGTTGTGACCATCTTGGGTCACGTGGATCATGGCAAGACGAGCCTGCTGGATGCCATCCGCCAGACGGATGTAGCGGCGGGCGAAGCCGGTGGCATTACCCAGCACATCGGTGCTTATCAGGTCGAAAAGAAGGGACGGATGATCACGTTCCTTGATACGCCCGGTCATGCCGCCTTTACACAGATGCGTGCCCGCGGCGCACAGGGAGCGGACATCGTGATCCTGGTGGTGGCGGCGGACGATGGCGTGATGCCGCAGACCAAGGAAGCGATTGCCCATGCCAAAGCCGCGCGTGTGCCCATTATTGTAGCGCTCAACAAGATCGATAAAGCCAATGCTAACCCCGACCTTGTCAAACAACAGCTTGCCGAGCAGGAACTGGTCCCTGATGAATGGGGTGGCACGACCATGGTTGTCCCGGTCTCTGCGAAACAAAAGCAGGGCATCGACGATCTGCTCGAAGGCATTTTGCTGGTGGCAGATAGTGTAGATATCCGCGCCAACCCACAGGGCAAGGTGATCGGTACAGTCATCGAAGCCGAACTGGATAAGTCCAGGGGTGTATTAGCCACCCTGCTGATCCAGAATGGTACACTCGAATCTGGCAGCATTGTGGTGGCTGGTACCGCGCACGGAAGGCTGCGGGCGCTCTCTGATTACAAAGGCAAGCCCCTTAAAAAGGCGGGGCCCTCCACACCCGTGGCGGTGATGGGGTTGAGCGATGTCCCCTCGGCGGGTGATGTGTTCCAGGTGGTGAACTCAGAAAGGGAAGCGCGGACCATTGTCGCTGATAGGGTGGAGTCAGCCAAGTCCCAGACACAGGCGAAAAAGAAGGTTTCACTCGAAGACCTGTTTGCACACGTCCAGGCTGGCATGGCCAAGGAGTTGAATCTCATCGTCAAGGCCGATGTGCAGGGTTCGCTGGATCCAATTGTCACAGAATTGAACAAACTGGGCCAGGGCGAGATCGGCATCAAGATCCTGTATTCTGAAACCGGCAACATCGGCGATAATGATGTCATGCTGGCTTCGGCCTCCCATGCCATTATTATCGGCTTCAACGTGCAGGCCGATGTCTCTGCCCGTCGCCTGGCCGAAAAGGAAGGTGTGGATATCCGCCTGTATGAGATCATCTATCGTATGACCGAGGATATTGAAAAGGCGCTCAAGGGCATGCTCGAGCCCGAAGTGCAGGAAAAAATTATCGGTCGTGCGCAAGTGCTGGCAGTGTTCTCAGCTTCGAAGTTTGGCAAGGTGGCCGGCTGTCGCGTCACCGATGGGGAACTGCGGCGAAATGCCAGGGTCCGTTTGTATCGCGGCACCGACCTGGTCTATGAAGGCGAGATGGGCTCGTTGCGCCATGAGAAGGAAGACGTGAAAGAGATCAAGCAAGGCTATGAGTGCGGCGTCGGCTTCAAGAGTTTCAGCGATATACAAGTTGGAGACCAATTAATTTGTTATATACTTGAGCAATCCTAAGGTCTCAACAATCGTAAATCAGAAATCGTAAATCGAACTATGCCATCTGGCCTTCGCCTTCAACGCATAGCGGACCGTGTCCGCCTGGAACTTTCGGAGATGTTGATCCGTGAGATCCAGGATCCGCGCCTGCACCTTATTTACGTGACCGACGTAAAGATAGATAAAGAACTGGCGTATGCGGATATTTTCGTTTCGGCGGTGGAGGGCGTTTCGCGCTCCAAAGACGTTCTTGCGGGGCTTGAATCTGCTTCAGGTTTCATCAGGCGGACTCTCGCCTCACGCGTGGAACTGCGCGCCTTCCCGCGCCTGCGCTTCCACTGGGACATGACACCCGAAAACGCGGACCATGTTGAAAAGCTGCTGGCTGATTTGCGTGAAAAGGACTCAAAGAAAAAGTAGGTTAGGTTCCGCTATCTGCGCTAATCCATGCGAATTTGTGATCTATTAGTGAAAATTCGTGAAGATTGGTGGAT
Organism: Anaerolineales bacterium; assembly: GCA_035720235.1. Classification (GTDB taxonomy): domain Bacteria; phylum Chloroflexota; class Anaerolineae; order Anaerolineales; family Villigracilaceae; genus Defluviilinea. The sequence goes on along the minus strand of DASTOH010000146.1, from coordinate 29,311 downwards.
AAAGGAATAGTTTTCAGCAAGTTGAATAGGACTAACAGATTATCCTTTCGTAACTCAGCTGTGGAATAATGTAGTACGGAACAAAGAGGTTTAGAGAGAATGGGTTCAGAAATCATTGGGGCTATTAAGTCACGGTTGGATCGCGCGCAAAATATTGTGATCGCCTCCCATGTTCGCCCGGACGGGGATGCGATAGGGTCCCTGCTGGGCATGGGGCTGGCTCTGAAGAATGCCGGAAAGGCGGTGCAGATGGTGCTGGTGGATGGCGTAACTTCTTCCTTCAAGCATCTGGAAGGGAGTGAATTCATCGTCCGGGAGCCGCAGCCAGGCCATGATACGTTTATTACCGTGGATAGCGCGGATTTCAAGCGCGTGGGGAAGCCCTTTGAAAATTTCGGTCAACCGGATATTAATATCGACCACCATAAAACGAATGAAGCGTTCGGTAAATTGAACCTGATCGAAGCTGAGGAGGTGGCCACTGCGGCGATCCTTACCCATTACCTGCCTGTTTGGGGATATGAAATTACGAAGTCTATTGCCGCTGCCTTATTGACCGGCATCATCACCGATACCCTGGGTTTTCGTACCCCAAACACCAATCCGTCTGCCCTGCGGTTATGTGCGCAACTGATGGAAACCGGCGTGGACATGTCTGATCTGTACATGCGGTCCCTGGTGAAAAAATCCTTTCCGGCAGCCCGGTATTGGGGCGCGGGTCTTTCGAGCATGCAGCAGAAGAACGGCATTGTCTGGAGCACGCTCACGCTGGAAGATCGCAAGCGTGCAGGGTACGGCGGCAATGATGATGCCGACCTGATCAATATGATTTCAGCCATTGACGGGAACAAGGTAGGTATGATTTTCGTCGAACAAAGCGACAATCATGTAAAGATTTCTTGGCGCGCCCTCGAACGGGGCCTTGATGTTTCCCCCGTAGCAAAACACTTTAACGGCGGTGGCCACGCGGCTGCCGCAGGAGCCGACATTCCCGGCAAGTTAAGCGAGATTCAACCTTTGGTATTGCGGACCACGCGGGAAATGCTTGGTCTTACTTAAGCTAAATTCAGATAAATGTGTCATAATTAGCTATCACTTCTAAGGAGGAATGATGATGAATAGTCAAGATGTAAAGAACGCCATCTCTGGCGTGCTGGTTGTGGATAAGCCTGTGGGCATGACATCCCATGACGTTGTGCAGGTCATCCGCAATGGGACAGGTTTACGCCGGGCAGGCCATACCGGCACCCTGGATCCACGCGCCTCGGGCGTGTTGGTCATTCTGGTAGGTCCCGCAGTCCGTCTAAGTGAATATGTGTCCGCTTCAGACAAGCGCTACCAGGCCATTATCCGGCTGGGAGGTAAGACCGATACCTTCGATGCCGATGGTAAGATGACCCAGACCAACCAGCCGGTGAACGTGACCGAACAGCAGTTCGAAGAGGTATTGAAGACCTTTGTTGGTGAAATCGAACAAACACCGCCCCCTTATTCTGCCGTAAAAGTTCAGGGACGCAAAGCTTATGAAATGGCGCGCAAAGGTGAGGAAGTGGATCTGGCGCCCCGCAAGATTACCGTCCATCATCTCGAAGTGCTGGAATGGGCTCCGCCCGAGGCGGTCATCGATGTGCACTGTTCATCCGGTACATACGTCCGTTCGCTGGCGAATGATCTGGGTGAAAAATTGGGCTGTGGCGCGTATCTGGTAGGTTTGCGCCGCACCAAAAGCGGACGGTTTTCCCTGCGGGATGCGACCCCGCTCCGCAAATTGCAGGAAGCTTTCCATGCTGGGAACTGGTATCAGTACCTGATTCCTGCGGCCGAAGCGTTAGGCGACTGGCCAGCCGTCGAACTGAGCCCCGATGATGTGGAAGGTGTGCGGCATGGTCATCGCGTAAAGGCCGCCGCGGATACACCGGTTGGGCACCGCGTACGCGGCGTCAGCACCCAGGGTGAGTTGGTCTCATTGATGGAATGCGTTATCGGCGAGGATGGCAACCCGGCCTGGCAGCCCAAGAAAGTATTCTTTACAACGGAATAAATAGAGACCCTAAAGGTTTTTCCTGTGGACCAGCAGTCGTTTTTATGCTCAAGCCGCCGTCCTCGCCGCGAAGCGTGCCGCCCAGCGGTACCGGCGGCTATAACAGGAAAAATCTGCGCCGTCCCCGGCGCAGGGAGCATTTAAGCAGAGTACAATTGGGCGCATGCAACATTACCGCTCCTTTGAAGAAGTAACCCTTCAAAATTCGTGGATGACCGTGGGTGTCTTTGACGGTGTCCATCGTGGTCATCAACGAATCATCGAAAGACTCACAGCAGGTGCACATGCCGATGGTGTGCCTGCTGTCGTTTTAACCTTTGACCCCCATCCTGCCAAGGTGCTGGGACACGGCACGATCAAGTTGCTTACCCTGCCTGGCGAGCGCGCCAAACTACTGGGCGATACGGGGGTGGATGTGGTGATCACTCATCCGTTCGATATGGACGTGGCCAATACCACCGCCCTGGACTTCATGAAACGCCTCCAGGCCCAACTGGGGCTGACTCACCTTGTGCTGGGATATGATACCGCGCTGGGAAAGAATCGCGAAGGCAACATCTCCCGCCTCGCAGAGATCGGTTCAGAGTTGGGATATGTTGTCGAGACAGTATCAGCCCTCAGCGATGAAAGCGGCGTGATCTCGTCCACGGCGATCCGCAAATTAGTCTCGGTCGGCAATGTGTCGGAAGCGGAGCGCCTGATGGGGCATCCATATCGGCTGCAAGGTCTGGTGGCGCACGGTGATCGGCGCGGGCATACACTCGGGTTCCCCACCGCAAATCTGAGTTATGCACGTGAAAAAGTGATTCCGGCCGGCGGTATTTATGCCTGTTGGGCACAGGTGCGTGGGACAATGCACAAGGCTGCCGTGAACATTGGGACCAACCCGACCTTTACCCCGGACAACGAAACCATGCAGGTGGAGGCTTACCTGCTCGATTTTGACCGCGAGATTTACGATGAGCTCGTGACGCTGGATTTTGTGAAGCGCTTGCGTGACGAACAGAAATATGACTCGGTGGCCGCGCTGGTGGAACAGATCCAAAAAGATGTAGCGCAAACGCGTGAGTTGCTGGAACCAGCTTGAACCGGTACTGATAAACGTTGCCCCGCAAGCTGATGAATGGAGAAATTGATTCTCGCCATGGTGATTACAGTCCAGATGAAACAAACCGTTGAGTCTTTGTGACAAAACCACTGGGCGGCCTGCGGGTCGCCCTTTTAATTGTTATAATCTGCCAGATTTTCGTAGGACGGGATGTTATCCCGCCAATCAACCTGTCGAGGAGATTCCCATGACCGAACGTGAAATTTATCTGCTTTCACCGCGCGCGCTCAGCCCTGAGACCATTGCGGTGGCGTTTGCCAAGACTTCCCGCTCGCCTGAATCTTTTCGCGCTATTGCCGCCGAACTGAGCGATGAGAAGTCGGCCCAGTTCCATGAGAAGTGGGTGGTGGGATATGGTCACGCCTCGGTGGCCGAACATGCGGTTTTGCATATCGCCTTCGAGAACGTCTCGCGGTTGGCCATCGAGAGTATTGAATCGAATCGACTGGCCTCCTACACGGAAAAATCCACACGCTATCAAAAATGGGGGCCGGATGACTTCACGATTCCGCCCGAATTGCGCGAAGCGTCACATGTATTGCGCGCCGAATTTGAAGACACGATCCGCCTCCTCTTCAAAGCCTATGCTGACTCGCTGGCCCCGGTCCGCAGTCTTATCCTCGAGCGTTTCCCGCGGCGGGAAAACGAAAAAGACGAAGCCTGGGATCGCCGCGTCCGCTCGAAGTATGTGGATGTGTGCCGCTTCCTTCTGCCCGCCGCCGCGCTGGCAAACGTGGGTATGACCGCCAATGCGCGCGTCATGGAAAACACGATCCGCAAGATGCTTTCGCATGAATTGGCTGAAGTCCGCGAGATAGGATTTACCGTAAAGGAAGTCGCCAAAGCTGAAACGCCCACGCTGGTGAAGTATGCAGACGTTGTGCCTTATCTGACAGAAACATTCACAGAATTTACAAATCGGAAACACTTGCACCGGGCGCAAGTGTCGGTGTCGGAAACCCTAAATCGTAGATCTGAAATCGCAAATCGTAAATCTGATGAGTGGTGCTGTTTGATTGACCATGATGGAAACGGCGAAAACAAAATCCTGGCTGGGGCTTTGTATCGTTTTGGTGACATGGCCTACGCGGATGCCTTGTCGTATGTGAAAGCGTTGAACGAGGCGAGCAAAGCTGCTGTCGCGGAGTCTCTCCTGGGCCGTTTAGGCAAATATGACGTTCCCCTGCGTGAACTGGAATACTGCACTTACACCTTCGACCTGGTCATGGATCAGGGCGCGTATGCCGAGTTTAAGCGCCATCGCATGATGTCGCAGACTCCACAAAGGCTAACGACGCGGCTGGGGTACGCGACTCCGCTGTTGATCACGGAGGCAGGTTTTGGGTCCGAGTATGAAGCGGCGATGGAATCTGCCAGCCGGATGTTCGAGAAGCTGCATCAGTTCAGTCCTGCCGTGGCTCAATATGTAGTCCCCAATGGATTCAACCGCCGTGTGTTGGCGCAGTTCAACCTGCGGGAGGCCTTTGCGTTTTGCCAGTTGCGCTCCGCCGCGAACGCGCATTTCTCGATACGACGGGTCGCACAAAAGATCTATGAAGAAATACGGCGCGTACATCCGCTGTTGACGAAGTACATGAAATTGCACGATGAAACCTGGCAGGGAGTCGAAGAAGGTTATTTTTCGGCTGTGTAATGGTTCGCCACAGAGCTCACACATCGTCCCGACACTTGCACCGAGCGGAAGTACGGTGTGTCCTTCGGGAGAGTTCTCAGAAATCTTTAAGAGGTTTTCTCGGTGTGCTCTGTGTCTCTGTGGCTGATTTTTTTGGGCTACCAAACCAAGTTAGTCACGATCGCGAGCAATACACCCCCTGCGATGACCGAACCGAGTTGACCCGCGGTATTAGCCCCCATGGCGTGCATTAGGATGAAGTTATGCGGGTCTTCGTCGTTGGCGGTTTTGGCGGCCAGACGTCCGGCCATGGGGAAGGCCGAAATGCCTGCCGCGCCGATCAACGGATTGATCTTGTAACCGCTCAAGGCGCACATCAACTTCCCAAACAGTAGACCGGCAACCGTATCCAATGCAAAAGCGATCAGGCCCAGCAGCATGATCTTGCCGGTATCGAGATTCAAGAAGGCTTTGGCGTTCATGGTCGCGCCGATGGCGAGACCCAGAAACAACGTAGCGATATTGATGATCTCATTCTGCGCCGCCTTGCTCAAGCGATCCACCACACCCGAGACCTTGAGCAGGTTTCCAAGCATGAGCATCGAGATGAGCGGTGTAGCTTCAGGGACAAGCAACCCAACCACCAGGGTCAACACGATGGGAAAGAGGCTAAGTGTTTTTCGTGAAATGGGCCTGGGTGTGTATTCCATTTGCACCAGGCGCTCTTTTTTCGTAGTGAGCAATTTCATCAGGGGCGGCTGGATAATAGGAATCAAGCTCATATAGGAATAAGCCGCCACGGCGATCGGAGCCAGCAGTTCGGGAGCGAGTTTGGTGGCAACGAATATCGAAGTGGGACCATCGATCGCGCCGATCACACCAATCGACGCGGCCTGGTTGAGAGGAAAGCCTAATGCAATCGCCAGCAACAATGTGCCAAAGATTCCGAACTGGCCTGCTGCGCCCAGCAGGACCAGGTGCGGCTGCGAGAGCAACGGGCTAAAGTCGATCATGGCACCGACGCCGATGAAGATCAGGAGTGGAAATAGCTCTGTTTTGATGCCGGCATCGTATAAGACTCCCATTACGCCTTCCGCAGCCGTCATACCGGCCAGCGGAATATTCGCCAGCAAACATCCAAACCCAATGGGAAGCAGCAAGACGGGCTCGATCTCTTTGAAGACAGCCAGGTAGATCAAGATAAGCGCAGCAGTGATCATCACCGCGTTGCCGAGGGTGAAGTTGAACAATCCTTTGAGGAGTTCTGGTAGTAATGACGATAAATCCATGTATGACCTGTTTACCTGTCTACTTGTCTACGTGTATACAGGTAAACAGGTACACACGTAAACACGGAGATGTTCATCACTCGAACCTCACCAACGTCTGTTTATGCGCTACCGTCTCGCCTGCGCTGACCAGCACTTCCGCAATTTTCCCACCACGTGTCGAGCGGATGCTATTCTTCATCTTCATTGCTTCGATGATAAGGATCACTTGCCCGGCCTCTATTTCATCACCTGGCTTGACGAAGACCTCAATGACTGAGCCTGGTAACGGTGCAGTCATCTCATTGGTGTTCTGGCTGGAAGCGGTTTTTCGCAGGTCATAAGATTTGTCACCCTGCGCTTCTTTCTTGAGTTCAGCCTTGACTTCGCTTCCCACCGGGTTGGTATCGGGAATCACTTCGAACCGAATGCCTTCTACGTACGCAATGACGGGACGCGCGTTAATGTCTTCTATCTCAACGACATAGGATTGATCCTGGATCGTTACGTTGTATTTCATAGTTACCTGCGCCTGCTGCCTTTTTGGGTCATCTGCCTGGTCCGCATACCCAATTGCCAGGCGGAGACGATCGCGGTGGGCGGTTGGGCCAGCGGATGGGCTGAGGACAGTTGCTGTTCGGCAATCGCCATGGCCACGCCGAGCGCGGCAGCCCGGGCGAGAATCTCAGTCTCTGCAACAGGCCCAGCTTTGGTTGAGACTGAAGCGGAGCCCATATCGGCCGTTAATCTTGTTAGCAGGATCATCATCAGCCACAAGATCAGGATCGCGGCGAAGACGAGTCCCATGCCAAGGGCGGTGATCCATAATGCAGTTGTCAGTAAGTTCATTATCCATTCCTTACGGATTACGCAGTACGTATCGCGTAAAAATCAAACAGGGATGTTTCCGTGTTTGCGCGGCGGCGCAGGTGCATATTTATCACGCAGGGCCGAAAGGGAGGCAATGATCTTTGGCCTGGATTCGCGCGGCTCGATGATGTCATCTACATAGCCGGTGGAGGCGGCGTAGTAGGGATTGTTGAATTTGTCGCGATATTCGCTGGCGAGCCTCTTGCGTTCGGCTGCTGGGTCCGTCGCTGTTTCGATTTGCTTCTTGAACAAAATATTGGCCGCGCCTTCCGCGCCGAGCACGGCAATCTCCGCGCTGGGCCAGGCATAAGTGACATCGGTGCCAAGATACTTGCTGGACATGACCACGTACGCGCCGCCATAGGCCTTACGCGTGATGATACAGACCTTTGGCACAGTGGCTTCTGAATAGGCGTAAAGGAGTTTTGCCCCGTGACGAATGATGCCACCATGCTCCTGCGCAATACCGGGCAGGAAGCCAGGCGAATCGACGAAGGTCACGAGCGGGATGTTGAAACAATCACACATGCGGACGAAGCGGGTCATCTTATCCGCCGCGTCGATGTCGATCACGCCAGCCATGATGGCAGGTTCCTGGCCGACAATACCCACGCTGTGACCGCCGATGCGCGCCAATCCCACAATGGCATTGCGCGCCCAATCTGGCTGGATTTCAAGGAATGAGCCCATGTCAATGATCTTCTCGATGACCTGGTGCATAATGTACGGTTCCGACGGGTCGATGGGCACGATGCTGTTCAAAAACTCATCCATCCGTAAGGGATTATCGGTTGGTTTTTCAAACGGCGGATTCTCCACATTGTTCGAAGGCAGGTAAGAAAGGAAATGCCGCACCATGTCGAGCGCAGCCTTTTCGCTCTTCACACTCAAGTGTGCCACGCCGCTGACAGACATGTGTACATTCGAACCACCCAACGACTCCGCATCGATGACTTCACCGGTCACGGCTTTGATCACTTCGGGTCCGGTGAGGAACATGAACGACTGCTTTTCCACCATGATGACCAGGTCCGTCAGAGCAGGAGAGTAGGCCGCGCCGCCCGCACAAGGACCGAGCATTACACTGATCTGTGGTACCACGCCCGAATATTGCGCGTTGCGCCTGAATATCTCAGCATAGCCGCCCATCGAACGCACACCTTCCTGAATGCGCGCACCGCCCGAGTCGATCAACGCGATGAATGGCACGCCGTTTCGCACTGCCAGATCCATCACCCGGCAGATCTTGTGCGATTGCATCTCGCTCAAGGTGCCGCCGTAAATTGTGAAATCCTGTGAATACAAATACACGGTCCGCCCGTTGATCTGCCCATAGCCTGTGATCACGCCGTCGCCGTAAAACTTTTCCTTCAATAAACCCATCTCATCCCCTTGATGCATGATGAATGGCTCGATCTCATTGAATGTGCCAGCATCGAGCAGCAATTCGATTCGTTCGCGGGCAGTCAGCTTGCCTTTGGCCTTTTGTTTTGCGATGCGCTCCGCGCCGCCGCCTTCCAGCGCCTTTGCACGAATTTTTCTCAATTCCAGAATTCGGGGGTCTTCCATCGTATCACCTCAACTAGCAGTATAGTTTTCGGAGGTGACCCCAGCCAGTGATGGATGGCATACAGAGAATGGGATAATCCGCCTCTTCTTTTTAGCCGGTAGTTGATTCCGGTGAACGGGATTTTTTCTGCCTGATCATTTACCTCATCAACCCACCTCTCGTCCGACAGTTTTTTTTATCATCCCAAAAATGTGACCACTAATGCTATAATATGGTCACAAGAGTTGCAGGAGCAATTATGGCAGAAATGACCGTTGGTATCCGTGATTTCAAAGCTCGCATGAGTTACTACCTTGCCAAGGCAAAAAAGGGACAGATCATCAACGTCACTTCACATGGCAAGTCGGTGGCGCGTATCTTCCCACCTGAGATCACGCTTGAACAGCGCGTCAAAGCCCTGCAGGAGGCGGGTATCATCGCCTGGAGCGGACAAAAACTCCCCCGTCGCAAACCTGTGGCAGTCAATCGCGGCAAAAAACTCGCCTCTGACATCGTAGTTGAAATGCGGAATGAATCTGTATATTGATACCAGCGCCCTGATTAAACATTACATCGCCGAGGATGGCTCTGATTACATCAACGATCTGATGGGAGGCGCGACCGTGGTTGCCACGGGATTAATTACCCGCGCCGAAATGGCGGCTGGGATCAATCGTTTACTGAGAATGAATTACATTTCCCGCGAGCATTATTCCATTGCCTTGCGGGATTTTCGTTCTGACTGGATTCACTATGAGCGAATTACAATTTCGGAGGAGATTGTTGCCCGTGCTGATTCGCTCACTTGTGAATATACCTTGCGCGGCTACGATTCCGTTCACCTCGCGTGCGGATTAACCTGGCAGGATTCACTGGAATTGCCGGTTGTTTTGATCACCATCGATAGCCAACTGCGCGATGCCGCGCAAAAAGCAGGCCTGCAGGTGTTGCCCGAATTAAATTAGGATTCCCGTTTCATCCTGCCTCATTCATACGTTATCCCTTCGACCAGCTCAGGGCAAACCTTGAATGAGTACAATTTCTCTCTGTGGTTCAGCAATATACTCCGCGCCGCTTTCTGTCATCACCACATCCTCCTCCAATCCCAGATAACCATACCCCTGAACGGGCAGGCTTGGTTCAATCGTGTACACCTGTCCTACTTCCAGTTTTTGATTTGGAGAGTCACCGTACTTTTCCCACAGCGGACCCAGCATCGCGCCGCCGTCATGTGCCACGCGGCCGAGCTGGTGACCCAGTCCATGCGGGTATTCAGGGTAACCTGAATCAGTGACGATTTCACGCGAGATGACATCGATCGAGTTGCCGGTTACGCCCGCTTTCATCGCTTCGCGTGATTTTTCGATGGCGGTACGAAGTGTGATGAATCCGCGCTGGACTTCGACAGGCGCCTCCGTTTCGCCTTCACGCAATACATAACCGAGCCGCTGGATATCTGAGCAATAATCTTCGTATTTGACGCCAAAGTCAAAGTGAACGATATGCCCGCGTTCGATCTTGATGTTAGTCGGTCCGCTGTGCCCGAAGGGAGAATTGGGACCCGCGTTCACCGCCGGGCAATTCTCGGCAGGCCATGCCAGGCCTACACCGTATTCTCGGGCGAGTTTTTGCATGTATTCACCAACTTCGATCTCGGTCATGCCGACTTTGAGGAAGTCAAATGTCTTCCTGTAGATTTCGTCTGTAATTTCAACCGCCTTACGGATGCGAGCCAGTTCAGCAGGCGTCTTCCGTCCGCGCAGGGCGTTGATCACCGGTTCGGCGCTGACGAGTCGCTCGGCGTATGGCGTGCCGCTGAGGTAATCGCGCAGCATCTCGTACATGGCGTGCGTTAGACCGTCAGCGTGGACGTTGTTTTTCGACGTGTTGACCGCGATCCGGTCCGGGTCGAGGCGGGTGAGCGTATCGCGTAGAAGTTCGCGCACTGATTTATCATATCCAAGAATTTCATCGAACACACCCAGCCGTCCCACGGCATCCTTCTCGAGGTTGCCGATGATGGCGATCCTTGCTCCGGAGCGGGTGAGGATCAGGGCCGATTCCCAGGTCAGGTCGCTGGCGCCGATCAATAGATCGAGCGCCGGGTCGCGTACCCCGGAGGTCTCGCGTACGAACGTGAGCCACATGTCGGTCTCTTGCTCTTTGAGGATTTCGATGGCTTGATTGACTTTTTCTTGAAGCAGGGTCATGGGTTCTCCTATTTTCTTTGCTCTAGGCGCCGTCCCCGGCGCCATGCGACATTTCGGGCAATACGGCAGCTCGAGGGCTGGCATGTTTCTGAGGATCTTTGACGATGAACCATAATATTGCCATCATCACTATAGATAAGATGGTCGAAATGGAAAAGGTCGGAGCGAATCCAAATGCATCAGCGATCCAGCCGCCAAACAGTGGGGCAATGATGGTGGCGGGCGCCGTAAGCGTTTGTGCCAGGCCGACATAGAATGGACGCTCATGTTCGCCACTGAAGGTGGTTGCCATCGTCAGGCCATTCGTCCAAATCGAAACGTTGGCGAATCCGGAAAGGATGAAGATCGGGAAAAACCAACTGATCGATGTCGCAAACCAGGCCAGCAATGAACTCAACATGGCGGCAGCGGCACCCAAAATGAGCATGGAGCGATGACCCATACGGTCGCCGAACCAGCCCATGCTCACGTTGGCGATGGTTTGCGCGATGGTGAGTGTGGCAGTGAGATAACCCAGAATGACCGCATCGGCATCAAAGCGGCGCAGGGTATACACGATGTAGAATGAAAAACCCATCGTTGCAAACTGGGATAGAAAGCGCGAGACCAGAAACCAGTTGAAGTTGGTATCTCGCCTTAGAATGTTGATAGCGCCATGCCAGAAGGGAGTTGGATTCTCAGCGATCACTTTTTCGTGATCTGTAAGTTCGCGCGTGAATGCCAGTGCGATCCATGAAATCGTGAAGAACAAAGCGGCAATGAAAAAACAGATGGCAAAGTTGACGGGCGCTTCGTACCAGTCTAAGAGATAACCGGCCGCAATCGCCGCGCCGCTGATGAACAGATTTGCAGCCGCGGCCTGTGTGCCGAAAAACGTACCCCGAAATTCTGACGGAATGATCTTTGAAATCATGCTGGTCCACGGGTTGGCAGTGAAGCCTCCTCCGAGTCCCTGCCAGGTGAGGAGCAGGAAGGTGAGGACCAGGCCCGCCTGCAACCCGATCCTGGGAAGAAGCAATGCAACAATGGCAAATCCTAAAAACGGAAGGCGTTCATGAATAGTGTTCAGCAGGACCGTGCGTTTGTATCGTCTCAAGCGCGAGGTGAGACTTGCCATAAATAACTGCGGCAACAACCATCCCGCGGCATGGATCGCAGGGACGAGTCCGATCAATGTGGCCGAATCAGTCATCGAGGCGACGAAGAGCGGGAGGATGGTCCCAAAAGATGCGAAACCGAGCGCGAGGCCAAACATCCCGCCATCCGTCAAGCCGACCGTGACGTTGTAGCGCAAATGCTTGCGGGCGAATTGTTCGACTTTGGAGAGGGGCAGCATGGTTTGATTCTACCCTGAGAAGGTTATCGTTGAATGAAAGTGGAAGCCCGGCGAGATTGCCGGGCTTCGCGGAAGGATTTACCTGATCCTTTTGCGTTGTTTATTCTTTTGGGAGATACCCCATCCTGTTTCTAGGTTGTTCCAGTAAGCTTGGGCTTCTCAGGGGGCGTCTGTCCCTTCACCTTGCCCAGGTAATCGGGTAGTTGCACGCCGGCCATCTCCGAAATTTCCTGAAGCGGCGGCAGGCTCTTGAACAGGTTGGAGATAAAGTTCGAGGTGGACGAACCATCTCCATTCCCACCGGAATCCCAGACAGTGATCTTGTCGATCTTCAGATTGCTGATGGCTTCCACCTGTCGAGCGACAAGCTCTTCAAGTTTTTCGATCATCAACAACGTAGACGCAGCCTGCGCGTCACCGCCCACGCTCTCAACCAGTCTGCGATAACCATCTGCCTTCGCCTCCAGCAGTTTGAGCGTGCCTTCCGCTTCTGCCTTGTATTTGGCAAGGATACCGTCCGCTTCACCCTGCGCCTCACGCCTGGTCCGTTCTGCCTGGGCCTCTGCCGCGATCTCGATCTTGTTCTTCTCGATCTCCTGGCGGACAACTTCCTCCGCCCGCAAGCGTTCCTGCTCAGCCTTGTACAAAGCCTGCTGGATGGCGACCTGCGCCTCATACCGCGCCACTTCCGCCTGCCTCAACGCAGACGCGCGTTTCACTTCCAATTCAGCATTGTAGTCCGCGATATTGGCTTTGGAGGTGTTTTCACCTTTGATAGCCTGGGATTCCTGTTCCTGAACGAAGACGCGCTGATCGGCTTCGGCAGTCTTTTTTCCTTTTTCGGCGTCAGCATTGGCCTGGGCGCGTTGGATCTCAAGGTCAGCATTGTAGCGGGCGATGTTGGCATTGGCTGTGTTCTCACCCTGCACAGCATCCGCTTCCTGCTCCTGTACGCGTTTGCGTTGATTTGCATCCGCTGTTTTACGCCCGATCTCCGCCGCCGCCAGCGCCTCGGCTACTTTGATCTCCTGCTCCCGGACGGCATTTGCTTCACCGATGGCGCCATAGCGGGATTGTTCTGCCACATCGATCTTCGCCTGGTTGATGGCTTCTGATGCAGCCTTTTTACCAATGCTGGAAATGTACTCGGACGCGTCTGTGATATCCGTGATGTTGACGTTGATGAGTTGCAGGCCGATCTTGTTCAACTCAGGCTCCACGTTGCGGCGAATAGCTTCAAGGAAGCTTTCGCGGTCCTGGTTGATCTGCTCAATCGTAAGGGATGCAACTGTCAGACGCAATTGACCAAAGATGATCTCTTTGGCCATTTCTTCGATGGCGTTTTGTGGCAATCGCAGAATTCTTTCCGCCGCATTGCTCATGATTTCCGCGGCTGTGCTCACGCCCACGGTAAACGTGCTCGGTACGTTAATGCGGATGTTTTGCAGGGATAGCGCGTTCTCGAGTGGAATGCTGATCGTGATGGGCGTGAGGCTCAGATAAGCATAGTCCTGAATGAGAGGCCACACGAATGCACCGCCGCCGTGCATGGTTTTACTGGAACGTCCTTTCTCGACGCGCCCATAGATGACCAGTACTTTGTCCGATGGACAGCGTTTATACCGGCTGGCCATGAAGGCAACGGTGAAGAAAACCAGCACGACAAAAGCAATTAGGGCCAAGATACCAAAACTTGCAGCGTTCATATCATTCTCCTTGAAATATCATGTTTTCTCAACGATCAGGGTATTTCCACTTGCCACTCCCACAACACGAACTGTTTCGCCGGTGGCAATTGTATTCTTATTCTGTGAAACTGAATCAAATATTTTGAGTGAACCCTGCACAATAATTTGCACTTGTCCGGTGCCATTCTTTGGAATGGTCAGGTAAACATTGCCTTCCGACCCGATGGTGTTTTGAATATTGATGGTCCCCTCAGTTTGCAGGCGCTTCATCTGGGTGAATATTAAGCCTGTTACTGCAACCGTGACGAGACCTGCAACCATCCCACCGATGACAGTTAACAGCACCGCCAGATTCGCTTCCAAGAGTGCCAACCCTACAAGCCCAAACATCATAAAGAAGGATGTTAATCCCTGAACAGAAAGCAGTTTAAAGCTTACGTCTGCACTGGCATGGTCGCCGGATATTTCCAGGTTGCTTGTGTCGAGAGCGGAGTCAAGCCCGTCATCACTGATGTCCCCGCCAAAGAACATCATGCCCAGGCGGAGGAGGAACAATGTTCCGCCGATAATGGTGGCGGCCCAATAAATGGCCTCGATAAAGGTAAGCCCAAACATGATTATCCCTTTCTTTTGTCCAGTCAATTATACCTTGAGTAAATATACGGGGAAATGACGGAAAAGTTTCCAAACACTCAAGTGTGACATTGTGCCCCAAATGCTTGCGAAGATTGTTCGATAAGAGAGGAGACATACCGCTTGATTCTACAACACTACTTGACGGCACTGGTCCTTTTTCAGAAAAAAACATGTGAATCGAAAGTTACTTTTGTTACTACTCAAGAGATGACGCGTTACGACAAAAATAACTTGACAATGAAGGGAAAAAAACTGTAGAATTTTGTAGGTAAAAACGAACGAGCGTTCGTTTATTTGAAGGAGCGCCACTATGTCCAGCCTGAGACTCGGTATTGACGTCGGTTCCACCACCGCAAAGGTGGTGATATTGAATCAGAACAAGGATTTATTGTTCTCTGCGTACCGCCGTCACAATGCCGAGACGGTGAAGACTTTACAAGGCATACTAGCCGAGGCGGAGGATAAACTTGGTGATATGTCAGTGGCTGCCCAGATCACGGGTTCAGCGGGCCTGGGGGTAAGCGAACGCTTCCACCTGCCCTTTATTCAGGAAGTAGTCGCCTCAGCGGAGGTAGTAAATCAGCGCTACCCGGAGGTAAAAACTCTGATTGACATTGGTGGTGAAGACGCCAAGATGATTTTCTTCAGGGACGCGGGCATGCCCGACATCCGCATGAACGGCGCCTGCGCGGGCGGGACCGGCGCCTTCATCGATGAAATGTCCAATTTGCTGAATGTCCCTCTATCAGACCTGGACGCCCTGGCCAGCAGGCATACTATGATCTACCCGATGGCTTCGCGGTGTGGTGTGTTCGCAAAGACGGACCTGCAAAACCTGTTGAGCCGCGATATTCCCCGCGAAGATATCTCTGCTTCGGTGTTTCATGCCGTGGTATTGCAGACCTTGGCTACATTGGCGAAGGGGTACACCCCCAGGCCGTTGATGCTGTTTTGCGGGGGACCATTGACATTCTTGCCCGCTCTAAAAAAAGCATTTATGGAGGTCCTGCGCCTCAGCCCAGACCATATACTGGAGGTGGAAAATGCCCAGTTGTTGCCCGCTATGGGCGCGGCGCTCGCCCCGCTCACAGAATCCTCCACCAAGGAGAAGTTCACGCTCACATCATTGATCGATCGACTTGGCACTGACCAGGTGCACAAGACTGCAACTCAAAACCGATTGCCCGCGTTGTTCAAAGATGAGGTGGATTATCAGGAATGGGAATCGAGGCGGATGCGGCACAAGATCGTCCGTGTGGATATTTCCAAACTCAATGGAGATAAATTATTTCTGGGTATTGACTCTGGTTCGACCACTACAAAGATCGTGTTGATTGATGAGCAGGGCAGGGTGGCATTTGAGTATTATATCAACAACAGAGGCGATGCCATCAACGCGGTCCAACAGGGGCTGGAGAAGCTCAACCAAAGTTTTGCGGGATGTGGAAAGACACCGTACATTGCACGAAGTATGGTAACAGGTTACGGCGAGGATTTGATCCGCACCGCGTTTGGTTTGGACGAAGGCATGGTGGAAACGCTCGCGCATTTTCGCGCGGCGAAGGCGTTTGATAAAGATGTCTCGTTCATCATGGATATCGGTGGGCAGGATATGAAAGCCATCTTCGTCAGGGATGGGTTCATCCAGGATATCAAGATCAATGAGGCATGTTCTTCGGGTTGTGGTTCATTCATCGAATCGTTTGCGCGTTCGATGGGATACACTGCGGCAGATTTCGCGCGGGAAGCCACAAAGGGTGAGTTGCCCTGCGATCTTGGCACGCGTTGCACGGTGTTCATGAATTCGAAGGTCAAGCAATCCCTGCGCGAGGGCGCGGAGATCAACGATATTTCTGCAGGGCTTGCGTATTCGGTCATCAAGAACGCGCTGCATAAGGTTTTGAAGGTCACAAACATTGATTCTCTTGGAGGACATATTGTGGTGCAGGGGGGCACATTCCGGAACCCTGCTGTGCAAAAGGCGCTCGAAAATCTTTTGGGGCGCGAGGTTACCTGTCCCGACATGGCGGAGTTGATGGGCGCGTATGGAGCCGCGTTGACCGCGCTGGATCATTACGGTAATAACGACTTCAGTCGTTTCAGAACGACTGAAGTCGTTACTACGAAAGTGGCGGGCAACTATGCCAAGAAAACGATCCACTGCCACGGTTGTGAAAACAAATGTGCTGTCACAAAGCTGACCTTCCCAAACGGGAATATTTTTTATTCGGGGAACCGCTGTGAAAAAATATATACCAACGGCGGCAAAGCGGATCGCCATGGCGTCAACCTGCCTGCCATTAAATATGATTTACTCTTCGACAGAAAGACGGTTCCTGATTCGACCCCGAGGCTGACCATCGGTATCCCCAGAGTTTTGAATCAGTTTGAGAATTTTCCCTTCTGGAATACCTTGCTGGTCGAAAGTGGGTTCAAGGTTCAACTCTCCGCGGCTTCGAGCAATGCAGTTTTCCAAAAAGGGACGGCCCATATCATGTCTGATAACTTGTGCTTCCCTGCCAAGTTGGTCAGTGGGCATATTATGAACCTGATCGAGATGGGCGTGGACCGAATCTTCTTCCCGATGGTTTTCTATGAAGAGAGTGGTTTCAGTGACGCGGCGAACAGTTATAACTGTCCAGTTGTGACTGGCTATGCGGAAGTGGTGAAGAATGTGATCGATCCGCAGGGGAAATATGAAATCCCATTGGATCTGCCTCCAGTCAACTTTAATGATAAGAAGTTGTTGAAGAAGACTTGTCTCGATTATCTTGCGAGTCTCGGTGTGCCGCATGGGATTGCAGCTCGGGCATTTGACCAGGCTCAAGAATCGCAGAGGCAGTTCAAAGGTCAGCTAAGAAGCGTGGCGGCAGAGATATTGGAAAACGCACAAGAGGAGAATCGTCCTGTGATTTTGCTGCTGGGTCGCCCCTATCACATCGATCCGCTGATCAATCACAAAATTCCAGACATTCTGACGAATTTTGGATTGGATGTCATCACTGAAGATTCCATCCCGCTGGGGGAGGGGCAGACTTTGGATAACCGTCATGCGATGACACAATGGGAATATCTCAATCGTTATTTCCATGCGGCGCGCTGGGCAGGGAGACAGGATCATGTGGAAGTGGTTCAGTTGAATTCGTTTGGCTGCGGACCCGACCCGTTCATCCTGGAAGAGGTGAGCGCGATTCTGGGTGAGTATGGAAAAAGCCCGACGGTGATCCGCATTGACGAAATCGAGAGCACAGGGTCAACAAAACTCAGGTTGCGATCCATGCTTGAGTCGATGCAGCAATCAAGGCCGATGGAACGGATTTATAAAGCGCGCAAGAAGACACGTATCTATCAAAAAGAAGATCAGAACAGAACACTCATCGTGCCCGATTTTTCGCCATTCTGCTCACCGCCCATTGTGAGACCTTTTATCGACGCGGGTTATGACATTGTGTGGCTCCCGCCAGCAGACCGTCGTTCTGTGGATACAGGACTCAAATATGCCAACAACGAAATTTGTTACCCAGGCATTATCACGATCGGGGATCTGATCAAGGCGCTTCAGTCGGGAAAGTATGATCTGGCGCGCACTGCCATCGGATTCTCTCAAACCGGCGGACAATGCCGCGCGACGAGTTATGTCGGCATGATCAAGAAGGCGCTGATCGCGGCGGGATTTGAAAATGTTCCGGTTGTCACGCTTTCCACAAATTTGCAGACGTTGAACGAACAACCAGGCTTTGAATTCAACGCCAAAGTTTTTATGTACAGGGCCTTCATCAGCATGGCATTCACCGATGCACTTTCGGATATGTACTACTCAACCGTGGTCCGTGAAAAGAATAAAAGCGACGCGAAACGGGTGGCAGATCGATATCTTTCTGCGTTCATGGAGGGGAAAATCCCTGCCGAGAAAAAAGCATTGCTTGAGGCGCTTGGCAAGGCTGTCGCGGATTTCAACGCGATTGATGTGGATGATAAGCAGTATCCCAAAGTGGGGATCGTGGGTGAGATTTTCGTCAAATACAATGCGTTTTCCAATAACAATGCGGCAGAATGGCTAATGGATCAAGGTGTTGAAGTGGTCATGCCAACCTTTCTGGAGTTCTTCGCTGGAGGGTTGATCCATGTCCAGCAAAAGGTGAAGACGAATATTGCACGGCGCGACCTGCTGTGGCTGCTGACCTTGCTTGGAAAGAAATTGCTCCGAAATTATCTGAGTGAAATCCACGAAGTGATGAAAGAGTATCGGCGTTTTCACCATCATACCGACATTGAAGATATCGCCAGGAATGCGCAGGAGATCCTCAGCCTCAATCATCAATATGGGGAGGGGTGGTTGATCGCAGGTGAGATCACCTCCTTTGTAAAAGATGGGATTCCCAATGTGTTGTGCCTGCAGCCGTTTGGCTGCATCGCCAATCACATCGTCGCCAAAGGTGCGGAGAAGAAAATGAGGGAAAGGTACCCACAATTGAATTTGCTGTTCCTGGATGCGGATGCGGGAGTCAGCGAGGTCAATTTCTTTAATCGGATGCACTTTTTCCTGAATCACGCAAAGGAGCATAGCCGCATTGCATCCACTGGAAGCGGGACTCTATTGCAGGATCTGGGTATTCCGGCGGGGGAACTTGGAGGGACAATATCCTTGACAAAATCAATCCGATTAGAATAAAATAAAAACGAACGTTCGTTCATTTCTGGAGATGGAATGACTAAAGAGAAACTAAAGAAAGGCGAGGTCACTCGCCTTGCAATTGAAGAAGCTGCGATTGAGCTAATTATTGAACAGGGGTACCATGCCACCTCCATGCGGCAGATTGCAGAGCGCGCGCACCTGGCATTGGGCGGGATCTACAACCACTTCAAGAGCAAGGACGAAATCTTCGAAGCCATTATCGTGGATAAACATCCATACAGGAAAGTCCTGCCGCTGATCCTGGCCGCGGAAGGGGAGACGATGGATGAATTCCTGGGCAATGCTGCCCGCGTCGTCATCAATGAACTGTCCTCCCAGCCGTACTACGTCAAACTCCTGCTGATCGAGATCGCGGAGTTCAATGGCGCGCACGGTGCATCATTGATCAAGGAGATTGCACCGAAAATCCTGCCTGTCTTCGAAAAACTGGTGAAAACAAGGAAGGATTTGCGCGTGACCCATCCCGCCATCCTGATGCGTTCCTTCATTGGAATGGTCATGTCTTATATGCTTACCGAAATCGTCATTTCCAATTCCATTCTTAATAAATTGATGCCGAAAAACGCGCTGGATGCCTATGTGGATATTTACTTGCACGGCATTTTGAAATGCGAGGTGTGACCATGTTTGAAAAACAGATACAGCACTATCTTCTTCTTATTGTTTTGCTTTTGAGTGTTTATATCCTGGCAACCGGAGATGTGCTGTCAGGTCAATTATGGGGGATCAGTACACAAGCCTGGCTTTGGACTGCTATTGCGACACCTGTCCTCCATCAGATTGTGGTTGCCCTTCTCTGGAGGGCGGAACTCTATCACCACAAAATGACAGACTGGTTCGGTGACAATGCTTTTCCTGTTTTCAAGGTGATGTTCACCATTCTGTTTGTAGGAAGACCTGTCACGCTGACCTTCCTCGGCCTTTCAAATGCCAACACCCTCAATCTGAATCCAACTCTGGCGTATCTGCTGGCAGGGATATTGTTCATCCCATTTGCATACACAATGTATTCCGTTGTCCATTACTTCAGCATTGACCGGGCCTTTGGTGAAGACCACTTCAAACCATCCGTCTATAACAACAAAGCGTTCGTGAAGCAAGGTATGTTCAGGTACACGGAAAATGCCATGTACAAATTCGGATTTCTGATTCTGTGGAGCATTGCACTTATCTCTCTTTCAAAGGCGGCTTTATTGGTTGCCGCATTTAGCCATCTTTACATCTGGGTGCATTTCTATTTCACAGAATTACCTGACATCAAATACATTTATGGTGATCGGGCTAAGGAGCTAGCATGAACTCACGGTTAATGTCCATCATCCGCAAGGAATTCATCCAGATCTTCCGCGACCCGCGCACGCTCATACTGATTTTGGTGATGCCTATCATCCAGTTGTTCCTGCTGGGTTACGCGGCGACCACCGATGTGAGAAATGTCCCCATCGCTTTCTGGGATCAAAGCCGCTCGCCCGAATCGCGCGCGCTGCTGGATGCTTTCCGCGCGGCGGATTACTTCAACTTTGCGTACGAAGTATATTCCGAGGCTGAGATCCAAACCCTCATCGAACAGGGAGAGGTACGCGGCGCGCTCGTCATCCCGCCCGACTACTCACTCAGGTTATTGGAAGGGAATGGGCAGGTCTCGATGATCCTCGATGGTTCCGATGCAACCGTCGGCGCCACCGCGCTTTCCGCCGCGCGGCTGATTGGACAATCACATTCCATCAAGGTGCTTTCCGAGCAGGCCGCCCGTCAGGGACGCGGATCCGCTGTCCAGCCGCCGCTCGAAGTCCGCACACAGGTCTGGTACAACCCCGACCTCCGCTCCGCCTATTTTATGATTCCCGGCGTAATTGGAATGGTTCTATATGCCATCATGGCAATGCTCACCGCAACAGCCGTTGTGCGCGAGCGCGAACGCGGCACCATTGAACAGCTTATTGTCACGCCCATCCGTTCCTGGGAACTGATCGTAGGCAAGGTGATGCCCTATGTCATTCTAGGCTTTTTCGACCTCTTTGAAGTCCTGCTCATCGGTCATTATTGGTTTGATGTCCCTGTGCGAAGCAATCTATTACTTGTAGTTGGCACAGCGGGTTTGCTCCTGCTTTCGAGTCTTGGCATTGGTTTATTTGCATCCACGATTGCCAACACGCAACAGGAGGCTTTGCTCACGGTCTTCGTTACGATCCTGCCCGGTGTGTTCATTTCTGGCTTTCTCTTTCCGCTGGAAGCCATGCCACGATTCTTACAGATCGTTTCGTATGCAATTCCCCTTCGTTACTATCTGGTCATTGTCCGTTCGTTGTTACTCAAAGGTGTTGGCTTTGCCGCGCTTCAAACTGAAATCATATCGCTGGCGATCTTTGGTCTCGTCATCATGACCCTGGCATCGCTGCGCTTTAGAAAACGACTTGATTGATGTCATTGCGACCCGCGAATCGGGGAAGCCGCGAAGCGTCCTCATTCGATCTAAAACATCATTCTCCAAAGGAGACTTACATGGAACGTAATTTCCCCCCTCTCCCTGTTCGAATTGTGGTCCTGCTGATTATCCTGGGCACGATCGGCTATTTCGTATTTCGGTCGTTCAACACCCCTGATAATGGGCAGCTCGATGCCTCAGGCACAATAGAATCAGTGACGGTAAATGTCTCGCCAGAGCTGGCCGGCAAAGTGAAGGAAGTGCTTGTTGAGGAAGGCCAATCGGTGAAGACGGACGATCCGCTTCTTTCCATCGACGACAGCCTGATTCAGTCCGAAAAGCAGACGGCCCAATCCGCACTGGATTCTGCTAACGCCGCGGTCCAAACCACTGAGGTCGCACTGGAGGCTGCCCAATTGCAGTATGACCTGACTCTTTCCAACGCGCTCGCACAGGAAAAGTCTACGCGCCTCATCATATGGACAGACTCAAAGCCGACCGAATTCGAGCAACCGGTCTGGTACTTCTCGAAAGAGGAGCGCCTCCAGGCCGCACAAGCCGAAGTGGATGCGAAGAAAGCCGCGCTTGAAGATGCCCTGACCAACCTGGAGGATGTCAGCCAGCGTGCAGGCAGTGCGAACTTCCTTGAGATCGAAGCCAAGCTCGTGCAAATGCGTCTGGCCTTCCAAAACGCACAGGGTGTATTCGATAGCACCAACGGCGCCTCCGACAGTCAGGATTTGCGCGATGCCGCCCAGATCGTTCTCGATGAAGCGGAAATAGATTTGGAGGAAGCAGAACAAGATTACAACGACGCCCTCACAACCGAAGGCGCAACAGATGTTATGGAAGCCCGCGCGGATGCGGTCATTGCCCAGGAAGCCTATGATCTGGCAGTGGACAACTTGCGGGCCCTGCAAACCGGCGCGGACTCCCCCCAGGTGCAAGTCGCCGCAAAAGCCATAGAACAGGCACAAGCCGCTCTCGACCAGGCCAGGGTGAATGCTGTAGCCGCGCAATCGAGATTGAATACGGTTGAAACCCAACTGAAAAAGATCACTGTATACGCCCCGATGGACGGTGTTGTCCTCACACGCAATATCGAACCCGGCGAATTTGTTCAGCCCGGTGCGGTCACATTTGCACTGGCAAACCTCGATGAATTAACCATTACTGTCTACGTCCCTGAAGATCAATATGGCAATATCTCACTCGGGCAGGAAGCCACCGTGAAAGTTGACTCCTTCCCCGGTGAATCCTTCGATGCCGAAGTCATCCACATCGCCGATCAGGCTGAATTCACCCCCCGCAATGTCCAAACCGTGGAAGGACGAAGTTCAACGGTCTACGCCATCAAATTAAAGGTGACCGATTCCGAAGGCAAATTAAAGATCGGTATGCCCGCGGACGTGGTTTTCAAGTAAACGGTAATTTGTAATTGTCGGTAGTCAAGTAGTGGTGCTTCGAGCCACGTATCGAGACCGCGCTGTTTCAATAAACTATTTATAAATACAAATGGAGTTTGAAATGAAAGCGCTTCAGAATCAGGGTTATTACTTTCGATATGCGGCCATTGTGACATTGATTACAGGAATGTATCTGCACGTCACGAGCCTCTTCATTGGACGTGACCTGCTTCGACAATATATCCTTACCCCGGAGTTTGATATGTTGCTGGCAATTCCAATGACGTACGCAGGAATTGTCGGCTGGCTTTCCTGGAAACAGGTTTCGTTCGATCGTGGCTGGAAGAAATTTCTCTATGGTTTCATTCTGGTCTACTTTACGATCAGCATTCCAATCCATGTACAAACCTACCTGACCCAAAGCACAGCTTACGTCAATGCCTTCCCTGGCTGGTATAGCTACTTTGTTATTGTGTTAATGATAGCCATGATGATATTCGTCTGGAATCTGACCTACAAATCCAACCAAACTGAATCATAAAATGGAACTATTAGTCAACGCAACCAACCTCAGAAAATCCTTCGGCGAGACTCACGCTGTAGATGGAGTTTCGCTTGAAATCCCCGCGGGCGAAATCTACGGCCTCGTCGGCGCAGACGGCGCCGGGAAGACCACTACCATGCGCCTGCTGGTCGGCGCGCTTAAAGCCGATTCGGGCCAGGTCAACATCTGCGGATATGATATCGACCGGCAAACCGAACAAGCCCGCTCACAGTTCGGTTATCTCTCGCAGCGGTTTTCCATGTATGAAGACCTGACCGTTCTTGAGAACATCCGCTTCTTCGCCGAAGTAAGCGGACTCAGATCCAACGAGTGGCTGCCGCGCTGCATGGAAATTCTTGAGTTCGTCGGGCTGGAAAAATTCACCGAGCGCCGCGCCGGTCAACTCTCCGGCGGCATGAAACAAAAACTCGGACTTGCCTCCGCACTGGTCACTCGCCCGCGCGTGTTGTTACTGGATGAACCCACCACGGGGGTTGACCCTGTCACGCGCCAGGATTTTTGGCAACTGGTGATACGACTTTCCACGCAGGCTGAGGGAGTCAGTGTGATTATCTCCACTCCCTACATGGATGAAGCCTCACGCTGTCACCGTGTGGGATTCATGAAGAATGGGAGAATCATTGTGGAAGACACACCGTCCAACTTGCGGGCGCGGCTCAATGGGCGCGTCCTTGAATTGCGCGGCTCGCCATTGAATCTCCTTCGTCACGTTGCGCATCAAGACTCCGATGTGGAGGATGTGCAGGCGTTCGGAGATCGCCTGCACATACGCGTCGGCGAGAATAAAGCCCAGGCTGTCCTCAGCAGGCTCAATTCGGAGATCCGAAGTGCCGGTGGTCAGGTGGATGAACTCCGTATCGTACCGCCCGTCCTGGAGGATGTGTTTATCGCGTTATCAGAAAATGAAAACCACAGAGCGACATGAATGTCGCATCACAGGAAGGAGCCCTCTCATGATCAACCTTGACCTTGGTACTTTGATTGACCGGCCCGTGAAAGATGTCTTTGCGTTTGTTGCCAATCTTAATAACATGTCGAAATGGAACTCCGCGGTCGTAAGCCTGCAACAGGTCACGCCCGGCGCGGTGGGCGTTGGCACAAAATTCAAGAGCGTGGGTGAAATGATGGGTCGCCGTATCGAAGGCGAGGTGCAGGTCACTGCGCATGAACCGGATAGTAAAACCGGCTTCCAAATGAATGCAGGACCGGTGCAGGTCAATGTCACGATTGCATTCAAGCCCGTTGGCACGGGCACGAAAGTCAGCCTCAATGCCCAGGGCAACCCTGGCGGCTTGTTCAAACTGGCGGAACCGATAATGGCGGGTCGAATCAAATCCATGATGGAAGAGAATCTCGCCCGCCTGAAATCGCAGTTGGAAAAGGGATAATTTTTAAACACGAAGTGCACAAAGGTTTCAAGCCTTAAGGTTTTTCCTTCGTGACCTTGGTGACCTTTGTGGTAAAGGAAGTCCTATGTCTTTGCCTGTCATCTACGTTGAAAATCTCACGCGCCGCTTTGGTGATTTCGTCGCGGTGGACCACATCAACTTCGAAGTGAACGAAGGGGAAGTGGTGGGCTATCTCGGTCCGAACGGTTCGGGCAAGACGACGACGATCCGCATGCTACTCGGTTTGCTCGAACCGAGTGAAGGTGAAGCGACCGTGCTGGGATTCGACGCGTTCAAACAAAGTGAAGAGGTGCGGAAGCGCTCCGGATACATGTCGCAGAAGTTCGCGATCTATGACGACCTGACCGTGCTCGAAAATTTGACGTTTTACGGTGGCGTGTATGGGATCACGGACAAAGCCCGCATCGCTCATACCATTGATCTGGTCGGCCTGCAGGGACATGAGTCCACGCTGACGCGTTCCCTCTCCGCTGGCTGGCGTCAGCGCCTGGCTCTGGGCATCGCGCTGGTGCACGAACCAAAATTGTTATTCCTTGATGAACCCACCTCCGGTGTGGACCCTACTGCCCGCCGCGCCTTCTGGGATCTGATCTATGAGCTCGCCGATAAAGGCGTGACCATCCTCGTCACCACCCACTACATGGACGAAGCCGAATACTGCGAACGCGTCGGCATTATGCGCGATGGCAAATTGCTGGCGATGGAAACACCCTCGAACCTGAAAAGGGACATCATCCCCGGCGACGTGTGGGAGGTGTATGCCGAACCGTTGCAGGACGGTCTGTCTGTCCTCCCTGAAATTGACGGCGTGTTACGCGTTGGCTTGGCAGGTGATCATTTGCGGACGATCACCAAAAAAGGGATGAAGAAGGAAGTTTTGCTGAAAGCTTTGAGAGAAAAAAGCGTCAACGTGCGCGATGTCATTGTCGGCGAGCCGACGCTAGAGGACGTGTTCATTTCTCTGGCGAGGTGATGACTTGTCTTTTTGCTTACCGTGTATCAGACCTAATATACCTTATTGTAGTATATATGTTCGTACATGGATGCTGATTCACGTGGTCGGTGTTTCACAGGAGCATGTCAGATCTGCATTTTGCATGGCAGTATCAAAATCTCTTTATTTACTTTAGCTCTTTGAGAAATAATTCCGTAAATTCGTTAATGGTTTTTCAAAATAAGTATAAATTGCACTGGAAATAATTAGGCTGGTTGTGAAGAATATAAAAAGAAACAAAGTTTGAATGGTAAAACTTGTTGTTCTGAAAAATTCATTGATAAAATTAATTACTTGTAATACCTGTAGATGACATAAATAAAGAGAATATGACCATACCGCAATCAGTTGGAAAGCAGTTGAAAAGATGTTTTTATTCACATTTTCCCATTGATCGAAAATTGGCAACAGAAAAGCAAAGCCTATTGAAGTATTTGAAAAGAGAAAGGTTTTGGCGAAAAAATTAGTATCTAAGTTTTCACCAAGAGCATATGACCAGCTTATATACAGGGTCAATACACCTGCGCCAAAAAACAAGAAATTTTGTCTCCTCCAAATTTGCGGGATCGTTTTTTTTATCCTAGCGGCTAGAACACCGTACATCATAGCATCCAAGCGGATCAACATAATTTTTCGAAAATTCTCGTCCCAATCTGCGAGTCCTGTAAGTGCCCAATTAATTCTAATTAAACTTGGAATAAGGATAAAAAAACCTGTCGAAAGTATAAAGGCTGTGTTGAACGATTTAAAAACCTTGCTTAAAAGATATAAACTGATGGGGAAAAGCAAATAAAACCATTCCTCTACAGCCAAACTCCAAGCTTCAACGAAGAAGCCAGGGTGAGGCCATAACCAGTTTTGGGAAAAAGTCAAATATGGAATAATACTGGGAACGGCTTTTTGAAAAGCAAGAGAAGCTGCGATATTAAGAATCAAGAACAACAGGTAGTTTGGTATTGTACGAAACCAACGTCGCTGCCAAAAAATTGGCAGGGTTTTTATTTGTTGAAAACGAGGCTCAAGTGAAAGTAGAATCGAACCAATTAAGAATCCGCTTAAGACGAAAAACAACTCCACTCCTAGTACTCCGCTGATAGTGGCGAAAAAACCAAACCAGCCTCTTTGTTCTGGAGGATAAACTAACTGGGCGTGGCTTAGCAGAACACCTAATATGGCAAGCGCTCGCAACAAATCAAGCCCAAAGACTCTACGTTCTTGTGGAAGAGTTATTAGTTTTCTGAAAAAATTTCCCATAAAATTATTTGTTGAAAATATATAATTTCTGTGATCTAGCTTGAAAGCTGGAGGCTGTTCTCGATTTTAAATATATTGTAGTCGATTGGTTGGGTAATTTTCTAAGCTTGTCATTATTTTACTCCACATCCTTTCCTTCCCACTCCTCCATGAATTGATGGAGGAATTGCTCCATGTAGGCGTTCCGTTGTTTCGCGATGCGTTTGGCAGTGGGAGTGTTCATCATATCCTTAAGTAGAAGTAATTTCTCGTAAAAGTGATTGATGGTGGAACTATCGCTGTTCTTATACTGTTCAAACGTATCGTGCATCTTTGGTGAGGTCTCGGGGTCGTGCAGCGGACGATTCTTGTAACCGCCGTAGGCGAAGGCGCGGGCGATACCGATGGCGCCGATGGCGTCCAGCCGGTCGGCGTCCTGGACGATGAAGCCTTCGAGCGAGTCCATCTGACTGGCAACGTTGGCACCCTTGAAAGAGATATGCCTGATGATGCGGCACACCGCGTCCGTGATGGAGGGGTCGAGGGAAAACGAATCAAGCCAGGCTTTGGCGCGCCGCGGGGTCTCATCACCAGATGCACTGAATTTCCAGTCATCCAGATCATGAAGCAGTGCGGCGAGCTGCACAATGAAAGCGTCTGCTTTTTCATGCTCACAGATCGTGATGGCGTTCCTCCAGACGCGGTAGATATGCCACCAATCGTGGCCAGACGAGTCGCCTGAGAATTCCTGTCTGATGAAGTCGGCAGTCTTCTGGATGATTTCCTGTTGGTTCATGCGCCAATTGTAACTTGACCTTTACCGCGTCGTCATGTTTGACAATGAGAAAACTTGCGACCCTGATGCTGGTTTTACTTGCCGCGTGTAGCCCAACACCTACAGCGGTTCCCGCGACAAATCCCACATCGGCGAACCATCCAGCCACGAACATTGCCACCACTGAGCCTCAAACTGTGGTCCCAACTACGCTGATTCAATCGACCCAGGCCAATGCATCACAGACATCTGGACTCTGGCTTCAAATTCTAGCGCCGTTGGATGAAGCGGTGGTGAGTACGCCTCAAGTGGACGTGACCGGTTCAGCCCCAGCAGGAACCGTGGTCAGCATCAATGAGCAAATCCTCATTGTGGGCGCTGACCTGCAATTCAGGACCAGCGTGACCCTGGAAGAGGGGCCGAACCTGATCGAGATCGTCGCCAGTGATGAAAATGGACATGAGATGTCCGCCCTGTTGACTGTCATCTACGAACCGTAACCCTTGGAGGAAGAGATGAAAATCCATCGTGCTTTGCTGTTTTTGCTCGTGGGCCTGGCCCTGTTGTTTGCATCCGCGCAGGTGTTAGCTGGTTCGGCCCATATCCCGAACGCGCAGAAGATGCCAAGCACCGGGACTCCCGGCGCGAAAGCCACTGAAAGAGCAGAGGATAAGGCAACCAAACAGGCAGAGAAAGTGGAAGACAAAGCCACCAAACAAGCCAACAAAGAAGACAAACCCAAAGGGAAACATGAACATTTCAAAGGGACGGTTGCCGCGGTGGATTCAGCCAGCCTCACGTTAACCCTGCGGGATGGCTCGTCTGTTACCATTGGTCTCACTGCAGAGACCCGTATCAAATTCCCCGGCCCCAAGAATTCCACCCCGGAGAGCATTGAAGTTGGCATGACGGTCAACGTTCAGGCCATTCGGGATGAGAATGGAAATCTTCTTGCCCGGATGGTGATGGTGGTTCCGGGTAAACCTAGCAAGATCCATCGCGTGGGAATTGTTACGGACTATGCACCGGGTTCGAGCATCACGATTCAGGACAAGGATGGGAATACATTTGCGTTCACAATTACCAGTGAGGTAAAACTCCTGCCACAAGAACGCGCCGGTGAACTGGCTGTGGGTTCACGCGTGACGATCATCGCGCCACGCGACCCTGCCACGGGAGGAGTAAGAGTGATAGGAATCGTGATCCACCCTGCGAAGCCATGATGAGATTTTGTGATGTATCAAGCCGGCATCGTTGGGTGTCGGCTTTTTATTTTATTCCAGCCTGGTTTCGTGATTACGAAATTGGTTAACCACCGTGTTAATAATGAACGTCAATTGAGTTCAGAACTGAGGATCATGACTCTTGGGAATAAGGCTCTGCGATGACAAATAAACGCCCCCAGGTGAGGACTTTGCCCTTAGAAATACAAGTCTGAAAAACGACTTGTCCTGGTCTGCTATATGCCG
>DASTOH010000145.1:0-24980 GCA_035720235.1 Anaerolineales bacterium | reverse complement strand
GACTCTAACGCAAACCCTTAGGGTCTTTCATTGAAATGGGATGATGAGCTTCGTCGAAGCTATCACCGAACAAGCCGCCATAGATCGATTTGCAGAGACCCTAAGGGTTTCTATTCATTCAATCACAATCAGTGCGTCAATGACCATGAAGATTCAAATTGCGCCGCAACGTTCCATGAACTCATTTCAGCTCGGCATAGGCCGGCCAGTGAGCATCATCCCCGGCATACCAGGCCTGGAATAATACGGGCCAGGGGGGCACATCTGGTATCTGGAACTCGAACGCGCCGTCCGCGCCTGTGACGGCCTCTGTCACGGAAACCTTCTCTGCTCGCAGCGGGATCCTGATCCGGGAGATTTCCTGATCGGGGCCCAGAAAGAAGACGCTGAAATAGCCACTTCCCTCCGAGGCGGGCGCAACGCGTGCCACAAAGGTCACTGTGAAGGTGGCACCCGCCGTGACGGCAAAAGCGGTCGAATCGATGGCCGCCATCTGGCCCGGCTGCGCCGTTACGTGCAGCGCTGAACCAGATGCCTGATCGTTGGCGACGAGCGCCCGGGTGCTGCCATCACCCGAGGTGCCCCAGCCCAGCAATCCATCAGCGAACCTCCAGTTCGGTACCCGGTTCGAGTCCCCTTCGGTTTCGGTGTAGTGAATTTCATACAAGGTAAAGTCAGCCGGGCCGGAACAATTATCGCACTCCATGTTGACCCGGTAGCCGGCAATGGCCTGCAGCGCTCCGTCGGGCACGGTGCCAGAGAGGGTGTATTCAGAAACGACTCCCGGACCTTCCAGCGGAGTCATGCTTAACTCTACCTTGGCGTTCGGCAGAGGCGCGCCCCCTTCGTCCGTCAGTGCTCCGCCAAGAACCACCTGCCCGTCTGGCGCGTTCGATGCGGTCTGTGCCTCCAGGTTCAGCTTCGTACGGGTCCGCAGGTAGCGGTTGACCAGGTATGTGAGAGCGCCCGGGTCGGTCTCGGGGAGAACATGGTCTGGATAAGGGTGCCAGGTCTGGAAGATGGCGCGGTCTGGCCGTCCACCAGCGATGACTTCGTACTCGATGAACCGCTGCTCGGCTGTGGCAATCCACTCGGCAGACGAGGCGGCGTTCTCATCCCCGCGATAGTACATGCCGAACTCCATGCCCCGCCCGTGCACGTACTCTTCGATGGCGCGGGCTTGCTCCGGCCAACCCGGCCGGTAGTAATCCAGGTCGAAGTTAAAGGAATCCAGCTCCTCGCCGACTACCGCCCGGTACGCCTCCAGCCAGAGCGTGACCGCCTCCACGCTGTGATCTGCGGTCTCGATGGCGCCAATGCGGATTTCCGGGAAGACGCTGCGAACGGATTGGACGAAAAGCGCCACATCCTGGGCGGTCCGTTCTGGCGAATAGCGACAGGCCTCTGGAGCATTGGAGTACGCGACCGCGTCATACGGATGCTCTAAAAAGGCGTAGTCTGCCCTCCCGCCGGCCTTTTGGATGCGCGTGACGACAAAGGTTGCCGCCCATAATGGATCGCCAAAGCCTTCGATCGCGCCGGTGCACTCTTCGGTCTGCTGCAGGGGCGCCATCTCGAAGCCAATGCCCAGTCCCCGGCGCTGGATATCGGCCACGGCCTGCTGAAGTTCGGCATCGGTTGACCGGCCGTTGATCCACCCCCCGTACAGCATGAATACGTGAATCCTGCGAGCCGCCTGCTGCCACGGTGCGTTCGGCTCGAATAGATCGAAGTAATCCTGCACGGCGATGGCCGAATTGGGAGGCTGCGGACCGAGCCAGATTTGCGGTCTGGCAGTTAGATCAGGGGTCGGAGCTGTCCGAACCTGGGTCGCAGTCTGAGCCGGCGCCTGAGTCAGCGGAGACACAGAGGTCGGAAAGGCGGGCGCTGTACCGCCAGGACTGCACGACAAGGTAACTGCGAGGAAAATTGCTATACAGAGGATGAGTCGATTACGGGAATAAGATGTAAGCCCAGGTGAAATGATTTTTGTGGCGGTCATAAGCGCACTCCTTCCATCAACTGGTCTGCTGAACGTAACACTGGGCCCATCACGGCGATACGTCTCTCCTTTTCTTACGCCGTGCCTTGCAGTTTGCGATCAGGCTATACTGCGAGCTACATACCAGCGCAGACACCTTCGTGCTGAAAAGAAACCAACATGACCAGGAAATATGAGCCACTGGAAAGATACTTGCGCGGCCTTCCTGTCAGCCAGGAAGATGTCACATTGACGTTCACTTTCATCGAGCAGATCCTGAACATGCCGTGCTGGCGTCCGCGCAACAGGAGAATGGCTGGTGGGGAAACCAGAAGCAGGGCACCCACACCAAGGTGGAATCCATTGCCTGGATGGATGCCGGCTGGCTGGCCGGTAGGTATTATTGATCTCAGGGAGAAAACGATTGAAACTGCACAATTCGTATTTCACCACAGCATTAACTTTCACCGGGCGGGCTCGAACTGCACGCTCATCCAGAGCAGCATGCCGCGCGTTCACGGTATGCGCGTGATGGTTTCAACGCCGTGCGATTTCGTATCAGTCCCCCGCCTGAGTCCGCGCCTGATGTAAAATATCATTGGCGTCTGTAGCCGCTTCGCATCCGCTTGATCTGGTGAGGAAACGCAAGGTATGGAAACGAATACAATTAACGAACCGGAAACAAACATTCCGGACACGAATGAGGCCGTTCCTGAAAATGCTTTCTTGATCATAGAAGGTTTGAAAATTCACCCTCTCAAGGAATCGGTCATCAACATCGGGCGCAGGCTTGAGAATCAGATTGTCATTGATGATCCGCGCATTTCCCGCAACCATGCTCAATTGCGGGTCATCAAGGGACATTTTGTACTGTTCGATCTAAATTCCACGGGTGGCACTTATCTCAACGGGCAGCGGACGAGCCAGACCGTGTTGTATCCAGGGGACGTTATCTCACTGGCGGGCGTAACGCTGGTCTTCGGCCAGGATATCCCGCTTACCGATCTGGTGGAAACCTCGCCGTTAGGTGAACCGGCGTCAAGCGCACGGCCCACTGTCGCAATAGAGAGAAGCACAGTAGATGTCAAAGTTGGCGGCACCGAATGGAGAAGGCTATGACTGGGAATTATGAGCCACTTGAAAGATACTTGCGCGGTCTGCCCGTAAGCCAGGAAGATGTCACATTGACGTTCATGGTCATCGAGCAGATCTTGAACGAAACTCTGCCCGCCTCCGCGCATGAACAGCATGCCTGGTGGGGAAACCAAAAGCAAGGCACACAGGTTGAATCCATTGCATGGATGGATGCCGGCTGGCTGGTGGAGATCGTTGATCTGAGGGAGAAGTGGGTCCGCTTTGTGCGACAGTAAGGAGCAGCCAGTAGCCAATAGTCGTAGCCAATAGGCGGAGGCAATAGAGGATACCGATGATGTCATCACAAGAAAAGAAAGACAGACTTCAACTGTCACTTTTCAGCGCGCTGATTCTGGCTGCATTGGCGTGCAACTTCTTAACGACTGTCTCCAGCCCCCCGGCGCCAACGTTAACGCCGCGACCTTCGGCCCAATCTGCATCTCCAACTCCGCCTGCTACGATATCGCCGCTTGCTACAGGCTCGGCGCCGGTCCTGCATTCCGGCTGGACTTCGATCACCAATGGCAACGACATAACACAAATTACTTTTGATCACGACGGCAACCTGTGGGCGGCCACACATGGCGGCGGGGTTCAATGGAACCCTGGAACTGGCGCATATATCAAGTACACCACTGAAAACGGACTGGCTGATAACGACGTCTGGTCGGTGGCGCTGGCTGCCGATGGCGCGGTGTGGTTCGGCACGTGGAGCGGCGCCTCGCGCTTCGATGGGCAAACGTGGACAACCTACACCATCACGGACGGCCTGGCGGATCGTTACGTCAGCAGCCTCGCCGCGGCCCCCGACGGTTCGATGTGGTTTGGCACCAACAAGGGTGTTTCACGCTTCGACGGCAAGGAATGGAAAACTTACACCAGCGAGGATGGGCTAAGTTACAACATCGTCGATGCGCTCGCCATCGCGCCGGATGGGACAGTATGGGTTGGCACGGGCGGCGGCGGTGTCTCGCGTTTCGATGGCCAGGCATGGACAACCTTCAACACCGACGAGGGTCTGGCGGGCACGATCATTTATTCAATCGCCATTGCCCCGGATGGGGCAGTGTGGGTTGGGACGGGCGCGGGTGTGTCGCGGTTCAATGGAGAGAAGTGGGAGACGTTTACCACGGCCGATGGCCTGGCACGCGACACGGTTGAAATTGTCGCGATCGAGCCAAATGGTGCAGCCTGGTTCGGGTTTGGCAGCGACCAGGGAGGCTTTGGCGAGAGGGGCGGTGGCGCCACGCAATTCGATGGCAGCAGATGGACAACGTACACTGCACAGGATGGATTGGCGGATGATCGAGTAAATTCCATCAGCGTCGGACCGGACGGGGCCATGTGGTTCGGCACGAAGGATGGGCTCGCGCGGCTTGACGCTGGCGGATGGAAGACCTACGCGACACTGGACGAACTGATCAGCAATCACGTCAATACGCTCGCCTTCACGCCCGATCAATCGCTGTGGATTGGAACCCAGCGCGGGCTGGCCCACTTCGACGGGCCACAGTGGGTCAATTACTCGACCGCCAACGGGTTGGCTTACAACATTATCACCGCATTGGCCATCGCGCCGGATGGTTCGGTGTGGGCGGGGTTGAAAGAGGCCTATGGCACCCCGGCGGGTGGCGTCGCACACTTCGATGGCCAACAATGGACGAATTACTCCACCGCCGATGGATTGGCCAGCAGTTCCGTGTATGCCATAGCCAGTACTGCGGATGGAGCGGTGTGGATTGGAACATCTGCTGGCGTGTCGCATTTCGATGGACAACAGTGGACGACATTCACCACGGCCGACGGACTGGCAGGGAACCGGGTTACGGCGATTGCCGTTGCGCCAGATGGCACAATCTGGTTCGGCACGGGTGATGGCATTTCGCGCTTTGATGGCCAGACATGGACAACCTATCAGGAAAGCGATGGGGTCGGTTTTTTTAGTGTTGCAGCACTTGCAATTACACGGGATGGTACAGTGTGGTGCGGTTTCGGCGTTAATGGACATGGCGTGTCGCGTTTCGACGGCGCAGAGTGGACAACCTACACGGAGGCTGACGGGCTGGCTGAAGATGAAGTGAATGCGATCGCCGCGGCGCCCGATGGCACGTTGTGGTTTGCCACGGAAGCCGGAGGCCTCTCCCGTTGGGGTGGCCAGCAATGGAGGACGTATACCACGGCCGACGGACTGACAAACGCGCGCCTGTCCTCTGTGGCAGTGGCCCCTGACGGTTCGATTTGGGTTGGCGCGGGTGGTGATGGCATAAGCGGTGGCGGCCTTTCGCGCTTCATAAAGTGATTCCGTCAATGCGGCATATTCCGTCCGCAACGGAGGCTGAGCTGCGTCTTCGACGGACACTGCTGCCGTCCGCCGAAGGTGTGACCGCTCTGGGAACCATTTCTCATGCAGTGATAAGAATTTTCATGTAAGCTTGCATTGCAAAATGCTGCCCTCAGCGTTGAACCGAACAGGAAATTACCAGATCCTGGATGGTTCTTGAACCCTCGATGAACCTGGATTCTTGCCGCTTATTTCATTAATTCAGGTTAACCGACGCATGTTCGCCATGCATGCGTGCGGCACTCTGTAACTCCTGCTTTATCGGTAGAAAAAGAACGAAAGGAGCGAAAGATGAGCCAGCCTGGGCTATTTCAGCTAGTAAAGTGGGGTATTTCGATACCTCTGATCATGTCGCTTTTGAGTGGATGTGGAGGAGCTTCGCCGACGCCCGCCGTGATAGCCACGGCACCTGTATCACCTACTTCAACCCCCATACCACCACCCGTTCCTCAGGCCGTTTTGCCACGGCCGACAGTTGTTTCATCAGCCACAGGTTTTCCAGTCCCC
This sequence comes from Anaerolineales bacterium, assembly GCA_035720235.1. GTDB lineage: Bacteria > Chloroflexota > Anaerolineae > Anaerolineales > Villigracilaceae > Defluviilinea. The sequence continues at coordinate 19,017 of DASTOH010000145.1, read as the reverse complement.
GCCACCACGGAGCCAAGCCCCACGGTAGAAGGAACAATAACGGTTGAACCTTCTCCTACGCTGCCAGATCCCATTGACAGGCCATTCCTGATGAGGATCGATAGAATTTCCGTGATCGTGGGCCGGGGCATTTTGCTGGAAGGTCGTGTGGCGAACGGAATGCTGCAGGGTAACGCTGATGTGGAGATCCTTGGCCCTCAGAATATTGTCAGTAGCCCCACTGTCCTTGCAATCCTCATCTCGAACATCCAGCGCGATCAGGTCACGGTCGGCGACTATGCAGGCATCCTGGTGGGAGGCATCGAAACAACCGGTTTAAGCCCGGGTATATTGCTGGCAGCCGCGGGTGAGTACGAGTCTTATGAGGAAGCACTCCGGCAACTTCAGTAACACAGAGACGCGGGCCTGGTTTTTGGAATTTCGGGGGCTGCGGCCCCGCCAAGGCGGGGATGGTATGCGCAATCCACGAGCGATGATGCTTCGCAATTGCACCCGCTTTTTGGGCCCCATCGGGCATTGACATCGTCCCCGAGTGTAGCGAGTGGGATGCCAGCCGTGTTGGATAGGACATTCAAGGGAGAGTTATGAAGGTCATGTCGTTGCGAGCCTTAGAGAAGCAATCTCCTGGAACCGGAGATTGCTTCGCGACGTGCGCTCGCAATGACATATGCAGGCAGGCTTCAGGGACACATCGAACCTGGATCTACCGTTGGATCCTCCCAAAAGGCCAGAGCCATTTGCACAGCGCAATTGGATGAGCGCGCCACCCAATGTCCGTTCCCGGGGAATTCGTGGAAATAGGCGTGGGATAAATCTCCAGCCACTCTGCGTCCCCATTCGGGTGGCGTGATGGGATCCCCCTCGCCCGCCAGGACCAACGCCGGCACGTCGCTGGATACAGGCAGGTTCTCACGAGGGTCCGGCGGAGGCAGGGTCCATTCTCTACATACCGCAAAGAGCGGTTGGACACTTTCCGGGTAGTACGCAGCGATCTGCGGTTGGACGTTTTGTGCAGCCGCATACGCCTCTTGCAGTGTACTGAATGGGAATTCTTCGGAGCATTGAACCGCCATCTGCATCCCCAATGCACTGGAGGTTTCGAAATAGCGCTCCAGCCTCTGGCTCACGACATTGTAATCTCCTTCACGGACTTCGTAGATCATTTGAGGCATGGTCGCACTGGCGGCAGGACTGTACAGTCCCCCGAAGAGAACGTCGATCAATAACCCACCATCCAAACGCACGTTTACTTTGCCATTGTCTATAAATAGGGGTACGAAAACTGGATGGACATTCAACTCGTCCACGAGCCCATAAAAAACGGTGCGCAGCTCAGGATATGAATTGTTACAGCCTGGGTCTGCAGCGCAGTGGTCGAAGAAGACATTGAACGCTCGCTCTGCATTGGGCGCGAGAGTGGTATAGAGATTCACGTCGAGAGGATAAGCCGAGTCGAGCACCGCGCTCCGCACCGTATTCGGATAATCTCGCATGAACGTCAAAGCCAGACGCGTGCCATACGAAATGGCATACAGGTTCAACTGCTCATACCCCAAAACCGTTCGCAAGTCGTTGATATCGGCTGCGCTGGCCACGCTGTTATAGGCGGAAAGATCGATCCCCTCTGCGATCAATCGGTCACGGCAGCGCTGGAAAGAATCGATAATGGCTTTGGCGGATTCTTCCGCGGTCAGCCTTCCCCCCAGTATCGCGGCAGTGATCGATATACGTTCGGGGCAGTCCAGGCGAGGTCGCGAGTATCCTGTACCGCGTTGATCAAATACGATGAAGTCGCGTTGTTCCAGCAACGCGCCCATTCCTTTGTCCAACAGATAGCCAGCCGTATTGAGCCCGGATGACCCAGGTCCACCGGAGATTTTAAGGACAGGACCTTCGGGATTCGGAGTGCCCGCCCGATTTCGGAAGATTCCCACATACAGCCGGATCTGTTGAGAATCCAGTTGGGCCCGGTTCTCAGGCACAATCAGATAGCCACACTCTGGACTATATCCACGGGGAACGGGGAAGGCACATGGGGCCGGTACGAACGTTGGCTGATAGGTTATGGCTGGTGAGCGCGTGAGCGAAGGCTCCGAAGGTAGTGCTTGCTCGACAGGTAGATGAGTAGAAGTTGGCGCGGCGGGAGAGGGGGAAGTGATGAGCGCAGGCAAGCTACACGCGAAAATCGCCAGGGATAGGATTAATACGACAAACCAGGGATTGCGCGGATCAACGTATTTCATACCATATTATGGATGATCATGTCGTTGCGAGCGCAATTTGCGAAGCAACCCCCTTGTTTGTTAGGAGATTGCTTCTCTAAGACTCGCAACGACATGTGGGTGAGGGTCTTGCTGCTCTTCATCCCACATAAGGACTCGGCGTCGGCTCCCGGGGGTCCAGGATCCGCACCCGGTTGGGTTCGACAAATACATGTCCAGCTTCGGAGATGATGGGAACGGGGATATGCTTCCCGTCGAGATAATGCATGGGATCCACCTTCCACGGTCCCACCGTCGTAAAGGTATCTCTCGTGCCAACCTGGAAGGGCGTCGCGTTCGTGCCCAGGGTGAAGAATTGAGGGTGATCCCAAAAGGTCCAATTCTTCCACTTTTCATAATCAGACAGCCTCAGCGTTCTGACCTCATAGCCCTTGGCAAAGATATGTTCTGAGTTCAGTTGCAGCGTGGTGCCGCCACAGGTGTTCTCCAACAGGACGGGTAAGTCCTGATCTCTATTTACATCTCGAATGAAATCCCAGCCTGTATCCGTCCCTTTGCCGTTACAAAATGCGGTGTGCCCCTTGGTGATGCCTCGCCAGGCGTTCTTGATAAACCCCTTTTCCCCCGGGGTTAACCTGTCGAAATCCGGATGCCCGAAGTAGGAGAAGATCAGTTGCCTGAACCAGAACCACTGTAGTTCCCTGGTCAGCTTCACCCCCTCGCGCGGCTCGAAAGGGACCATTTCGGGCCAGCCTTGCTTATTCTTAAGCCTGTCCTTGTCTTCGAACAAACCCCGCGGTACCGAGTACCCCCAATCCTTGCGGAAGTATTCGCTGGTTTGAAAATCGTGCAGCACGAACGCGAACACGCCTGGCGGCCGTGGAGGTTGAAAGGGCCTGTACGGTAAGAGATGTGCTACACCGTTGATGTCAATTTGAACGCGCATCACCTAAGTATAAACGATAGTTCATTTTCACCGGATGGTTGATTAAACTCCTGGCATGGAAGCCGTGCAAATCCAATGATGGCGGCAGGCCAGCCTGGTCATGCAAATGAACCGCATTCATAAATCACTTCTTATTTCAAGTAAAATACCAGCGTGACAACCACGCAACACAAACCCTTAAGGTCTATCACTGAAATGAGATGATGATGTTCGTCGAATCCAACATCGAACAAGCCACCACCAGTTGATTCAAAGAGACCCTCACGGTTTTCAGGCCAGGCAGGACAATCCCGCAGACGTGCAAGAAGAAAGCCCTTAGGTCTGATCAGCGATTAAACCCTCATGCAAAAAGTGATCCAACGCTTCTGGATGATCGATGACGACCCACCCTCCCATCCAGGGTGCTTTGTGATCCCGTCCTATGCGCTGAAGGATTCGTCGCGACCGACACGGCCCACCCGGGCGCAGATCGAGCTGGCCTTCGAGTGGTGGAAGAAATTCCCGCAGGCAAAGCTGATCATGTCCACGGGAGATAATCAGGGGCTCGGCCTCCCGAACTCCAGGGTCATGGCTGAATATGCCGTTTCATTGGGATTGCCACGTGAGAACGTGATCGAAGAAGATCGCTCATGGAACACCCATGAAAACCTGCTGTACTCGATGCAGATCATCCAGGCGCAGAACCTCGGTCAGCCCACCCTGGTCACACTGGATCTGTACACGCGACGTGCGGTCGCTACCGCGAGAAAAATGGGGTGGAAGGATTTCCATTGGCTGTCTGCCTTCTCTGAGGGCGAGCCTGCTTACGGATATAAATGGCTGCAGACCCACTCGCGGGCAACCATATTTTGCTATGAAGCCGGCGCGCTGATCTTCAGCAAGATGGTGGGATGGGTGTAGGGCCCAATGTCGTTGCGAGCGGTTTTCCCTGGCACCGTCCGCCAGGGCAGGTGTGCGAAGCAATCTCCTGGCTTAAGAGAGTCGACAATTATTGCAAATCAGGACGCTTCGCGGCTTCGTCGTCGCGGAGTTTAGACGGAGCGAAGCGAATGTGCTGCCCGAAGCTCGCAACGACATGTTGGTAGTGGAATACCTTTCAAGATTGTCAGGGAAATACAATGAACGGGCAAGCCGCTCCAGGCGTCTAAATGTATACATTAATGATGATTTACTTTCCTACGCGATAGGCAAGCTCATGGATATCAAGTTAACCATTCCTTTTGCCGAGCAGCTAACCAAAGAAGCCGGGTGGACACAACTGGACAAATATCTCTATTTCACTGCCCGGTTCCATTTGCAGATCGAACAGAATCAGATGCGCGATTTCGCGGTGGGCGATATTCTGAGGACATTTCATACAACACCATTTTCCGAGACCGAAGTGGTAAAGGTCTTCGAAGAGGAAGTCACAACCGTCGATCTCCGGGAAACGACCCGCTCGGCAGCTCTTTCGAACGATCTGAGCCGGCAGGTCAGCGCGACCATTGCAGCAGCAGCGAAATCTCCGCTCTATGAAGTGTCCGGGAACATCGGGGCCTCCCTCGAGAAGGTCATCCGCTCGAGCGTGGCTGAGTCCGTCCGGTCCAGCACTACGGTATCCAGGCGGGAGAGAAAAACCTTCACGGTGCGCCAGGTCATCAAACCGGGTGCATCAGAACGACAGCTTGCGGTGTCAGGCTACCGCAAATACCGGCGGGATGTAGCCCTGCATTACATCGATTATCTGTTCGTGGATTATAGGCGCACGGGCTTAGGGCTGCGCCGAAAGAAACGAAACCTGCCCCGCCCGGTCGGGGCGGCCCACCTCAACCTGATCCCCGTCCATATACCTTTGTTCCGGTTATTCTACTGGAACCTGGAGCCGGAAAGCTCGCTGCTCTACACCGAGACCGAATATCAGAACCTGACGAGAGTGGCGCATCTTGACCGCGTTAGGTTCGAAGAGCTGCATACAACGATGCGTTTGCCTATGCCTGCCCGAGAAGAGCCCCCGACCCTGTACACGCTTTCCAACATCGCCTTTCCACTGCGCTGGATCGACCGCAAAGGTCCATGGACGAGGGATGAGTTGGAACAGATCGAGTGGAATGAGGCGGAAGGCTCGGCCTGGTCGCACCAGTATGGACCGGGAAGCAAGCAATGAATGGGGACGTACCATGGTATTCGAAAGAACATCGATCATGTACAATTGTGTCTTGATAAGACCTTCAAACCCCAAGAAGGACGGTCAGCGGATTGGAGAGGAGTTTGATCATGCACGCTCATCGACTGCGTTGGGTTCAGCCGGTAATCGCGTCCCTGCTCACTTTAGCACTCCCGCAGGCCTGTGGAAGCGCCGGTCCCACTCCGACAGCTTCTCTGGCTGCCGCACCCTCGCCCACGCGACTTATTGCCCTGTCACCAACCGTCACCTTGTCGACCTTGGCGACCACCGCCACTCCGACACTTGAGCCCACTGCAACCCCCGGTGCGCCGGTCTTCTGGTTCTCCGGCCCGGACGTGACCTTTCAGGATGTACACTTTACGCTGCCAACGGACCTGGCAAGTGAGATCCATGCGCTGGCGGCGCCTGCAACGGATGTATTGGGCGAGCGCTATCCCGCCTACACTGAGTTCACTCTGGTCAACTACAACTCTCGAAACACGCGCTTCGAACCGCGCCTCCAAATCTACCCCGTCAGCGAATTGGGTCAGGCCGGCACCCAGGTCGCGCAGGAGCTCAAGGAAATCCTGGCTGAGAAGCCTGCCTCCCTGCAGACCAGAATCGGAATCCCGATCCTGCCCGTCCTGAATGCGGGCCAGTTGATGGATGCCCAGGTCCGGCACCTGACGTTCACGAATGGCTCAGGCATCCGTGTCCTCACACAATTTGCCCAGAACACATGGCCCATCTCCAACGAGGGCCTCCTGTACGTCTTTCAGGGGCTGACGAGTGATGGCGCCTACTACATATCGGCCATCCTGCCGGTGGCTGCACTCTTCCTGCCGGATCATGTGGACGACCCCGCCTCTGTCCCAGCCGTGGATGGCGTCTCGTTTCCCGAATTCAACTCTCCGAATTTTGACGCGGACTATGCTGCCTATCAACGGAGTATCACGGACAAACTAAATGAGACCTCGCCCGAAGCCTTTACGCCATCTTTGAGCATGCTGGATGACTTGATCGCATCACTGCAGGTTGGGCCAGTTGCGGTTTCCAACGGCAGTCCGGCGCCCGAGTCGCTTTCCACCCCGTGCCTGAATGCGCCGCCAACCCGCTTACGTATCGGCCTGTTCGCCTATGTAGACCCTGACCCGCCGCTGCCGAACAACGTTCGAAGCGAGGCGGGTACGGACCAAGATTTCATTGGCGCGATCGAACCCGGTAAAGCGATGAAAATCCTGGACGGGCCCAAATGCGCGGATGGTTGGGTGTGGTGGAAAGTGCGCGCACTGGAGACCGAATTGGTCGGTTGGACGCCTGAAGGCGACCAGAAGGATTACTGGCTGATCCCCTGTTCGTCTCAGAAAGCCTGCCACCCGTAGTAAAACCGCGTGTTATGACCTGTTATACTAAATCCATGAGTGTACTCTCGTCCGATACTCACCCCAAAATGGAAGCGCTGCAAATCCAATTATGGCGGGAGGCAAGTCCCACTCGCAAAATACACAGGCTGGCGCAACTCAACGCTTCTGTGAGGATCGTGGCATTAGCGGGCCTGCGATCCAGATATCCGAAAGCCAACGAAGGCGAACTGCGCCGCAGGCTTGCAGACTTATTATTGGGAGAAGAACTGGCACGGAAGGTCTATGGGGAGATCAGCCATGCAAAATGAACCTGTTGAAGTCACACTTAAATTGAGCGCTCTCTAAAAGAATCTTCTTGAACCTTTTCTATTCAAGGATAAAGTGATGGAACCTGGAGGCTTGAAGCCGGATTTTTGGGAATTGGACCGCAAGCCGCGCCTGCTGGCGGTGGAGGACGACAACGACATTGGGAATCTGCTCAAACTTTGTTTCACCGAGCTGGGCATGGATGTTACCGTCACCGTCCTGGGCCGGGAAGGTGTGGCCTTATTCTCGACGCAATTATTTGACCTGGTGATGCTGGATGTCAATTTGCCGGATATCGACGGTTTTGAGGTGATGCGGCTGATCAAAACCTCCGGGGACAGGAATGTGCCTGTCTACTTTCTCACTCAGAAGGATGAGCGAGCGGCGAAACTGGAAGGCCTTGGCCTGGGCGCCGATGATTACATTACAAAGCCATTCGATATTGAGGAGCTCAAGCTGCGAGTCAACCGGGGCCTGAGACATCGCCAAAACTATCTCAAAGTTGCGGAAAGAGATCAGCCGGGCGAGCCTGTGGCCGGTCACGTTTTCATCAGTTACAGTCACAAAGACAGTGACTTCACCCATCGGCTTGCGGAGGAGATCGAACGGCATCACATCCCGGTCTGGATCGACGACCGCATCGATTATGGCACACGCTGGCCGCATGTGATCCAGGAAAAGATCGATTCCTGCAAAGCCTTCATCCTGATCATGAGCGATAACGCCCGCGCCTCTGACTGGGTCAACAACGAGCTGACCTACGCCCTGGGCAAACGCAGGAAAATATTTCCATTATTGTTAAAAGGGGAAACCTGGCTTTCGGTCGCAACCATCCAGTACGTCAATGTGCGCAACCGGAAACTGCCTGACGAATCTTTCTACAAAGCTTTGCTAGAGGCGCTCACATAAATCCGACGCTGAGTTGGAAGCAAGGTGAACTCCATGGCTTCGAACCCTGAGATCAAAGACATCGATACGGTCCAACTGACGGATCTGGTGCGGGAGGCCCTGCGCAGCCCTACGGCTGAGATCACGCATTGGGAGCATCAGCTGGTCAGCTATATCAATACCGAGACCTCCAATTTGGGCCTGTATCGCTTTCAGGGGATGGCGGAGGCCGATGGCGAAGCCCGTCCCTGGTCCATGGTGCTGAAAGCCGTGAACGCGCCGGTCAACGATGCTGACCCTTCTCATTGGAACTACCACCGGCGTGAGATCCTGGCCTACCAACAGGGCCTGCTCACGGATCTGCCCGGCGAAGTGCTGAAAGCGCCGCGCTGCCTCGGCGTGACCGAACACCCGCACGGCATCTGTTGGCTGTGGCTGGAAGACGTTCAGGATGCTGCCGCGACCAGCCGGACCTGGTCACTGGCCGAGTACGCTCTCGCGGCGCGCCATCTTGGCCAGTTCAACGGCGCCTACGTGACGGGTCACGCCTTGCCGACACATCCCTGGCTCAGCCGACATTGGCTGCGCGGCTGGCTGGAATTTTATGATAATGGCTGCCGCAAAACCCTGGAACTGATCCGCGACGAAAGCTTTTGGGAACATCCTTTGCTGCGGTCTGCGTTTCCACGCTCCATTACCGCCGAAATGCTACGTCTTTGGGATAATCACGAGCGTCTGCTCGCCGCGCTCGATCAGCTGCCGCAGACGTTCTGTCATATGGACGCCTATCGTCCCAATCTGTTCATTCGCCTCAACCCTCAGGGGATGGCTGAGACGGTGGCCATCGACTGGGTCTTCGCCGGCACCGGGGCCCTGGGCGAAGAGATCGCCAACCTGCTCGCGGCCAGCCTGATCTGGTTCGAGTTCGATGCTGCCGAGGCCCAAAGCCTCGACCAGGCCGTGTTCAGCAACTACATGAGTGGGCTGCGCGCCGCCAACTGGCAGGGAGACGCACGGCTGGTACGACTCGGGTACACCGCCGCCTGCGCGCTGCGATGGGGCGTGGTGGGATTATGGTGGTTACGCGCGTTGACGAGCGAGAAAGAAAGAGCAGAGTTCGAAGCGCACTGGAACCGCCCCATGCCAGAGCTCGTATCACAGTGGTCCAGAACGGCGTTCCACGTGCTAGATCTCGCTAAGGAGGCTGACCAGCTTCAGCGGGCTTTGTTGTAGCATATAGTGTGATTGCGAGAAGGGTTGAGATGCGACTCTTGCACCTGGCGCAAGTGCAGGTGTAGCATCGAAATCCCGACGAAGCAATCTCCTCGCGAATTAGGAAATTGCTTCTCGAAGACTCACAATGACGGAGGTTTATGTTTTTTGGCGCGCTGTCGACAACCCTGTTTTATTTCGAGATCGGAACCAAAAGGAGTCAACTTGTCGCTCATACTTTTCTCACGGCCCAGAGACCAGTCTCTGCAGGCGTTCAAAGATTGGATACAGGGCATGGCCTATCCGCTCCACCCGCAGGCCAAGAAGACCATCATCACCAGGCAATGGATCGATGAAGAGGGCTGGGCCGATAACTGGAGGAAGTTCTGGGCAAAAGTCGACAAAGCCGATGGCGCCTCCAAATCGCCGAGGCTCGGCGAGGAATGATGCGTCCATCGGGACCGGCGTAAGGGCTACGGGCCGGCTTTACGGGTGACTAACTATCCGCTTTGCGGGCCAAAAATAACTCACGTTCATAGGGGTCGCGGATAACTTCGGGATGGAAGCCCACCTCACTCAACAGCCGCAGCCAGTCTGCGCGGGGGAACAGTCCGCAGATGTGTTGGTCATGCTCGACCTGGGTCACCTGGTTCCGATCTCTCAATAGATAAGCAAACTCGGTGATATAGGTGCTGTCATGCTCGTCAGGGTCGTAGGTCCATTCCAAATAACGCAAACTTCGTCCGTCACCGTCGGTGCCGCCATGGTCCGTGGATGGATGAAATGTTTCACGCGTATAATCCGGCACAAAAAGAGCCAGGCCCTGGGGGTTGCAATGAATGGCGGCCGTCTGGACGGCTTGCTGTAATTCGTGAAGCGTCAGCATGTAATCAATGGCATCGTGGATAAAGACTACATCAAAGGCGCGGCCCAGGCGCAGGGTCCGCATATCTCCTTCCACGTGTTCGCATTCAGGATTCAACGTACGGCTGATCGCAAGCATCTGAGGTGAAATATCTGTGAGCGTCATGGGAGCAAAATAGCGTTTCAGATGAAATGCGTTACAGCCGCCGCCCGATCCCAGTTCGAGCAGGGATGGAGTCACCGGCAGCCCGGCTTCGCGTAACACTTGCCTGAAGAAGCCAGCTTCTTCTGTATAGTCAGCGACTGGAGAGAGTAGCGGCCACCAGGAGGCCAGTTCGGTGTAGAGTTTCGGCATGAGCAGTGAGTGAACCTTCAGGGCCTTTCCCATTGCTGCGCTTCGCCAAGGTTGGAGTTGCCTTCCAAAAAGCGGATTGCAGCCACTTCCTCTTCGAAGGGTCCATGGTACTGGAGGATATAGAGTCCGTTACGGATGTCCACCACGTAGATCAGGCCGTCTTTGATGATCGGGTAACTCCACATGACGACCTTATCCGGGCCTGAGCTGAGGGCCGGGTCTTCCGTCCCTACCGAAGGCAGCGGCTGTGGTATGAATTCGGTGACCTGCACCGGTTGCAACGGGTTTTCGATGGAGACCGCCTGCAAGCCTCCCGAATGCCAGGTGATGAATGCCAGATTTTTCGTCAGGGTGGGATCGTGTGACGAGAAACTTGTGAAGATGTAACGCCCAGGGATCACTTCTTCACAATGCTCAACCGTGTTGTAGGGATCGAGCTTGTATTCTGACACAATTTGTGGCCGGCTCTCGTCGGTGATGTCGACGATATGTGTCCAGCCCCATGGGCACTGCCCATAGACCTCCACGGTGATCAAAACATATGGTTTGCCGAACAGTTTCACCGCACTATGCGGGCCAATAGGGAACCGCGCCCAGTTCTGCACCGGGGTAAGGAGTTCCATCTGGGGATCCGGGGTTCCATCAGCCAGATCGGAGGTGTCCAGGATCATGAAACCATCCGCAAGGTGGGCCAGATACGCTCGCTTCCCATCCACCGACAGGCTGAGCGAGTGCAACCCGGCCATGACCAGCTCCACGGGCGCGCCCCAATTGGCCACCTCCTGCAAGGTGCCCGCCCGCGCTTGAGAGATGTCGATCACGAGCAGGTTATGAATATACCTTCCCGGTGTCGAGAGATATAGGAGCGCACGGCCATCCACTCTCGGGTCATCCCACAGGAACATCTCATGAGGCGTACGCTGCAGCACGTGGAGGGTGATAGGCCTGGGTGCGGCCGCGTTCGCTCCGGATATATCATAGATACTGAGATTTGGCGGCAGGCGGCTGGAGCCGTCGCCTGCCGCGCAACCATGCAGCCCGGGCTCGCAGGTGAAGTTCAGGACCAGGAGCAGCTCCTGGTCTGGCCAGACGCGCAGTTCCCTGGAGGTCTGACCCAGCAGTCCCTCCTCAGGCGGACCGATCTGATGCACGACCTGTGGGCTCGTCGGATCGGATATATCGACGACCAGTACACCCGCATCCGGATGGCTGCCATCGGTGCGGCTCCCCACGTAGGCATAGTTCCCATACACCGCAAGCGCGGCATTCATCCCGCGGTTCAGCAGCGGCGAATGACCGATCAACGCGAACGATGGCGTTGATTCGAAGGCTGCTGTCGGCACTGGCTCACCGGGCGTCAACGGGGGGGCAAGCGCGGAGGCAGCCTCCAGTGTCGACACGAGAACACTGATGGTTGACTGAACGTCAGGAGTTGGCGCATCTGGCTCAACATTAGCCAGGCAGGCGACCATCCATAGACTGAAAGACAGAATGAAAAAACCGCGTGCTTTCATGAGGGAAAACGTCCCGAAGGCGCTGTCCTGAGTGCCCGCCAGGGCGTGTCGAAGGGTTGCCGTCCAGCACGCAGATCACGAGCAATAAACCTTCGGGACGGTAGGATTGATGAGTCAAGAGGTAGTATAGAGCAAATGCCACCGGAATTCAATGCCCTGTATACACGTGTTCGACTGAGGCCGCGCCATACGCGCAACAGATGTGGCCAAACCTGAATACTGGATCAAAACGCGCCTGGCGCGTACGCGTACTGGTTTATACTATACCGATACTAAAATATCCGCCTTCGATCAAAGTGAGGCAGCAGCCTATGGATCCACAAGTTCTCAGTGCAATTATTGCGGGGTCAATATCCCTCGTTGTGAGCAGTGTTGTCGCCAGCTGGGCGCAGCGCCGCAAACTTGAGTCAGATTATGATGCCATCCTTCGTGCAGAACGATTGGCGGAATATCGAAAACTGTGCCAGCTGACAGAGCCCCTCGGATGGTACGGCAAGCATGAGATCACAGCCGAGACAGCCAAGAAATTGCTGGCCGATCTCGACCATTGGTATTTTGAAAATGGTGGAGGTCTGTTACTCTCTGACATTTCCTACAAAAGCTATGAAGAGTTGTTGCAAGCCCTGGACAAGTACGATGGGGATCCAGATCATCTGCGTCCCATCGGGTCAAAACTTCGCTCCTCACTGGCTTACGATATCGGCGGGCGAAAACGACCCCTTCTGAAACCCCGTGTCCGCCGGGAGGAGTTGGAGAGACCCGATGTGATCGCTTCACGATTATCCTCAAAGTAAAAGTACGAAGACGCTCGGTGGGACAATTGTCAGGTTGCCTGCATCTCTTATCTGGTGATATGGTTTGGTACCAACCGCTCAACGAAAGGAATCCCCATGTTTCCCAAAAGAAAACATCAAATCAACGTCCGGTTCGCCACGCCCTATGGAGCAGTCAGGGTGTTGGCTATCCTGGTGGTCAGCCTGATCGGCCTGGCGGCTTGTGCATCCGCCCCGACTGCCGTGCCAACCTTCACACCGTTCGCCGCTGCGAGCACGACGTCCACATCCGCGCCGGCCGCGCTGGTCGCGCCGACCGCCACCGAGACAGCTCAATCGATCAGCACCCCAACGACGGCGGATACCGGCTGGCAGGGGGAATACTTTACCAACGAAACATGGCAGGGGCCGGCCGCCCTCACGCGCGTCGATCCCGAACTGGTTTTCGACTGGCAGGTCGGAAGTCCCGACCCTAGTATACCGGTCGAGTTTTTTTCCGTCCGCTGGACGCGCTGCCTGAACCTGGAAGAACGCTACTATATTTTCACTGCGAATCCCGATGACTACGTCCGCGTGTTGATGGATGACATTCTGGTGCTCGATACGCCGACGTATTCCAAGACCGAAATCCCGTTCGCCGTGATGGCCGGTCCGCATTGTATCAAGGTCGAATACCAGGAATTCATTGGGAATGCCTATTTGAACGTCTCCTTCCAGCCCGGCGAACCACTTCCTGACGCTGCAGATGCTAGCACCGCCTGGCAGGGCGAATACTTCAACAACCGCGATCTCCAGGGATCTGCTACCTTCACCCGAAATGACCCGGCTCCGCAATTCGATTGGAAGTTAGGCAACCCGGCCCCCGGACTACCGATCGATTCTTTTTCCGTTCGCTGGACGCGCTGCCTGGACATAGAAGGCGGCGATTACACTTTCACCGCACAGGCCGATGACTTCGTGAGAGTGCTGGTGGACGATGGTCAAACGCTGGAAGCGCTGGCCTCCGCCAATGCGGAAACCACGGTCTCCATTTCAGCCGGCCATCACTGCATCAAGGTGGAATACCGCGACGACCAAGGCCCTGCGAATGTGAATGTTTCGTTCAGGTAAGCCAGAAACCACATGGCCAAAATCTTTCTCGCACGCCACGCCAGCCCAGACCGGGACCGCAAGGATATTCCATATGATATTCATCCCGGCCCTCCGCTTTCTCCCAAGGGAGAGCAGGAAGCCGCAGCGTTGGCAGACTTCCTGAAGGCGGAAGGAGTTCAGAAGCTGTATTACAGTCCGTTCGAGCGTGCAGCCCGGACCGCTCAGCTCATCGCTGCCCGGAACGGTATCCCGGCCACCGAAGAGCAAAGGCTGGCCGAGTGGCGGGAGGCAGATGAAAAGAGGGAGTTGGTCCACGAACGGATGTGGCTGGTCTTCGAGGAGCTGGTAAAAGCCAGCGCGGAGCTTGGCCCCGTCGCGGTGGTCTCGCATGGCGGCCCCATCACGTTCCTGCTGTTGGCGCTCGGCCTGGGCGAAGCCACCGTGACAGAGTTGAAGATGAAATTCGACCGGTACAACCCGCTCCCACCTGCCGGCGCCTGGTCCGCCGAATGGAAGGCGGAAACGAAAAGCTGGGAACTGAACCTCGCGTTCGTTCCTTGAACTCTCCGGCCTTTATTCCTTTTCGACAAGGTCATCCACCCCAAAGACCTGTTCATAGAAAGCGAGCAATGCCTCCGCTTTCCGCCGAAACTCTGCCTCCGCTGGATTCGGCCCTGGCCGGGCCTCCAGCTCAGCAACCAGATGCTCACGAAAATTCGCGTGGGTCGAAGCCGGCAGCAGCGCCTCCAATTCATCGATCATGGCCTTCGACTGTTCGACGGTTCTCAACGCATCCGAGAGCGGGGTCGCTTCAGCGATTACTTGCTTGAGCAATTTGCATTGATATGCGCGGCAAACGTGTGGGTAGTGCGGCGAATCGTAGATCGTGCACTGTCCCTGCCACAGTGGGCAAGGCTGGCTGAAGCCGCGCCGGTTCGGGTCAGACCGGAACACGGTCATACCCAGCGCCTCGGCTGGGTCCAGTTCCCCGGGCCGGAGCTTTGCCCAGATAAATAAATGCCCCGTGCAGCACAACCCGCAGGACTTGCATAGAATGTTGGCTCGATTTTCCTGTCTATTATCCATACCGTATGTGCCCAACATCATATCCGAGTCAAAAAGAATTGACAATTGCGCACCGAAGCTCAGAGTGCCCCCAGCGCCGAGCTTGCGGATGGCGCAGGGTTCACCTACAAACAGCTGCCGAGGGCAGCAGCTCGAGCGTATCCTCTTTCGGTATGAAATGATTCTGAATCAGGAGACTGTGTCGCCATGGCGCCACGGCGACGCTTCGCGAAAATCGCTCGCAATGACATGCTTGTATAGGTATAATCACTCCAGATCGTTCTCCTGTTTTACTCATGTTCACCAGAGGAGAGAGCATGAATCAAGGACCATCGTGGGTTGGGCGGACGTTGAGCGGTCGTTACAAGATTGAGGAAATGCTGGGGCAGGGAGGAATGTCGGCGTTGTATAAGGCAACTCATCCAACCCTCAAACGTGCCGTAGCAATCAAAATCTTTCATGCGGAAGTTTCCAATGACCTGTCTTCTGTCTGGCACTTTGAAATTGAAGCTAAGCAGGTTGCTGGACTCCGGCATCCCAATATCGTTCAGATCTTTGATTTCGGCATCGCCGAGAGTCACCCCTACTTGGTAATGGAGTATTTAAGTGGCCCAACGCTAGCCACGTATTTGCGCAACCTGCACCAAAAGGATCAGCGTATTCCCACATACCAGGTGGCGCGCCTGCTCAAAAGCCTGACCTCCGCGCTTGACTACGCCCACGAACAGGGCGTGGTCCACGGGGATATCAAACCGAGGAATATTCTGCTCTCCAGGAAAGGTACGGAGATTCGCATCTCTGAGCCGCTGACCAGGGATATTGACGTCATCCTGACAGATTTCGGTCTGCTCCGAATCGCTCACGCCGAGCAGTCTGACCCGGCCATCATCATGATCAGCGGAACACCCGCCTATATGTCTCCTGAACAGGCTCTCGGCGACAAGACCGATCATCGCACCGATATTTATTCGCTGGGTGTGGTGCTGTACGAAATGCTGGCCGGCCGCGTCCCCTTTGAAAGTGACAGCACGCCTTCCATCATTTACAAGCATATTAAGGATCCGCCTCCGCACATACCGGGAATATCTCCTGCGGTTCAAAATGTACTGGATCGCGCACTTGCCAAGGATCCAAATGTGCGCTATCAGTCCAGCCGCGATATGGCGGTCGACTTCTATCTGGCCATTGGCATGACTGCCCAGGCAGAGACGGCTTATCAAGGTACGCGAGCGTCTGCTCCTGATGCCGAAACAACGGGGGCGCAGCCTCCTGATAATTCAGTTGGCAAATCCGCAACATCTCCTGATATGGAGGATGTGGAGTCAGTCCCGTCTTCTGGTGATGGAGCACTTCCTCATCCTTCTCCTCCGAACGAATCTTTTTTTCGCAGCATTCTACGTCGAGTATTGGGTGAGTCCGCCGCCGATCCCCGAACGGTCAAGAAATATGTAGAACCCAAGACGGGACAACCACCTTCCAGCTCCTCCGAGGAGCGCACAGATACGCCCGTAGATGAAGTTTCATTTACTGCATATCATCGCAAGGAAGGTCAAGTCGATACCTGGTATACCCTGCTTGTCTATGCTCACATCGCATCAGCGCTCAGAACGGTCCGTACGGATGCTCAGAAATTTGCCGAAGAGATTGGGCCGCCCAGGGAAATCACGTCCAAAACATCCACGCCGATCGCACGTGGAACTGATATTACGATCATCCCGACCTGCAGCGGAGTCACTTTCAATCCGGAACAGATCAGCTTCCAATGGGCAGAGGATTATCACCGTGCCCACTTCCGCTTCAAAGCGGATCCATCCCTGGCAGATGCCGCGGCGAATGGACAGATTTCCATCTACGCCGGTCCGATCATCATCGGCACCTTGAAATTCGCCATGTTGTTCACTGAGACTTTAACTGCTGATGGACCTGAGCATGAAGAGCAGGCCCGGATGTATCTCAGCAACCGGATCTTCATCTCGTACAGCCACAAGGACACTGATTTTGCGCTCATGGTCCGGAATGTATTGAGAGCTGTTGGCTATGATGTGCTGATCGACATCGATGACCTGCGGGCCGGCCAGGTGTGGAACGACGAGCTGATGCGCATGATCGAGCGCGCCGATATCTTCCAATTGTTTTGGTCATCGAATTTCAGCCAATCCGAATACTGTCGCCGGGAATGGGAACATGCCTTGAAACAGGAGAAGCCCGAGGGATTTATCCGTCCCATTTACTGGCAGAAGCCCCTGCCACCCCCGCCGGAGGAACTAAGCAAGTTCCACTTTGATTATGTGGAACTGAAGCTGCCCAACCTATAGGCGCATTTTCACGTAACAACCATATCGATAAAGGCGTCAAAAGTACAGAGCGCCGCCAAACATTTTGTACGGCGAATATCTCTTCAAATCCATGCGGCACTCTGAAATATTGGAAAAAGGTAGCGTGAAAGATGACCCTTTTTTATTACAATCTCGATGATCGCACGCGTCAACTGATGCTGGAGGAAATGGATAACGACGTCGCCAATAACCAGCTGCACATCAGCCCCTTCCTGAGCGGACAAGGCCAACGCGACTATCCCAACCTGCTGCGCGACGCCATACAAAGCGGCACCGACGAGACCCTGGCAGCAAACCTGAGGTCACACCGGCGCATCTCCAGAGCGCTGCCGCGGCGCAACAAACAAAAGGGAGGATATTTGCTGGCATCCGTGCCGGAGAACGCCGCCGAGATCGTGGCCGAAGGCGAATTCAACCGCTTCTATATCCGCGCCCTGGCGCGCCGCGCCATCGAGGATGGCATCCCTGAACTGGTGGTCTACCGCGCGAAACAATCCCGCAAACCCCGACCGCAATCGGAGGCGCTGGTGGAAACCACCCTCCCACCGCAGGATTTGCTGGCCGACCTGCGCGCTCACCCTGACCAGCCGCCTAAGCTCGGTGTGCCCTCCGGCCCCAACTCAGGCCTCAGCGTTCGGCTGCCTTAAGGCCCGCTAGCGGCTGGGCCAGTACGTTATGATCTAGATGGGAACATAACGCTCATTATTTTGCCTTGCGACTTTTTGGGGCCAGCCATACAGCAAACAGGATTCCCAACAGCACGATCAATCCGCCGACCAGCACCAGGGTCAGCAAATCTGGCCCCACCGCGCTTTCCGCTTGCAGGATCCTGACCTCGCCTGGCTTGATGTTCCAGACGAGTGTGTTGCGGTCGATCATATCTGCATTGTGGTTACGGATCTCACCGGGTACCGTCAAACGCCATTCGTTTGGCGCGGCTTCGTTTGCATTTTGAGGCGTCAGGTCCACCTGGACGTTGAACATGAAGCGGCCCAATCCCAGGCGCAGGTCGTTGACCGTAACGTTTGCCATCCCTTCATAAAAATCGCGCAGCTGCTTCAGCGTCTGAAAGGGATGCACGGTCGTACAATACGTGTCCTCACCCTTCATCTCCTCAAGGAACAGTACCTCCGGCGGCGTATCGCTTCTGAGGCTCTCGCAGATGCTTTTACCGGCATTGTTCGGAGCACCATCGAAGTTCTTTTTTTCCTCCGCTGAAAACACGACCGCAGTCCGCAACTCGCCCGAACCATCCTTGTTGACCGTTGTATCGACCACCGCCCGGCAGGCTGAGAGCATCAGTGCCGCAAAAATGATCGTTAACTTTAAGGGCATCCAGCTGCCAATCATTACTCATCCTTTCTACTGCCTGTCTCATTATAATAAGTGATCTTTTTGAACTGCCCCGTCAGCAGGCATGCGCATCGAAGTTTGGATAGGCATCACATACAAGTGTCCAGCACTCTATTCATTCGTATACAATAAGCCCGTCCCTGGTCATAGACAATTCCCTCCCACAACTCTGGCATTTCATCCGCCCCGCCTCCTGCCTCCATTGAGTCTGTCCGCACCCTCCACAACGTGGACAACGCAACACCGCTGAGAGCGTTCGCGCCCCAATCGCCGCCTGGGCCCCCGCCTTTTTGGCGATCACACGATCGAATAGTTTCCACCACGGGCTGATCTCAAAATCCACAAATCCATTTTTCTCGAGTAACAAACCAAATTCCGTTTTGCCCTTGACCTTGGCCTTGCGGCCGGATTCCTCCGTGCCGCGCGAAGTTAGGAAAAATCCACCCGGCCTCAACACACGTGAGAACTCCGCCAGCGGCTCCTCCATGCTCGGGAAGAGTTCCAGCACTTCCAGCGCGCAGACCACGTCGAAGGCCGCGTCCGGGAAAGGTAAAGGCAAGGTTTGGTGACGAAGCAGTTCCACT
>DASTOH010000144.1:0-10998 GCA_035720235.1 Anaerolineales bacterium | reverse complement strand
GTGGGAGTGCTCTCCGATTTATGGGATCTGAGCCCTCCAGTTTCAATCCCAAGCTATGCAGTGCATGCGAAAAATCCGCGCGCCAATATGAAGTCGGTGCCGAAGTGGAACTGACGATGCTCTTTGCCGATGTGCGTGATTCCACGCCCCTGGCGGAATCAAAAGGCACAATGGGGTTCAAGGAGATCATTCAGCGATTCTACAAGGAAACAAGCAAAGTCTTGGTCGAGCATAATGCTATGGTCAACCGTTTGATGGGAGATCAGGTAATTGCCTTATTTGTCCCGCGCTTTGCTGGGAAAGATCATGCAAAAGTTGCGGTTCACGCCGCGCAGGAGCTTCTACAGGTTACGGGGCATGGCGGTTCAAACGAACCCTGGGTTCCTGTGGGCGCAGGTATACATACAGGGAATGCTTATGTAGGCGCGGTCGGTGCTGCCGATGGGGTGACAGAGATCGCTGTGTTAGGCAGCGCGGCAAACATGTGTGCTCGGCTCTCTTCCAAAGCTGCAGCTGGGGAGATTTTGATCAGCGAAGAAAGTGTCAAATCTGGAAATCTTGATGTGGAGGGATTGGAGAGACGTTCCCTTGAATTGAAGGGGGTAAGTCAGCCGGTGTCGGTACGTGTGATGAAACTATGATAAGGAAACGATATGACCATCAGAGTGGATCCTGAGAACAATGAAATTCGCACTTTGTTAGAGCTGGCAGACTTTAGAGGTCAGCGCGTGTTGGAGATCGGTTGCGGCGATGGGCGCCTGACTTGGCGCTACGCGGGCAGGGCAGAGCATGTCCTGGCAATTGATCCTTTCGCGGCAAGCATCGCCCGGGCAAAGGAAAACATGCCAGGTGATCTAAAAAACCGTGTCGAATTTCACCATATAGCGTTCGAAGACTTCGCTGCTGCCAACGAGCCATCAACTTTCGATGGGATAATCTTATCCTGGTCGTTCTGATGAATGAAATATGAGGGTATGGTTCATGCCCTTGAGGAAATCCATCGCCTGCTGAGATCCGATGGTTGTTTGATTAACATTCAACCGCTGATCGAAGCACCGCTTATCAAGATTTACCAGGAGAATACTGTCATCTTCATTGAGCCCGATCCAAGCTATGATTATGAGGAGGATATGCGGCAGGCAGAAGCGGCCCTCACGCAGGGCATTCAGCGCGGCTTGTTTATCATCGAACGAAGCAGCGAGTTTGACTTTCTGACTTACGGCTCCTCCGTTCCCGAGCTGAGGGACTTTTGGGCAAAGGCAGGTGCATATGACGACAGCCCCAAAGAAGACACAACAGAAGCGCAGGTAGCGGAGGTATACGCCCGAGTTGAAAAAATCAGGCAGGCCGCAGGGCAAGGAGCAGAAGTCGCTTTGCATGAGAGAGCTCGCATCACACGCCTCAAACCCAATGTCATGAACGAGGAGACGTTGTGAAACAAAAATCCCTTGCGCATCCTGTGTATGCCACAAAAGTGCCAACAATCAGTAAGTGGTCTTAGAAGCATGCGTAATTCTGTTGTAATGTTCCGATATTGTTGTTGCAGGATGTAGTAAAGAGGCTAGAAATGTGGACTCCATTCAACTACTTCATTGGTTCATGGCGGGGTTCCGGCAAGGGTCAATCTGGCCTCTCGCGCGTGGAACGCACCTATGAATTTGTGTTGAATAATAAATTCCTGTTCGTGAAGAGTAAATCCACGTATGAACCGCAGGAGCAAAACCCCAAGGGTGAAATCCATGAAGAATGGGGCCTGATCAGTTACGACAAAGCCAGAGAAAAGCAGGTTTTCCGTCAATTCCATGTGGAAGGTTTTGTCAATCAATATGTTCTCGACCAAATTTCAGAAGATGGTCAATCCATTCATTTTGTCACCGAGGGCATCGAGAACATACCACCCGGCTGGCGAGCCAGAGAGATCTATCGCATACTCAACCCGGATGAGTTTATAGAAGTTTTTGAACTGGCCGGGCCCGGTAAAGAATTCGAAGTGTACGGAGAGAATCGTTTCCAGCGAGTTCAGGGAGTACAGGAGGCAATTTGATTCGGGAGTTCATTAAACGGAAACTTCCATTGCTTGCCCGCATTGGTTCTGACCCAAGTGACGATGATGACATTCGGCTCCAAAAGTCGTTGCTGGTGATCTGTGCATTTCCCTTTATTCTGGCGGGGGTCCTGTGGGGTCTTTTATATGTTTTCTCCAACGAACCCCTGGCAGGAGCCATTCCTCTGTCTTACTCCTTTGTTTCCATGCTAAGTATCATTTACTTTGGAAAGACCCGCCAATATCGCTTTTTTCGTTTCAGCCAACTCCTGCTCATCCTGCTACTGCCTTTCCTGCTCATGATCGCGCTGGGTGGGTTTTTCAACGGCAGTGCAGTTGTTATATGGGCACTGATTTGCCCTCTGGGTGCCATGCTCTTCGATGAGCCTCACCAGGCTCCCCGCTGGTTTCTGGCCTTTGTCGCTCTCGTTGCTTTGAGCGGTTTGTTACAACCCTACGTACGCTCTGAGAATAATCTCTCCTCCACCTTAGTCCTTTTCTTCTTTGTTATCAACCTCATCGGCGTGGGCTCGCTCGTTTTCATGATGGTTTATTATTTCGTCGGTCAGAAGAATATGTTTCAACAGAAATCTGAGTCGTTGTTACTCAATATTCTGCCCAAAGAGATTGCCGCAATTTTAAAGAACGAAAGCCGTACGATTGCCGATCATTACGATGCAGCCAGTGTCTTGTTCGCAGATATGGTGGGATTCACTCCGCTTTCTGCACAATTGCCGCCTGTGGAAATGGTCGAATTACTGAATGAGGTTTTTTCTTTCTTTGACTCATTACTGGATAAATACGCGGTTGAAAAGATACGAACGATTGGCGATAGTTACATGGTGGCTGCCGGCGTCCCGAGAGGCCGTTCTGATCATGCTCAAGCACTGGTGCGGATGGCTTTGGAAATGCGCGATTATGTGGCGACGCATACGTTTGGTAACGGTCAGTGTGTGAGTTTTCGCATCGGCGTTAACTCAGGTTCAATGATTGCGGGTGTAATTGGCCGCCGCAAGTTCGTCTATGATGTATGGGGCGATGCTGTAAACATCGCCAGCCGCATGGAATCGCATGGTCTCGGCAATGCCGTTCAGATCACGCAAACTACGTATGAGTTAATCAAGGACGAGTTTGTCTGCGAACCGCGTGGTGTGGTCAACGTGAAGGGTAAAGGTGAAATGGAAGTCTGGTTGGTGACAGCTCTGAAGGAGAAGCAGTAAAAGAGAGTTCATGCGTTTCTACCAAGACTTTGTTTATCCTCACCTTGTGAATAAATTGGGCGACCCAACGCCTATTCAAAACATTCGCCGACAAATCATACCGCTTGCTGAAGGAAATGTGCTTGAGATTGGTGTAGGCTCTGGCGCAAATTTTCCTCATTACGATCCCACCCGCGTGACTAAGCTCTATGCACTGGAACCAAATTTGGGAATGGTTCGGCTTGCAGAGAGGCGGGGCCATCAAACGAAACTGAATATCGAATTTATCGATCTACCCAGCGAGCGCATCCCATTGGAGGATAACACAGTAGATACGGTTGTGAGTACCTTTACGCTGTGCACCATTGCTGGTATCCATGATGCAATTCAGGGCCTTGCACGCGTCTTGAAATCAGAAGGAAAACTCACCTTTTTTGAACTTGGGCTATCGCCTGATCCCGCCGTCCAACGCTGGCAAAGACGATTGGAACCAGTTTTCCACTCGCTGTTTCAGGGACTCCACCTCACACGGGATATCCCTGCTTTGCTCGTGCAAGGCGGTTTTCAGGTAGAGCAGATGGATCAAGGGTATCTGGCTCAATTTCCAAAGTCAGCATCCTACTGTTGGTGGGGGATTGCCCTCTGGCCTTAGGACGAATCGGGTCACTGCACGGGAACGGCGACGCGAGTATCAGTGCTCGCCACACCATTCACACTGCGGAGAGCAACAACGGTATCGCCAAGTGACTCCAGAGTATCCGTTTCAACGTATGCGATGCAATCTATGGGTCCCATCAAAAGGTGAGCTTGCTTCACTCCCGCAACGGCACGAATAGTCGCCATGACTTTACGCGGGTCTGTTGCATTTATTTGTATGAGGATATAAGCGGCAGTCATATGTAATCTCCTTTTTCCAAACTGATCGTAATTCGGTGCGGAATAGCATCCATGATTATTATAGAGAGAAGCTTTATTGAACTCAGCCTACCACAAATAAAAATTTATCCTTTTCCAAAAATACTGCCTTTCCTATGTGGCTTCGCAAGTCAATTCCGCCAAAGCCGCTGACCACTCTGCGTCATCGATAGGTTTTCTCGCTCGGAAGTTGATTCCCAGAGTTCCAAAGTTTGCCGCGCTGGATGACTGAGGCGCGCCGTCAAAGACATCGGCTTGCCAAGTGATTTCGAAATCGACAAAACCAGCGGCTACGACCGTAGCCTTGAGCTCTGCTTCCAACAGAGCGCCGGCAATTCAGCCTGTCCACAAATCGATCTTACGTTTGGCACTCTCTGGAACTGCTTTCTGGACCAGGATATCGCCGATTTGCAAACGACCGCCAGGCTTGAGGATCCGCGCCATTTCCTGCAAGGCTGCGGGTTTATCTGGGATCAGGTTCAGGACGCCATTCGAGATCACAACATCGGCCCAGCTATCTTCAATTGGTAAGGTTTCAGCATAGCCCTGGCGGAATTCAACATTGCTGATTCCAGCCTCCTGAGCAGCACTTTTTGCTTTTTCGATCATCGCCGGGGTCATATCTATGCCCACGACCTGCCCATCGGGTGAGACCATGCGAGCGGCGATTAAACTGTCGAACCCTGCACCACTGCCGATGTCCACCACCTGATCTCTAGGATTCAATGCTCCAAGGCTGAAGGGGTTCCCTGTCCCGGCGAAGGAAGCGATGGAGGACTCCGGTAGTCCAATAAGCCATTCCTCAGGGTAGCCAAGTAAATGGGCAAGCCGCCGCCCGGTGTGGAAATGGAAGCCGCGTTGAGGTTCCAGGGCAACCAATCTGTATTCTTCCTGAATCGCGGCGCGCAATGATTCCAGTTCTGGTGTCTGGGTCGAACTTATTGTGGTTGTCATGATTTCTTCTCCTGACCATCGACGAAGCGTTTTCAAGCATGGAGCGGACTGAGACTGCAACCCGCTCCATGCTCTTAATTCAAGACCCGATCAAGACTCTAGTTCTTCAGAGAGATGCTCACAGGGACCGGGTTGCGGATGATGTCCAACACCGGCGATGTTTTCTGGACGTAATTGCATAATTCCACAATCTTTTCGTGCGGCGCATTGCTCTTTACCTGATATGTCAGGCGAATGCCCTCATAACCCGGGCGTACTTCTTCAGACAACCCCAGGAAGGCGCGCAGGTCCAGGTCTCCTTCCATGTCGAAATTCAGGCTCTCGATCTCAATCCCCTGTGCAGCCGCGTTATAGATAAAGCCCACAGCCAAACACGATGCCAGTGCGTGCAAAATGGCTTCAACGGCATTCGGTCCGGCATTGGCGCTGAGTAGTACAGGAGGCTCATCTCCTATCAGTACGAACGGTGTTGTGCGGGAGGTATCTTCCTGACCGGCACCATAAAATCCCTGGATAAAGGTGCGGGAATGGCCGCCTTCAAGCCATTCATTGTGCGCCCGAAATTGGAAACGAGCGAGATCGGGATTCTGCTTGATGGCGTTGACCGTGGCCACGAGTTGGTCTACATTCACGCCATTGATGAGGGTCGGAGTTTGGGTATTCATGGATTGAGTTCCTTTCTTTATAGAAAACAGATTTTAGATCCTCCCCAAGCATAGGCAAAAACAGGCTGAATGTCTCCACTCGAAAGAATGGAAACAAGAATGGAAAAAGCCAACGAGGTATGGTAGGATGGCCCAAGTCGACACTGTGTTTATGAGTCTCATCCTCTGAGAATGCTGTTATGGAAGATAAAGAGCCGTTACTGACTCCAATGAACAAACGCGAGCGGGAGATCTTAGAGCGATTGGCAACCGGTTTATCTGATCAGCAGATCGCCGATGAGCTGTTCCTGAGCCTTCACACCGTCAAGTGGTACAACCGACAGATTTTTAACAAGCTGGGCGTCAGCAGCCGGACGCAAGCCATCACCAAAGCCAGAGCATTGGGACTCTTCAGCGCGAACGATCCACTTGCTCCGGCGTCTTTTCAGGCAGGTGATCAACCACCACTCGTACAGCGCCGGAAGAAGATCGAGCATCGCGTCTCGTTTACCACAGGCTTCGATGGGACTCGCATCGCATTTGCGATTGCCGGGGATGGTCCACCGTTGGTCAAGGTTGGCAATTATATGGGTCATGTCGAATATGATTGGGATAGCCCGGTCTGGGCGCACTGGCTGGAGGAATTGACCCGCCATCACACGCTGATCTACTACGACGAACGCGGCTCAGGATTATCAGATTGGAATGCGGAGGATGTATCGTTCGAAGCGTGGGTGCGCGATCTCGAGGCAGTGGTGGAAGCCGCCGGTCTTCGACGGTTCCCACTCTTTGCGATGTCGCAGGCAGGCGCCGTCGCCGTTGCATATGCTGCCCGACATCTCGACAGGGTCACTCGTCTGATTGTGCATGGGGCTTACGCACGGGGTTGGTTGAAGCGAGACTTAACCGAGGAGCAAATTGAAGAAGAGAAATTGATGATCAGCTTGATGCAGGTTGGATGGGGACGCGAGAATCCTGCCTTTCGACAGGTCTTTGCGATGCAGTTGTTTCCCGATGCATCCCCAGAACATATACGCGCTTTGGAAGAGCAGATGCGGCTTTCTGTCTCTCCGAAAAACGCGGTGCGACTGGAGAGCGAAATGCATCGTATCGACGTTCGCGATCTCGCACAACAGATTACGGTCCCGACGTTGGTTTTGCATTCACGTGAAGATCAAGCAGTTCCCTTTGAAGAAGGCCGCCTCCTGGCCTCCCTGATTCCCAAGGCGCAGTTCGTCGCGTTAGAAAGTAAGAATCACGTGCTGACGGAGCACGAAGCCGCCTGGCCGAAATTCGTGGCAGCCGTGCGCGGTTTTCTTGGCGATGGGGCTGAGTAACAGCAATATGCAATGCATCCCATCGCTACTTATCGAGGGAGGCTTTCAAATCGAACAGATGGAGCAGGCATATTTAGCCGAATTTCCCAAGCCGTTGTCATACTGTTGGTGGGGTATTGCGGTTCCGCCATCGCAATAAGATTGATGTGATTACAAATTGCTCGGCACGTGATAATTTGTCCCACTACTGTTCCAATGCGAATTCAATGACTTCTTCCATCATCATCTCGCGTCCGTGTCTCCATGACGATTCAAACGCTTTCCCCAATAATTGAAGATGAGCCTCATACTCCGCGCGCATGACAGGCGGGATAGGCGTGCCCATCTTCTCGCGCATCGCCTCCGCCGCACCGAAGAGATGCGCGGCGCGCTCGGGTTGATTTTGTACAACCGCGATCTTCCCCAACCCTTCCAGACATTCTGGGATGCGGATAAAGAAATAATTATCCTTCAGCTCCTTGATTGTGTCGCGATAGGACTGAGCCGCGCTCTGTATGTCTTTCTCCAGCCAGAGCGCGTGGCTTCGATAGGTGAGAAGTGCTGAAGCTTTGGAAGCATATTCTTTCCGTACTTTTTCAATTCCAATCTCAATTATCTCCTTACCATGGGCGTAATTTCCCTCATAGCAGTCAATCAACCCAAGGGCCGTCTTCAAGAACCCCATACTAAATTGGTTATTGGTTTTCTCTGAAATTGCAAGCGCCTCGTCTAGGAGTTGATGCGCCGAGGATAGATTTCCCTCAGCCAGTTCTATCCTTCCTTTTAGCTCAATACTCCAGCTTAATTGATCCAGGTTGTTCGTTTCTCTCTGGACGTCTAGGTTACCCTGATTCACTTTTCGGGCGTGTTCGTATTCACCCTGTTCATAAAGCACCTCAATAAGACGGTTGATACTAATCGAAGTCCATTCGCGATTTTTTAATTCCTCAAATGCCTGAATGCTTTCTTCCAGGATCATTTTGGCTGTGTCCAACTCACCTTTGTTGAGCGCGATCAACGCGGTGTCTCCCACTGGATGAAACAAACTCCAACGGTCGCCGATTGGCTTGAGTAAATCCAAGCTCTGGCGATATAGTTCTCCTCCCTCTTCTGCCTTCCCTTGTTGTTCTGCGATATGCGCGATGCAATGTAAACATTCTCCCATACCCCAGCGGTTATTGATTTTTTTATACGCATCGAAGCTTTCTTGGTATTTTGTTTTTGCTGTATCCAATTCCCCTGCGAAATGCGGGAAATAAGCCAGATGATATAGAGTATGCCCAACTCTGAAATCATCTCCATGCTCGCGGAAGATCTTCACTGCCTCTTTTACGTGGGGCTGATAGGATTGAAATTGCGGGGTATAGGCTGAGAGAGCAGCAACGCCATGCACCGCATTTGCCCAAGCGAAAGGATGTTTCTTTTTCGCGTCATCATCTATTGCCAGTACCTGCTTGAACCAATTGCGTCCTTCCTCTGAATGCCCATGAATCTCCCAAAAATACGCCAGCGCCGATGGGATGCGTAACGCCTGCTCAGTAAGTTTTTGTTCAATGGACCAACTCAGCGCGGCACGCAGATTATCATGCTCCAACTCCAATCGGTTGAGCCACGTCAACTGTTCGCCTGTGCGTAGTTTTGGTTCCGCCTCTTCCGCCAACGGCATAAACCAATCATGGTGACGGTTCTTCACATCGTCCACCTCTTCGGAGGCGAACATCTTGAATTCAGCATATTGTCGTATCGTTTCGAGCATGTGGAAACGCGCTTCGCCATTGACTTCCTCTTTGACGACCAGCGACTTATCCACGAGTCGTGCCAAATCATCGAGGACAGCTGTGCCGCGTCCCTCTACACTGCAAACTGACTCTGCTGCCTCAAGTGACCAGCCGCCTGAAAACGCAGCCAGCCTGCGGAAGAGAATCTTCTCCGAGTCAGAGAGCAGATCGTAACTCCACTCGATGAGCGCGCGCAGAGTCTGTTGACGCGGCAGGGCAGTACGGTTTCCACTCGTGAGCAGGTTGAAGATATCTCCTAACCGCGCTGCCATCTGCTCAACGGACATCACCTTGACGCGCGCCGCGGCTAATTCCAAAGCCAGTGGAATCCCATCTAAATGGGAGCAAATTTGAGCGACAGAGGAAGCGTTCTTTTCCGTCAACGCAAATGAGGGGACAAACGTCCTGACGCGTTCAATGAACAGTTGCACCGATTCATATGCCGCGATTTCACCCAACGATGGCAGATGCTTCGGGTCGGGGAACGGCAGGGATGGGACATGATATGGGCGTTCGCCTGCGATGCCGAACGCTTCGCGACTGGATGCCAGCACGCGAAGTTTGGGACAGGATTGAATCAGCGTTTCGACCAGGCGTGCGCAGTCTTCGATGAGATGTTCGCAATTGTCGAGAATCAACAACAGCGATTGACTCCCGATATATTTTGCAAGCATATGGATGTCATTTTCCTTCTCCTGCCATCCAAGGACGGACATGACCGACCCGACGATTAGCGACGGCTCTGTGAACGACGCTAGCTCTACAAACCAAACGCCATTTGGAAATTGATCCAAACATTCCGCACCCACTTGCAGACTCAAACGCGTCTTGCCCGCGCCACCAGAGCCTGTGAGCGTTAGCACACGATATTCGGCGATTAGTTTGGTTGTTTCGCCGATCTCATTCCCGCGCCCGATGAAACTGGTCAATTGAGTTGGTAGATTGTGACGATAGAGGTCTAGTGTTTTGAGCGGAGGAAAATCAGCGAGAAGGTTTGGGCTGATGAGTTGATAGAGACGTTCGGGACGAATTAAATCCTTGAGCCTGCGTTCGCCCATATCGCGCAGGGACAATCCAACTGATAAACCATCACGGAGGAGTTCTTGCGTCGCGTTGGAAATCAACACCTGCCCGCCATGCCCCGCTGACATGATGCGCTGGGTCATTGCGAGGGTCGCGTATGAGGTGTATTGTTTATTCTCATTGAGTTGTGCCGCACCCGCGTGAATCCCCATACGAACTTTGATAGGCGCGGGAGTCCACGATTCGTTTTGCAATCCGCGTTGCGCGTTCAAAGCGGCATTCAACGCGTCACTGGCGGAGTGGAACGCAGCGGAAAAAGAATCGCCCACAATTTGAAAGACATATCCGTTGTGCGCTTCAATAGATTGATGCAAAATCTCATTGTGCCGCGCCAAAAGGACAGGCATTTCGTCAGGATATTCCTGCGCGAGTTTGGTACTGCCTTCGATATCGGTGAAAAGGAAAGTGACGGTGCCCGAGGGCACACCTGCCATAACTACTCCTTTGAGATGGCGAAATTTTTTTTATTATATGCCAGATTTGTTTGTCATTTATCTTGATACGGCTGACAAAGAACTCACGGCTCCCACGGTAGAATCAGTGATCAAACTCTTGTAAACCTTCCCCATCTGTGCTGGCGAGGGAGTCATCTTATTGTCCAGCCACCATTCAATCAGGGACAGTAAAGAAGTCGCAATATGATTCGACGTGATAGCGACGGTCACCTCATTGCCCGATCTTGTTAAAGGCAGGCAGGATTTTTGAAAAATGGCGGCGATATTCCTCACAACTTTCTTGCGGACACGCGTCACGCTTTGGCTTTTGAATAAGATACGAAAGAGATCGGCTTTCTGCTCGATATATTCAAAGATCAACCTCCCCTCCGTTTCAAGGGCCGACGTTTCGGACTGCTTCGCCAGCGTCTCGATATGATTCATCAACTCGGCCAGCCCTTCATCCAAAACCTCCATCAATAACTGATCAAGGCTCTCGAAATGCCTGAAGAAAGTGATGTAGGCGACTTCGGCACGTGCTGTGATCTCCTTGATGGAAATGGATGCAAAATCCTTTTCCAGAATCAATGAAACCAACGCGTCTCGCAATAAACGGCGCGTCCGTTTGACA
>DASTOH010000143.1:0-44562 GCA_035720235.1 Anaerolineales bacterium | reverse complement strand
ATAGTCTCCGCTGCCTGCCTGGTCAGGCTCAGACGTAGTAGGCGTCTGGCTCGTTTAGAGCACTACAACAGCATCCTTCCACGGCGCACGGTCAAGTACTTCCACGTCCAGTAATTTGCCGGCCTGCACGATGGCGCGCGTCACGGCCACATCATCTGGGCTGGGCGTAGGGTCGCCGCTGGGATGGTTGTGGATGACGACCAGCGCTGAAGCGTTTTTGCGCACGGCTTCCTTGAAGATTTCGCCCACCCGTATCTGCGACGAATTGACCGATCCTTTGTACACTTCCACGGTTTCCAGCACGTGGTTTCTCCTGTCCAACAGGTAGGGTGGGTGCCTGGCGAGGTACGTTTCCGTCCTTTTCCAAACACCCCCCTCCGAACCGGACGTGACGCTTTCGCGTCATCCGGCTCTCTAGTGATTTCTAGCGATTAGCTAATGTAGGTAGTGGTTTACCAGCATGGATTGTTTGGTGGCATTGTCTGCATACAACCAGCGTTTTACGCTGGCGGCTTGCCATCCATATTTTCCAATCCACATGTTCATTTTTGGTGCCCTTGATGTCCGCCAGCTTTCGGACGTGGTGTACTTCCACCAGTTCGGGTGAGCCACAGATTTCACATTGATCTGCGAGCAGTCTTTGTAGTAGTTCTGTGCGTCCGTTATTAATTGGTTTGGGCAGTTGGTCATTTATCTTCCAGATATTCTGTCGTTCAATCGAAAAGCCTCCGAAGCGTGCAACAAGCGGTTTCTTTCCATCTCGTTCAATCCTTACTTCAATACAGTTCAGAAGCGTTCCCTTATCCGTGGGAGTTTTGGCAGTGTATTTGTCGCGCATCACTTTTGCTGATGCTTTGTGCTTTGCTGCCAGTGTTTTCAGGAGGGATTGCTCCATCATGTATTTCAGGTGGGAGAGTTCTTTTGAGACGTTAACTGCCAGGGCATAATACTGGTACAGCCCTCTCAGTTTTGACTGGTATTCATTGACAATGGTGAAGTCGCTGTTTACTATCATGTAAGAGAGGTGTATTGGTTTGCCATTTTGCAGATAGGGCGCGCTTTTCTTTGTGTATACGCTTTTTGGAACCCGTAGCGACATAATACCGTTCGCTGAACGTCGAGTATGTCGTCCACTCATCGGTGAGAGCTTTGTGTTGCTGTATTGTCCCTGGATTTCGTAGTTCAGGAATTTTGCAGCAGTTCGACTTGCGTCGGTAACCAGTGTCTTTTCTTCTGAGAGTTCGAGCTTCAGCTTTTCTTGCAGGTAGTCACCGATTTTCTGCTTAATTTCCATTGCTTCTGATCTGGGACCGATGATGCCAATCATGAAGTCGTCAGCATATCTCACGTATCGCATTCTTCTGTAGTTGGGGTCTCTAGTGTCTTGCGATGGCATTGTCCTCATTTGCTGTAGGATACTTTTGGCTGTGCCATGATTGCCCATTTTTATAGCGTATCGTCGTTTGCGAAATAGCTTTTCGTATTCAGGATTGGGTGCTCTCTTGGTGCCTTTGTTGTAGCTTTGGATGAGTTCTTCGGCGTATTTGTCGAGTTTATCCAGATAGATGTTTGCCAGCAGTGGCGAGAGCACCCCTCCTTGCGGGGTGCCACTGTAGGTTTTGTTGTGTATCCAATCTTCCATATAGCCACTTTCCAATAGACCTTGGATTAGTCTGATGAATCGGTTGTCGTCGATTTTCTCTTTTAGGATCTCCAACAGGATGGTGTGGTCAATGCTGTCGAAGTAAGAGGTAATATCTCCTTCAATGATCCATTTGGTGCCAGTCCAGGTCTTGTGTACTTCCATCAGGGCAGTGTGGCATCCTTTATTGGGTCTGAATCCGTGCGAGTGTGAGCTAAACTGTGGTTCGTAGTATTCTTCCAGGATGGAGCGGATAACTTCTTGCAGTAGTTTGTCGCTCCATGTTGGCAGACCCAAGGGGCGTAATTTGCCATTTGCTTTCTTGATGTAAGTGCGCCTCACAGGTGTCCATCGATAGCGTTCGTATTTGATGGACTCAATGATGTTGTCAATTTTCTTGAGTGACATTTCATCCACGGTTTCTGGCGTCACTCCGGGTGTCATTGCGCCTTCGTTCGAGTACAGCTTGGCGTAGGCTTGTAAATAGAGGTTTCGGTTATACAACATTCGATACAGTCGTTCAACTGGCTGACCTTTTTCTCCACAAGTCCGCATGACTGCAAATAGTGTGTTGGCGTTCTGCATTCCGCATACCTTCTTTCGTATTTGTAGTCGAAATCACCTGCCACCCTTCGCCGTGTAAATGGCTTTCCCATTCTCTGACTACTATGGTGGCTCCGTCGCCATGAGCCTCGCGGCTTGTAGGCGATCCCGATTTCCGTTGGTTGGGTATATTTTGGTAGTGCTGGGTAGGTCGTCTTTTCGCCCGTTTTAGCCATCACAGTGATGGCTCTCCCACTTTCAGGAGGTTGCAAGGCACGTGATCCTAATGCCTTGCATGTAGTGGTAACCGGTCTCAAGCGATTTCCGGTCTGCCTGTCGCAAGCAGAGTGGGCTGGACTTCAAGCAGTTTAGCTTTGACCATGCAGCACAGGGACTAGCGAGTCCCATCTCCTTATCGCTTTGGGGATGTTCTCGCGTCTCCAGTATGCTATTGTCCCCTCGGTGTTTCCACCTTAGGTAAGCTGGATGCCCCCAGGACATTCCTCCAGTCCTGGCTCACTTAGTGAGCGGTACCTAACCACGTGAACCGGCGCACGATCACGCGCAAATGCTCCTGCTCCAGCACAGACATTTCGTACGAAACCAGCGCGGCGGCATCGGCAGGGGAGTTGATCGCGGCGCGTTCCTCCGGCGATTCAAGCGTCAACCGCCGTCCCAGCTCGATCGCGGCTTTGATCTGGGAGGCCTTGGCTTCGCCGAGCCCATACTGGTCTATGAGTTCCTTGAAGGGCGCGCGGTGGAGTCCGCTTAAGCCATTGAATCTTTGCAGCAGGCGTTGCCCCACCTGGACAGCGTTCTCCCCGGTCACGCCAACGCGCAAGAGGATGGCGATCAATTCGGCGTTGGACAATGCCTGGGGTCCCAAAGAAGCCAGCCGCTCACGCGGACGATCCTCTTCGTGCAAGTCCATCATGCGGTAAACAGGTTTGATAATAGTATCAGTCATGGAAATTCCCTACAGGTAGTGTCTGTGAATTGTACAGGGATTTGAGCCACTCCCTCTTTTCAAAGTCTTAAGGCCCCATGTCATTTGCGAAAGGAATGAAATGAAGGAAATGTTGCTTGACATCCCCCCACCCCTCAAGTAGAATGTCCTTCGCCTTGACCATGGGCCTGTAGCGCAGTTGGGAGCGCGCCTCAATCGCACTGAGGAAGTCAGGGGTTCGAATCCCCTCAGGTCCACCTGTTCAGTGGTTATTTACTGAACACTTAATAACTAATCACTGAAAATCCGGGCCCATAGCGCAGTTGGGAGCGCGTCTCAATGGCATTGAGAAGGCCGGGGGTTCGAATCCCCCTGGGTCCACCACCTGCGAGAGCGATTACCGAGTTTACGATACCGAGTTTACGAGGTAGTCGCTCTTATGCTATAATAGGCAGATATAGTTAAAAGTCAGGACAGGAGTAGTAGGTCATCCCGTCAGCGAGAAGGGAGAGCGAGGTGGAAGCCCTTCCACGGCACCGAACGGGAGTGCCAATCCCCTAAAGGGGACTATAGAGGCCGAACTCGCCTGTTGCTCGAAAGAGAGACCTGGATGGTGAACTGTGTAGTAGTCATCCACGGGTTTGCCCGTTATCGCAATCAAGAGTGGTAAAGCGAGATACGCCCTTTAGGCCAGCCTCGCTCTACAATTCGGGTGGTACCGCGGAGCGCTATGCGTCCTTCGTCCCTGAGTGGATGAAGGATTTTTTGTTTTATATCTGGAGTCGTGGACTGCCCGAAGGGCGTGCTCCACGCCGTCGGCTTGCCGACGGACTCCAAAATTTGGAAAAGGAGGCACAAATGAAAGTTCGAATTAACTACATCTTCTGGAAAGAAGGTCCTCTTCTTCCACGCCTCCTTGCTTGCCAAAAAGCGACCCCATGGAACTTTAAATTTGCGAGAATTAGAAATCTCTGAAGAGGAAAGAATGGCTGCAACGAAAAATAACACGACAACTGAAGTGAAAGATATATCCTATAACCACAGAGCCATCGAGCAGAGATGGCAGGCCAAATGGGAAGCTGATAAGCTGTATCGGGCTGTGATCGATGAGAGCAAGCCCAAGCACTACGCGCTGACCATGCTGCCCTACCCGAGCGGCGACCTGCACATCGGTCACTGGTTCTCGATGACTCCGCCTGACGCGCGCGCGCGCTTCAAGCGGATGCAGGGCTACAACGTCATGTTTCCCATGGGATTCGATGCGTTCGGACTCCCCGCGGAGGGCGCGGCCATCAAGCACAACGTCCACCCGAAGAAGTGGACCTACGCCAACATCGAACGGATGCGTAAGCAGATGCGCTCGATGGGTGCAATGTTCGATTGGGAGCGTGAAGCGGTTTCCGCTGACCCGGAATACTACAAGTGGACTGAATGGTTCTTCATTCAGTTATACAAACACGGGCTGGCCTATCGCAAAAAAGCGCTGGTGGATTGGTGCCCGAAGGACAATACGACTTTGGCGCGCGAACAGGTCAAAGGGGAGGAACGGGTCTGCGAGCGATGTGGAACGCCGGTGATCAAGAAGGAACTGGAACAATGGTTCTTCAAAGCGACGAAATACGCGGATGAATTACTGCACTTCGATGATATTGACTGGCCCGACTTCATCAAGGTCTCGCAGACGAACTGGATCGGTCGCAGCGAGGGCGCGTCTGTCATCTTCAAGACGGTCCCCTTAGGGGATGATAAAGCTGGCGACCCCATCGAGATCTTCACCACCCGGCCCGATACGCTGTGGGGCGCGACCTTCATGGTCATGTCCCCGGAACATCCGCTGGTGGAGAAGGTTACCACGCCGGACAACGCGCAGAGCGTCAACGAGTATAAAGCCCAGGCGGCGCGACAGACCGACATCCAGCGCGAAGCGAAGGACAAGGAAAAGACTGGCGTCTTCACGGGTGGTTATGCCATCAATCCCGTGAATCAGGAGCGCATCCCGATCTGGGTAGCAGATTATGTGCTGATGTCCTACGGCACCGGCGCGATCATGGCCGTCCCCGCCCATGACGAACGGGACTTCGAATTTGCGCGTAAGTATGGGCTGAAAGTGATTCCGGTGATCCAGCCAGTCGGTGCAGATGGCCATCCGCCCGTCCAAGAGTTGAACGGCGATACGATGGAAGCCGCCCACGAGCATGAAGGCATCATGATCAACAGCGGACCGTTCAACGGCACGCGCGCCACCAACGACAAGGGTCTGAAGAATCC
Source organism: Anaerolineales bacterium (assembly GCA_035720235.1). GTDB lineage: Bacteria > Chloroflexota > Anaerolineae > Anaerolineales > Villigracilaceae > Defluviilinea. The sequence goes on along the minus strand of DASTOH010000143.1, from coordinate 39,163 downwards.
GGCCATCAAAGCCGTGGTCGAATGGCTGGAGCAAAAAGGCATCGGCAAGCGGGATGTCAATTATCGTTATCGCGATTGGTTGATCTCGCGGCAGCGTTATTGGGGCGCGCCAATCCCGATGGTCTATTGCGAAACGCATGGCTGGAATCCTGTGCCGGAAGACCAACTGCCAGTGCTGCTACCCGATGATGTGGAATGGAAACCGACGGGCGAATCGCCGTTGAAGTTTCATCCGACGTGGAAGCATACCACCTGCCCAATTGGCGGTGAGCCTGCCGTGCGCGAAACCGATACGATGGACACGTTCATGTGTTCGTCGTGGTACCACCTGCGGTATTTGTCGCCGCATTATGATAAGGGTCCATTCGATGATGCCGAGTACAACTACTGGATGCCCGTTGACACCTACACCGGCGGCAGTGAACATGCCAACATGCACTTGCTGTACACGCGTTTCTTTCACAAGGCATTGCGTGATATGGGCATCACGGAAGGCGGCGAGCCGATGGTGCAACTGCGCAACCAGGGCATGGTGCTGGCGGAAGACAATAGCAAGATGTCGAAGAGCCGCGGCAATGTAGTCGCGCCTGATGTGTTGGTTGAGAAATATGGTGCGGACACCGTGCGCGCCTATTTGATGTTCTTCGCGCGCTGGCAGCAAGGCGCACCCTGGGACTCACACGGCATCGAAGGAACCGCGCGCTGGATTCGGCGTGTGTGGGCATTGTTCACGGATTCATCAACGGATGTTGTAACGGATGAACGGATGACAGCCACGGATGAAGTGAAGAGGAATTTGCGGCGCAAGGTTCATCAGACCTTGAAGAGTGTCACGCACGATTTCGAGAACTTTGAGTTCAACACCGTCATCTCGTCGTTGATGGAATTGCTGAACGAAATGTACAAGGCGCGCGAAGCTGGCGCCGTCGGTACACCCGAATGGGAAGAAGCCCAGGAAATCTATTTGAAAATGCTGGCTCCGGTCGCGCCGCACATCACCGAAGAACTGTGGACGAATCACCTGGGCAAGCCATATTCGATCCATCAACAGTTATGGCCCAAGGTTGACGAGACCGCTGCGAAGGAAGATATGATTGAAATCCCCGTACAGGTCAATGGTAAAGTGCGCGGCCGCGTCAACGTCGCGGCTGATGCGAGTGAAGAAGAAATCAAGTCCGCAGCACTGGCTTCCGAAACGATACGAAAATATCTGGAGGGGAAGGTGCCAAAGAAAGTGATCGTGGCGAAGGGAAGATTGGTAAGCGTGGTGGTGTAAAGGATGTAGAAGTGGACTTTTGTCCACCCAAATTAAAACTGCCCCGATGTTTCTGGAAAACATCGGGGCAGTTTGGCTTGTGTTGAGCGCCAGTTGATTCTGTGCGTTGCCTCCTATGATTTGCACAGAATGGAATAAAATCAGGCTGTCATTTACTCATTCAATTACAGGAGCATACCATGGCCGAGACGCTCTACTTCCAATGGCAGAACGAAGTATTATGCAAGACTATCTATCCCATGCGGTTGAACAAACTGCGTGATTTTCTCCTTTATTACAAGGAGGTTGACTTGTGGGCGGAGTACAAGAACAAGGACATCTCCACCCTTGCGGCGGATGTGAAGGAATACGAAGACGGCATGGACTACGCCCGCGTTGCTGCATTCAAGCGATATGCCAGCCTGAAAAATTATTTCATGATCAAGGACGCCAGGAGCTTTTTCGTCAAATACAAGCCAATCGAAGAGGAGGCAATGGCGCTGATCCAAAAGAACCACGATTATTTCATCGCTTCGTGGCCCAAGGATATTCGTGGCGAGCGCAGTTTCATTCAGTCGCGCATCGAGTCATTCAAGGCCCAGCTTGGTTTCCTGAGAGACCGTATCCGTTACCTTCAGCGTCAACTTGAAGGGATGGCGGCAGAACACCCCAACCGCACCAAAGTCGAAGCGGAGTATACACTCAAGAACGAGTCCGCCCTGCCCATGCTGTTAGAAGAAATGGAGAAACTGCGCCAGTTTGATGAGACCTACAACAAGGTCGAAACACCAAAACTCGAATGGTACAAACTCAGCAAGGCGGACCCAAACTACACAATTACCGAAGCGGAATTCCTCGTCAACTACGACCCGAAGGTCCCCGTCACTGTCAAGGACATTGTGCGTCTGAAAGTGGAACAATACGTCAGGACCCTTGAAGGTAAGGATCAGTATCAACTGCTCGCGGACATCCGCGCCAGGTTTGAGAAGGAGCCGAAGCGTTTCCCGCTCTGGTTGCAATACATGATCATCCATTTTTCGGGGATGCGCTATAAGTCGGCGCATGGATCATGGGCAGATCCTAAAGACCTGCTTGTACGACTGCGTATTGCCGATGTCAAGAAACAACAAGCTGTACTGAGCGATGCCGATGTGGCGGCCAGATGCCAGGAAAAGATCGCTCAATATGAAGGCGCAGAAGCAAACAAACCCAAACTCGCCTCCGCCACCGAAAAAGTTTGGAAGGACAGGATCGCCATGCAGATGCAGGGCGTCAAAGCCAATGGACCGAAGTCCAAGCGCATCGGCTTAGATGGGTTGGTGGAGGAAGAAGCCAAATATGAGTGCATGTCCATGACAACTGACCAGGCTCTGGCAAAGTTGGAGGTGATGAAAAACCAGCTCCCAGCCTGGGCGTGGAAGTGGATCGTCATGCTCACCCAGATGCGAGTTAATCACGTCACAGCGGCAGGTTGGGAAACCTTCACGCCCGAAGAAGACAAGGTCCGTTTTGCCGACACTACGCTCTACCCAATCTTCAACAAATGGGCGTCGGACAATATTGGCAATTGGCGGCGCGAACACGGGCGCACCCAAGAGCTTATTGTCACACGCGCAGTCTGTAACGAAACCGCCGAACATATTCAACATGTTCGCGGCAACCTGCCACCCGGCGGTTTAACCGATAACGCCGCCCGGTATTTCAAACTATTCAATGCAAAAACGCCGGGCGTCACGTTCATTCATCCAACAGGGGCAGAGCATTACATTCAGGGCGCGAGCATCTTTTGGTTGAGGTTTGTTAACAGCGAGCCAAGTCAATGGCAGATTGCCAGAGGGGTTGAAGATTCGAACGGTGTCGGCTTGTTGCCGGGGGAATTCCTGGGCAAACGTCCCCAGCCTAAAGGCGGAAAGAATGCGCCTCCGCCCACTGCCCCCTGGGTGTACAAATCCGGCGAAGCCATCACACGAACGCGCACAACGCTCGACGCGGAGAAAAAACAGGTTACACAAACCCAATGGCTTCGCTGGATTCATGAAGCCACCGTCATCGAAGTAGTGGAAACCGCCGACGGTATCTACGTTTACACCTTCGAAACCTCCCTGCCCGATGACTTCCGCGGCACATCCTGCCTGGGCATATTCCGAAATACATTGACGTGGAACCTCTCCGATGGAACGGAGGACACGTACAACCGCTCGTTTGTGGGTTTCGCTCCCGAGGGCCAGGTCCCGATGGAGCATCTCAAAACAATGTTGGATTGGAATAAGGTGTTACTGAAAAAGTAGCGTGAGTTTATGAAGTCCCTGATCATCAGGGACTTCAATTTTTTGCTACAGCTTTTCACATTCGAATCTGTTAATCGGTGCATGGTGATCGAAAAGGCGGTGAACTTTCTGAAAAGAGAGTCCATCGCTTTTTTCATTCACGTATCCTACCAGAGTACTGCTTGATGACTGACATTACTCTTCTATCTTCGCAATTATTTTGCAATATCGCCGTAACTCTAATGCAACGGTCGCGAGTGCCACATAGCCATACAATGGAAACATCGACATCATAGAAAATCCAATTAAATAAGGAGTAAGTAGCAATGAGATCCAAACGTCTACTGCAAATTTTTGTCCTGCTCGCTTTGCTATTCAGCCCCATGGGGAGCGTCCAGACCGCGCGTGCCAGTACGCCCGCCGGAGCGCAAGCAGTGTCAGAGGCCGTGATCGTTAACCGCGACCTGAATTTTTGGGATGCAACCTATGTCGGTCTTGTGTCCGATAGTATCTTCGAAAAATGGCGGTTCGAATTTACAGCAACTCATAGTTTCGTTGTAACGGCTTCGTCCATTACCGGTGGACTGGTTCCCCAACTGACCCTGTTGGATGCCAGCAACACCGAGCTGGCTCAGGGCACCAACACCCTCACAAGCACACAGCCGGCTGGCACCTATTACGTCCAGGTCCAGCCTCAATCGGGGAGTGGATTCTACTTCCTTACCATTCGTGAGGTTGTCAACACCCAGCCATCCGTTTCCACCAACGTGAGTCCCGCCAGCTTGAATGTGGGAGAGAGCGCGTTGGCCACGGTCAGTTTGAACAACGTGCCTGCCGCGGGCTATACGAGCGCGGAATTCACCTGTACCTATAACGCGACGCTGCTGGCCGTAAGCAACATCACGATCGGTTCCCTCTTCGGTGCAGATGCCGCCGCGGCGGTCAACAATCCTCAAAACGGAAGTTTCATTGTAGCGATTGCTGGCAGCAACGGCAACAAAGCCACCACCAGCGGACCTGCCTTCACCTTCACCGTCACCGCCCTGCAAGCGGGGCAGAGCACTGTGGAATGTACAGTACGCGTCTCGCAAGGCAACAACGTGCTTACGCCTCTATCCTCCACTGGAACTGCTGTAACCATCACTGGCAGTGCCCCGACTGCTACGCAAACCTCAACGCCCGTGGAATCACCCACACCGACTGGAACTTTACCGACTGCAACCTCAACGCCCGTGGAATCACCCACGCCGACTGGAACTTTGCCGACTGCAACCTCAACACCCGTGGAATCACCCACACCAACCGGAACTTTACCGACTGCAACCTCAACACCCGTGGAATCACCCACGCCGACCGGAACTTTGCCGACTGCAACCTCAACGCCAGTGGAATCACCGACACCAACCGGAACTTTGCCAACTGCAACCTCAACACCGGTGGAATCACCCACACCGACCGGAACTTTACCGACTGCAACCTCAACACCCATTCCTTCGCCCACGCCTCTCCCGGCCGGCACTCTCAACGGACAGGTATTGGCTGGCAAACCGGTAACTGTCAACCTGTTTGACGCCACCAATACACTGGTCGCCACTGTGCCGGCCAATCCGGATGGCACCTTCAGCCTCACTGCTCCGGCTGGAACCTATGCTGTGGTTGCCACAGCCCCTGGCTTCCTCAGCACAGCCGGTTCAGCCACGATCACGAGCGGAGGCACAACTTCATTGCCCAACGTGACACTGCTGGCTGGCGATATTGATGGCAATAACGTCATTGACCAGCTTGATGCGATGACGATTGGCATGAACTACAACACCGCTACCCCCGCCGCCGCAGACCTGAATAACGATGGCACCATCAATGTGCTCGATCTGGAGCTCCTGGCAGCCAACTATCGCGAGACCGGTCCGATCGTCTGGCAATAAGTCAGTTTGAAAGTGGCAGGGACATGTGATTTCACGTGTCCCTGCCTTGGAGTTTATGTATGAAACGTATTTTAACAATACCTCTTGCCCTTCTATTCGCGTTCGTGCTCGTATTGGGCGTCCATGCTCAATCGACTGATTCGATCTGGCTGACCGCCAGCGCGACTGCCTATAAGACCGGGGAGACTGTTATTGTCACGGTTAATGCCACGGCTGGCACACCCGTGCAGGGATTTACCTTCCAAATCCGCTATGACCCGGCCTGTCTGAAGCCGATGAATGCTTCGAGTCCGGTTGCGGGCATGAACGGTTTACCGTTGCCCCAGATCAGTGGCCAGGTGGATGGTTCGTATGCCAGCACCTCTCCTCAGGTGGTGAATGGCGTATTGGCAGAGGTGTATTTCCAGGCTCTGAAAGGCTGCCAGACCAACCTTACCCTGGAGAGCGCCGCGCTTGCCATCCGCAACGCGGAAGGGTTTGCCGCGCGGCTGCCGGGCGTGGCCATCGTTGGCAATAACGTCGCGTTGAACATTGATAAAGAAGCAGGCGCTGCTCAGCCTATTCCACAAACCGGCGCCAACCTTCCATTGGAACCTACCATCTTTGAGACGACGGATCAAGGGAAGTATGGATGGGTGATCAGCCTGATTGCAGCGCTGGTGGTCGTTGGCGCTGGTGCTGTCATGTATAAAAGATTCCGTCATGTACTCCCAGTGGCCAAGCCTGCCCTGGAAAAAAAGGTCAGGCCGTCTTCGGGAGTTGCCAGGGTTCATTTCAAGCATGGTCCGTATGCCGGGAAAAGTTTCGCGCTGAGCAAATTACCTTTCTTGATTGGGCGGGACCCGATGAATGATCTGTGCCTCAACGACCCGCATATTCTCAGTCAACACGCCAAGATTTTCGAAACCAGCAACGGCTATTACCTGATGGACCTGGGCGGTGAGACGTACGTCAACGGCCAGATGGTGAAACGGAACTCTGCGTTCCTTAAACCTGGTGACGTGGTACGGCTAGGTAAGAGCGCGTTGTTTGTGTTTGGATCGTAACGAATAACATCCGTGAAGGGAAGGCCGTTCGAAGAGGATCAGGCCAACCCGTAGAAGGAAGCGAGGAATGATGTCCAATATCCAAAGAAATTTGCTTCGATGTCTCAGTCTGGTGGTGATGCTGGTTTCATTCATCCCAATAAACCAGCCCGCGCAAGCCCAGACCACCCTTCCACCAGTGGACATGTTCCAATTGCCCTGGGATGAGGGGATTGCCTGGGTTGCGATTGACGGGTTCGATGACGGCAGTGATCGCCCGCTGGGCAGCTCGCATAACTATCGCAACGGTGGCGCAGTGGATTTTGCACCGCGCCCTACTATGTTCACTGGGGAAGATACGTCCAAATTTTGGGTGGCAGCCGCGGCGGCAGGGACAGTGACTGAAATATCGAAATGTCACTTGAAAATCACTCATAGTGGTGGCTGGATCACAGAATACCAATTCCTTGGCAACATTCAGGTGAAATTGGGCGATACCGTTGCGCGCAACCAGCGTCTGGGCATCATTGCAGATGGCATTCGATATAAGTATTGCCCGGGATATGTTGAGCCGAATGTTCCCCACGTGCATTTTACACTGCGTCCCACCATGGTGGGCGCGACGTTTGCCGGGTGGCAGTTCAAATACAACGCCTTTTGGAATACCACCACATTTGCAAAAGACGGCAAAATTGTCAGCTTATATAAACCGCTGTTGAACGTGATGAGCCAACCCATACCCACGGCAACCCCCACCGGTCAGGCTAGTGCCACACCGACAGCTACGACAGGCACGCCTGGTACGCCACAAGTTACAAACACGCCGGATGGATCTGTGACAGCCACAGCCACCGGTCAGGCGACGAATACACCGGATCCAAATGCAACGGCCACACCGACCCTCCAGGTCACGAATACGCCTGATCCAAATGCAACGGCCACGCCAACACCAACAGGTCAATCCACCTTCACGCCAACACCTACACCAGCTGGTCAGTCCACCTTCACACCAACGCCTACGCCGGCTAGCCCATATGTTTCCACAACTGTGGACCCAGCCACTCTCGCGATTGGTGGAACGGCACTGACTACTGTGAGTTTGAATAATGTGCCAGCCGAAGGGTATACCAGCACTGAATTCACCTGTACCTTTGACCCGGCACTGGTGCAAACGAGCAACATCACAGTGACGAATCTCTTTGGAGCGGATGCCGTGGCGGCCTTCAATGTCCCCCAAAGTGGAAAATTCATCGTTGCGATTGCTGGCTCACAGGGCAACAAAGCGACCGCCAGTGGTGCGGCGTTTACATTTGATGTCACAGCCTTGCAGGCTGGGCAAACGACGATTGACTGTCAGGCGCGCGTCTCCATAGGAGATAATACACTCACGTCTCTACCCTCGTTTGTGGCTGCTCTGACGATCCTTGAGTTTACACCTACACCCACGTTCACGCCTACGCCTGCGTTTACACCGACTCTTCCACCTCCAACCGCTACATCGGGTGGGCCAACCTTTACTCCTGCGCCTACTAATACGGCAATTCCCACAGTGCCCGCAGACTGGTTGACCTTCACTAATCTGACCTACGGCTTTCAGTTCAAATATCCACCGCAGAGCGTCATAGCTAGTGGTGGAACGGATAACTTCACCCGCATTGATTTGCCCTTTGTGCCGGGTACGAATCTGAGCGAGAAATACCTGGAAGTCGCTGTAGTGGAGAACGCCAATCCCTGTCGCAGTCCGGTGGCAGCTTCATCGATGGTCGATTCATCTGAAACGGTAACGATCAATGGCATCTCCTTTCTGAAAGAAATTGGAGGTGATGCTGGCGCCGGCAACTTCTATCAATTCGTTGCCTATTCCACCCTCAGGGATAATGTCTGCGTGAGTCTGTCCTTTGTGTTGCATTCACTAAACCCGGGCAATTTTGCTACCCCGCCAGTTGTCTTCGACTATGCAGCTGAGTCGGCGGTCTTTGGGCAGATCGTTGCAACCTACTCATGGCTATCGCAGTTGCCTACCGCCACTCCGACATTTGCCTCCACACCCGTCGAATCACCAACACCTGAGTTAACCTCTACACCGGTCGCATCGCCCACACCACTTTTCACACCCACGACGGTTGCTTCACCTACTCCAACACCGCTACCGGTAGGGATGCTCACTGGTCAGGTACATGCTTCCAAGGCAGTAACGATCAACTTATATAATGCAGATGATACACTGGCCGCATCCGTTCCCGCCAATGTAGATGGAACATTTGCCTTCACTGTCCCTCCTGGGACATATAAGGCGGTTGCCACTGCCAGCGGCTTCCTCAGCGCGCAGGGCTCTGTAACGATCACGGCTGGGAATACAGCCACGTTGCCAACCATCAGCTTGCAAGCTGGTGATATTGACAACAATAACGTCATCGACCAACTGGATGCCCTGACGATCGGCATGAATTACAACTCAGCCACCCCCACCGCCGCGGACTTGAATAACGATGGGATCATCAATATCCTTGATCTCGAACTCCTGGCTCGCAACTATCGAAATACGGGTCCGATTGTCTGGCAATAACCTGTCATGAAGTGAGAGGGGCGCACGGTTCTGTGCGTCCCTCTCATAGAATTGCTTTTGTCATGGGCGCCACTGTGAAATACTGCTGATAAATCTCATTGCCGCGAAAATGGCGGCCTCAATGCCGCGCAATGCCAAAGGGGAAAGGAGCGAATCGTCCTGTGGAGGGAAGTGAGGCATGATGTCCATGAAAATCCAGGAATATGTTCGCGTTTTGAGTCTGGTGGTGCTTCTGGTTTCGTTTATCTCGATCAACCAGCCTGTACGTGCCAGTACTAGTTCAGTTGACCAGCTGGATATGCGGATCATCGACCGCAATTTCCCTGAGTTTCACGACATCATTCAAGACCAGCCCACCGTATCCACGGCTGTCAATCCTACAAGTGTGAATATAGGGGAGGCTGCGAGGGTGACAGTCAGCTTGAATAATGTGCCAGCCGAAGGCTACACGAGTATTGAACTCACCTGCAGCTATGATCCAAATTTGGTGGAAGCGAGCAATATTGTCGTTGCCAGTCTGTTTGGCGTCGACCCAGTTACGGCTATCAATGGTCCACACGGGGGCCGTTTTGTCGTAGCGATTGCAGGCAGCTATGGCAATAAAGCGACGAACAGCGGTACTGTCATTGTCTTTTATGTCAGGGGTCTGCAGGCAGGTCAAATGGCTCTGGAATGTAAAGCACGTGCTTCCAAAGGAAACAACGTGCTCACAGAGATCATGTCCACCGGTGCGAACCTAACGATTCTGGGAAACATCCCCACGCCAACCTTTCAGCCTACCCTCTGTGACAAAGCACAATTCATTGCAGATATAAACATTCCTGATGGTACTGTTTTTTCTCCCGGTGCGAGCTTTACCAAGACCTGGCGCCTGAAAAACGTTGGCTCATGCGTTTGGACGACATCGTATCGAATCGTATTCTTCAGTGGCGAGCAAATGAACGCACCTTCATCCTCCCATTTGCCTGTGAATGTCCCACCTGGGCAAACTGTTGATATCTCAGTCTCCATGACTGCACCTTTAGTCGCTGGTTCCTATCGCAGCTATTGGATGTTCCAAAATGCCAGCGGGGCGCTCTTTGGCATCGGCACACAGGCAAATAAACCATGGTGGATGGATATCAGGGTCTCTGGGCCTTCCGCTACGCCGGGCCATCCAACTGATTCACCCATGCCAAGCAACACACCAGACGGCTCAACGCTAACACCTTCGCTCACTCCCACACCCACCCTTAAGCCCACTCCCTGTGACAAAGCAGAATTTAGTGCTGACATAAACGTACCCCTTGGAACAGTGATGGCTCCAGGCGCGCAATTCACAAAAACATGGCGTTTGAAGAATGTTGGCACCTGCACCTGGACGATTTCCTACCGCATCGCATTTTTCAGCGGGGAGCAAATGGGTGCGCCGTCGTCTCTTCAATTTCCCATGAATGTCGCACCGGGTCAGGTGGTCGATCTTTCACTGAATCTGACCGCACCGTCTACAGCCGGGGCCCATCGTGGCTACTGGATATTTCAGAATGACACCGGACAGGCATTTGGCATTGGTTCTCAGGGAAACCAGTCCTGGTTTGTAGATATTGTCGTAGCCGACGGTACCGTCACACCCACGCTCACTCAGTCACCTACGGCATCTCCGCCAACCGCTACACAGAGTCCTACTCCGAGTATTACACCGGGCAGTTCCACAACGACGCCACTTCCGGGCGGGGTATATGACTTTGTTACAAATGCTTGTACAGCGACATGGTTCAGTGCGACGGCCGGAGAACTTCCCTGTCCAGGAGTAGAGGGTGACCCCAGAGGCTTCGTGCTTAAATTAAGCAATCCCAGACTCGAATCGGGCGCAATCGATACACGCCCCGGGCTTCTGATGTTCCCACAAAGTATTCAGAACGGATATATCCAGGGTGTCTACCCACCCTTTCATGTGCAAAGTGGTGATCGTTTCCGATCTACGATCGGCTGTGACGGCGGAGCAACGAGTTGTTATGTTGGCTTCCGTCTGGAGTATCAAATTGGTACAGATCCTATCAAAACATATTGGGGTCCATTCCTTGAAAGATATGACGGAAAATCCTACTCGATCGATGTTGACTTGAGCCCACTAGCGCGCAAGGATGTTAAATTTATCCTTACAGTCCTCTCGGCTGGCACTGCAACCGGAGATCGTGCCCTGTGGGTTGGACCCATCATTGACCGCGCCAATGCAGGGCCGACACCTACCGTAGAGACTCCCTCTCCAGCAACCCCTACCTTCATTGCCACTGCAAGTGACTGGTTGACGTTCACCAATGCCAAATATGGTTTTCGATTCAAATATCCCGCCCAAGGACAAATTGTAGCTGGTAGCGATGATAACCGAACGCGCATTGACCTGCCCGTGATCACAGGCACGAATCTGCGCGAGAAATTTTTGGAAGTGGTTGTTGTGGAAAATGTCAATCGATGTGAAAGCCCTCTGCCTTCGCCTCAGTCATCAGAGCTCATCACGGTCAATGGCATAACCTTCTTGAAGCAAATTGGAGAAACAAGAGCAGTTGGAAATACATACAAGTGGACGGCCTATTCCACCTCACGCGATCAGGCCTGTGTTAGCTTCGATTTTGTCCTGCATTCCATCGATCCCAGCATATTTGTTACCCCTCCTCCAATCCTCTATAATGAAGCGACCGAGTCAGCTATTTTTGGACAGATCGTTTCCACGTACGAGTGGTTCGAAATCATAGCTACAGTCACGCCCTTTGTACCTACGCCAACATTTACGTCCACCCCACTCAGCGCTACGCCGGAGTTCCAGTTTGGATTGATTATCGGGCAGGTTGTGGCTAGCAAACCAGTCCATGTAAGTTTATTTGATGCAACAAATCATCAACAAGTTGCCTCCGTGGATGCTAACAGTGACGGAACCTATGTGATTACTGCGCCTGCGGGAATTCCCTATACCCTCTTCGCGAAAGCCAGTGGTTTCCTCAGCACGGAAGGCTTTGCGATTATTATGGCGGATCGAACCACCACGATGCCCAGGGTTAGCTTATTAGCGGGTGACCTTGATGGCAATGATGTGATAGATCAATTCGATGCCCTGACGATTGGCATGAATTACAACACAGCCACCCCTGCCGCCGCAGACTTGAACAACGACGGGATCATCAATGTCCTTGATCTCGAACTCCTGGCTCGCAACTATCGAAGTACGGGACCAACCGTCTGGCAATGATATGTGATTGCTGAAATTGTAGACTGACTTAAAGAGGACATCCCTTGCCATAGCAAGGGATGTCCTTCTTATTTATATGAGCATGCTAAGCTGATCAAGCTGCCACCGGCAGACGTGCACTAAGCACGCGCCACAAAATGTTGGGCTGGAAGAACAGCGTTGGCGGTGCGGTCATTTGCTGCACCTGGAAGAACGCTTCAGAGACCGTTTTATCGATGAGGGCCACACGCAGCAATTTGACCATGTAGTTCTGCATCATCCGGGTGGGGAAGTCTGGCGGCGTGACATTTTCATCCACATTCCAACGACGGTCTTCACCCGTGGCCATTTGCCAGGGTCCGGCAATGACAGTGGCGAGCCGCTTCTGGAAGCATTCAGCCAATCCGCTGAGGTCGCCGTCGGGGTGGGCAGCCTGTTGTTCACGCAGACATTTATCCATGGCCATGGCACCTAATGCCGCGACCGTCATGCCCTGTCCGTAGACCGGGTTGAGAGCATAGACGGCATCGCCAAAGACGAGAAAGCCTTCGAGGTACTGCGAGAGTTGATCGTAGTGCCGTAAGCGATTCTCGCCTCGCCGGAAGCTCCAAACCGGTGAAAGGGGTGTAGCATCTTTGATCGCTTCATAGATGCGCGGGTCGGGCAGGGATTTGGCAAACTCCAGGAAACTCTCCTCGGTGGTGGGAGGGTAATCACCGGCCATACCACACATGGTAACGTGCCAGCGATTTCCTTCCATGGCTACGATGACGGCGCCACGCGTATGGTTTGGCGCGGAGGGCTGAATGTAAATGGCTTTCCAGGTATCTTTGAAGCTTTCCGGAATCGCGTAAATTCTTGTTGCATAGCCAGGTTTGGAAGTGACCGACGTCTCGGCGGGAACCGGAAAACCCAATGCCTCCAGCCAACGTGGCGTATCAGAGTCACGCCCGCTCGCATCCACCACAATCGTTGCTTCCATTTCCGTGATGGTGTGGCTTCTCCGCGAGCGGATTCGAACACCGGCCACACCTGTTTTGCTTTCATTCAGCAGCAATCCGACCACTTCGCTTTCCTGTATGAAGATCATTTTGGGGTGTGACCTCAACCGGGCGTGAATGGCAGATTCCAGCAACGGGCGGCTGCAGGCGACATTGACCATCGGCGACGAATATTTTTCGCGCCATTGTCCCTGAAAGAACCATTCCATTTCGAAGCCCATGTTGACGGGCAGTGCACCGTTATCGAATAATTCCTGGCGCAAGCCCGGGAAGAGTCCTTCGAGAGCCCGTTCGCCTCCTTTGAGGAGGATATGAGGATGGCGAGCTTGAGGGACACCCTTGCGGAATTGGCTGGCCAGAGGCGCAGTATCGCGCTCGATGATGGTCACGCGTTCACAGTAATCTGTCAGCACGCGAGCAGCGGCGAGGCCTGCAATGCTGCCGCCGATCACAACGGCATGTTGATAAGTGGATTGTTTGTTCATGAGATATCTCCTTCTATCAATAAATTTTCTTACTTTCGTTTTTCGAGTTGGACTACTACACCACCTTTGGGGCGCAGCGTGGTGGACAGTTGCGGTTCGGCAAGATTTTCGGTCGTCTTGGTGAGCTTGTAGCGTTGGGCAACCATTGCCAGAGCCAGTTGACCTTCCATCAAGGCGAAGTCCATGCCGATACACTTGCGTTGACCGGCGCCGAAGGGCATGTAGGCGAACTTGTGGCGCTTCTCGGTTCTATCGGGCTGAAAGCGTTCCGGGTCAAATACTTCAGGGTTGTCCCATTCTTCAGGGTGGTAATGGCACATGTAGATCAGACCGATGAGATTCGTGCCAGCCGGGATGGGATAGCCATCAATTTCATCGTCCTCAATCGCGGTGCGGGGCAACTGCCAGGCGGAGGGCCGGATGCGCAGCGTCTCTTGCAGAACCATGCGGCTGTAGGGTAGTTTCATGAGATCGGCAAACGTCGGGAGGCGATCACCCAGCGCGGCGTCCACTTCGGCTTGAAGCTTCTCCATGACATCCGGGCGGTGCGTGAGGAAGTCGAATGCCCAGGTCAATGCAATGGAGGTGGTTTCGTAGCCGGCCAGGAAGAGCGTGGTCACCTCGTCACGCAGTTGTTGATCGGTCATAGCTTCACCCGTCTCATCATCGACCATGTCGAGCAACATGGCCATAAGATGGTTCTCGGCACCTCGGTTTTTACGGCTGTCCGCAATGATGCGATACACCGTTTCATCGATTTGCTTGATAGACTGCTCGAATTCCTTGCGGCCCGGCGCGGGCATCCAGGAGGGCAGAGAATTCAGCACAATCGCCTTGAGAATGTAGTTCACGGCGTAATCCAAAGCCTTTGACACCCTGTTCATTTCCTCTGACTCAAGCCCCGTGCCGAACAATGTGCGGGTGATGACTTTCATGGTAAGTTCATTGAATGCCGGGGCCACGTTGAAGTTTGAACCGTTGGCGGATTTTTCCCAGGTATCGAGCGCTTCGTTCATGGCGCTGACCATTAACTCGGTCAACGCCGCCAGGCGCTGACGATGGAACTGGGGCTGCATCATGCGGCGTTGTCTCAGCCAGAAGCTGCCCTCGCTGACGACCAACCCATTCCCCAGCATGGCGCGGATGGCGTCCCACATGGCGCCGCCTTTGCGGTAGTTCTGGACGTTATCCACGAAGACGTGTTGCATCTGGCGGGGATGGTTGAGGATCAACATCTTTGAGATCCCTAAATTGAGATTGTAGAGGTCACCGTAGGCTTGGCGTGCCTGTTTCAAGTACCCGAACGGATTTTTGATCAACTGTGGCAGAGAGCCAACCAGCGGTAAGCCTTTGGTAAGCGGGATGCGCTTCGGCTGGTCGCTCTGGCTGATGGTTTGCGGATAAGTATCTAACATGGCTGATTTCCTTTTCAAATAACGATATTGGCTTGCGATGTCAGCACTATACGGGAAAGGTTGTTGCAAATGTTGACATTTGTTGACAAAAGGTGTTGACAAATTTCGTTACCTGTCAACATCATGTTGCAAGGACCCCCTTCACAGGCTCAAGAATGCGATTAGACAGTACTTCTGTACTACTGGCAGACATGTGTGGGAAAACGTCAGGTTTAGATTCCAGCCTGTCACGCAGTTCAAAAAGTTTACTTACGCATGCAGAACATGCGTGAGATAAGCGTAGCAATTCTGTGGACAAGTAGTAAGAATGAAAAAGCCCCTGATGGGATGTGACCATCAGGGGCTGGCTTGTTCTATCTTGGCAGGGAGAAATTCAGGAGTAATCCATCCTCTGTTTCCTGCGGCCCTTCCATCCTGCCGCCATGCATTTCGACAAGGGTGGCTGTGATAAAGCCCAGCATGGCGGAATCCATTTCCATTGTATCGGCAGATTTCCGGCCCCTGCTTTGAATGCTCACGTTCAATCTCGAGTCCTCATCCCGGGCCGAGAGGGCGACTGTACCCTCTGTGAGCCGGATAGCAGCGAAAGTCAATGAGTGATTGACAATCTGGCGCAGATGTAGGGCATCCACATGAAAAAACGGCGAGGCGATTTGAATGTCGGTGGTCAATGGGGTGGAGGGATTTAGATTTTTCCAACGTTCCGTGGTTTCGATCAGGAAATCTGCCAGGTTGCGCTCCTCACGTACGAAGGTCAATTGTCCATTGTTGATGCGGGCAATTTCCACCAGCCGGCTGATCAACGCCAGCATGCGCTGACCGCTGTTAAAGGCCGTGGTCAGATCGGTAGTTTGGATTTCGTTGAGCGGACCGTCAATCCCTTTGATCACCACCTTGGTAAAACCGATCACGGCGTTGAGCGGGGTTTTCAGATCGTGTGAGGCCCAGTCCAGGAAATCGTTCAGATCGAAGCGACCTGTTTCGCCGTTTTTCCATAGGAGCTTTTCGACAGCTTTCGGGTCTCCTGCCAGTTCGGCAGCTTGTTTATCGTTCAATTTGTGCTGCTGATAAAGCCGGATCGCCAGTTCGGTTTTAGCTTCCTCCGGCGTGAGTTTCGCCGCTTGCAGCAGTTCGGTGGGGATTTCGAGAAGGGTTTTGTCCATGCCAGCCTAGCCTGAATGGGAGTGATTCGTGGAGTATAGCATAGAGCACAGGCCGAAGTCTTTTCTTCATTGTAAGGTTTTCAAGGACTGGACTACAATAGACCATCCTAGCAGGCAGGTAATTGGCTTTGACAAATGAGGAGAGACCCATGCCAGAGAAAAAGATCTATTTCCAGTGGCAAAATGAAGAATTGATGAGAACCATTTACCCGTTGCGCACCATGAACCTGCGCAATACCCTCGAGTATTTGATGGAGATCGATCTGTGGAAGCAGTACAAGGATAGCAAGGTTGAAGACATGCCGGAGGTGGTCGAGAGGTATCATGAAAAGAAGGCGGCCCTCGTCAGGCAGGCCCAGGAGGATTACCAGACCCGGCTGAATTATTTCTACAACACCCAGATCCAGGACGAGGAATCCAAGCTTCTGGAAGAAAACATGCTCAGGAAAATCCGGTCCCTGCATGAGGCTTTCAATACCTATTACAAAGACAAGATCACAGATCCGTTCCGGCAATCCTATTTCATCACCCAGCGGCTGGAAACGCTCGATAAGGATCGCAAGGAACTCGACAAGAGAATCTTTGGGCAGGAGCGCTATGTAAATAACCTCAAGGCCATGAAGCAGAGCGATTCCAAAATCCAGAGCGAAACAGAAACCCTGGAAAAACTGAAACGGATCCAGCCGGTGTTCGAGGAACGTCGCAAACAACTGGTGGCATTGCTCTCGGCCTTTGGGAAATTGGAACAGCGCAAAAAGGATTACATCAAACAAAGGCAGGTCGCGCAGAAGCGGCAAAAAGAGCTTGAATCGAAGTTGACGCCATTTCAATCAAAAATTGTTTTGAATGAAACAAAGCTGAAGGAAGTGCAGGATGATGTACGCCGCACCCGCCGGCGCATCCAGCCGGAACCTGCTCCGATTGAAAATTATTTTGAGGTCCCTGATGCGCTCACGGAAATGGCCCACCGCTTTCCGCAGGCTGACCCTGAATTTTGCCGGCAGGCCGATGCCATCCGTGAGGAAATCGCCTTACTGCGTGATCTGGCCGTGAAACAGGCCAGATTGAGGGATCATATTTTCAGCCTGCAGTTGAATCGGAGCCGCTACGAGAAGCGGACCAATTCCAGCCTCAAGGAGAATACCTTAAAGGCCTTTGACGAGGTGCTGGAACTGATGAAGGATTTCCTGTCGAATTTGGATACCCGGGACAAAGCAACTGATACCAATACACTGGAAAAAGAGATAAAGGACAGAGAGCAGGAAATGACCAGGCTCCAGGAGATCCTCACGGATCTAAAGAAGGCCACGCTCGCGTGGGTGGCCGAGCTCGATCAGTTGAAGGAGAGCATCCTGGAGGTGCACGAGGACAGTTATGTTTCCACATACAGGCGGGTCCCACCCAGCATAAAAGATATTGTCAGGATGCTGGTGGATGAGTATCGTGAAACATGCTTGATGGATGGGGAGAATGAAAAGGGCCAGTATCAGCTCCTGGAGATGTTGATCGAACGCTTTAAGCAGGAGCCAAAACGCTTTCCACGCTGGCTGCAATATATGATCGTCCATTTTTCGGGGATGCGCTATTCGAGCGCGCATGGCTCCTGGGCCAGCGCCAAGGATCTGTACCTAAACCTGTTCATCAGCCTGCCCATGAAGGTGATCAACGATAAACTTGACAAATGGGACGATTTCACCATCGCACAATTGCGGGAAAAAAAACTGGCCGAGTACACAGACACGGCCATCGCAGATCATGAGTTACCCAAACTTGCCACGGCCAAAGATGAAGAGGCGCGCGAAAAAAGAGAGGCTCATCTGGCCCTGCTCAAAGACGGTGAAGTGGCCTCGTGGCGCAAGGGATTGCTCAACCTGCTGCTGGATGAGGAATGCTACGAGTTGACCGAGCAACAGGCCCTGGAGGCGCTGGAAGATCTGCGGGCACAGGGCAATATACCCGATTGGATGTGGAAGGAGATCACCGCAGTAACCGAATTGCGCCTGACGGAGGCGAAGAATGCAGATTGGGAAAAACTCACTGACAAGGAACAGGCGCAAAAGAATGAAGCCAAATGGGCCAAATTCCGCGAGGGCATGAAAAAGTGGAAGCAGGACCATCTCACCGGCTGGCGCGAGGAGCATGACCGGTCCAATGACTTGATCGTCAGCCGCGCGGTCTGTAACGAAGTGGCGGAACATATCCTGCACTTGCGCGGGCACAAAGGCCCGGCGGGGTTGTCGTCTGCCGCGGACTGGTTCCTTAACGCAGCACAGCGGGATAAGTCCCTGCGTGAGAAAAACGGGCTCAAGGGCGATGCGTCATATTTCATCAAGCCGAAGAAGATCGAAGATTATCGTCCAGGGGCCGCCATCCTGTGGCTGAAATACCGCAATGATCTGCCTCCTCAATGGAATATCGTCAAGCCCTTTAAGACCAGTGACGGGGACAGAACATTGCCCGATCACTACATCAACGGCGGTCGTTGGTCGTATAAAGACAAGGATGGACTGGTCAGGTCGAGGAGTGTTGAGAATGACAAGGGCATGATGATCAGGCGTACTGAGCATTTGTTCTGGGTGCACATCGCCACGGTGGCAGAGGTGGCGGAGACCTCGGAAGGCGAATTGATCCTGACCTATGAGACCAGCCTGCCGTATGAAGATCGCCGTCGCTCCTGCGTGGGAGTGTTCAAGCGACTCAAGCATAACCTGCTCTTCGACGGCGGTGAGGATACTTATAATGGCTCTTTCGTCGGGTATGTACCGGACAATCCGCCCGACATCCCGGAGGAGGATCTGGATGAGTTGTTGAATTGGGATCATGTCTTGTTGAAGACCGGAACGAAAACAAAAAAGACGCGCAGCAAACAAAAGCGTCAAAGAGTGGATGAAGGTCCATGAAAACTCAAAATGAACCGCAAAGCACCTCTGATTTTTCATCCATGCTCCCGGCCGCGGTGGTCATTGTGCGGCAGATGTAGGGTCGGGATGGTCCCTCTCGAAGCATCAAAAGAAATAACCGACAATCGAATACAAGCAACACAATGAGTACGAAGGAAACAAGCCCTTAACTCAAATAAACCTTAGTGCTCTCCCTGGCACCGCCGGTGATTTTTGAAATGCGTTAGCATTTCATGGCAAATCAGGCAGGTGTTATGGCCTTCGTGGTTAACTAACGCCTGCAACTTTTTCACGCTGACATCTGTACTACACTGTAGCCATGACCGCGCCTACAGACCGCGACCTCATCGTCCGTGCCCGTCGCGGCGCGGCAGGCAGTGACGCGTTCGGCGAGCTTGTCACGCGCTACCAGACGGGCGTGTTCAACGTTTGTTATCGCCTGCTGCACGAGCGCGGCGAAGCCGAAGATCTGGCGCAGGAAACCTTTATGCGGGCCTATGACCGCCTCCACACTTTCGACCTGGAGCGAGACTTCGGTCCTTGGATCCGGCGCATGGCGGCAAACCTGTGCCTGAATCATCTGGAGTCGCGCAGGGTCATTGCGCCGCTCGACGAGGAGCGGGACGCCGATGAAAGCCAAAGGCCGGAGAAGCAGGTTGAGGTCAGGGAAAGAAGCGCACAGATCCGGCGGGCGCTTGCCTCGCTGCCGCCGCATTACCGCGTTGTCATCGAACTGCGGCATTATCAGGAAATGTCCTATGATGAAATTGCGGTAGAACTAAACATCCCACTGAGCGATGTGAAGAGTCATCTCTTCCGCGCCCGCAAACTCCTGGCGGAGAAACTCCATGCATCTGACTGATCACGTCACAGACGCGCAGCTCAACGAATATTTGGACAACGAAACGACCCCAGAGGGACGCGTTCAAATCGAGTCGCATGTATCTGCCTGCAGCGAATGTGCGGCGCGTTTGACCGCCCTCAAAACTTTGTTTGACGAAATCGAATCGCTCCCCGAACTGACTCCATCTCTCAATCTCGCCGCACGCGTCAAGCCTACCCCGGGCCTGCCCGTTCCGCAACTACCGCGTTGGCTCACGCTGACAGCGACTCTTCAAGCCGCGGGCGCATTGATCGCCCTCCTCATAGCCGGGCCCTTCGTCGGGAATCTTCTGCCCGCCGTTGAAATGCCTTCCCTCACCACGATCATCCTCCAACTCCAAGCTCAATGGACGGTCGGGCTCGACCTGTTATCCACTTTCCAGATTCCAGCCCTGCCTGCACTGCCCGAGTTGGAGATTTCCAGCCTTATGCTCACGCTGATTCTGGCGGGCGCATCCCTGCTCTGGCTGGTGGGGAATGGGTTGTTGTTGAGGGAACAATCCAAATAACCAAGCATGTCACCCTGAGCGCAGCGAAGGGTCTCCTGCACGCTGGTGGAGACCCTTGCACCGTCCCTTCAGGACAAGTACGGTGTGCTTCGTCATTTCGCTCCTCAGCATGACATCATAAGGAGCTTTTCATGACCGACATTCTTCGCCTCTTACTTATCTTGCTCTTGCTGACCACCAGTCTCAGCGCATACTTCCTGGTTATCGGCGCGCTCTTCCCCAGCCGCGTGACAAAATCACAGAGCGTCCTGAATCAGATGACCGGGCGCTCCTTCGGCGTGGGCTTTGTCAACTTTCTATTCTTCGGTGTGATCGCAGTTGTCCTGCTTTCCATTGCCGAAAACACGGCTGGACTTTTGAGAGGCGTACTCACCATCCCGGCCCTGGTTATCACCGCTGTCCTTACCCTTCTGTTGAGTTCCGGTTTGACAGGCGTCGTCAACGAGTTGGGCACCCGCCTCTTCCCTGGCCATGCCTCTACGAAACAAACCCTGTGGGGCAGTATCGTCTTGACCTTTGCCTGTGCTTTGCCTTTCGTTGGCTGGTTCCTGCTGTTGCCGTATGTTGCCTTCCTCGGCATCGGCGCGACGATTTTGGGATTCTTTCAAAAGGGCGAATCACTGAGTTGAGTATGAAGACAGAAACATGACTCACCCCAAAATTAATCTTTCGTGGGTGAGTCTGTTTTAAGAACCCTGCAAGACGCTGACTCACGCTGACTGCGAAGCGTGCAGATTTTTGTTTCTTAAATCAGCGAAAACACTTGCACCTCCCTGACACCGGACCGTCAGGGACTGGTGTGGCGCACACTTGCCCCGGGCGCAAGTGCCGGGGAGTGCAGGTGTCAGCGTTGTTCTGCGTCCCGATCAAATTTGGGGTTTCTTGATGTTGATTTATTTATGAGGGCATTACGGTTTTCTTGGCGTAATGATCACCGGTAGTCCATATTTGGGGCGCATCGTGATCCTCATCCTGCCTTCGTCCGATTGCATGGGTGATTCGCGTACTTCAAACTTCTGTACCATCATCGCTAGCAACAACTGGCCTTCCATCAACGAGAAATTATTGCCGATGCACATGTGCGGTCCGCTCAGGAACGGCATATAGGCATTGCGGTTGAGGCTCGATTTGTTCTCCGGCAAAAAGCGCTCGGGTTTGAATTCCAGTGGATCCGGCCAATATTCCGGATGGCGATGGATATTGCAAATTACGATCGCGGTGAGGTGTCCCTGTGGAATGGTCGTTCCGCCGACCTCTGTGGTCTCGAACGCCGCACGGACGGTCATAGGGACCGGTGGGAAGAGGCGCATCGTTTCTTCCAAAACAGCCAGGGTGTAAGGCAGATGTGGTAGATCGCTGGTTTGCACTTCATGCCCCAACGTGTCCACTTCGGCGCGGACTTTTTTCAGCACCTGCGGGTATTTGTTGAGTACATGCCAGGCCCACGAGAGGGCGAGTGCTGTCGTTTCATGTCCCGCGCCATAAATTCCGGCCACCTCATCACGGACCTGTTGATCGTTCATCATCTCACCCGTGTCAGCATCCTGCGCTTCGATCAACATTTCCAACAGATCGCCCTTGCGCTCGCCGTTTGCCAGCATGACCCTCCGTTCACGTATCATGCGGAAGAGATATTCGTCCAGTTTCGCGCGTTCCTCCCAAAAGCGTTTATGGGCTGGGACGATAGTCCAGCGTGCCGGTAAAGCAAATGGGTTGCCTGCCCGCGCCGCGATGAACTCGACCGCTGAATCCACGACGCTGCCCACCTGATCCACTTCCGGTAACACATTCGTAGTGAACATCGTGCGGTTGATGATATCCAGCGTTACCAGTTTCATCTCTTTGGTGAGGTCAACGGTTTTTCCGGCGGGGATTTGTGCCCAGCGCGCCAGCATCGCTTCACCGGCTGATTGCATTTTGCCTCCCATCGCGGCAATATTCGAGCGATGGAAGACGGGTTGCATCATGCGCCGTTTCAAGAGCCAGCTTTCACCATCGGTCGTGATCAGGCTGAGTCCCAAAATGTAGGTGAGTGGCGTGCCGCCTTCGAAATTTTGTGAGCGTCGCAGCACATGTTTGCGCGTGGTCAGAATCTCTTGCGCGAGCAGTGGATTCGAGATGAAATGCATACTGAGTGGTCCCAGTTTGGCAATGAAATGATCGCCATACGTCTGCCAACCGCGTTCCATAAACAGGATGGGTTCGCGTTGGAATTCGGCCGTCACGCCGAAGATGGGGGCGCCTTTGTAAACGGGCAGTGGAGTTTCACGAGTGATTGCTTGCATTGGGATTTTCCTTTATAATATGAGCAATTACTCACGTATTATATGAATCATTGCTCACATGTCAAGTCTTTCTGAGTAAGTTCATCAAAAATAGGAAAATTACATAGTGCATCCTTCGGATAATTTACTTTACTCTATGTTTGAATTTCATCCTATGAATGCATGTGAAAAGTAGAGTAAATAATGAGACAGGCGGTAGGTGATGACCATAAAATCAACAACCAGACCCGTGCGTAACGCGGTCCATAAACTTATTCGTCGTAAACCCCAACAGGCGCGCGGCCAACTGCGCGTAGATGAAATCCTCGATGCCGCAGAACGTCTCACCCAAACGATGAGTTGGGACAAGTTATCCACGAATCATATCGCCAAAGAAGCTGGAATTCCAATTGGGTCGTTGTACCAATTTTTTGCCAATAAACATGCCATCGCTCACGCGCTGGTGGAACGTTATATGCTGAGCATTGAAGAGGCTTTCGCCAAGTTGCCAAAGGATAACGAGACGATGACACCTGCCGACCTGATCAATGCACTCTTTGATAGTCTGCTGATCGTGACAGAGAAACATAATGGTTTTCATGCCATGGTGATACAAACGAATGAAGAAAGTGAAATCGGCAAGGTTTCCGCACCGATCCGTGAGTTGCTGCGCAGCAGTATCGAACGCATGCTGGCAGCGCGTGCGCCGTGGATGAGCGCAGAGGAGCGCCGGATACACGCTTTCGTCAGCCACGTCGCGAGCCGCGCCGTCTTTGCACAGGCAATTAGTTTGAATACCCGCGGTGAAAAAGCGACTGCTCAAAGACTATTGCAACAGGCACGTGTCATGCAAATCGCCTATTACGATCATCTCTTGCAGGAACACGAAGCCACAATATCATAAGCCCGCCAACGCAAATTAATACCAGATTTATTCTTCCCTCACTGTAAAGGACGCGCCACCCCGCGCGTCTTCTTTTCTTAATACCTTTGTGCCCTTTGTGTCCTTCGTGGTGAAAAATCCTGCAACTTTTTCCACCTCTCCCCTGTATCCCTTACATCAACTAAACGAAAGGACACTTCTCATGGCTGACATCTCTGCTATCTTTTTCCTCTTCTTAATCATTGGCACCGCTTTCCCTGCTATGCTGACTGCCTGGTGGTTGTTGTTTCCGAATCTTATCTCCCGCGCGCAGACTCGCATCGAGAAATCGCTCGCCTCCTCCTTCTGGATGGGGCTACTCCTCATCACTATATTGTCCATCCCCATCTTCATCATGCTCGCACTCCCGTTTGGGCCCGCCAAATTGACCGGCTGGATTCTGTTGGGCGCCTCGCTCGCGTTTTCCTCCATCGGTTCGGCTGGCATCGCCGCGCATCTCGGCGCAAGACTCGTGCAGCAAAGTCAATTCTCGCCTGTGAGCGGATTCATTCGTGGGGCAGTCATCCTGGAACTGGCCGCATTCTTTCCCATCATCGGCTGGCTCTTCATCTGGATTCCCCTGCTCATCACCGCCTTCGGTGCAACAGCCTTCGCGCTCCTGAATTGGATGCCGCGTGAGAGCGTAAACACGGAAACAGGTAAACAAGGAAACAAGTTTTCAGCCGAACATGCCTGACCCTTAATGCGATTCGCTCCTTGTGAAGTCAATAAACCCATCCAATCTCTAATTCTCCAATCCCCAGTCTTTAATTCTCCTGTCTCCCTCTTCCCCAACCTCTCAACCAACAATTACCACTTACCACTCACCACTTACTAAATCCCATGCTCTCCCGACGTGACTTCCTCAGACTTACCACCCTCGTCACTGCCAGCGCAGCGCTTGCCTCCTGTGCCCCCGCATACCGCAGACTGGCGGGCGATCTTCCCGCTGTCCCGTGGAGTCCGCTCAACCCAAGTGACTTCCTGGCATTAAACCGCCTCACCTTTGGCCCACGCGTGGAGGAACGCGCACGATTTGCCGAGATCGGTTCGCAAGCCTACATCGAGGAGCAGCTGGCATTCGACTCGATCGACGATTTCGATTGCGAACTGCTGTTGAATCCGTTCAAGACGCTGAAAATGGCAGCCAATGAACTGGAAGCCATCAGCAACCAGCTCTTTGAAAATTACGACCGTGAGCAGGTGCCGAATGAACTTCGACAGGCTACCTTCTTGCGGCAACTCTACAGCAAACGTCAGCTCTATGAAGTGATGGTCGAGTTTTGGAGCGATCACTTCAACATCTTCGTTGAAAAAGGAAACTGTTTTTATCTGAAGACCGTGGATGACCGCGAAGTGATCCGCAAACACGCGCTCGGTGGGACATTCCGTGATCTGGTATGGGCCTCTGCCCATTCACCGGCCATGCTGATGTATCTCGATAACCAGGCCAACGAGAAGAGTCATCCCAACGAAAATTACGCCCGCGAACTGATGGAGCTTCACACCCTCGGCGTGGACGGCGGTTACAGCCAGCAGGATGTCATGGAACTGGCGCGTTGCCTCACTGGCTGGACGGTCAAGGAACATTTCTGGCTGGGTGATTTTGTCTTCAAGGAAGATCTCCATGATACGGGCTTGAAAAAAGTTTTGGGCTTCGAGATTCAGCCATCGGGCCTGAAAGAGGCGGAGCAAGTCATCGAGGCACTGGTCACACATCCTGGCACGGCGCGTTTTATCGCCGCAAAGTTAGCTCGTCGCTTTATTGCTGATGAACCTCCGCAAGCGATTGTCGAGAAAGCCGCCGATACATTCCTGAGGACGAACGGCAATATTCAGGCCGTCCTGCGGGTGATCCTGCTGGATGGATTGCCGCTGGCGCAACCAAAATACAAACGTCCTGCGAATTTTGTCTTGTCTGCCATGCGCATGCTCAACGTGGAAACGGATGGAGTTGCCATTCAAGACCATCTGCTGCGCATGGGCCAATCCTATTTCAACTGGCCCACGCCCGATGGTTATCCCGACCGCAGTGAGGCCTGGCAGGGAAACCTGATGCCTCGCTGGCAGTTCACGTTCGAGTTGATCCGTAATGAGATCGCAGGAACGAAGCATAATCTCAATCGTTTATTGGATATTTCCTCGAGAGGCGTTCTACCAGATGATCTGGATGCGCTGGCCGCATTGCTTTTAGGCTCGACGTTGGAACGCTCCGCGCGTGACAAATTAATTGATTCCGTCCGAGAGGCCGGCGCGTCCGACGAAGAGATTCTCCCCATCCTCGCCGCGGGCATCATCGCCTCCCCCGCGTTTCAGTGGAGATAAAGCTCCGGTGGTCGAGTAGTTCCGAGTGAAGCGAGGAACTACTCGACCACCACTTGGAATGGAGATTATTAATGTTACCCACCTTCACCCAAACCTTCCCCATCCTTCGACACGGCTTCTCCAGTCAGGACAAGCAATGGATGCCCCGCCTTGCATTCGCGCCTCAGAACACCGCTCCGCGCGGCGACACGCTGGTGGTCGTCTTCCTGCGCGGCGCCGCGGACGTGCTGAACATGGTCGTGCCACATGGCGAAGAGGCTTACTATCACCTGCGTCCTACGCTTGGCATTCCACAGCCCGACGACTCAAAGTCGAAAAGAGAGGAACGCACCATTGACCTGAACGGCTTCTTCGGCCTCCATCCCGCTATGCGTTCCTTGCTGGAGGCATGGCAGAGCCGCCAACTTGCCATCATCCATGCCTGCGGCGCGCCAGACGAGTCACGAAGTCACTTCAAGGCAATGGAACTCATGGAGCGTGGGGTGGGCGATGAACGCGGTCCCGCATCCGGTTGGATCGGCCGTCACTTGGCCACATTGAACACGGGCAATTCTTCACCACTGCGCGCCGTGGGAATGGGGACACGTCCACAACGCAGCTTGAGCGGATCGGTGCCGGTCTCGGCCTTACGTTCGATTGCAGATTTTCACCTCGGCGGCGATCCGCGTGCCTTGCAGCAGATGCGGGCCGCACTCAATACGGTGTATCAGGACGATGCTTTGGGGCAGGACACTTTATCCATCATGGACACGCTGGAAAAACTTGACCCAAAGACTTATCACTCACCATTTACCAATTACCCAGATTCCGAATTTGGACTTGCCCTCAAACAAACCGCCCTGCTCATCAAAGCGGACGTGGGACTCGAAGTCTCTGCGATCGATGTGGGCGGCTGGGATACACACTTTGCGCAGGGCACCAGCACAGGACAAATGCCGAATCTGATGCAGGACCTGGCCGATGGGCTCGCCGCGTTCCATGCCGATATGTTCGATCACATGGACCAGCTCACCACTGTGACCATGTCCGAGTTTGGGCGGCGCGCCTCAGAGAATGGAAGCCTGGGGACAGATCACGGCCACGGGAGCATGATGATGGTGCTGGGCGGCCATGTGGATGGCGGCAGAGTCCACGGCGAATGGCCAGGGCTGGGAGAAGACCAGTTGATTGGACCAGGTGATCTGGCGGTCACGACCGATTATCGCGATGTGCTTTCGGAAATATTGCTGAAGCGATTGAATAACGCGGCCACAAGCGAAATATTCCCAAATTACGAACCAAAGCTTAGAAGGATTTTCATCGAATAACCTACCGTATATTAGGAAGACTTTAGACTTTCCTGCCTGGGGTTGAATCTCAAGATTGACTGTTGTATAGTAGTGATGACTTTCAAGGGTCAGCCTCTGTTCCTGGAAAGAATCAGCGGCTTCCTATCGCACGATCAAATCCTCATTCATTTCAGCAACTCTATACTCTTCGAAATCCGTTTTGGATCATTTCAACACGGAATGCTGGTTTGTGCGGGACCCGTTTGAAAGGAGGTGCTGCGCATAGAGTCAAGCGTTACTGTAAGGTCTTCTGCCTGATACGGGATGGCGCACCCAATTGCCC
Organism: Anaerolineales bacterium; assembly: GCA_035720235.1. Lineage (GTDB taxonomy): Bacteria > Chloroflexota > Anaerolineae > Anaerolineales > Villigracilaceae > Defluviilinea. Next base: position 11,446 of record DASTOH010000143.1, on the reverse strand, counting down.
GCCGAAGGGCGGGAACAGATACCAGGCAATTTATAAAAGTGACAAAGGAGTCCGCATGCAAACGATTACAAGTAATGTACTCGTGAACGCTCCGCCGGAACGGGTATTCAACTTTCTGGTGGATCCGCATAACCTCTCGGATATCTGGCCGGGCATCATTGAGGTCAAGAGCGTCAAGAAGGCCAAGAATAACGATGGTTTCAAATTCAACTGGGATTACAGGATGGCAGGTGTGGAATTTGAGGGCAAATGCGAAACGATCGAATATACCCCGTATGAACGGATCGTCATCAAGAGCACCAAAGGCCTTGACAGCACCGTCACATGGAGCCTAAAGCCTGCCGGACAGCAAACGCAAGTGACTCTGACATTTGAATATCAGACCCCCGCCTTGGTACTAAAACAAATGGAAGAGACTGCTGTTACAGAGGAGAATGAACGTGAAGTGAATACTATGCTTCAGAACCTCAAAAACAGGCTGGAGCTGGAACCTGCCCATGCATAAGAGTATCTGATCTGAGATATTACTCATGAAAATATAAGTCTGTGGTGAGATAATGACTTTGCCACAGACTTTTTGTTTCCATGGGCACGGCATAATCTGGGAACATTCTTTGTCGTATCCACGTTGGAGGAATGGATTCGATGAAAACACTTGTAAGCTCTATCTCTCCCTTTGACAAACTCCTCTTCGGCGGGCTGGGCTGCGGATTTATCGTCCTCTGCATCCTGGGTGCATGGATTTTTTATATCCTGAACACCCTGCCTGTGCCGCCCTCCGACGTCACACAAATTGCGGAGGTCGGTACTTCCATTCCAGTGTTGACCAGTTCTCCCACTGAGACTTTGATGCCAACATTCGCTCCGACATTCGATGTATCACCTCCGACGCAGGCTCCGTCTATTGTTCCTCCTGTCTTTGCGGAGAATCCTCCTTCTGGCAAAATTGCCTTTACCTGCTATGTCAAACAGATTGACCAAATTTGTGTCATGAATGCCGATGGATCAGGGCGTAAACAACTCACCGATCTTGAAATAACTTCCTTTTACCCATCCATTTCACCGGATGGACAGACAATTTACTTCGTCTCGAAGAAAAGCAGTGGATTTGAGATTTTTTCTATGAGTATCAACGGAAAGGACCAGCAGCGCCTCACGCGGAACATCGGCAGCCTCTATGCACCAGAACTTTCTCCAAATGGCGAGTGGATTGCGTTTACGAACCATGGAAATGGCGTGTGGGTCATGAAGCCAGATGGCGAGAACGCTCATCCGATCACCCATCGTGATGACGTTGACCCGACCTGGTCACCAGACGGTTCGATGATTGCCTTTGCTTCCTCCCGCAATGGGCAACGACAGTTGTTTGTCATGAACGCAGATGGCTCCAACATCCGTCAAGTGACTGATCTGAATAATATGGGTGGACGCAGCACCTGGTCGCCGGATGGAACAAAACTCGCCTTCTATCGGGGTCCAACGGGCGATCACAATATTTACGTCATCAACGTGGATGGAACAGGCCTCCAGCAACTCACCAGTGGGGGTGACAATCTTGGTCCAAGTTGGTCTCCGGATGGAAACTGGATCGCATTTACCTCCTTTCGAGATGGAAATAACAATATTTACATCATGCGCCCCGATGGGACCGAAGTAACACGTTTGACGAATCATCCCATTTCAGAATGGCAACCGCGCTGGGGCAGGTAGTTCAACAAGCTCAACTAAGGTTTTAACAAAGGCGCTTGGCAAACTCCCGAAATGTCATGCTGAGCCCTTCGGCTCCGCGAAGCATCTCAATCACGGTGTGAGAGACTCTTCGGTCGCAGCGAACGCTCCCTCAGAGTGACATAATGTTGGATTTTGTTAAAGCCCTGCAAGCTCAACACCGGAACCTTGTGCCTTCCCACGTTGGGAGTATACTCGCCCGATGAGGTCTTGCTAATTCCAGACAGTTATTTACACAGGAGGTAATGCCATGTCACCCAAAGAACTAAACAAAGCCAGTGAATCAGACAAGCAGAAAAAGCAGGATAAGCAGGCCAAACCTGGACAGCCCGGTGCAAGCAACCCGGCTGATCTCCTCATTGCTCCCAGCCCGGCGCTTGAATCAAAACTGTATCGCATTCGAAGATGGGGCGATCCGGAGATGCTCAAATATGGATTTGACGTAAACCAGGTGAATACAACCAACTTCCAGGCCGTGGGACTGTACAACAAGGAGACCGGCTTTGGCGCGGTCACAAACTATATTTACATCCTGCGTGACGATATCGACAATCTGCAAAAAATGCAGTTCGATCAAGTTATGGAGGGCAAAAACGCCTCCAAAAAAGGCAAGATGGATTGGCTGTGCGCGCACCGTGGCAAGATTTATATGTACGATAATCAGACAGATGACTGGCAGACTTCGCCAAAGATTCGATGGGGAACTGCGGCGATCGGAGGAAACATGGTCCAGGTGGATGGGTTCGAGGAGATGGAACTGCAATTACGGGGCGGGGGGCATCCTGTAGCTGTGCATACCATGGCGCGGCTGGTTGGCTTTCGGAAAACGGATTGGGGCAGGCCCCTCCAAGAACTGCTGGCTGAGGGTCTTGTCCATCGCTGCTATTGCGCATACAAGGACAACAGGTTCGGGGATTCTACCAAGGGCACCATATACAGCCCGTTTTTTAGCCCACTCGACTGGGATTTCAACGGTGCGAAACAGCCCAGTGCCTTCTACCTGCCTATGGAGTATTTGGAACCAAAAGGGTCCTAGGGTTGCTGATAGGCTTAAGGCTTTTTTCACCACGGAGCGCACTGAGAACACCGAGCAAGGCTTTAGAAAATCTCTGCGGACTCCCCTGGCACCGTGCGGCTTAAGCCGTATGATTTGCTAAGCAAATCAGGCAGGTGTGTGTTCTTAGTGGTAAATGTTTTTTGCCCGTATCGTATTTTGATTTAGGCCACGCTCTCCTAAGGCCCGCCCATATTCACAGTCCAATATCCGCCATAAGAACTGAATTTCGAGAACACATACCCCACGCCGATTTCGGTCACGCGTGAGTTGATGAGCGCTTCCCAATGCGTTTTGTCATTGCGCCACTGATTGAGCGCGTCCTGTGGCAGGCCAATGGCGAGCAGCTCCAGATAATAGGCGTGAGGGTAACCTGCCTGTTCCAGTCGATCCCCGACCCAGGTACCATCTGAGCCGCTATGCTCCAGAAAGTCGTTGCACGCCATATCCAGGCTGTGACCCTGTGCCGCGTTCATCAATTTTGGGCTAACCGTGAGCGCGGCGCGCCCCACATCTGTGCGGGCCTCATTGATGAGGTCGATCAGGGTCTGAACATATCCCTCATTAGTTGAATACGTGCAATTCCCAGATTGCGAGACAACAGGCGTGCCCCGCGTGTTCGATGTCTCTCCCACAACGATCTTGACCCAAAAAGTAGATTCGATCCCGATGGGAATCGTCTGCCCCTCGGCATTTTGCAACTCAAAGTTGGCCAGATACGTCCCATCCGTGGACGGGGCCACGAGATCAATCGAAACATCCACAGGTTGGCCCGCTTCTGTTTCAGGCACCGGCGCGGTCTCTGGCGCAGACATGCGGTCGCCGGAGACAAAGGCCAGGGTGTAGGCCATCCAGTTGCATTTGCCCACGTTTTGCAGTTTCCAGATTTTGGTGAATTTTTGTCCGGCGGGGACAACAGTGTTATCGGGATAATTCACATCTTCCACCAGGATGGCGCTATCTGCACAATTTGCTTTGGCAGTACTCGTGGCGCTGGGTGTCAATGGATCGGGTGTTTCGGTGAGGGTAGGCGGAATCCCCGTCGGAAGGACCACGCCCGGCTTCGTGGGAGGCAGAGTGGATGTCACGAAAAGGATCGGGGCTTTGGTGGGAGCGGTCCCTGGTGAGACGGTGACACAGGAGGTTAGAAGGAGGATGGATAGGAAAGTCCAATAAGCTTTTTTGTTCATGGTTCCAGGAGTATAACGCAAACAAAAAGGCCTCCGTTCCCTATAAAGATTGTGAAAGTGATCTGACACCTGTCGGAAATAAACAAGTCCTATGGAAATCATCCCGAGTGTGAGCACGAACGAGAGCGCTGCCCACTAGAAAGGGGCTTAGAGAGCGGGGCTTTACGGAAAGATGAGTCTTAGGTGAAAACAGCAGAAGATAGGCATTTCCCTAATGGTACATGACTGTGCTTTTTGCTACGATTATTAAGACCCTAAGGGTCTTTTCTGCAGAGCCAGAGGTGGCGTTTGCAGGAAATCTCTGATGGAAGCGCATGCTTGATTGCAAAGGAGACCCTTAGGTCTGTTAGTGGAAAAGGATGTTTTTATGAAAAAGAAAAAGAAGAAAACCAAAGCGATCAAGGAAAGACAACCAGTTCCAAGACCTAAAGGCCCTATTGATCCTTATACAGGTAGGGTGGAGCCGCCCGCCGAGGGCGCCTATAAAGTGAAAAAGGTCGAAGCCACAGACCCGGGCAATCGCCACGGTGAAAATTTCCTGATCCATGAGGAGGATGCACTGGACAAATTCGCCCTGGATGCCAACGCCGATGAGATCAGCGATCAGATGAAAAGTTTTACTGATGATGAGGAGATCAAAGAGATTTTCGAAGAGCGGCAGAAGCTGGCTTCAGGTGGACGGCAGAAATTGGAGGAGAAACTGAATGAGCACCATTCACTGGATCCAAGTTTATCCGGAGGAGATGTAGATGCGGCCTGGGAAGATAGCGCGGTGGCAGGCGAAGAGAGCGTGGGCGGCAGCGTGCCTACGCCTGATCAGGATAATGTGGATGAGCTTGGCAAAGCGGCGGGAATCACGTACCAGGATGATGAACCCCTGAACAGCGATAAAAAGATCCTAGACCGTGATCGGCATCGCTGGGAATTGGATCCAAGGTCTGCAGATGATGCAGAGGCTGAGGCCGAGACTGAAATTGATGAAGAGCAGGAGGAATAGCTTATCGACCCATGGAAGCGGGTAATCTTTCAGGTATTCTTTCTTGTGTTCCTTCTGGAATGCGAACCTTCTTCTCTTTCGATTCTGATCAGTGGATCTCCAGCAACAAGTACCGGATCAACTGTCATTCATCGTCTTCCAGATCGTCATCAAAATCATCTGCTTCGAGACCTCCGAAGATTTCACCGGGGTCGAACGGGGGCTCGTTGGGATCATACTTCTTCGGCGTGGAAGGTGGCGGAATGTTGCGCGTCCATCTATGCATGCGGATCATTTCCTCGATCATTTCATTTGTGCCTTCTTCATCTCGGTGTCGTTCCAGCCGTTTGATCTGTCGCTTTGTCCACTCTGGCAGTTCGCCCGGCTCGCGATTGTCTTCGTCGAGAAAACTCCAGTCCACCGGTGTAAAGGTGGAAGCATCTGTTTTGTCTGGAATAGATCGGTCGAAGAGATTCGCCAATTGTTTATCGATGCTTGGGCGATAAGGTGCAATCCGTTCCTTCTGATTTTTGTTTCGCACTCGACGGATGTATTCATTCGTTTTCGGCGCCGACGAGTCGATGGATTCCATCATGCGATCGTAGCGTGAACCATCACCCGCGGGCGGGATCCACGGGATGCGATGGGCATTGTCTCGCCACCAAATGACTTCGGCCAGCAACCGTCTGGCCGAGGCGTCATCGAAGCGCGAGCAGAGCTCGCCTAAGGCCTCCGCCGCGTCAGCAAAGAAACCTAGATCGGCGTATTGCCACCCGATCCAGAAGAGAGTCGCGCGTGAATCCCTGGATTTGGCAAGAGCATCCCTGAAGATGGACCAGGCATAATCGGTGCATTCCTCATCGCCGAGACAGTATGCGCCCAGCAACTCCATCTTGCCGTCTTCGAGAATTTTGGCCACATCGGACGGCCCGTCTCCCTCCAGCCTGCGGATATCATACTTCCCATCCCAGCGGCTCATGAAGCGAAACGAAAGCGCCAGCCGGCGCCGTTGCTGCCACGGACGGTCATCCCACTCGTCAATGTTTTGCTGGATGGCGACGCGGTTATCATAGATCGTCCATTCATCGCAGAAGAGCTCATAGACCAGCTCGCTGGCCTCCTTGCAATCCGGAAAAAGTGCCAGGACATCGAAGCACAACGCCGCCGCATCGGCCTGCGCCGCATGCCATTGACCCTCCTCACGAGCGCGCGCCAGCGTTTTGTGAACATAATCGGGATAGGTAGGCATGATTTACTCCTGTCGGGAAATCATATACAACATGCGCAGGACTTTCAAATCATCATACTGTACAGTGCCATTTAATTTATTGAAGACAGGCGAGAGAAAAGTCGGGCTGAGTTCGTCAAATGCGTGAAACGCGGCCTGTTGGACTTCAGGTGCAGTAGTGATCAGAGAGACCAGATCGGAACCAGTGCGCAGCTTGTTGCCGGCCGCCAGATATCGTGCCAGGTGATCCAGGATGGTGCCAGCAGTCACGCGATAACGTTCCATTAAGCTTTGAACGGTTTCACCTGCATTATACGCTTCCGCTACAATCATATATCGGCGATTCGAATCACTCTTCTCGCGAACAGTTTCCTTTTGCTTTTCTTTGAGTCCATGCTTCTCGCAATAAGCCTTGATTACCGACAGAAAGGCATCTCCATATTGATTTGACTTCACCTGCCCCACGCCGGATATGTTGAGCAGACTGGCCCTGGACTGCGGGTAATACGCCGCCATCTCGACCAAGGTCTTGTCTGAAAAGATCACATAGGGCGGAACTCCGGCTTCGTCTGCCATCTCTTTGCGCTTCTGACGCAGGACGGCAAACAGCGCATGATTGTATTCGACTTCTGCTTTTTTTCCTTTGACTCGGACGCGCTCCGCTTCCTGTACGACGCCGAAAATTGTTTCTCTTTTCCTGAGAGACTGCAACGCCCTGGCCGTAAGACTCAACGTGTGATACTCGCCTTCCTGTTTCAGATAGCCCATTGTCAACAGTTGGCGGGCGATGTGCATCCATTGTTTCTTCGTTAGCTCCGTGCCGATGCCATACGTGGACAGCTTGTCGTGCTCCCAGCGCAGGACCTTCTCATTTTTCGATCCAAGCAAAATATCGACAATGTGCGCCGCGCCGAATTTCTCATCCGCGCGCTTCACGCAGGAGAGGAATTTTTGCGCGAAGATGGTGATGTCGGTCAGAGGGGTGGGGGCGGAGGTACAGTTGTCGCAGTTGGAGCAGGTTTCGGCGCAGGCTGATTCGCCGAAGTAGCTGAGAAGCGGCTTGCGGCGGCAGATCCGCTCATCCTCGGCATAGCGCACGATGGCATCCAGATGCTGGATGGCCACACGTTTTTCGTTGCCTATCTTTTGATCAATGAAATAGTTGATCTTGGCTACGTCCGAATAACTGTAGAGCAGCACACAGTGGGCAGGCAGGCCATCGCGTCCGGCGCGCCCGATTTCCTGGTAATAACTCTCGATGCTCTTGGGTAGATCGAAGTGAATGACAAAGCGCACATTGGGTTTATTGATGCCCATGCCAAAGGCGATGGTGGCCACGATGATCTGCGCGTCGTCGCGGATGAAGGCCTCCTGGTTTTTGCGTCGTTCAAAATCCTCGAGACCCGCATGATACGGCCGGACGGAATAGCCTCTCAACCTGAGATAGGCCGCCAGTTCGTCCACCTGCCGTCGCGAGAAACAGTAAATGATGCCTGACTGATCCTTGTATCGTTCAAGCATGTCGATGGTTTGGGCATACGCATCCCGTTTGGGAAGGACCTCGATGTACAGGTTCTCGCGGTTGAAACTGGCAATGAATTCATTGGCGGTGGCAAACTTGAGCGTATTGCGGATATCCTCACGCACGCGTGAGGTGGCTGTAGCGGTCAGCGCCAGGCAAACCGCCTGGGGGAAGCGTTTGCGCACCGCTACGAGCTGGCGATATTCGGGACGGAAGTCATGGCCCCACTCCGAGATGCAGTGAGCTTCGTCGATCGTCAGGCAATCCACCTGAACCGAGTCAAGCAGTGAGAGGATGCGTGAAGTGAGGAGTGTTTCGGGCGCGACGTAGAGCAGCTTCACTTGGCCGCGTCGCACATATTCCATGTTTTCCTGATAGTCCTGGGGCGAGAGTGAGCTGTTGATAAACAGGGACGGGACACCGAAGGCGCGCAGCTGCTCCACCTGGTCTTTCATCAACGAGATGAGCGGAGACACAACAACAGTCAGTCCATCAAATAGCAGCGACGGAATTTGGTAGCAGAGAGACTTGCCTCCACCTGTAGGCATGACTGCCAGCGTGTCACGCCGCGCCAGTACATTTTCGATCACTTCACGCTGAAGCGGTCGAAAGGTATCGTAGCCAAAGGTTTGTTTCAGTATGTCAGACGGAGAAAACATGCGCGCAAGTATAAAACAGAAATTAGCCAATCCATCAAGCCGAGTGATCCAGATATTTCAACCCCGAACCCGTATTGAATAAAACGATGCGCTCATCTGGTTGAATCCATTTTTGTGCGATGAGCTCCTTCAGCGCAGCCAGCGTCGCGGCGCCCTCGGGCGCGGCGAAGATGCCTTCCATTTCCGCCAGGTGTTTTTGCGATTCTCGAATCGCCTCATCACTCACAGCCACCGCGCTGCCTTCGCTTTCATAAATATCCTGAAGGATTAAATGGTCGGCAAAGCTCTTCGGCACACGCAGGCCCGAGGCGAGCGTGTGAGCATTGATCCAAAAATCGCAGTAGGAGGCTTTTGCCTGAAACGCTTTGACGACGGGCGCACAGCCCTCGGCCTGCACAGATACCATACGCGGGCGTTTGGTGTTTTCGAGCCAGCCCAGTTTCTCCATCTCATCAAAGGCCTTCCACATACCGACCAGTCCAGTCCCACCGCCGGTGGGATAGATGATCACGTCCGGCAGGCTCCAATCGAAGGATTCTGCCAGTTCGTACCCCATCACCTTTTTGCCTTCCACACGATACGGTTCCTTGAAAGTGGAAACATCGAACCAGCCTTCCGCACGCGCCTTTTCACCGGCCATGCCTGCGGCGTCGCTGATCAAGCCATCCACCAGGACCACTTCCGCGCCGGCCATGCGACTCTCTTCGATGTTGGCGAAGGGGGTATCCCTGGGCATGAAGATATAAGCCTTTAAACCAGCACGCGCTGCATAAGCGGCCATGGCTCCCCCGGCATTGCCAGCCGTAGGAATAATTACTTTTTCCACACCCAGTTCCTTTGCTTTCGAAACTGCCGCAGCCAGGCCGCGTGCTTTGAAGGAACCGGTGGGATTACTACTTTCATCTTTTATATAAAGTTGTGAAAGCCCCAACGTTTTACCCAGGCGGGGCAGAGAGAGCAGAGGGGTATCACCTTCGCCCAGGAAGATCTGGTTCTCAGCTTTCAGGACAGGGAGCAGTTCACTCCAGCGCCACATTCCTTTTTTGCGGCGTGTGATCTCATCGCGGTCCACTTGTTGGCGCGCGGCGGCCAGATCATACATGGATAGCAGAGGCGACTGGCAGTCCGGACAGAACGTGTGAATTTCTGCGTGTAAATATTGCCTGCCACAGCCCGAGCATTGTAAATGAGAGAGGAAGGAAATCGTCATGAATTTAACGATACCTTCAGGATTTTTGTGATTCATATTTTATAGATGTTGGTGGCATGCCAGCCATGGATTTTAGTCTATTTCGTAGTTCTCAAGGCATCGGAACGAATGCTTCCACCCGTGCCCACAGCTCACGAATGTTGATGGGCTTCGACATGTAGACATCACACCCGGCATCCAGCGCTTTTTCGGCGTCGCCTTTCAAGGCATTGGCGGTAACCGCGATGATCGGCACCGTTCTCAATTCCCGCTTGTCGCTGGCGCGCAGCCGGCGCGCGACTTCATAGCCATCGATATCCGGCAGATTGATATCCAGCAGGATCAGATCCACCTGATCGCTTTCCGCTTTGGCAACCCCCTCCAGGCCCCTCATGGCTTTTAGCAGGCGGTAGCCGCGAGACTCCAACGCACGCTGGACCAGCATCAAGTTGTCTGGATTGTCTTCTATATATAGAATATTGTTTTGTGTCATAAACTACTTCCTATCATGCCTTGCAGGTTAAGGCTTCGACCATCTCGATCAGTTCCTGGATGTTGAGAGGTTTCGTCATGTAGAAATCGCAGCCTGCCTGCAAGACTTTTTCTTCATCGCCCTTCATCGCATTGGCCGTGAGGGCAACAATCGGCGTTCGGGCCAGTGAGCATTTTGAATTGGCGCGCAACCGGCGGGCGACTTCATACCCGTCGATATCCGGGAGGTTGATATCCAGCAAGATCAGGTCGAGGTCCTGTTTCTCGGCAATGGCCAATCCTTGCTGACCAGTTCCGGCCTCAAACACATTATAACTTGCTGGCGGAAGGATTCTCCTGATCAGCCTCATATTATCGGGATAATCTTCGATGCACAGAATATTAGGTTTCATCATTACCCTCCTTGGGCATCATTGGTTTCCTCGATCACCTGGATCACCTGATCCACGAACTTGCGGGTCGGTAACGAGCCTTTTTGATACACAGCCTGGATATGGCCATTCAGCCGCTTGCGTTCATCCGGGGTGATGTCCTTGGCACTCACCACCACAACGGGAATGTCTTTCGTGCGCGGGTCAAGCTTGAGTTCCTCCACCAGCCCAAAACCATCCATGCCAGGCATGGTGAGGTCTGAGACGATCAGGTCGGGCAACTTCTGCCGCGCCATCGCCAACCCCTCCCAGCCATCTTTGGCATGATAGACACGGTAGGCTTTGTGACCTTCCAACAAACGCCGGATGAGTAAGGCATCATCCGAATTATCATCAACCAACAAAACGGTTTTCGTCTTTTCATCCAGATTTTCGAGCGCGGCCTGCAGACCTTCACGCGGCGCCGGCGATTGATCCTTGCTCAAGTGGACATCCACCGCCCACTGATCGCCCAGCACATGCTTTTCCACCGGGAAGGTGTGGCCGGTGCAATTCACGACGACCTTTTCATCGGGTTGGATCGTGCCGTTGCGGATCAACTTCTCGAGTCCTGCGAAGGCGACCGCGGTGGCTGGTTCGACTGCCATGCCCTCACTCTTGGCCAGCGCGCGCATCGCGGCGAACGCTTCCGCATCTGTCACCGATTCCATCACGCCGCCATATTGCTGAGTAAGCTTCCATAAATACGTGTACGTCTTGCCGGGGTCACCGGTTGACAGGATGATGATACTGGTTTCAGGGATGATCGCATCTGCAACGTCCTTGCCAGCCTTGAAGGCGTTGACCATCGGCGCGCAGCCTGCTGCCTGGATGATGGCCAGCTTGGGAATATGGTTGATCAACCCCATGTTGAGCAATTCTTTGAAGCCCTGATACACACCCAGCGGCCCCAGCCCGCCGCTGACAGCCTGGATATACCAATCGGGGGAATCCCAGCCAAGTTGCTCCACGATCTCGTAGGCGATGGTTTTCATCGA
>DASTOH010000142.1:0-4086 GCA_035720235.1 Anaerolineales bacterium | reverse complement strand
TGATTGTGCCGTATATCGTTTCCACCGTATCCAGTGTTTCCACCCTGTTGAGTGTGGAGGGCGGGATCCTGATGCATCAAGATTCATCGATAAAAGCTGACTGAATATTTCGAAGTAAAAAGGAGTTTTCCAGTGGCAAATCAGATCAAGGTTTACAGTACAGTCTGGTGTCCAGATTGCAAACGCGCCAAGAAATTTTTAGGGGAACTTCGCATGCCCTATGAAAATATCGATATTGAGCAGGATGTGAAAGCGATGGCATTTGTTGAACAGGCCAATCATGGTATGCGGATCATTCCGACCATTGTCTTTCCAGATGGCTCGATGTTAAGTGAACCATCCAACGCTCAATTGGCGGAGAAACTGGGCATGCAGACCAAAGCCAAACTTGAATACTATGACTCGATTGTGATCGGCGGTGGCCCTTCTGGCTTGACTGCCGCACTGTACATGGCGCGCGAGGGATTGGACGTGCTTGTGATCGAGAAAGCGGGCCTTGGTGGGCAGGTGGGGATCACGCAAACGCTGGACAACTTCCCTGGTTTTCACGAAGGGATTTCTGGTTCCGAGTTCGCGGACCGCTTGACAATGCAGGCGCGTCGATTTGGGGTGGAGATCATGCAGGCTCAGGAGGTCTCGTCGCTTCAACAAAATGGGGATTACTGGGAGGTAAACACATCGGATGGTCAATGCTACTGCACAAAAGCAGTCCTGCTTGCCACTGGCGCTCGTTATCGCCACCTGGGAATCCCCGGTGAGGATGAGTTGATCGGGATCAACGTTCACTTTTGTGCTACCTGTGATGGCGCGTTTTACAAGGGCAAAAAAGTGCTTGTGATTGGTGGCGGCAACAGCGGATTTGAAGAAGGGCTGTTCCTGACCAGGTTCGCTTCACAGGTGGATATTGTAGAGTTCCTGCCGGAGGTGAAAGCCAGCCAGATCTTGCAGGAGAAAGTAGCGGAACAACCCAACATGACTGTGATGGTCAATCATGCCGTCAGGGAATTTCGTGGAAAAGACAAGCTGGAATCCATCCTGGTTGAAAACCGCGCCACGGGCAAAGCCGAAGAGTGGAAATATGACGGAGTCTTTGTGTTCATTGGTCTTTCCCCAAACAGCGATCTGGTCAAAGGGTTGGCAGAAGCGGATCCATATGGATTCGTCCTCACGGACAAAACCCTGATGATGAGCAAGCCGGGTCTGTTCGCAGCAGGCGACGTGCGAGCGGGTTCCACCAAACAAGCCGCCGCTGCGACTGGCGAAGGTGCCACCGCCGCGCTGATGATCCGCCAGTACCTGGAGGAAGTAGGGTAAACCCCAAGCATCATCACAAACAAATAGACACAGAACCCCGAGCGTTTCGCTCGGGGTTCTGTGTTTTGACTACCTCAATCTATGTGGATACAGTTACAGTTTGCAATAACGCATCCACTTTGCCCTTCAACACATTGGCCGGCGCCACACCCACCTGCTGGCCGACCGCCTTGCCCTTCGATATGAATAGCAGCGTCGGAATGCCCTGCACACCATAACGCATCGCCCATTGGGGATTTTCGTCGGTGTTCACTTTTGCGATGATCAGTTTGCCATCCTGTTCCTGGGCGATATTCTCCAGCATGGGCGCGATCATCTTGCAGGGTCCGCACCACGGCGCCCAGAAATCCACGATCACGGGCAGATCGGACTGCAAAACTATTTTCTCGAATTCAGCATCGCTGACGGCAATCGGTTTGGACATAACTTACTCCTTCTTGAAGTTTAGTGTGAGAAGATTTTTTCGCCCGCTCGAATGGGTACATGCAGACGATTTTCTTGAGGCGTCAGCGGGCAGGACCACTGCTCGCTGTACGCGCAGTATGGATTGTAGACAAGGTTGAAATCCACGAGGAAGCGATCCTTTCCCAACGGTTCAACTTCCAGATAGCGCCCCGCGGGATAAGTCTCCTTCCCGGCCAGGCTATCCACAAATGGCAGAAAGAAACCATTTGGCGCTTTGTAAATCGTCAATGCTGCCTCGTGGCCCTCCACCTGAAAGCGAAACTTCCCATAGCGCCGGTACCTTTGTGTGTCGCCGGTTGACGTGGGTATCTGGATCTCGCCCTGATCGGCAAATCGTTCCACCTGCATGTTCAATCGCAAGCGCTTGTTCTCGGGGAAGTAATGAAGCCCGTGAAATGACCGCCTTTGCTCATGGGTCAGCGGGCTTTGTGCGTGGCGGGCAAAAAAGGAATCTTTCTCGGTTCGAAACGCATTCAAATTCATCATGGTGCTCTCCTTGTCACGCAGTAGGAAACGGAACCTCGCAAAAATCTTACGGTCTTCGGTAAGATCTAAAGCAAGGTGGCCCTCAAACAGCTGAAATTACCCCTGGCGCCTGTCAGGTGATTTGAAACAAAAATTAAAAATTCATGACTAACGTGCGCGATAATAATATCTGGTTGAAAGATCTGCGCGCCGATGGCGCACAACGCGACACGGCGCTGGCGGATTTGCGCGCGCTGTTACTGCGCGCCTTGCCCCAGGGGTTAGCCACAATGTTATCTCCTGAAAATCCAGAGTTCGAGCTTTTCGTCGAAGATACCGCGCAAGAGACTTTGGTGCGCGTGCTGAATAGTCTGGATACGTTCGAGGGGCGCAGTCAATTCACCACCTGGGCTTACAAGATCGCCGCGCGTGTTGCCCTGAATGAACTGCGCCGCCGCAAGTGGCGGGACGTTTCCCTGGATAGGTTGACTGATGTTGAGGCAGATGATACCCCGTCATATCAGTTCGCTTCCTTCGAGCCCTCGCCTGAATCTGTGATCGAGCGAGCAGACGCTCTGCAACGCGTGCAACGGATCCTCGCTGAAGAATTGACCGAACGACAACGCGCAGCGATGGATGCCATCCACATGCAGGGTGTGCCGATGGAAGAAGTAGCGCGGCGCATGGGCACCAACCGTAACGCGCTGTATAAACTTTTGCACGATGCCCGATTGCGCCTCAAGCATCGCCTGGAGCGTGAAGGTTTGCCTCCAAAAGAGTTGCTGGAAATGTTCGGAGAAAAGTAAGGAATATGGATCACATGCCTACAAACAAGAAGATTATGAAATCTATTTTTAACTGGTTCAAGCGGCGTTTCACAAAATGGTATCAGCCCGATCCCATGATGGTGAAGATGCTTCAATCGCTGGCGAAGACAGAAGAACAAGAAATTTCCTGCGATGAGGTCTTTGCGGTGCTCGATCAGTTTGTCGAGGCGGTGAAACGCGGCGAGAATGTATTATTGTTTATGCCGCTGGTCCGCCAGCACCTGGATATGTGCCCCGATTGCCGCGAAGAATATGAAGCTTTGCTTAGGATGTTACAACCAGCATTCGCTTAGCAGAATCATCGGTTGAACCATAATCTTACGGTACGCAACTTTTTCACGCGGATGAATTTGGTAAGGGGTGAGGAACGACATGTGTCCTTCGGCAAGAGCGTTTACTCTACATTTTCTAAAGGAGAGAGACATGTCAACTTCAATCTTAAAAATGCAAAAACTGGATGTGCGCGCCCTGTGGACGGGCGCCGTAGCCGGACTCATCGGCGGCATTCCATTTGGCATCATGATGGGCATGATGGGCATGATGCCGATGATCGGGATGCTCGTGCGAGTGGATAGCGCCGCCGCTGGCGTTCTGGTCCACGGCGCTATCAGTGCCATCACCGGTGCGATCTATGGCTTTTTCGCAGTACGTTTCCAACAGACCTGGCGCAATGCCGTGATTGGCGGCTTCATCTACGGCATGATCTGGTGGGTGCTGGGCGCGCTGGTTCTGATGCCGGCGATACTTGGCATGTTCCAGAACATCTTCGTTATTGGGACGATGCAGTGGATGAGCCTGCTAGGACATATCATCTTCGGCGAGGTCCTGGCGCTATCCTTCGTGTGGCTGTATCGCCGCGCGCAGTAGACAAAAGCTAGTTCACCAAAATAACCGAAAAGTCCCGCAGGTTGTCAGAGACGACTCAATGATTACACCCAACCTGCGGGATAATGAATTAACATTAATCCGAATAATCAACGACTACACCGTGCCGTTCAAGTTCCAATCGTAGGGT
>DASTOH010000141.1:0-9363 GCA_035720235.1 Anaerolineales bacterium | reverse complement strand
TTGGAAGCATAAAAGATGGAGCGGAGTTGCGTAACTCCGCTCTGATTTTTATGAGTGAAAGGTCACATCATAACTCCGCATCATTTCCCCTTCATATTCAAACCTTGCGGAGAAGAATTTTTCTGCTTGTATCCAGGGCATAAAGATATGGTCGCTTTCCCACAGATTCAGACCTTGTATCTTTCCATCTGGAACCCATTCCAGCTTGCCCTCCGGTGACTCGGTCAATTCTCCATCGAACTCTGTTGCCATAAAGACGAAAACGTACCAGTCATTGCCCTTGAAATTTGGAAACATTAGCAAGCCACACATTTTGGGGCTATGAATAGATAGCCCGGATTCCTCAAACACTTCGCGGATAACACATTGTTCCGGAGTTTCCCCAGCCTCGAACTTTCCGCCCAGGCCATTCCACTTGCCTTCGTGAATGTCATTGGGCTTTTTGTTTCTATACACCATCAGAGTCTTACCGTCATTTTTGACGTAGCAGAGTGTGGCGAGGATCATAAGCTTATTGTCGATCTCCAATCCCGAAGGCGTCGCCGTGGCGACAGATGGCACAATGATTCATGTCACCCCTCCGGGGTTTGGACATAACATAATTTCTGCCTAGAAAAATATCACCCTTTCAGGGTTTTGAGGGTTTCATAAATTTCAACGACCAGGAAACATCGCCTCCAGCCCGCGCCACAGATCGTCGCGCCAGGCGGTGTAGTTGTGTCCGCCTGAAAATTCGCGGTAGGTCACAAGGTAATTCTTCTCCTGCAAAAGGGAGTGCATCTTTTGATTGTCTGCGAGCAAAACATCCAGTTGACCGACGTCCATCCAAATATTGATATTCTGTGCCTGCCCGTGACGGACCAAATCTACAACGGCAAAGTCGCGGCCTTCGATCATGAACGCACCGGATTGCGTGAGTACCCGGCCAAACACATCCGGCATCCGCAAACCTGTATAAAGTGACATCGTCCCGCCCAGAGAAGCACCCAGCACGCCGAACGCGCCGGGTTGTGCATCGACGTCAACTAGGTTTAACTTCTCCTTCGCCAGCGGCAGGACGACTTGATCGAGCCACAGGAGTGTGGCATCTGAGCAGGCGTATTCCACGCTGCGCCAGCGACCGGCATTGGGAAGGAAAGCCATCGCAATTGGCTGGATGCGCCCGTCCGCCATCAAATTATCCACCATGCTGGCGAGTTTGCCGCGCTGCAGATAATCCTGCCCGTCGTAGACAACCACCAGCGGCACCGGCTTTCTCACCGGCGGGCGATACAAAAAGATCTCGCGTTCGTAATCGTCCCGCAGCCAGCGCGTCTCCACGCGATGATTCGTCAAGGCGCCAACCGGGACATCAGCACGGCGCACACTGAATGGCGAAGGCATAGTCTGAGGCATATAGAAGAAGTTATTGCGGCTGCCCAGTCCATTGCTCACTGTACGCCGGTTCAGCGGGTCAAGGAATTTTACTTGCGTGACAGGATCGTAAAACGCATATTCCACATAGGCGTCGCGCGGGAGGTGCAGGGTGCAGTACCAGACCGATTTCGTGGTGGCAGATCGAAGTCTGGGAGAGACGCGTTTGAAGGGCTTGGCCTGTTCATCCCAGTTGTTGGCGTCACTGATTAAAGTAGGAGCGGACCTGCCCTCCCAAAAGAATGTCACTTCATTGCCATCAATGACTGGGTTGCCCGATTCGCGCGCCCGCCGAATCTTCGAGTTGGACGCCGTCATTTGCTGAACGTGCCCATCAATTCAGCCTGTGCGAGGGTGTGATCCTTCATTTCCTTGAGCAGTTGTTCCTTTGTCGCGCCCGGTAGCAGACTGATGACCGCATCGAGCGCGTAGAGTTTGAAGAAGTAACGATGCGTGCCGCTCGGGGGACAGGGACCGCCGTAGCCGATATCACCCCATGAATTCTTGCCCACGTAGATGGCGTTTGGGTCCACATTTTTTCCGGTGATGGGCAGATCCTCCTCCAGACTTCGCCTGTCGGCGGGGATGTTGAACAACACCCAATGCGTCCACGTGCCACCGGGCGCGTCAGGGTCTTCGACGATCAACGCGAAGGATCCTGTGCTGGCGGGTGGCTCCGTCCATGCCAGGGCAGGGGAAATATTTTTACCAACACATGAATACTTCGCAGGGATGGATTGTCCATTGGCGAATGCGTCACTGGTTAATTTGAAAGACATATCTGCCTCCGTGGTGGGTTCAAGTGTTTCAGGTGGGGTGGTTGCTGATGTTATGGGCTCGGTTGTCGCCGATTCTGGTGTGACCGGTCTGGCTGTTGCAGAAGGCGTTGGGGATGAACATGCTGAAAAAAGCATCGACATCAAAAGCATATGATAAAAGATTATGCGTTTCATTTCAAATCCTTTCGCTCCAGGAAAGCGCCGTCCCAAAGGGACAGTTCGCAGTGTCCCCTTCGAGGACTGCCGCCCGTAGGGACGGCGTCCGCAAAGAACGACGGCTTGAGCGAGGATGCAATTCATTGTAAATCCTCTCGTTCCACTCCATCGAATTGCATGATGAACTCTGACCCATATGCCAGGGATGGGGTTTGGAAACCAGGCTTGTAATCACCATTCAATACTCGTTTCATGATCTCAACGGTGGTCAGCGCAGTACAGCGATAGCCTTCAGGCGTCCTCAACTTTGCGCGTACCGCGTGATCCGCGTCCCTCATCTCTCCGACCATCAGGCTGAAGCCGGTTTCATTTTGTTTACGCGACGGCCCGGGCGGGATCACAAAACTGATCAGCCACTTTAGCAGGTTGCGGACCGGGCGTGAATAGACCCACGGCCCGACAGCGCGCGAGAGTTTCAGGAGATTGATCGCTGCCAGCGGAAACGCAAAGTACGTTTCGATGTTCGGGACGCCGGTGCTGTAATAGGCAGTGGACACATCACCCCAGCCCACCGAGACGACTTTCACCGGGCCGCGACCGAAATCCTGCTCAAGGACTTGCCAGGCGGGCGGCAGCTGGACGATCTTGCCATCACGTCGAATTCGGCCCTGCTGGTGCATGTTCTCCACCGCCGAACGCGCTGTGCCGCGCGAGATGCCTCCACCCACGCCGCGCAGGAACAAACGGAAGTGGGTGGCAGTGGGTAAGCGTTGGTGTAGATACGCGGCCAGGCAATCGGAAGGCACTACATCAAATCCGCCGCCGGGCATCAACATGATGTTGGCCTGCTTCGCCGCGTCGTTCATCTTTGCCAGGGCTTCAAAGCCTTCGATTTCCCCACTGATATCCACATAATGCTTCTGTGTGCGTAAACAGGCCTCAGCCATCTGGCGGAATGTCAGTACAAATGGACCGGCACAATGGAGCACAGCCTCCACCTCATGCAAGGCTGAATCTAATTTTGTAGTTTCATCCAGGGAGAAGGCGCGATACTCCAGATTGTATTTTTCGGCTTGGGCGCGCAGCTTCATCTCATCGCGTCCCGCCAGGATGGGGCGCAGCCCCTCTTTCACCGCGCGTTCAACGATGAGTTGACCTGTGTATCCGTACGAACCGTAAATGAGGAAGGTTTTCATATTCGTTCATGTCGTTGCGAGGGTTGAGACGCGACAGCGTCGAAATCCCGAAGCAATCTCCCAGAAACAAGGGGATTGCTTTGCCACCCTCACCGGCACTTGCGCCCGGTGCAAGTGTCGTCTACGCCGCCAACGAACGGCGGCTTCGCTCAGGACGGCTCGCAATGACATCATAGTCTCTTCACAAAATGCACCAGGCGCTCGGCCTCCCAATATCCCAGCTTTAGATGGGCGGCGATGCTGACATCATTTTCGAGCCAGGTATCCGACGCCATCTCGGTGCAGCCTTTTTCGCGCGCCCATTGCTCCGCGATCTGCACCAGTTCCCGGCCGAGTTTTTGTCCGCGCACGTGCGGGTCCACGTACCAGGCTTCGATATAGCCCACCGGCGTGGTCTCACAGCCCTCCCCATAGGCGCGCAGTCCCGCTTCGATGAGACCGATCAGCTGTCCGTGGGAGTCTGAAGCGACGAAGACCGCCGCGTCCGGGTCCGCCAGCAGTTCGTCCAGGTCGAAATTCAGATATTCGAGCGGCGCGTCAGGCCACAATCCCTGCCGCATGCGGATCCATTCCTGTTTGTCCTCTGGCACGGCGTGGCGAATTGTATAACTCATATTTCTCCAAAATTTCGATCACCGTCCCGCAGGTTTTGGGGATAGGTTCAAATTCTGCGGGAAACCTGAGGGACGTTTTTGAAATAACAAGACCCTGAAAATTCTCAGGGCCTCATTGTAAACTACTCTTCTTCATCCTCGGCTTCGCCATCTCTTCGTTTCGAAAGACGGTGATCGAGCATCAGTACAGCTGTACCACGCTCCTCGATAAGCTTCAGTTTGGCAACCAGTTCCGCGGCGTTCTTCTCCTCTTCCACCTGCTCGGTGATGAACCACTGCAACATCACCTGCGCGGCATAATCCTTCTCTTTCAGGGCCAGTTCGTACAGATCATGGATGGAGGCTGTGACCTTGGCCTCGTGTTCCGCCACTTGTTCAGCGACTTCTAGATTTGACTTCCACTCCGTGGCAGGCCCGTCGATCGTTTTGAGCTGAACGCGTCCGCCACTGTCCAGAACAAAATTGTAGAACTTCATGGCATGTTCGCGCTCTTCCTCTGCCTGAAGACGCATCCAGTGCCCGAATCCCATCAGGTTTTTATCCTCGAAGTATGCAGCCATCGAAAGGTAAAGATACGAAGAGAAGAATTCTTTGTTGATCTGTTCGTTTATTGCGTCTTGCATCGGTTTTCCGATCATGGGAGCCTCCTGCGATTGATTATCTTCATTTGGATGAGAATATTACCAGATAAACCACACCGACCAGGACGAGGATCCATATGAAAATGATGATTCCTGCCCCGATGCGTCCCACGCTTCGATCCAGGCCGGAGGTTGCCACTTTTTCCCGGGCCTCCGCCAACACCTCAGCCGGGATCATCCGAATCGCCAGCCACAAGCCACCTGGCGTGATGATGAGATCGTCCAGGTAGCCCAGAATGGGGATGAAATCGGGGATCAGGTCAATCGGGCTGAAGGTGTGCGCCACTACAAAGAAAATCAGCGCCCTGGCGTACCACGGCGTACGTGGGTCTTTGGCAGCCAGGTACACCGCAAAGGCCTCGTTCTTCAAAGCGCGGGCGCGGGATTTTAGCTCTTGCAGCATAAGGAGAGCGTGAGATGGATTTTGTTCCTTCAGCAGTTCAACTGCTGAAGGAACAGAAAAATGCCGGTGGGAATGCCCTACAGACGTTCCTCACCAAACACAAACAGGTCATTGATGGACTCATGATGCAGGTTATGTCGAATTGCATCCGCGATGATCGGCGCAACGCATAAGAGTTTCAATTTCGGGTGCCGCTTCTCAGGCGGAGTGTATACGGTATCTGTGGCGATGATCTCGCTGATTTGAGGAATGGCTGCCAGCCTCTCCAGTCCGCCCCGCGTGAAGACCCCATGTGTACAAACGACGGTGATCTCCTCCACGCCTTCGTTGATGAGCACACGACTCAACTCGTCAATCGAACCGCCAGTAGCGATTTCATCATCGTAGATCAAAGCGCGTTTGTGTCCGCGCACCTGGTTGCCTGCCAGCCCACTGATGATCACCTGTGTATCCGAGATGCGCTCCTTATTCCCGGCGGCCACAGGCAGGTTCAGGCTTTTGGCGAAGCGGGCCGCAGACTTCGCCGATCCCATATCAGGTGCGACGACGATGTAACCATTCAGATCGCGTGTTTCCAAATAATCCTTGAAGATTGGCCGCGCACTGAGCGGATCAGTCGGTACGGAGAAGAATCCGTGCACCTGCGGCGAGTGGAACATCATGCTCATGACGTGGGTGGCGCCGGCGGTCTTGATCAGGTCTGCCACCAGACGTGCTGTGATGGAGATGCGCGCCGCATCCTTTTTGTCCGAACGGCCAAAGGAATAGTAGGGGATGATGGCGTGCACCTCTGAAGCTGCCGCGCCGCGCGCGATGTCGAGCATCATCAACAATTCCATCAGATGGTCATTCACTGGCTGAGACAAGGACTGCACGATATACACCCGGCGGTACCGCACTGTTGCGCCAAGTTGAATGTAGAGATTGTCGTTCGTGAAGCGGGAAATGTACGTGTCATCCAGCGGTACCCCCAGTTCGGCGGCGATGCAGGCAGCGAGTTCCTTATTCGAACTACCGCTGAAAAAACGGACTTCCTCGGCCGGGATGGGCGTTTTATCCATAGCTGCTCCTCACTTGGAATTGTTTGGGCGACCCTTCCATCTTACCCCGACCCGTTTGGATTTGAAAGATGATTTTTACCGCCGGGGCCATCGATTAAGCAAACTGTCGAAGGTTTTGCATGACAGACTTCCATCTCAAGTTTACCCAATTCCTGCGGCACTTTGCAATACAATTTCATGGCGCGGAGGGTCATGAGTCTTGTTTGCGGTCCCTAATCCATTGAACAACAAAGGCACTCACAATGTACCATATGCCGATATCAAAGATTAGAAACCACCCATTGGATTCCGAACAATTTTCTTCCGGAGGGCACGGGCCCCAACTCTCATAAAATGAAAAAGGAAAACCAATTGGAAATGTATCTGAAATGCGCGCGACGATGAATGACCGCCAGAGCATGCTTGATATATAAAGCAGGGCAACCGTAAGCAATATCTTCCAAAGATTGGGTTTGAGAATGCTTCTCATAGAGAATCTGGTATGGATTATACAAGGAACAGGATCGCGACACCCAGAATGGCAAGGACTGTCCCGGCCACTGCCTGCCAGCCAACCTTTTCCTTGAACACAAAATAACTTATCGGCAAAACGATCACGGGGGACAAGGCCATCAAGGTACTTGCCACGCCAATCTCAGCATGCTGCACCGCCAGCAATGAAGTCGTCACAGCGACGAGTGGTCCTAGAAATGCGCCGAGTGCCAATAAGCGAAGAACCTGCGGATTCTCGCGCAAGGCTGTAAAGGTTGCTCCAGCCTGACCTTCAAAGGCAGTCCATAGCCAGACGAAGAGCACAGCTGCCAACATCCGGATCACATTCGCTTGAAAAGGTGAAAAATCCCCGAACATTCCCTGCTTGGAAAGGACCAATCCCACTGCCTGGCCGAGGCCTGCCAGCACGCCGAAGAAAATGCCGCGTTGGGTATGCCCATGTGGTGTGTCTGGTGGCTCTTCGTGTGACATGATTACCCAACCAATTCCTGCCAACGCAAGAACGATACCAATCATCTGCATTCGAGAAAGCATCTCATTGAAGAATACCCATGCGATGATCGAGCCAAAGATGGGAGCTAGACCTAATAACAGGCTGCCGAGACGCGGCCCTACCGAGACAAGCGATTGAAAGAAGAACGCGTCACCCAGCGAAAGCCCAATCACCCCGGAAAGACTTAACCAGATCCAATGGGAGGTTTCAGCTGAGAAAGGCAGGGGCTCACGAAACAGGATGAAGTTTAAAACGACGAGATATCCCAATGCGAACAGGAGCCGCATGCGATTGGTTACCTGGGAGCCCACCAGGCGTCCGGTGGATGTGAATATTAGCGTGGTCACGGCGAAGAAAAAGGATGTGGCCAGCGCGGCAATCTCACCGATGAAATCCATATTGGGAAATCCTTCCAGAAGAAACCATTTTAGTGAAGGTTGGGAATCTTATTTGAATCTCGGGATCCAGCGCGGGACTCTTTTAAGATACTCCCCATACGCTGCGCCAAACTTCTTTTTCAACGTTGGTTCTTCATACAAGACAATGAAAGCGTGAACGCCGATAAACGCAACTACCGTGTAAATCAATAATGCCAAATATCCAAACCATAAAAAATGTCCGAGAAAAATCGACAAAACGCCTATATAGATCGGATTTCGAACGTAGCGATAGAAACCAATGACGACCAATTCCTTTGGTGGGTCAGTGGGCGCGGGGGTGCCGCGTCCCTTGAATGTGAAATCCCAAAAACACCGTAAAACAACGAAGGTGCCCAGAAGCCACAAGGGAATAGCGAGGAAGGAGATTATTAGAGCGGTTTCTATCCGCGGGCCAGTCCGGAAAAACGTCAGAGGAATATAGAGAGCAAATAAACCGGCTTCAAGGATGAGGTAGAGTAAGGACTTATAAATAGCCATTCGATGCATCCTGAAACACAATGTTTCCAAAGCCACCCTAAGGACGGCGTTGGAATTGCTCAGTGATTGCCGCCCAAATGGTAGCATGGGCAGCAGACTCAACTCTATCTGAACCTTGGTATCCAGCGCGGGACACGTTTGCGGTATTCCTCATAGGCCGCGCCGAATCTTTGCCTGAGGTTTGGCTCTTCATAGAAAATCACGAAAGCATTAAAGGCTAGAAAGACCAGCACTGCATAGATCAACAAATTCCAATATCCGAACCATAGGAAGTGACCGATGATCACAAGCAGCACACCTACGTACATGGGGTTGCGGACGTAACGATACAGGCCCGTCACAACCAATTCCCTGGGTGGGTCAATCGGGGCAGGTGTGCCTTTTCCCTTTGCGAGAAAATCCCAGAAACACCAGATCAGGATCACAACTCCGACGATCCAAAGCGGGAAGGCAAGATAAGATAGAAATCCGGTCTGTATTCGTGGGCCGGTTCGCAAAAGGGCGAGTGGGATGAACCCGGCGACCATGCCCGGTGCAAGGATGAAGAAGAGAATGGATCCGAGGGCGGTCATAGACGGAGCTTTTCCATTCTAGTTTACTTCAACAGCGGCAAATGCGTTTCTAGCCCAGGCAGTTTTTCCATGCTCCCTTGCAGAGAGAATTTCGTCTGGAACAGGAATTCAAAGATTTCCACCAGGATGACCCGTATCCCGGCCAACATGGAGGAGCGCATGATCTTGCGATAGCGTTTGTCTTTGCTGAAGAAAACACGCTTCAACGCCTTCGGGCGCAGATGAAACAACGCCTCCGTCAATTTGACGCCCAGGAACAGCTCGAACGGCCGAAGGTGCGGCGTGGCAATGATCTGATTGCGGTATGACCATTTGTTCAGATCGCTCTGAATCACTTGGTGAGGCTTGACGGTTCTGCCCTGAGCCGTCCAGAAGTGTGGCATGAGATAGCAGGCGTTGAGAACATCCGAATCCAGCTCCTGCAGGTTCCTGAATTTTTCACGGATCGTTTTCCAGCTTTCCTCCTCCAATCCGTAAATGATGTTGGTCAGGCTGAGGATATCATGTTGCCGCAACAACCGCACCGCCTCCTTTGAAACAGCGAAGGGATTATTCTTGCGGATGTCCGCGATCACATTGTCCTTGAGGGATTCAACACCCATGACAATGTAATCAATACCTGCGGC
>DASTOH010000140.1:0-5384 GCA_035720235.1 Anaerolineales bacterium | reverse complement strand
GCCTTGCGAGAGAGTATTCTGTCGAGGTAGTCTTCGCGCCATCCTGCAATCGACGTCGGACGTCTTCGCCGAACATTTCCGGGTGCTCCTGCAGCCGACCACGGTGAACGGCCGCGGCGTCGGCCTGGATCATCGTTTTGTTGGCAAGCGCGGCCTCGCGCATCCAATCCACATTGACTTCCTGTACTTTGCAGCCCAGCGACTCCAATACTTTTGCAGCTGCGTGAACTGCCGCCAGCACCTCAGGGTCTGAGGCCTCAACGTAATCACCGGTGCCCAGCGCGATCTTCCGGCCTTCGATATCATCTATGAGGTGACCAAGGTAATCACCCGTCAGCATCTTGATGGAGGCAGGGTCAACCGGATCGTAAACTGAAATGACTTGCAGCATCAACGCGGCATCACGTACGCAGGAAGTCAGAGGCCCAACATGATCGAGGTTCCAGGAAAGGGGGAAGACGCCGCGTGTGCTCACACGTCCATAGGTGGGTTTGAAGCCAACGACTCCGCACAGCGAGGCCGGGATGCGGATCGAGCCGCCGGTATCGCTGCCAAGCGCGCCCAGTGCCATGCCGGTTGCCACCGCAATGGCGGAACCACTGGATGATCCGCCTGGAATGCGCTCGCGGTTCCAGGGATTGTGGGCGGTGCCAAAGTGCGGATTATCCCCCGTCACACCCAGTGCAATTTCGTGCGTGTTCGTTTTTCCGATGATGGTCGCACCGGCCTGCTTGAGTTTTTCCACGACGAAGGCATCTTCAGAGGGAATATGCTCCGTGAAGAATTTTGAGCCAACGGTGGTGCGAATCCCGGCGGTGTTGATAATGTCCTTGACAGCGATGGGAACCCCACGCAACGCGTTCGCGAGAACAGCTGGAACGTTCCCAACAGGCTGGTGATTCAGTGCAGACTCCAGATCGTTGACCGTGATGAACGCGCAATGCGTCGGGTTGAGTCGCTCGATTTGGCGGAGGCAGGCCTCGGCTAGTTCCTGAGGCGTTGTTTTTTGCCGGCGTAATGCATCCAGTGCGTCAGTAATGCTCAGGGCATGAAGGTCATTCATCACGTCCATTATAATTGCGTTGGAACTATTTCATGCGACCCCCATCAGTCATACATCAGAAGAATCGATATTGGTTATTCCTGGTTTGTCTCGCTCTAGTACTCATGGTTCTTGGCGGGATTGCCACAGCGCGCTACGGCGCGGGCGTGAGTTCTGATTCTGTGAAATACATGTCGGTCGCCCAGAATCTGCTGGATGGACACGGCCTGTATGATCACCGCGGTTGGCCGCTGCTTTCCTGGCCTCCCTTGTATTCGATGCTTCTGGCGAGGTTGGCATGGCTGACGAGCCTGGATGTTTTCATTGTAGGATGGTATCTCAACATTTTACTGCTGGGCCTCAACCTGGTTTTGAGCGGCGTGATTTTTCAGCGTGTGTTTGCGGATGAGCCACTGTATGCGTATCTGGCGAGCCTGTTCGTCTTCCTGTCGCTCTCGTCCCTGCGGAACCATGCAACGCTCGGTTCCGATGCACCTTACCTGACCATGACCCTGGTTTTTCTGCTTGCAATGGATGATTACATCCTCAAACGATCCTATTGGGCCTTTGCGTGGATGGTGGTGCTCAGCGCGCTGGCGCCGCTCCTGCGTTATGTGGGGATGGCCTTGGCTGTGACAGCTCTGCTGGTGATCCTGATCGAGCAGCGCAAGTCGATGCGCGCGTTGTGGCGTGATGGCCTGGTGTTGGGGTTGTTATCTGCGCTGCCGATTTTCTGGTGGCTGGTAATCCGCAACATCATGACCTATGGTTCCCTGTGGGGCGGCTACGATCAGCCGGGCCTGGTGGATGTGAATCAGAACATTCAACTGGCACTCACGAAGATGTTGCACTGGTTTGTGCCATATCTATCTTTCCTCATGCCACTTTTGACCCAACCTTTGATCGTCCTGGGCTCCCTGGCGTTGATGCTGATCCTGATCAATTTCAAAAGCCGCGAAAACTGGGTGGATTGGTTTCGATCTTTTCTCCGCCCAACTATCTACCCGATGATGATATATGCCGTGGTGTATTTCTTTGCCGTGGCGTTTACCATCATCACCAGCGATCACCGCTATTTGCATTCGGATCGTTATTATTTTATTTTGCTCGTCCCAACTATGGTATTTGTTTTTGTCACATTTGATACGCTGGTGAGACCCCATCTGAGATTTTCTGAAAGGCGAATTTCCAGCGCGGCGCTTGTCCTCTTTCTCGTGTGGTCGGTGTATCCGATCTATGGTCTGCGGGAATATCTGGTCGAAGCGCTGGAACGCGGCGAGCCCAGCGACTATAACATCTTCAACACGCGTGCCTATCATGAAATGAAGGTGGTCGCAGAAATGCAGAAGTTGAGGCAATCTGAGCCAGACACGCCGGTGTATAGCAACTATGTGGATGCAGTCTGGTTTTATACTCGAAAGCCGGCGCTGTTATCCCCTGTACGGAGTTCACCGGATCTGGCGGTCGTCTTCGCGGGTTGGCCTTATAACCAGCCCGGTTACTTCGTGTGGTTCAAGCCAAACGAGTACAAGCATTATCTTTCCCCGCAGGAGCTTGCACAGTTTTCTGATGTGAAGTTAATTTATTCTGATACAAGTGGTGATATATATTATGTCAGCGCGCGATGAGTTTGTGATGCTACAACGCTACATTTTTCTCTTCTTTATGACCGTATTCATTGCTTCCTGTGCTACACGACAGGAGCTGCCCACCGCGCCGATTCCCGCTTCGCACGCGCCGACGGCTGCTGCGGTTAACCCGACAATCGCTCCCTTAACCCCAACACCCGAGAAGGTTTTTGTTCCAAAACAAAACGACCTCATCTTTATCGAGTTCTTCGCGGTTACCTGAGTGGACTGCCGCCGTATGGACCCCATCGTGCATGGGATACAGAAAAAATATAGAGGCTGTATAAAACTGGAGCGGGTGAATTATCACAAGGAGTCCGCCTGGCATGAACTCCTTTTCCCCATTGGCTCGCCAGAATTTGCCCTTCTGAGTTCTTCCAAGGAAGTGATCTACCGTTGGTTTGGGGTTGTAGAGCCGGAGGAATTTGCCGAAATCCTTGACCCGCTGTGCAGTTAAACAAAAGACCCTAAGGGTTTCCGAAAACTCTTAGGGTCTTTCTCAGTTAGAACAGACCAACGACTTTACCAGTCTTCAAATCCAAATCCACATCATAGAATACAGGTCTGGTTGGGAGCCCAGGCATGGTGCGCATCTCTCCGAGCAACGGATAGAGGAAGCCCGCGCCTACGCTTGCGCGAATGTCGCGGATCGGGACGCGGAAACCTTTCGGTACACCCTTCAGGGCCGGATCGTGCGAGAGGCTCAGGTGTGTCTTGGCCATGCATAGTGGAAGCTTATCGAAACCGAGTTTGGTGAAGAGCTCGATCTTGGCTTCGGCTTCGGGCAGGTAATCAACACCGTCCGCGCCATAGATCTCTTTGCAGATCGTCTCGATCTTTTCCTTGATGGACATTTCCAGCGGGTAAAGGAATTGGAAATTGGTCGGTTTTTCCGCCGCCTTGATGACCGCCTCAGCTAGGGCCACAGCACCCTTGCCGCCATCCATCCAGTGCGTGCAAACGACTGCATCCTCCGCACCGGCTTCAAGGGCTGCTTCGCGGATCAATTCCACTTCGGCCTTCGTGTCAGTGGCAAAAGAGTTGACCGCCACGACCACGTTCACGCCATAGCCCTTGGCGTTCTTGATATGATGTTTGAGGTTGCCAAGCCCGGCGCGCAGCAAGTCAAGGTTTTCGTCCGTGTATTCGGGTGCCAGCGGTTTGCCGGCCACAACCTTCGGACCGCCACCGTGCATTTTCAGGGCGCGCACGGTCGCGACCAGCACGACCACTTGCGGGATCAGACCTGAATAGCGACATTTGATGTCGAAGAACTTCTCCATACCAATATCCGCGCCGAAGCCTGATTCGGTGACAACGTAATCGGCAAGTTTGAGCGCGATGCGATCGGCGATAATGGAGGATTGTCCATGAGCGATGTTGGCGAAAGGTCCGGCGTGAACGAAGGCGGGAGTCCCTTCTAGGGTTTGCATCAGGTTTGGCTTGATGGCGTCCTTCATCAAAACGGTCAACGCGCCAGCCACGCCGAGATCCTCAGCGCTCACGGCCTGTCCCTTCTTGTCAGTGGCCACCACCATGCGTCCGAGCCGGTCGCGCATGTCTTCCAGGTCAGTGGTGAGAGCTAGAATCGCCATGATTTCAGATGCCACGGTGATATCGAAGCCGGAGCGGTGCTCATGGCCCGCTTCCTCCTTGCCCAACCCCACCTGAATCTCGCGCAGGAAGCGGTCATTGGTATCTACCACACGCCGCCACGCGAGGCCATTTGGGTCAATATCGAGCCGGGCAAAGCGGCTGCGCTCCTCGGGTGTCAGTTCGTTGGGATCGGTTTTCTCGATTCCCAGTTTCTTCAGGCGGCGCAACATGCTTGGCGAGAATCTGCGTTCACCCTTTTTGTTGGGCGGGCAGAGGGCGTTGAAGAGTTTTTCGTCATCCGGTGTGTTCGACTCATGGAACATGCGCGCATCCAGCGCGGCGGCGCACAGGTTATGCGCGGCGGTGATGGCGTGGATGTCACCGGTCAGGTGCAGGTTGAAGTCCTCCATTGGGATAACCTGGCTGTAACCGCCGCCGGCCGCTCCGCCTTTGATGCCAAAGGTCGGACCTTGGGATGGCTGGCGGATGCAGGTGAAGACGCGCTTGCCCAGGTGCGCGCCCAGCGCCTGGCTCAAGCCGACCATGGTTGTGCTCTTGCCTTCGCCGAGTGGCGTGGGGGTGATGGCGGTCACGTCAATGTATTTGCCATTCTTGCGTTTGGCGAGGCGGTCAAGGATTTCGAGTTTGACCTTGGCCTTATAAGGACCAAACAGCTCGAGCTCGCTTTCCTTGATGCCCAATTCCTGCGCGATCTGTAGAACGGGCTTAAGTTTCCCGGCCTGGGCGATTTCAATATCGGATGGGACGGGGCGGACCAGTTTCAATTTGGTGGGGGCAAAAGGAAAAACTACCTTTTTTCCGTTTGAGGACATGGATGCACCGGCCTTGTGGGCAGGCGTTTTTTTCAACATGACTTTCTTCTTCGGCGAAGGCTTTTTGCTCTTGGATTTGGTTGCCATATTTTCTCCTTTGTGGCGGGGTTCAGATTGCCGTCTGTCTCAATCATGAGTAGACTTTTGGAATGGCTCCGTAGGGGGAATCAGAGCCTGAAGCTTACCTAATTATGCGGTACATCGTAATTATCGAAAGTTTTCATAGTTTTGGCAATAGTATTCCTTCCCTGTTTTCTCTGAATTGTGTCACATAAAACAGATTTT
>DASTOH010000139.1:0-32569 GCA_035720235.1 Anaerolineales bacterium | reverse complement strand
GCTCATTGTCCATGCGACCGGCTACGGCCCACTACCCAATTGCCCATACGCTCCCACCCACGGCTTCCCCAGTCTGTGGTTATCTGAAACAACCACCTTGCCAAACTTCTGTGCGATCTGCGGCATGAGCATGGCAATCGTTGCCCAGTCATCCTGCAGCACGGCGTTCTTCATTTTTTCGGCGTATTGGCCGGTCCATATCCATTCCATGCGGAAGCGGTCTGCTTTGACCCAGTAGCCGCGCTTCTCCCACGCCACTACAGAGGTGTCGATGCCCTCCGAAATGTTTTGCAGCGCCAGCGCGATGAAGGCGGCCAGGTCTTTGGTTTCGCTGGTAACGTCCCTTTGTTTGGCAAGCTCGCGGATGGACAGCACGATGGCTTTCGATAAACGCGTCCGGTCTTTTCCGGCGGAATCGGGGTTGATGAGTCGGCTCAATGGTTGCTCCAAGATATGTCATTGCGAGCGCACGCTGCGAAGCGTCCTCATCATGAGGGGATTGCTTCTCGAAGACTCGCAATGACACCTGTGATCCAAGTGCGGGATTATACCCAGCAATCCGAGACTCGTGTTGAGCCGTTGGTTGCGATTTGCCTGAATGTCTGTCAGTTGCCTCGCATCAGGCTTACAGGGTAATCTCACCCACCTACCCGTGTGTCTATCCTCGCACTTCCATTTCTACAAGTATCGCCTCGCGCTGAGCTTCGGTGAACCTTTGTCTTCGTCCATTAAGTCTGATCGCATACTCAAGCGCGGCTTCGGCTTCACCGTCGAAAATCTCGAAGCGTGGCGTAACTTGAGCGCGCCGCGCTGCTTCCAGTCTCAATTTTCCATCCAGCACTTTGTTTTCAAATAGCACAATAGGCGGGCAATTCTCTGCGTACCCATTGCGCTGCATATCCTCCGCGAGCATATTCACGGTGCTTTCATTCCACGGAAAGAGCATATCGATTTCGTGAATTTCCAAATCCCACCACCGTGGCGCTCCCAACGCACCCAATACCTGCCCCAGCTTGTATGCCGCGAGCAGTTGATTTATTCCCCAGCCATGTTTATAGGCTGGCTTTGCTTCTGCGGACAACCTTCGGGTTCGTTGACGGACGTACCTTTCTCTTTCCTTTCGGTCATTCTTTGTCCTGGTAGACATGGCTTGAACTCCTGTAGGTTTGCCGTCCATGGCCTGGCTTCCTGATGTTGTTTTTGGAAGTTGTGATTCATGGGACGGCATTGGTTAAATAGAACGAGCCACACAGAGTCCGATTTCTCGGCTTTTGCATGTGGCTCGGTTCGGCAAAGGCATACGCTGATCGCAGCGTAATAACAAGTAGGTGAGTTGTTAACCAACAGCTTACAGGCTTCTTTGGTAGTTTGTGCTACCCCTTTCTTAGGTGGGATCCCAAGAAAAGATGAATTTATCGTACTTACGCAAGTATAACAGAAACGCCAATCTTTGTGAACACTTGTTCTATTCGGAAGTGGCGAAATGGGTGAGTAAAAACCTTCTTAGCCACCGAGAACACTGAGCCCATTGAGAAAGACTCTCTTAAATCTCTATGAGCTCCCCCAGCACATGCGCCCGGGGCAAGTGTGTGGCTTCACCCACTATGCGGCCAGAATCCTCCGTAACCATCCCCCATCAGCCGAACCTTACGGTATAATTTCGCCCGCCCGCCATTACCCGGGCACAGCACGGGGACGTGCTGGAACTGGCAGACAGGCATGACTTAGGATCATGTGCCGAAAGGCGTGAGGGTTCGATTCCCTCCGTCCCCACTTTTACAACCTGTCGCGGTGACGTGGCAATCTCAAATTTAGTGGTAGAACGAGATTGCTTCTCGCACCGTCCTGACTCCTAGCGGACGGCACCGTGCTGGCGCCCGGCGTCAGTATGTCAGGAAAGACTCGCAATGACACGATAACGAAGGGAACTACTACATTGAAAATCGAAAAAGCAATCGAAGAAAACCACGAAGCCAGGCTGGTGGTCGAAGTTGAACCGGAAAAAATGCAGGTCTACAAGCAGCGCGCCGCTCGCAAAATATCGGAGCGCGGCAAGATTCCCGGTTTCCGCCCGGGCAAAGCGCCCTACCACCTGATTGTGCAGAATTACGGCGAGCAGGCCATTCTCGAACAGGCGATTGACTACTTCGTGGATGCCGAATACTCGAACATCCTCAAGGAGGCAGAGGTCAACCCCGGCGCTTCGGGGACGCTGGAATCGATCGACTCGCTCGAGCCGCCCAAACTGACCTTCCGCGTGCCCCTCGCCCCAGAAGTGGATCTGGGCGATATCCACTCGATTCGCATGCCGTACGAGTGGTCTGCTCCTGATCAAGGCGCCGTGGACAAGGCCTTGCAGGATCTGCGTCAGAATTACGCCACTACCGAGAACGTCGAACGCGAAGCCCAGACCAGCGATTACGTCCTTGTGGATGTCAAATCGGAAACGCCCGAATTGAACCGCACCGGGTATGCGGCGGTTATCCGGGAGGAGCCGCGCGAGACCGAATGGCCCTACACCGGCTTTGCCAACGAGCTGATCGGGCTCAAACCCGGCGACACCAAAACCATCCAACATACCTTCCCCGAAGATTGGGAAGTGGAAGCGCTGCGAGGCAAGGAAGCTGAGATGGAAGTGGCCGTCAAGACCGTCCGCGCGGTGACCCTGCCCGAACTCGACGAGGAATTTGCCAAAACGGTGGGCGCAGGCGAAACGCTCGAAGCCCTGCGCGAGGCTGTTGCAAAAGATCTGGAGGCGCGTTCCAAAACCGACTACGATGACCAGTATTTCATCGATCTGATCGAAAAGATCAAGGAAGGCGCCACCTTCAAATATCACCAGCACTCGCTCGACCATGAAGGGGAACATGTGCTGGAGGAGTTAGGTCAGCGGCTGGGCCAGCAGGGCATGGACCTTGATACCTACTTCAAGATGCGCAACACCACCCGAGAGCAGTTCATCGAAGATGAGGTGAAGCCCGTTGCCAAGAAACGCTTCGAACGCTCCCTGATCCTCGACGAGATCGTGCGCACCGAAAAACTGGAGGTGGATAACGCTTCCCTGGATGCCGAATTCAACAGTACGCTGTCCGCGTTGACCATGCAAGGCCTCGATTTCTCCAAAGTCCGGGGCGGGAGGCAGGGCCAAAAGCAACTGGCACAGGCGGTGGCGATGGAATCCGCCAACCGCGTGCTCACACGACGTGCGCTCGATACGTTGAAGTCCATTGCAGTCGGTGAATACAAGTCACCGGAGCAGCGCCAGGCAGAAGCGGAGGCGGCCAAGAGGGCCGAGGCAGATCGCGCGCCTGAAGGGGAAGGCTCCGCACAACCGGATGAGCAAGCGCCTGCCCAGAGTGAGCCTCAGCACGCAGCTCCAGCCAGTGAAGTGGGAGTAGACCGCGTTCCCTCGGGCGCGCCCGAGGAAGAAGGATCGGCGCAGCCCCAAGAGGAGGCGTCCACTCAGAGCGAGGCTCAGGTCAATGAAGTAGGAGCGGATCGCGCACCTGAGGAGGAAGGATCGGCTCAACCTGAAGAGAAGACATCCGCCCAAAGTGGAGGTCAGGTTGCTGATGCAGTTCCATCCGAATCGGTCGAGGCCGATCGCGCTCCCGAAGAGGAAGGCTCCGGGAAAAACGAGGAGAATGCCCATCAAGCCGAATCAGCCTCCTCGAAGCCGGAAGCGTAAAAAAAACCTGACAAAGAGTTAATGTAATTCCAACATTGCTCAAGTATTATTGTCTGAATTAAGGAGACAAAATATGATCCCCAACTTCAAAAGTGTGACTCCCTATGTGATTGAGTCGACGAATTACGGCGAGCGCTCCATTGACGTGTTCACTCGCTTGATGAAAGAAAGAATCATCTTTCTGGGCACGGCCATCGACGACCAGGTCGCGAACGTGGTGGTGGCGCAGTTGCTGCACCTGACCCATGAAGATTCAGAACGGGAAATTCAGATGTACATCAACTCACCGGGTGGTGTGATCTACGCCGGGCTTGCCATCTATGACACCATGCAGATGATTCCGAATCCCATCAGCACCGTAGCCGTGGGCGTGACCGCCTCCTTTGGGACCGTGCTGCTGGCTGCTGGCACAAAGGGCCGCCGCTATGCCCTGCCCAATGCCACTATCCACATGCACCAGCCGCTGGGCGGCGCGCAGGGCCAGGCCACGGATATTGAAATCCAGGCCAAGCAGATCCTCCGCCTGAAGGGCCTGATCCTGAACATCATGTCAAAGCACACTGGCCAGCCCCTGGAAGTGATCGAACGCGACAGCGACCGCGATTACTACCTTGAGGCCAAACAGGCCGTTGATTATGGCCTGGTGGACCAGGTGTTGGAAGCGCCGGAGAAAGTTCACTAGTCCGTTAGTCAAGTAGTTTGTTAGTTCGATTGTTGAAGCCTGCCGAGAAATCGGTGGGCTTTTTTATTTCCACTGTCATTGCGAGCCCGAGCGGAGCGAGGTGCGAAGCAATCTCCAAATTCATGAAGAGACAAACGCGCAATGATCACCGCTTGTCGAATAATCTGCACTGCTTTCCAAGCAAATTGTAGGCCACCAGGTATTCAAATTTTGGTTTAGATAATTATGCGGCGCTCCGTAGGTACGTTATAATCCTCTCAAAAGGAATGCTGCATGACATTTTCCATCGTGGCGTGTGATTTGGAGGAGCGGGCCTGGGGCGTGGCGGTCGCGTCGAAGTTTCCGGCGGTCGGAGCAGTTGTGCCGTGGGCTCAGGCAGAGGCGGGCGCGGTGGCGACCCAGTCCTTTGCGAACACCTCCTATGGTCCGCGCGGGCTGGAACTGATGAGCGAGGGTGTTTCCGCCGAGGAAACACTTGCCCGCTTATTGCAGGATGACCAGGGCCGTGACCTGCGCCAGGTGGGGCTGGTGGATGCAAATGGAAAGGCAGCAACCTACACCGGTCAGGGTTGTTTCCCGTGGGCAGGTGGCGTTTCAGGCCGCGGCTATGCCATTCAGGGAAATATTCTCAAGAGCGCAAAAGTTGTCCCGGCGATGGAAAAGGTATTCCTGAAGACAAAAGGAAGCTTACCCAAGCGATTACATGCCGCGGTACTGGCCGGCGATCGCGCCGGAGGCGACAAACGGGGACGCCAATCCGCCGCGATGTACATCGTCAAACCCAAAGGCGGTTATGGCGGCTTTGTGGACCGTTGGATCGATTATCGCGTGGATGACCATGAAGATCCGGTGCCGCGGCTTGGTGAACTGCTCGAGATGCATGAGCTATATTTTGGTAAAAGCCCTGAGAGCGAGCGCATGCCATTAAAAGGAAAAGCGCTGAAGCAGATCACAGAAATTCTGGCGCAGGAACGTTATCTGAAAAGAGGCCGGAGCTTCCAGGAAGCCTTCAATGAATTCATTGGCAACGAGAACTTCGAAGAACGCGCTGATCCCGAAGGAACGTGGATCGATAGACCGGTATTGAAGTATCTATTGAAGAAATTTGGACAACCTCTGGTGGTCGAGTAGGACTGAGCGACAGCGAAGTCCGTATCGAGACCACATCATGTCATTTCATTTCCACTTGCCATAGGTGGTTTCGACTGCTTGCGCTCGACCACCGGAAAACTATGCTACCCTCACACATCAAAGCCCTCATCCTGGATATGGACGGTGTCATCTGGCGAGCAGATACACCCATCGGTGATTTGCCTGCCATTTTCAAGCGAATCGAAGAACGTGGCTTGAAGTACGTTTTCGCCACCAACAATGGAAGCAGAACGCCAGAGCAATATGTCGATACACTGGCAGGATTTGGTGTGCGAGTGGACCCAAGCCAGGTGGTCACGTCCGCACTGGGGGTGGCGCATATGCTGGCCCAGAAATTCCAGCCTGGCAGCAAAGCGTTCATGATCGGAGAAGAAGGCGTCCGTGCAGCCCTGCAAGGAGAGGGGTTTGAAATCCTTTCGCTGGAACAGGCGCCGGAAGCACACTTCTTCGTCATGGGCATTGACCGGCAGATCAACTTCGAGAAGATGCGCGAAGCAACTCTGCTGGTACGGGTCGGCGTCCCATTTTACGCCACCAACCCCGATAAGACCTTCCCCACCCCGCGCGGCGAGATTCCCGGCGCCGGCGCGTGGATCTCTGTGATTACCACGGCCACCAACATTGAACCAACCTATGCAGGGAAGCCTTATCCATTCATGATGGAATTATCGTTGGAACGACTCGGCACAAAAAAGGAAGAGACCCTTGTGATTGGCGACCGGCTCGAGACCGATATCGTCGCCGGGCAGGTGGTGGGATGTCCGTGCGCGTTAGTGTTGAGCGGTGTGTCCACGAGGGAGCAAGCCGAAGTGTGGGCCCCTGCGATTGATATGATTGCTGATGATCTCTCAACTTTAGTTGGATAAACGTGACTCAACTAATCTACGATCTCGATCTATCTTCCCTTGCAAACTTGCTGAAAGACTGGAACGAACCCGCCTACCGCGCCAGGCAAATCTGGCAGGGTCTGTATCAACATCTCTACGATGCACCCGGGCAATTTACAAACCTGCCGAAATCCTTGCGTGAGAAACTGACTGGCAATCTCACCTTCGTTCCGTTCAAGGTCAAAACCTATGTCGACTCCTCGGATGGCTCCACACGCAAGACTCTGTTCGAGCTGCAGGATGGCAGGGTCATCGAAGCGGTGCTCATGCGGTATGGCGACCCTGCGGATAATCCACAAATCATTGAATCTCCCACTGGGCGCGGAGCAAAGAATCGCAGAACTCTCTGCATCTCCACACAGGCGGGTTGCGCGATGGGATGTAT
Source organism: Anaerolineales bacterium (assembly GCA_035720235.1). Classification (GTDB taxonomy): domain Bacteria; phylum Chloroflexota; class Anaerolineae; order Anaerolineales; family Villigracilaceae; genus Defluviilinea. Next base: position 25,775 of record DASTOH010000139.1, on the reverse strand, counting down.
ATTCTGCGCCACGGGGCAAATGGGATTCAAGCGTCATCTTTCCAGCGGCGAGATCGTCGCGCAGGTGTTGTATTACGCCCGCACGCTGAGGGCGGAGAACCAAACCGTTACCAACATCGTCCTTATGGGGATGGGCGAGCCATTCCACAATTACGACAACACCATGGCTGCCGTTGACCGCCTGAACGATCCGGATGGATTCAACTTTGGGGCTCGCCGCTTCACCGTCTCGACCGTGGGCCTGGTGCCGCAAATTCGACGTTTCGCTGACGAAAAGCGACAGGTGAACCTGGCCATCTCCCTTCACGCTGCCGATGATGCGGAACGCACCAAAATGCTGCCAGTCAACAAACGATATAACATCGATGAAGTCCTGGAAGCCTGTAGATACTACGTCGAGAAGACGCATCGCCGCGTGACCTTCGAATGGGCCCTGATCAACGAAGTGAACGACTCGCCTGAAGTGGCGCAACGACTGGCCGCGCGGCTCAGGGGATTGTTATGTCACGTGAACGCCATCCCCCTTAACCCAACCATGGGCTACAAGGGAAAGGGCACGTCACGCGAAAGGGCCCAAGAGTTCAAGGAAACACTGGAACGGGCCGGGGTGCCGTGCACGATCCGCATGAGGCGCGGGATCGATATTGCGGCAGGCTGCGGTCAATTGGCAGGTTCGGTGCGTTCGTAGTCTCCAGGGCTGTTGTTTTTATATCTTTTTGTCGTTTGGGTAAGTGACTACGCGCAGGTTAATGAAATGAGAACAATACAGCAAAACGAATGCCACAGATGAAATACATCCACATCAAGTAAGATTGCTGATCGATATCCATGAAGGTTTTGACTCCCGCATCCGTTAACTATGCAGAGCACATGGACTCTGCCCCATCCGCCTGGCTTGTGGCTGAATGCATCGCCGGCAACGAAGACGCTATCGAGGCGCTCATCCGTCAGCATGAAGTCGGCGTGTTCAAGCTGGCACTGTCCATCGTCGGTGATCAGGCAGACGCGCGCGAAATCACGCAGGAGACCTTCATTGCGGCGCTGCGCGCGCTGCCTTCCTACCAGGAACGGAAATCCTTCAAATCATGGTTGTACGTGATCGCCCTGAATTTGAGTCGCAGCCATCTGCGCAAACGGCGGTTCCTGGAAAAACTGAGAGCCACGACGACTGCTCTGTTCCGGCTTGAAACACAGAAACAAACCTCACCAGAGGAGACTGTCATCCATAACGAGCAGGAAGCCGCGGTCTGGGCTGAACTACATAAGCTGGATGAACGCCACCGCATCGTCGTCATCCTGCGCTATTATCAAGATCTGTCAGCGACCGAGATTTCTGAAATATTGGAAATCAATGAAGGGACCGTCCATTCACGATTGCATACTGCCCGCGAGCGATTGAGGGTTGCGCTTAAGTCTCTGCATGGAGAATAAATGCAAATGATTACTCATCAGGAAGCACGTCATTTGATCCAGCACAGGGCCGATCAGGCGTTGGATTCACAGGCTAAAGAGATTCTCAACGCACATCTAGAGAACTGTGTGGAATGTGCTGAATACGCCAACGAAATCCATGACACGGAGGTTATGCTCCAAAAGACCCTGCGAAAACATTGGAACGCGAGTCCTGTACCCCTCCCAGTAAGGGATATTAAGGCGAAGAGTATTTCTGGTAGCAGGTTGCCTGAATCCCTGGCTACGCGCAGCGCGCTGGCCGGCGTAACATTGGTGTTCTTTATTTTTGTCTATTGGCAATTTACGTCACCAGGTTATGGCTCTTACAGTCCAATGCCAGTCGGAATATCACCGATTCCCACGCCCTCGCTTCCGCTCACCAGCACCCAGAATAGTTTTGGGAATTGTGAGCTGATCCGCTATGAAGTTCAGCCGCAGGATACAGTAGAAAGTCTTGCACGCCAATTCTCCGCATCGGAAGAGCAAATCATGGACCTTAATGGTTTGAAAGCGGAGGCGGCCCCGCTGCCGAAGATGCTGATCCTCCCTGCATGTGAACTGACGCCGACCATCACCACTCACCCTCCTGCATCTGCGACGACCAACACACCCTCCCTGGAAGCCATTACCTATACGCCCGGATAGGAGCCCCTTGTGGTTTTCTCATAAAATATTGGGCTTTCTTCATGCACATGACTGAGCGCTACCGACACGTGACATCTGCATCTTTTGCAGTGAATTGCTTAGCAACTCAGGCTGCGCCAGGCGCGTGTCCTTCACAGGAAGCTCAAATCAAATTGCCGGTAAGTTGTCAATTTGGGTCAAGCAAACGGTGCGATATTCTGTAATACTGCGTTAAGATACGCAACTTGCCAGAACATTAAGATTGAAGTATAAGTCTCCCATTCCACCTCAGACTACAAGAGTATTATGAACAACGAACAAACATCCTGGCTTCAAAAACCCATTCATCCCTCCCTGCCTGCGATCACAAATGAGGTTGCTTTGTTTGCAGGAATCATCGTGTTGGCAATCATCACTCGATTCTACGATCTTGGCACACGTGTCATGAGTCACGATGAAAGCCTGCACACGTATTTCTCGTGGCTTCTGTATAGAGGACAGGGTTACCAACATACGCCGATGATGCACGGCCCGTATCAATTCCATATCCTGGCGCTGACCTATTTCCTCTTTGGCGTCTCTGATTTTACGGCCCGCATTCCGGCTGTGCTGTTCAGCATTGCCACCGTGTGGATGGTCTGGTATTGGCGCAGGTACCTGGGCACCTGGGGCATGATCGTGGCCGCGTTTCTGATGGTCATTTCACCGTATATGCTGTACTATGGCAGGTATGTTCGAAATGAATCATTCGTTGCATTTTCGGGGGTACTGTTACTGTACGCGATTCTGCGTTATCTGGAAAACGGCGAAAAAAGGTATCTATACCTGGTGACCGCCGCGACGCTGCTGCACTTTACCTCCAAGGAAACGTCCTTTATCTACGCGGCCCAGGCGCTGCTCTTTTTGGGCTTCCTTTTTCTGTATCGGGTTACCCGAACCACGTGGGAGAATCACACGCAGGCGTTTCGCACGTTTATCATCCTGGTGGTGGCGGGGGCGCTCTTGGTGGCGATGGGTATTGTCGTGCAGCGTCTATCGAGTCAGGCAGCTGACACCTTATCGATCACCGAAACGGCTGCCCCTGCGAACCCCACAGGCGACACACCTTCAGGAGAGGGCGCAGAAGAAGGCGGTCTTTCATTATCCAGCATCTTGCTGGAGTTGGGGGTGCTTGGGATCGTGGCGGCGGGAATGATCTACTTCTATCTTGCCTGCATCCGTCGGGAATTGCCGCAAGAGCGTTCATTTGACCTGATCGTCCTCCTTGTCACGTTTGTGTTACCGCAAGTTACCGCCTTTATCCTCCAGACGCTCCAGAAACTGGGCCTGTCGGATGTCACCATTCCTACCGATGCGGCCTCGGTGACACAGTTGACTCCCTATTCCATGACCGTGATGGGGATCGTTCTGTTCATTTTGTTTGCCATCACCGTTGTGGTTGGCCAACTCTGGAATCGTGAGTGGTGGAAGTATGGCATCTTCTATTGGGGCATATTCACCATCCTTTACACCACTGTCTTTACCAATGCTGCCGGGTTCTTCACAGGCGTGGTAGGTTCACTGGGGTACTGGCTGGTGCAACAGGGCGTGGAACGCGGCAGCCAGCCTCCATATTATTACTGGCTGGTACAGATTCCGATGTATGAATACCTGCCGGCGATTGGCACTCTCGTTGGAATCGTTCTCGGGCTGATAAAGCTATTCGGACGGAAGCGGGCCGACCCTGAGTCAGAGGCGGAGGTCTTCCCCGATTCCGACCGCTCTTTTTTCCCCATCTTTTTCGCCTTGATGGCGTGGTGGTCAATCACCAGCATCGCGTCCCTCTCGACAGCCGGGGAACGTATGCCCTGGCTCACCGTCCATATGGCGTGGCCAATGATCCTGTTCACAGGCTGGACGGTGGGACAGATCATCGAGGCGATCAGGTCGAAGCTGGCAGAATACAGACCCGGACAGGCAATACTTTCCATCGTAGTGCTCGCGATATTTTTGCTGGCGGCCTTCAATGCGATTCGCGCCATGTACGGGGCTACCCCTCCGTTTCAGGGCACGGAGCTGGTTCAGCTACAGGCTACTTCTGCCTTTCTGCTCCCGTTGCTGGTGGCTATTGGCACCGGTGTTTTGCTGGCCTACCTGCTGAAAAATGATCTCACAAGCCTGGGATTGATTGCCCTCATCATGCTGGCCTTCGTCACGCTGGGATCGAGCCTGATCAATGGCGCGACCTACTTCTCACTGATTACAACGGGTGTTGATCCGGCCCTGCTCAATGCCGAACGCCTTCGGTTTATCGCCGCGCTGGCGGCCTTTATCGCAAGCCTGGTGGGCCTCGCACTGCTTGGCCGCCTGGAACGTCCCAGCGCCCTGCTGGAGCTTTTCATACTGACCATCTTTGGATTGCTTGCGGTTCAGACCATGCGGACCTCATTCCGCGCGTCGTATATCAATTACGACAACGCCACTGAGTATCTTGTGTATGCCCATGGCGCAACCGGCGTGAAGGACGTGCTGGCACAAGTAGAGGAAATATCGGAACGAACAACGGGAGGGCTGAATGCCATCGTTGCCTATGATAACAGCGCACCTGATACGGGTGTTTCCTGGCCGGTCGTCTGGTATCTGCGCGATTTCACCGCGTTGCGTGCCTTCGATCAACCCACCCGTTCCCTGCGCGAGGCTGTGGCCGTGATCGTTGATTCGAAGAATTTCGACAAAATCGAAGGCGCGCTGGGAGATGGATTCTATCGTTTTGATTACATCCGCATGTGGTGGCCGAACCAGGATTACTTTGGCCTGGACCGGGCGCGGATCCTGAACGCCGTATCCAACCCGGCAATTCGTGAGGGAATGTTTGAAATCTGGTTCGACCGCGATTACACCAAATACGCGCAGGCGACCGGCAGTTCCAGCATGACCCTCCCCACCTGGTCTCCCGCTCATCTGATGCGTCTTTACATCCGCAAGGATGTCGCCGCGCAAATCTGGAATTACGGGGTCGGACCTTCCGTTGCGCCGGCTGTCGCAGATCCTTACAAGGCTGGTGCGATCGCCCTGGCAGCCGACCAGATCTTTAGTTCTGAGCTGTACTCCCCGCCGGCATTGAATGCACCGCGCGCCATTGCCATCGGATTGAACGACGATTTGTATGTGGCGGACTCACGCAACCATCGCGTCCTCCACCTTGCCTCAGACGGCAGCCTCCTGCATCAATGGGGCTCTTACGCGGACATTTTCGCAGGCGACGCTCCAATTGGCACATTCAATGAGTCCTGGGGGCTGGCGGTCGGACCGGATGGGTCTGTGTACGTAACCGATACATGGAACCATCGCATCCAGAAATTTACAGAAGATGGAAAGCCCATCAAGACCTGGGGCCAATACGGACAACCATCACTGGATATCCCCGAGTCTGCGAGTTCGCTCTGGGGACCACGCGGCATCGCGGTGGACCGGCGCGGTCGAGTATTGGTGGCAGACACAGGCAACAAACGAATTGCGATCTTCGACAAGGACGGCAATTACATTACAGAGTTTGGGACAAGCGGATTTGACCCCGGCCAGTTCGATGAACCGGTGGCGGTGACGGTTGCCCGCAGCGGAACTGTTTACGTGACCGACACATGGAACCAGCGTGTCCAGGCCTTTATGCCGAGCGAGACCGGTGATTTCTACATTCCGACTGTGCAGTGGGATATCAGCGGCTGGTTTGGTCAATCGCTGGAAAACAAGCCGTTTATCGCCGTGGATGCCAATGAACACGTCTTTGTCACAGACCCCGAAGGATATCGCGTGCTGGAGTTTACTTCGACCGGTGAATTTGTACGGACCTGGGGCGCGTTCGGAAGCGGACCGGAGGAGATTGGTCTGGCATCCGGCATAGCAGTCGATCGACAAGGCTTTGTCTGGGTCACGGATGCCGGAAACAACCGCATCCTGCGTTATCAGATCCCCTAAACTACAAAGCCGCGGGCCGCCTGCGGTAGATTCACAGAAGTGGCCACCTCGTACCTGAGATGGTCACTTTTTGATTCTCAGATATCCACAGCCAGGCAAGTCAGGGTCTGCTCGACGCCCGGGATCGGTTGGATGGCGCTGGCGATCAGGTTTCCGATCGCGGAAATATCCGGCGCCTCGATAACAGCCACCGCATCGTACGGGCCAAATGTCATATTGGCTTCCACAATCCGGTCCGTCTTTCGCAACTGGCGCACGACTTCCTTCACCTCGCCGGCCCTGATCTTGATCAAAACATATCCTTTCATGGATGGATCCTTTCTCTTTTCTATGATTTTTCCGGGCGCAGGAAGATCGTCCAGTATACGGCTGCCACCAGCACCGCGCCACCCAGGATATTCCCAATAGTGACCGGAAGAAGATTGTTCACAAGGAAGGTCTGCCAGGTCAGCTTTTCGAGTTGTGGCACCTTGTCTGACACGGCGGTGATAAATCCGGCATCGAACATTTTGATGAACAACGCATAGGGGACGAAATACATGTTGGCGATGCTGTGCTCGAACCCGGCCGCCACGAACGCGGTAATCGGGAAGAGGATTGCCAAAATCTTATCCACCGTGCTGCGCGCGCTGTACGATAACCAGACCGCCAGACAAACCAGCCCATTGCACAGAATTCCCAGTGCAATCGCCTGCAGGAAGGTCAGGTCACACTTCGCTACACCGGTCCTCAACGCCGTAATCCCTACTGCATTCGACCCAAACGTATATTGGCGGGTAAAGAACATCAGCACCACGGTCCCCGCGGCCCCGACGAAATTACCCAGATAGACAATCCCCCAGTTCCGGAGCAACCCGCGGGTGGTGACCTTGCCGCTGGCCCACGCCATGACGATCAGGTTGTTGCCGGTGAACAACTCTGCACCCCCCACTACCACCAGGATCAGACCCAGACTAAACACAAAACCTGCCAGTAATCTGGTCACGCCGTATGGCAGACCGGTGCTAAAGGCTATGTCGCCGGTGGGTGTGTTGATCGCCATACTGCCTGCACTAACTGTAGTGGCAAAGATCGCACCCAGTGAAATAAAAGCGCCCGCCAATACTGCGAGCATGAACATCCTGAGAAAAGGCATCTCAGCCTTGCGGACTCCCAGATATTCTGCGCGCGTGGCCATTTCCTGAGGCAGCAGCGCATCAATTCGAATTTCGCTCATACAGTTACTCCTATTTGTGAATTATTTCACAATAATGATAAAGTATATCAGGAGGACAGGAAGCGATAAGAAATCATTGTAACGAGTTCCCGGTGATGTTCATCCGTTCTTGCCGGCATTTTTGCCGGCACCGGATCGGGAACCGAGTAACGCAAATGCCCCGCCACCCAGAAGCGCCAGCACAATAATCCCAATTGCCCAGTTCATGACATTACCCGTCTCCGGCTCAATGAGAGCGGCAGAAGTCATGGTGGCCCTTACAAGAGGGAGCCATGATGGGGTCAGAGTGGCCGTTGGAGAAAGGGTCGCCATGGGACTCACAGTCGCAGTGGCTGGAAGTGGTGTGCTTGTCGCTTCCAGCTTGATCAGCAGCCGGTTGCCCGGGTAAATAATATTATCGAACAAACCGTTCAAGCGCTTAATATCATCGATTTTCACGTCATACGAGATCGCCAGCCGCCAAAGGGTTTGACCATAGCGGACTTCATGGATCACCTCCCCCTCTGCATTCGGCGTACTTAGAATGACTGGAGCAATTGGCGCTTCACCCGCAGCAACAGAGGTGCCCACAAAAGGCACATTGGGCGCATCAACGGGACGCGCGGCGTCGATCACCAGATAGGCACGACCGTTCGCGACCGCAACACCCGCGCCGATCTCCGTCAGGTTTACGGACAGCATTGTGTTCTGGTGCAGGGCATCGCCCATCCAGCCGTCGACCGCGGATTCGGCGGCCATGCCCTCACTGCCGGAAGTGATATTCTCAGCCCGAAAACCACCCGCGGCCAAATCCCCGGCCAGGGGATAGCCAGCCGCCAGCAGGCGCTGCGTCAACGTGATACCGCCGGGACCCGAATGAGTGACATGCCCTGTGGAGGCCATGAATTCAGCCTGGTTTTGTGCCGTGAACATCAGGATGGAGTTGATTCCGTACACTGGCAGACCGTAGGCAGCGCGCAATGCATTGACCGCGTTGATCAGGTCATAGGCCGTAATGGCATAGGCCGGCGGATGCACTGAATCAGCCTGCACCGGGATGGGCAAAACTGGCAGGAAGACCAGTTGCAAAATGATAAGGATGGGCCTGATCTTTGTCACCGCAAAATGATTATACATCCCTTAGCGCTTCAGCGATTTGACCTCAGCCGCGCTGAGCTCACGCCAGGCACCCACCTCCAGTTCTCCGAGTTGTATTGGACCGGTCGCCACACGGACCAGGCGCAGCGTGAACAGTCCCACCGCCGCGGTCATGTGACGGATCTGGCGTTTTTTCCCTTCGCGCAGTTTGATCTTGAGCCACGCGGTGGGGCCATGGGGAGTCACAGGCTTGGGTCGAGCAGGCAAGCTAGGGGCAGGAATGAGGCGTGCTGTCGCGGGCAAGGTTAGGTACTCCTTGAGCTGAATCCCGCGTTCGAGTTGATCCAGTTTTTCCCGCGTCGGATCACCCTCCACCATTATCCAATAGGTCTTTTCGACGTGATACTGCGGATCAGTCAATCGTTTGATCAACGCTCCGTCATCAGTGAGCAATAACAGGCCCTCGCTATCACGATCCAGCCTTCCCGCCGCGTACACATCAGGGACATTCACATATTGTTTCAGAGTAGGATGTCCCGTGCCTTCGTCAGTGAATTGCGATAATACGCCAAACGGTTTATTGAAAAGAATGTAGCGCATCTAAATTTTGGGAGTATAATGACGACACCAAATCATCCTGGAGGTGTGGATATGGCAAAAAATGTCCTTGAAACAGTTGGGAATAGCGGCAACAAAAAATTCAGGATCAAAAGAGTGAAAGATACCGAAAGGGAGGCTGACATTGAAATCCTCGGAGATGACCCTGATTCCGATTTCGAAGTTCAAAAACTCAGCGTGGACGGGCTGCCTGCAAAATTAGGCGATGATGACATCCTGTGGTTCAATAATTTTTCAATCAAGAAAAGATCGAGCAACTCTTTTATCAACCAGAGCTACAAGGTCAAGATCGTGGGGCTTGCGGCCGTGCGCGCTGCCAATAAAAGAATTGTGATCCTGGATGGCAACGCGGTAGATGGAATCCCTTATGTCTTCACCGGTGCAATTACTGACGATACCATCGAGCTGACCGACGGTGATCCAGCGGTAGGCGGATCTCCGCCCTAAGCCTGCGCAGCTTCATACAGGGCTCGCCGCCATGGAAAGTTATCTATAAACGCTCTGCGTGTGTTGTCCTCGGCGAATTTTGAGACCTGCGTTTCCAACAATTGGGTTGCAGCCTGCAAAACCTGTTGGGCACGCGGGTCTTTTTGCTGGCTTAGATACTGGTAGCAGGCATGATAAACCCGCAAAGGTTCCTCGGTGCCATCTAGTGATCCCCCGCCAGCCAGGTAGGAGAGGATTTTTTCCGCTTCGAGCGAAGCAGCGGGCTGGTTATTTGTGCACAGAGCAACCTCCACCAGGCCCGCCCTGGGCTCCATGGCGAGATACACCTGCCCCAACTCATCTCGGATGCTGATCGATTCCTGAAAGACTTTGCGCGCAGCGGCGAATTCTGCCATCAACAAAAGCGCGTAACCCTTATACAACTGAGACCAGGCTTCAGCTGAGCGGTCATGTATCTTTTTTGATAACTCGTCAGCTGCCTGGGCAAATCTTAGCGCCTGTGAGGCTTCATTTCTCAAGCCGGCTACAGCGCTCATGTTGATGAGCGTGTACGTCTCCAGATTAAGATTACCGATCTCGCGGGCTACCTGCAGGGAATCTTCATAGTACAGGAAAGCGGCCGTAAAGTTTCCCTGCATCCCGGACGCAAATCCAAGATTAACCAGGGTGGTGCCTTCCTGATAGCGATCACCGATTTCCCTGGCCATCTTGTAAGCTTCTTCATAATGTTTGGCGGCAAGCGCATAATTGCCTTGTACAGACCCCTCAGACAGGGCAAGGTTGTTTAGCGCATAGCATTCCAGCCGGCGTTCGTTTAATTCGCGGGCAGTGAGCAAACTCGCCTCGAGATATTGATGCGCCCCTCTGGGATCTTTTTGTTCTAGAGCAATTAATCCCATCACCGTGAGTGTGCGGGCCTCGTCTGCCCGGCGCAGGAATCGACGTGCCAGTTGAAGCCCCACCTGGGCCTGTTGCATGGCTTCATCGAGTTTGCCTAATCGCAACAGCGCCGATGACCAGGTATATTGTATTTTGATGCCCAATTCCGGTGCGGTCTCAGCAATGACGTAAGCATTCGCGCATTTGACATATTCAACTGCCTCCAGGTACTGACCCAGTGTATGATGATATGTGGCACGCTGAAACATGACTTGAGCCAGGCGGAGGGGATCATTTAATTGTTCCGCCCAGCGTTCGAGGGCGCTCAAGTCCTTCGATTGCAGATCGCGCTTCCCCATGCGCGAATACAACTCCACTCGCTCAGCCAGCAGATCATACTGGCCGGCCAGATCATCGGGCGGCACAAAAGCCAGGGCGCGGGTGTAATAATCCACGGCCTCGCTGTTCTGGTAAGCGTTCGTGGCAGCTTTCGCGGCATGATGCAGGTAATGAAATGCCTTCTCGGCCATCGACGCCCTTTCGGCGTGATGAGCCAATTCACCATAATGATGATGGATTTCTTCTCCATACACTCCCTCCATGGCGTGGATGGCCAAAGCATGAAGCGTGACCCGGCTGGCATGGGTTTGCATGGCATAGGCAGCATCGCGCAACAGTGCATGGGTGAAGAAATATTGAAATGGTCTGATTGCCAACCAGACATGCGCCCGTTCAGCTTCCGCAATTTCATTCTGGAGGGCTGCGTCATCCGGCACCATCCCGGCCAGGTGCTGCACAGAAAACTCCCGGCCCAGTACTGCCGCAGTCTGAATCACATCCCGCACCCGGCGCGGCAATTGGTCCAGGCGGGCCACCAGCAGGGCTCGGATGTCGGTGGGCAGCGCGGTTTCCTGCATACGGCGCTTCATGCTCCAACCTTTGTTGCTCATTTCGAGCCAGCCCTCCTCCTTCAGATAGATAAGGATTTGCTCGGCAAAATAGGGATTGCCTTCGGAACGTGCTTCCAGCAACTGGATCAGCTCAGGTGATGCAACACCACCTAGATAAATCTCGGCCAGTTCAGAAAGAGCCTGCACGGAAAGCCCGCCCAGCTCAATGGATTGATCCACCAGTGACTCGGTGAGAAATTCCTTCACATGCGTCCCGCCCGGACGGGAGCCAACAAGAATTGCAACCGGGTATCCATGATTGCCTGACTGGAGGGCGCGCTTCAAGCGGGGCAGGAAAAGCGTTGAGTCTTCATCGATAAAGTGAGCGTCTTCGACCACCAACACAACTGGCTGGCGCAGACTTTCCGCCTTGATCAGAGCAATCAGGGCATTCAACGTATTGTTATAACGACCCTCCGCATCCAATTGCTCGTAGAACGATTCGCTCCAGTATAAGCCGAGCAGCGAGCCGAGCAGCGAACGGAGCCGGTCCAGTTCACTGGCGAGTTCAGCATCACCGGTTTCTCCGATCAGATCGTTGAGTTTCCGGTCGAAGGCCTGCAGCTGCAGGGTGGTATCCATCGTGGCATCCACGTCAAAATAGTGAAGCAGCCAATATCGAAAAGGATTGAACGAATGCCGCAAGATCTGGTCGGCGTTGCACTGTGCCCAGAGGCATTTCCTCCCGCCATACGATAGAGCCGCCCTGAGTTCATAAATCAGCCTGCTCTTGCCGGCTCCTGCCTCCCCCCAGATCACGGTCAGACCTGCGAACTCACCCTTCCACACCGGCTGGAGGCAATCGATGAGGCGAGGCAATTCCGTTTCGCGCCCAACAAATTCACCCTGAAAGAATAGCTCCTGCGATTTGCGACCGTACAGGCTGTAGACTTTCTCTTCTGCCGCAAACCCCTTGAAGCGCTGTGAACCACGGTACTCAAAGTCAAACCGATTCTTGACTCGCCGCGCGATGCGTTCATCGGTCCAAATGCTGCCATCCGGAGCGGACATCATAAAGCGGGAGGCCAGGTTTACGCCCCAACCATAACAGGTGTAATCCTCACACATGGCGCTGCCCAGATAACCGGCATGAGCAATGTAATAGGTGACACCTGCAGTGATCGGGAAATCCACCCGCGCCTTGAGATCCAGGATGAAATTGAGCGCACGGCCAATGTCGTTTTCGTAGGTTACCGGTGCGCCCCATAACATCAGCATGTTGCAGCCTTTGTCGCCAAAGTCCAGCCGGTTGATCAAGCCGCCATATTGGTCATTCAGTTCGAAAACAAGCTGCGCAAGCTCCTGCAATTCGTCATAGGATAGGTCCGGAAAACGCATGAACAGATTTACGATCTGCCGGAACTCGCCATGAATGTTTTCGGTGATGATTTCCTCAGGCATGAAGAGCCGGGCGATCTCAAGGTCTATCGGCGAGAGCAGGACTGGGACCGGAGCAGGGCTTTCGACATTGAATCCATCCAACCGGTGGTGAGGAGCGTGCGACGAAGTCTGAACCTCATCCCTGAGCAGAGTCCAAATGTTTTCCGTCAGAATAATCTGCCCGGCCTGGGCCACATGTTCCGCACGGGCTGCATCGTCCACGGCTGACCCACGAAAATAATAGGTGGCAATTCCACCTCCGGTAGACCGCAAAATACCCCACGAGACCGGACCAATCGAAAGCCCAATCTTCACCGAGAATTGAAAGACGCCAAACATGGTTTGGCGTTGGGGATTTTCCAGCAGGGCATGCTGCATCGTCCACGCCGCGCTGATGGCGTGCAAGGCGATTTTCCGCTCTTCATCCTCCACAGGGAATAACGCCATAATGCCATCACCGGCAAAACTGACGATTTTGCCGCCATGGTTAAAGATGTTTTCCACCAGCGGGTCGAACACGCCATGCATCAGGTTCGCGAGCACTTCCGCGCCAAGCTGGCCGTGCTGCATCAGCGTATCCGTCATGCGTGAGAAGCCAGACAAATCCAGAAACAAACTGACTGCCCGGAATTCCCCATTGAATTCGCCATTTCGATATTTTTCAACAATCAGCTCGGGAACGACGCGATGCATGAGCAAATTGTAGCATGTATAATCACCCCATGCCAACCAGGACCTTTGAGATCAGGCTCTGCACATCCTGTGGACTCCGCTACCCTCTCGTGGAAGGACATACCTTCGGCATGCGCTGCCCGATCTGCCTGAGCGATACACGCCCCCTCCTCAGCCGGGAGTTGATCTTTGAGCCCAAGCCGAATCGCCCCGTAGACCTCACCCTGCCCTTTGGGCACCCCTCTCCTCGGAGCGGGGAGTATGCTGTGCTGCTTGATAACATCCGCTCGGCCTGGAATGTCGGCTCGATCTTGCGCAGTGCCGATGGTTTTGCGTTTACCCATGCCTACCTGTGCGGGATCACGCCCACACCCGACAACGAAGCGGTAGCCAAGACCTCGCTTGGCGCAGAGGACTCTGTCACGTGGTCCTACCACAAGGACGCGGTGAAGCTAGTCAATGGACTCGTAAGGGAAGGCTGGCTGGCCTGGGCGCTAGAGGAGGACGAGCGGGCACAGCCGATTCAGGCGGTATCCAATTTGAACGTCAGACAGCCTGTTGTCCTGATCCTCGGCAGTGAAGTGACCGGGGTCGACCCGGGCCTGCTCGAGCTGTGTGATGAGATCCTTTATATTCCGATGCGGGGGGAAAAGAAGTCGTTCAATGTCGCAATGGCCTTCAGCATCGCGGCCTATCAACTGCAAAAATAAAAACGGCCTCCAGTCATGGCGGGAGGCCGGATTATCAGCCTTCTTTGGGCTTGGGCGTGGAGGCCAGCCGCTCCCGGATCTGTGTGAGCAGGGTTTGGATCTCTTCGCGTTCGTTCACCGCCTGATCCATAGATTTCTTCATCGCATCTTTTTCAGCCTCTGAGAGGGTAGGCAGCAGACGTTCGTCGCGCGCGATCTGCGTGTTTTTCTGCGAGAGCTTTATTTCAAGACGTTTCTGGTAACCTTCATAGAAAGCATATTCATCCAGCGGTTCCACCGGTGTATGTACGCCCTGCTTGAGCAGTTTTTCGATCACAGGCAGGAAAGTGGGCAGATCGACCGGTTTCTCGATAAAGCGCGTGGCGCCCAGGCTGAGCGCAAACGCTTTGTCCTCGGGGGTTACATAGGTAGCCGAAAGGAACACCACAGGAATACGCCGCGTTTCAGGGTTGATCCTGAGGCGATGTACCAAACTGAATCCATCCATTTTGGGCATCAGGATATCCGCGATGATCAGATCGGGACGATCCTTGTGAATGATCTCCAGCGCCTCTTCCCCATTGCGCGCGGTTACCACGCGATATCCTTTGAATTTGAGTGTCGCCTCCAGCAAATTCAGGATGTCGGCGATATCCTCAACGACCAGCAGGTAGCCTGTTTGTGTATTCATTAGCTTGATTGTAATTCGTTGTGGGCACCTGCGGTAGTGGTAATTTCGTCCCGATCGGCCGGGGATGAATTCACAACCAGTTTCGCCGGCGGAACAACAGCAGCATGGCAGCGGTCAAAAGCGTACAAATCAACCAAAAGGCGGGGTAAGCCCATGTCAGGTCAAGCTCGGGAAAGTGGCGGAAATTCATGCCATACACCCCGGCCAGAAATGTCAACGGGATAAAAATGGTGCCAATGAGCGTGAGCACTTTCATGATCTCATTCATGCGGTTCGAGACGGAGGACATATAGGTCTCGGTCAGGTCGCTCGCGATCTCACGATACGTTTCTATGATTTCAATGATCTGAACCACGTGATCGTACAGGTCCCTCAAGTAAACATGGGTGGTGTCGCTGAGGCACTCATGTGAGTCACGCTGGAGGCCCAGCACAACGTCACGCATGGGCCAGATGACCCAGCGCAATAACAGTAACTCACGTTTGAGTTGATGATTCTCATTGAGAAGATTGGGGCTCGAACGCGTCATGATGAGGGTCTCCAACTCCTCGGCACGATCACTGTAATGTTCCAGTATCGGAAAACAACGGTCGACAACCGTGTCCAGAAGTGAATATGCCAGGAAACTGGCATCGTTGCTGCGCAAGCGTGAGCCTTTCGCCCGGATCCGCTGCCGAATGAGATCCCATATGTCGCCCCCGGTGGCCTGGAAGGTCAGAACCGTCTTGTGACCGACGAATATCGAGAGTTGTTCGTGCTGCAACTTCCCATCCCTGATGTGCAGGATGCGCGTGACGATGAATAGGCGCGCCAGGAACTCGCTCTCCTCGCCACCATAGGACTCAACTTTGGGTCGTTGCTTCGCATGCAGCACATCCTCTACAGCCAGCGGGTGAAGGTCGTACTTGGTCGCCAGCGCGTGGATGGCGTTCATGTCCGACAGGCCCACGACGCTGATCCAGCGCACAGCCGACCATTCAGGTCGATGATGCAATAGGAAGTCCTGCAGATCATCGACTTCCTGAAAGGAGACCTGACCTGGGCTGTAGTCGATACAGGAGACCAGGGTAGGTCCGTTGCCGCCGGAGAATTTCATCAGTTCATCGTGTTCGATGCCCGGCGCGGCACCCTGGCGGATATCAACGGGATTGAATTGTGCCTTCATCGCAGAATCCTCCTGGGGAGATCGTTTCGACCTGGCGTACCTGCCAAAGCCTGCGCCTATTGTAATCCTTCACTTAAGCTTGCAACGAAGCGGCAATCTGTTACCGGCCTGCGTCGTGGTAATACTATGCTGAAATGATCGGTACACCCACGTTTGACAAGATGGCTCTTCTACGCCTGGCATTCAAGGGTCTGGAGGATAATGAGCTCCAGGAGATGGCGACCCTGACGGAGATTCGCACCTATCCGCCTGACCATATCCTGTGCCGTGAGGGCGCATATGAGGAGGTGTTCTATATCATCGCGGATGGCAAGGTGGAGATCACCAAAAAGCTGATCGAAGGGGAGGACGAGCGTCTTTTACGGCTAAGCGGCAGAGGTGACATGGTGGGTGAAATGGCACTGATCCAAAATGCGCCGCGGGCCGCGACGGTCCGCACCTTGACCGAATGCACCGTGTTGGAGATGGAAAAACGGGACTTCGAAATCATACTCAGCCGCAGCCCGCGCATGGCAATCGATATCATCCGCATCACGCTGGATCGCATCCGCACCAATGACCAGAAGATGATCAATGAACTGCAGCAGACCAATAAGGTTTTACGCCAACTGGACCGAAATAAACTGGAGTTCATCCAGGTCGCAGCGCACGAACTCCGCACACCATTAACCGTGCTGAAGGGATACGTCAAAATGCTGACCACCTTCCCTGCCATCACGGAAAATGCCACTTTGGGCAACGTCACGGCAGGCATCCTGAAAGGGGCCGACCGCATGCACGAGATTGTCAACTTGATGCTGGATGTGACGCGCATCGATAAGGATACCCTGAAGCTGGTATTGGCGCCCGTGCCGTTGAAGCGGCTCATCAATGACCTGGTGCACGAGTTCGAGGAGACCGTTGACCGCCCGATCCTGATTGCGACTCAGCACGCCGAAGAGAGATTGACTCTCAACGGCGACCCCACCTTGATTTACAAGGCGCTCTATCAACTGCTCATCAACGCCATCAAATACACGCCGGATGGCGGGCGGGTGCGCATTACCACGCGTCCCGTGGTCATGGCGCACAACGTTCCGGGGGTGGAGATCGCAGTACGAGATACTGGCATCGGTCTGGACGCCGAACATCACGAACTGGTCTTTGAAAAGTTCTACCAGGTGGGCAGTGTGGACCTGCACTCCTCAGGCAAGACCACCTTCAAAGGCGGCGGCCCCGGGCTGGGACTGGCGATCGTGCGCGGGGTAGCACGCGCGCACGGCGGCAAAACCTGGGTGGAAAGCGCCGGGCATGACGAAGTCAATTACACGGGCAGCACGTTCTATCTGCAGTTGCCCGTTAACCCACCCGTGTAGTATTTCCCCATCACTGTATTATCTTCGGAAAATCTCTGCCCCCATGATCAATCCACGATCATGGACTCCAGACCTTGCTTAACCCTCGGCCACTCGGCAGCTACGATGGAATAACGCACTGAGTCGCGGGCGATGAAATCGGCCGCCATGCGATGCGCGCGGAGAATCCCTTCGCGTGGGGCGCCAATGCGTTCCAGCGCGGCGCGTGAACGCTCGTTGCGAACATCGGTGTGGAAACAAACTCGAAGGACCTGCCAAACTTCGAAGGAATGTGTCAGCATGAGCAGCTTGGACTCGGTATTGACCGCGGTGCGGATCGCCGGGCGGCTCAGCCAGGTATACCCGATCTCACAGACATCAGGGGTATTGCGTCCATGGAATGGATGGTCCTCAGGCCATGCCCAATGCTCGATGTTGAAGAAACGGGTGGAACCAATCACCACACCATCGTCCAACCGGACGATCGCGAATGGCACAGCTGTGCCGGCATCCTGCCACGCCAGTGCAGTCTCTATATATCGAGCTGCTTCAACCGGACCCTGTGGAACTGGACTCCACTGATAGAGGGAGGGATCTACCGCCGAGGCGGCTACCAACGCGTCCAGATGACGCATCTCAAGCGGTTCGAGACGTACATGCCAGCCTTGTAAAACAATATCGTCTGTGCTCATAGGTGTTTGTAAGGTAGTTATTACCGTAGTCTGGAAAGCGGCTCTGAAAGAGAGGTCGATGGATCTCAAAAGACCGATCGACCTCAGCATTGGTTGTCTTCTTGATTTCCTGCTATTTATTCGGCCCGGACGTTATCCAGGTAGAAGACGCCGCCACCGCTAAACCAGATATAGACGGTGTGCACCTGACTGAGGTCAGGCGATGTGCAGCCAAGATTTAGCAGGTCAATATCTACGGTCGTCGTTGTGTTGGGATTGATCCAGCCCCACGTGCCCTGGCACCAATCCCAGTTGGCACCGACCTGAATCGCCGCATTCTGGGATGTGCCCGCTGCGAGCGTCCTGATCTCAAATTTGAGGTGAGTCTTACCAGTCAGGTTGATCGGTGGTTCATACACCACGCCAAACCAACCCCCGTCGGCCGTGGTGACCTTCAGGCTGTAGCTGCCGTGGCTGGCATACTCGGTGCTTTGTTCCACCGTCCCTGCATTGGATTGCCAACTGGCAGATGCCCAACCCTCCGTGCCCGTTTCGAAGGAAGCCAGCAGGATTGGCGCGGTCGGGCTCGGCTTTACGGTCACCGTCAGCGTTGCAGTATTCGACGTCCGACCGGAGCTATCTTGAATTGTGTATGCTCCTTGCGCCGTTCCGCTGAAGCCATCGTTGGGCGTGAATGTCACCGAGCCATCTGAATATGTTTGGAACGTTCCCGCAGCCACCGAGAATGTCGTCTGTTGACCAGAGGTGGCCGGGTCAAGATCGATCGAGTTGAGCACGATGGTCGCGCCGTAGGCAATATCATTCGTCGACGCGTTGAGCGTCACCGGCGTGTTAAATTCAGTGACCGCCGTATCAACATCAGCGACGGGCGGGAAGACCAACAGCCGGTTGGCTTTCATCATCGCGCCAAAGTTACTGATGGTCGTACAAACCGGGCTCGGACAATAAACGGTGAAGCCATCATAATCCGGATAGAGCGAGCCATCATCCTGTTTGCCGGAAAGTATCCAGTAGAGTGCTCCTGCGCCACCGCTAACGA
Source organism: Anaerolineales bacterium (assembly GCA_035720235.1). GTDB lineage: Bacteria > Chloroflexota > Anaerolineae > Anaerolineales > Villigracilaceae > Defluviilinea. The sequence goes on along the minus strand of DASTOH010000139.1, from coordinate 6,896 downwards.
AGACGGCGTCAGTCCAGATCCTGTAGTTCGGGTTGCGCAGACTCTTATCCTGTAGACCGAACTCGCCGAGCATGGCAGGCTTATCCAGGGCGCGGGCATCCTGAAAATGGCGCTGAATCCACTGTGTTCCCCAGGCTACGTCTTTACCCCAGTGGTCTGGATAGAGATGGAATGACATCACATCAATGTTTTCCAGCGACGCGAACGCGATGGTATCCACTCCCTCACCACAGTTCTCCGTCCAATCGGTTGGGTTTGGAACACAATAGAAGCCTTCATCACCCACGGAGACCAGATGCTTCTCATCAATGCTCTTGATATGGGTGGACATTTCATCTGCCCAGGCAATCAAAGTCTGGGTGGTGCAGTTGGGTGAGCGCGGATATGCTCCTGCGCTCAGACAACGCGGCTCGTTCGCCAGCTCCCAGGTCATGATGGTTGGGTCATTCCTATACTGGAGTCCGTTGTAGGTGTTGGTACGCTCGAGCAGGTGTGCGATCCAATTCTTATACCAGGTGCGGATCAGAGGATCGGTATAGAACTCGTCGTGATATTGACCGCCGCGCCAACGCACATATTGATCCATCCCACCAAAATCGTTCCAGTTATTGACGAATGGAATCACCAGCTTGATGCCCAGCTGACCGGCCTTATAGATGACATAATCGAGACGCTTCAGGCCATCGTCGCCGTCATTGTACGCGGGCGCTGACCCATCCCAATACTGAGTATACACACCATCGGCCTTGCCACGGATGGAATTGGAACCATCCTGGTTACCGATATCAATGGAACCCCATACGCGCATCACCCTGAATCCCTGAGCCGCCGCGGCGTTTAATACCTCATCGACCATGAACTTCGACTTGTACATCAGGTAATAATTGTTGGAGCCCGCGAAACGGAACACCTTGCCATGCAAACGCAGCTCTGGGCCAGCCTGCTTGACAAAGTCACCGCCTTGCGCGGCGGAAACTCCCAGCGCCGCGAAAGGCTGACTCACGATCACCAACACGAGCACCATACCCCTGAAGAATTGACGGATTTTTTTGAACATGGGTCTGATCGCTCCTCTCTGGAACTTTATGAATTGTCAATTGCCCCACACAATTACGAAACTTCTCGCAGCAACTTGCAAGGTGAAAACGAAACTTGCAGTGTCACGAGTCATATCTAACGACTGATATGACCAGCATACTGGAAAAAGCCAAACGATGCAACGGGGTACTGGAAGTGTTTTATTTCGTCAACACTGCCTGGGCGCGGGCGCGGAGGGCCGAGAGCTTCTGGCGCAATTCTGCCAGCGTGGTCTCAGTTGTTTCCATACGTTCAAGCTCACTGTGGACGAAACGGGTATAGGGGGCAACGCCGTCCCTCAGGCGGGCAATGACAATTTCTCGCTCGTCCTTGAACTGCTTCGTCAGGACATCAACGAGTTTTGCCCGGAGCCCCTGCATCTTCTCTCTGAACCTGTCCTTGGCCTGTTTGCGTTTGTACGGAATCACAAAGAAACCCAGGACAGCCATGGTGCTGGCCGCCAGCACGCCCGTGATATCCACGCTGGAAGAGAGAACGGCAATGGAGAGCAGTGTCCCCAGGCCTACAGCACCGGCTTCCAACAGGGCCGTCTGAGCCACAGCGGTTTCGACGCTGGCCGCCAGTTCGCGAGCTTCCTTGTCGCGGTCGTACGTGTTCACGATCTTCTGGACGCTTCTGCCAACAGTCTCGATCAGTTCGCGCCGACGAGTCTCACGCGGACCGTAGCCTTCACCCACCAAGTGATCCAGGTTTTGCGCCCGGCGGCGCTGCAAGTAGCTCATCACCTGCTGCCATTCGTGCAAGTCTTTCTGCACCAGCCAGTCGATGAGACGCTGGACCTGTTCCTCGATCTGCCTGGGGACATCAGCCAGGACCTGCTTTTCGAACTCGGCGCGGACCTTGTCGCCGCGCATCAGGTTTTGCACGTTGGTGAGGCGCAGCGTGGTGTCGAAGAAATCGAGGCCGCGCTGTTCGAGGCGGTACAGGATATTCTCGATTTCGGCCAGCCGCGGAGGCAGTTCGCTCTGCAGCTCACGCTCGTAGGCGGTGATGACAGTTTCAAGGGAAGCGGCCGTGGTCTTGTCTTCGTTGATCGATTCGGATTGGATTGTCAGCTCCTCCCCGGCCTGCTCGATCAGGCGCTCCGCCACGCCGAGCGGGTTATTGAACTTGAGCTGCAGGCGGGTCTTGTCATCCAGCGTGGCCGTGATGTACCGCTCCAGTTCATCGATGCGACTCAGGCTGCGGAGCCGGGTACGTTCGGCGGTATCCAGCTCGAAGACGGAGCGCTGGGCCAGTTTCGCAGAGACAGGCAACAGCTGTGGTTGATCGCCGAGGATCTTCGTGGCGTGGGTCAGGATGAAGTTGCGCACCTCCTGCAGGGCAGAGTCATCTTCGAAGATGTCCACTTTATTCAAAACAAAGACAATTTTCTTGCCCCAGGCCAGGATGCGCTCCAGGAATTGGCGCTCGCTCTCCGTGAGGGGATGGTCGGCTGAGGTGACAAACAGAACCAGATCACTGCGCGGGACGAATTCATCCGTCAACCGTTCATGGTGGCGGATGATGGCATTCGTACCTGGCGTATCCACGATGTTGAGCTCTTTTAGGAGGACCAGGGGATAGGTGTAAACGCTGAAACTTTCATCCACCACTTGTTCGTTGGGCTGTTCCCCCCACTTGATCAGGGTAACGCGTGAAGTCGTTGGAGTCGTGCCTTCAGGCAGCACCCTTTGTCCCAGCAGCGCGTTGATCAGCGCACTCTTGCCCGCGTTGAACTCACCCGCGATGACAATCAGGAAGAGTTCATCGAGCTGCAGGATGGCTTTTTGGAGGCTGGCAAGGGATTCACGCGAAAGATCGAGTTTCGCGAGCGCGAATTGCACCCCGGCCAGGGCCTCTTTTTCTTCGCGCAGGAATTGGGCCTGGGAGTCGGTGAGCACAGACTGACGCATGGTTCACTCCTCATAAATGTAACGCTATGATATCGATTATACAGCGCCAGCAGGAGAAGAGGGCAGGTATTGGAGGGTAGGGAGTAGCCTACTGTCGCTCGTCGCCGCCACAGGATCTACCGACCAGCCCAGATCATTTCATCCTGCGAATCTCTGGCAGAACTTCAAAATCACTGGCGCGCGGGATGAGGTGGAAGGTCTGCAATAGTTCAGGAGTCGGCAGGGCAGGCCTGCGGGTGGACAGATTCAAGACGACTCCTTCAACATCCAGAGCGACAGCCTTCTTCCCGTTGGCTTTGAGAATTTCATGATGGACTTTCCAACGCGTGCCCGAGAGTGACAGTCCAGATAAGGCGAAGGTGATGGTCACGGATTCACCCATTCGGACTTCACGAAAAAACTCGGCGTGAATTGCCGTATAGACTGGACCAACACCCAATTCTGTGAACTTCTCAGGCAGAAAGTCATGCTCGGCAAAAAACCTGTAACGCAAGTCACCGGCGGCATCGATGTAAGCAGCATAATTCACATGCCCGTTGGCATCCAGGTCTGAAAATCTGATTTCATAGGTTCTGGCGTATTCGTTCATGTGTTCCTCGCCTTCGGTGGAGGATGATGGAGGATATTGTAATTCCACACAGCATGTTTCGAAAGCTGGAACTTTTTCTTCAAGGAGTCGTCCTGCGATTATTCAAGGAGAATCATCATATGATCAGGCGACTCATCCATTTTTTGTTGGTTGCACTTCTTCTCTCTGCCTGCACGGGAACAACCAGCTCCAGTGCGGTCCCCACTCCACCCATCACCGCAACCCCTGAAGTACCGTCCTTCCTGCTGCCGGTAGGGCGCGTCACCGTCCACTCGGCAAGTTACACGATCACTGCCAGGAACCCGGCACAAGCGCTTTTGGAGCTGCAACGAGCTGTGGAAAAGGCGGGAGGCTATGTTGATTCCGCCTCCTTCTGGTCCGGAGACGGATCAGGGAGCTATGCAGGCCTGAGCGCGCAGGTGCCGCCTGATGCCCTGCCCACTTTGAGTGAGGCCGTGAACAGGCTCGCGGGGCAGGTGCCGAACCAGAGCGTCTACGTCCAGGATGTCACGTCCGAGATCCTGCAACTTCAGCAGCGGCATCACGACCTGACCCAGGCGCAGGACCAAATCCTTTTGTTTCTGGTTAACGCCAAGGATCTTGACAGGCTTTCAACGTATAGGATCCTACAAGAGTTGCTGGTTCAGGAATTGAAGGCAGTGGAGAGTCAATTGGATAGCTATGAAAAGCAGTCCAGGCTGGCATCGTTGGATATTACCATCAACCAGCCGGAGAGTTTGAATATGCCGATTGAGTGAATCGGTCCACACACTTTCTATTGAAACTAACCAGCTTGTAACCATCTTTATCCGTCCCATCCTGGCAGATGCGTACTGATGATGAAAGACCCCTGAAACTTATGGAATTCAGGGGTCTAAACTTTCTGTATATATATTTCATGAGCCGAGTGCAACAATTCCTCCATTCACATTCCATAACTTCTGGGCGAATTCAAATAGGCTTTGGTGTTCCGCGTGAGTCAGGCGGCCGTTCCTTTCGAATCTCTCAAGGATTTGATCTAGCGCACTGAGTTCCATGACCATGAAGGGCATCTGGATCATTTGCTCAAAGGCTGCACAGGTGCCGGATTTATCCATCGCGACTCTCCTCAATTCCTTATTTGTCCCAATGTACAACGAAACCAAGAGACACAAAATGGGGAATTTCCCTAGCGACCATGTACTGGTGATGGCTTGTGTACCACCTATTCGATCAGCAGTAGTCCAGACCTCTTTGCCCGTCAAATCGATAAGGGAGGGACAAACCCTCGATATTTCCTCTGACCCGAACAAGTAGGTAGGGAAATCCATCCTTTTCGGGCGACCTCGGCACAGCATATACTAAAGATAAAGCCGTTCGCCATTAAGAAGGAATATCATATGTCACTTAACGTATTTTTCTATCTTTCGATCGCCGCCTGGCGGCTGGCCTCCCTCGTCGCCAACGAAGACGGTCCCTGGCTGATCTTCAAACGCCTCCGCCAGCGTGCAGAGCAATGGTGCAAGAGCTACCGGTTCTGTCGCGAATTAGGGCTTTACGAACTGGTGTCCTGTGAATGGTGCAATTCGATCTGGATCGGCGCGGGGCTGACGGTGCTTTATCTCTGGCTCGGTGAAACAATTCTCTACCTGGCCCTGCCTCTGGCCTTTTCTACGGTCACTATCATCATTAAATACCTGGTCGAATTCCTCCAAGCGGCACATCCGGTGCTCGACCCGAGCAGCAAATCGCACCAGCAGCCTTACCGCAGTGATAAGCCGGCATAGCGGTCGATTTCAATCCTTCACTTTACTCAGTGAGCAGCTTATCGGCCTACTCAATGAGTCCCACCAGGATGGCGGGGTTCGCAAAAGTGGCCTTTTTTTTCCAGCCAGAACTGAGTCTGGAACCCCACGGTGACAACTGCATGGGCAACCGGGTTACGCATCAAGGAGACTGCCTCACCAAGCAGAAAGACCTGCAGGTCGTGACCCGCCTCTGCCAGCGCGTCACCATGCAGGAATGGGAAAGCTGCCTTGGTAGGATCATCTGAGCCCACGCGCTCTTCACCAATACTCTCATCGCCCTCTCCTTTATGGACGTATTACTACTGTGTGGCCCGAGTCACGTTTCACTTACCAGCCATGCGGCCACATAACCCACATTTCCATTCTTATCCTTGACTTTCAACCATTTGTTTTGCACGCCTACTTTCGCTTTGGCCGTTGATTTCGGTTCCTGCACTGCCAGCCACTCGCCCGCCTCCGCCACACGGACCAGACCTGCACTCGGGCTGCCTTGCTTGCGGATGCGCAATCCGCTCGTCAGGCTCTTGGGCACATACACAATATAGCCTTCCGCGGGAGGTGCGACTGCAGGAGTGGGGGTCTTAGAGGGCGTAGATGCGCTGGTGGAGCGCGCTACATCGAAGCAATAATAGATCGTATCGCCAGAGAGGGCCACGCCAGCGCCACACTCGTTATATTTGTCGGCGAGCATGGTATTGGTATGCGGCTCGTCGCCGTACCAGGAAGCGATGGCTTGTTCAATGGTCATGCCTGGGCCGGCCACAATGTTTTCAGAGGCAAAGCCGCCGCGCGAAAGATCGCCCGCCAGCGGATAGCCCGCTGCAACATGACGCTGGAACGGACGCGACCCATCGGCACCCTCGTGCGTGATCCCACCGCCCGATGCCATGTACTCAGCGTGTTTCTGCGCATTCGACATCAAAATGGGATGGACCTTGAGCGGCGGAATATTTACCTTGGCACGCTCGGCGTTGATGGCGTCCACCAAGGCTTGCGCGGTTGGCGCCACGGTCGAAGGTGTTGTCGGTGCTTGAGGCGTGGTGGCCGGCGTTGGTGACGTGATGTCCATCGAAGATGCCACTTCCACATACCAGGCGGCCACGTAACCTTCGCGTGAATTGGCGTCCCGCACCCGAATCCATTGACCGTTCACCCCGATCTTTGGTCTGGCTGTGGTTTCCGCCTCGAGCACGGTGAGCAGGGCACCAGGCGATTCGAAAGCTAATGTATCGGAGGCAGTCGTCGGCTGCGCGCGTAACCGCAAGCCGGGTGGGCTGAGGGTCGGTTGCACGCGAATATGGAATGGGTTGGGGGGCATGGAAAGTTCCTTTCGCAGCAGGAAAATTATACGACTATTTCAAAGGCGGGCTGGAGACACGGAGTGGGCTCTCCGGAAAGTGCCGTGCTCAAATCTTTTCGGTACACGGATTTCGCGGACTGCACGGAAACAGAGCAGATTATAAGAGTTTTATCCGTGCGCGAAGCGTCCGCGTCGTCCGTGTACAAGAATCACGGTAACTCCTGAAG
>DASTOH010000138.1:0-35438 GCA_035720235.1 Anaerolineales bacterium | reverse complement strand
CCAGACCATTGCCCAGCGCGGACAACGGCTTATGGATGGGCTGAGAGATATCTTCGAGGATAATAACATTCCCGTTGTCATGACCGGCTATCCCGCGATGTTCTCATTCTCATTAGGTGTGGATACAGTTACCTGTCAACGTGATTGGGCAAAGAGCGACCATGATATGTATCTCCATCTTGTCGAAGGGGCCATCGCGCGGGGCGTAATGCCTGACCACGATGCACGTGAGCCCTGGTTTTTGTGTTACTCTCACAGCGATGCTGATATTGATGAGACGTTGAATGTGTATGCGGAGATTGTAAGGGAAGTTAAGAAATAACCTTCTGTCGTTGCGAGCGTAAGCGAAGTAATCTCCTTGTAATATGAGATTGCTTCTCGGAGACTCGCAATGACATTGGAGCAACTCATGCCAAAACTAACCTCCAAAGAAATCATTGACCTCAACAAAGAATACACCTTTTATTCCTGGTCCAATCAAGGACAGGTAAACCCCATTCCCATGGACCGGGCGGAAGGCCCATACTTCTGGGATACAGATGGGAAACGTTATCTTGATTTTGCGTCGCAGTTGGTCAATACCAACGTGGGGCATCAACACCCCAAGGTGGTGAAGGCGATTCAGGACCAGGCGGCGAAGCTGACATTCGCCTCTCCTGGCATGGCGACGGAGCCGCGCGGCCTGCTGGGCAAGAAGTTGGCGGAAATTACCCCCGGTGATTTGAAGAAAACATTTTTTACACTGGGCGGCGCGGAAGCCAACGAGAACGCCATCAAGATCGCGCGTTTCTATACGGGACGACATAAGATCCTCGCGCGCTATCGTTCCTATCATGGTGCGACTCTCGGCGCGATGGCCTTGACTGGTGACTACCGTCGTTTGCCCGCAGAGCCCGCCATTTCGGGCGTGGTTCACTTCCTTGACCCGTACTGCTACCGCTGTCCGTTCGGATGGACGAAGGAAACCTGTCATCGCGAGTGCATCAGTCACGTCGAAGAGATAATTCAGCATGAAGGTCCGGACCAGATTGCGGCGATCTTTCTGGAAGGTGTAACAGGCACAAATGGACTCATCATCCCGCCCGACGAATACTGGCCCCGCATGAGGGAAATTTGCGACAAATATGGAATTTTGCTGATCTCTGACGAAGTGATGAGCGGCTGGGGTCGTACAGGCGAATGGTTCGCTGTGGATAACTGGAACGTGGTCCCCGACATTATCACAACCGCAAAGGGAATTACATCCGGCTACGTTCCCCTGGGCGCGGTCATTGTCCGCGAGAAGATTGCGAAGTTCTTTGACGATAAGGTGCTATACGCGGGCTTGACCTATAATGGTCATGCACTGGCGTGCGCCGCGGCGTTGGCCACGATTGAGGCCTACGAGGAAGATGAGATATTTGAGAATGCGAAAAAGGTGGGAGTTCATCTTGGTAAGCGACTCGAAGAGTTGAAAGCCAAGCATCCCGCTGTCGGGGATGTCCGCTATATCGGTATGTTCTCGGCGTTGGAGTTGGTAAAAAGCCGTGAGACGAAGGAGCCGATGGATCTGGCGCCGCTCAAGAATTTCATGGTTGCCAATGGCGTATATGTCTTCAATTTCAAGAATATCCTCTTCGTCGTACCGCCACTGGTGATTACCGAAGAGCAATTGGATGAAGGGCTCGACCTGTTGGATGAAGGCTTAGCCGAACTCATGGACAAACTTGTCGTGTAATTGACCCCCGGAATGAACATAGTCGCCCAAAAAGGAGAACGCTGTGCTGAACGAACCCCGCATTTACCGCTATTCCACGATTCGCCTTGTGTTATTGATCATCCTACTAATTCTTCTTGGGTTTGCACCTTTTATGATCCTGGGAGGCGATAATAGCCTGTATGCTCTATTCGGTCTTGCTTTTATCGGACTAATCATGGTGATATCCATTTTTTCGTTGACCCGCTCGACAAGCATTTCGAATGACGGGATTTCGGTGCGTACTTTGCTGGGTGAAAGATCTATTAACTGGAGCGAGATTGGTTCCGTTTCCGGGCGGGGGAACGCAATCAAGTTGCACAACAGGGATGGAGACGTGACCGTTGCTCCCAGCCCACAACTCCCCGGCTACGCTGAAGTGATCGAAATCATTGGCGCAAAGCGACCGGATCTTTTCAACCCTGTCGAATACAGCGTCATGTCCCGACATTGGCTGAGCAGCCTGTGGTTCCTGGTCATAGGCATGATTTTGATTGGTATTGGCCTTTCCCTTTACTTTGACGCAGGTACAAGTGAGACCATGATGCCACTCATCTTTCTGGCGGTAGTCGGTCTCGCATTTATCGCTTCCATTTTCATGTCTGTACTATCTCTTAAGCTTGATGGATCTTCACTGACCATCCGCTATTTACTCGGTCAAACTGTGCTGAAACCCGAAGAGGTTGGGTCGATTGGTCTGGATATCAGGCAGACACGAAATGGTAAAAGTTACCATGTTTTTCTGTTCACAAATCGTAACCGCACCATCCGATTTTCCGGGATTGGTCCCAGCCTGCCGATCGTTTATCTCGTGTTGAAAAACTGGCACCAGGGCAGCAATAAATAACAAATTGCTGACCTCTATTTTGGAGTAACCATGGAAATCCTAAACTACATCAACGGCGAATGGGTCAAGCCCAGCGTCAACGAATATTTCGACGTCATCAACCCTGCGACCGGGAAGGTGATAGCGAAGACTCCTCTCGGTGGAAAGGCCGATGTGGACGCGGCAGCAAAGGCGGCAAGCGCAGCGTTCGATGACTGGCGCAGAACTCCCGTTAATGACCGTGTGCAATATCTTTTCAAGCTTCGCGACCTCATGCGCGCCAACCACGAGGAAATTGCCAAACTCATCACCAACGAATGCGGAAAAACGTTTGAGGAGGCCAAAGCCGAGATGGTACGTGCTTTCGAGAATATCGAAGTGGCGTGCGGGATGCCTCACATGATGAAAGGTGAACTCGTCGAAGACATCGCTCCTGGGATTGACGAATTCATGATCCGTCAGCCGGTGGGTGTGTGTGCCACCATTGCGCCGTTTAACTTCCCTGGAATGATCCCATTTTGGTATTTGCCGTATGCGCTGGCGGCGGGCAACACGTACATTATCAAGCCGTCCGAAAAGGTGCCGACCACGATGCAGTTCGTGATGAAGCTCATTGAGCGGGTGGGCTTCCCGAAAGGCGTTGTCAATCTCGTCAACGGCGCGAAGGAGGTTGTGGATGGCATTCTCGAGCATCCCTCCATTCGTGCCATTACATTTGTGGGCTCTACCAACACAGCCAAATATATTTATGCAACTGCGGCGGCACATGGCAAGCGTGTGCAGGCGCAGGGCGGAGCGAAGAATCCGGTCATTGTGCTGCCGGATGCCGATATGGACATGGCGACCAAGATCATCGCCGACTCGGCCTTCGGATGCGCGGGACAGCGCTGTCTCGCTGTCTCTTTCGCAGTGACGGTGGCTGAGGCACGAAATACCTTCACCGAAGCGATCTGCGACGCGGCTTCGACGCGCGTGGTGGGCTATGGCCTGGATTCAGGTGTCCAGATGGGACCGGTCATCAACGCCGCGTCGAAGGCGAGAATCGAGTCGTTGATCGGACTCGGCGTGCGGGAAGGAGCCGGCCTCCCCGTAGATGGTCGCGGGGCGCTCATCCGGGGCTATGAAGGCGGTTATTTTGTCCGACCTACCATTTTGGCCGATGTGCCGCGCGCGAGCGAAATCGCAAAAACGGAAATCTTTGGACCGGTGTTGAGCCTGATGCACGTGGAGACGGTTGATGAAGCCATCGAATTGGTCAATAGCGGACAGTATGGCAACCAGGCGAGCCTGTTCACGTCGAACGGTTCAGCCGCGCGCAAATTTCGCTACGAAGCGGAGGCTGGAAATATTGGAATAAATATTGGTGTGGCCGCGCCGATGGCATTCTTCCCGTTCAGTGGCTGGAAGGATTCTTTTTTTGGTGACATGCACGGGCAGGGCATGGACGCGGTCGAGTTCTTCACGCAGAAAAAAGTGGTAGTCGAGCGCTGGCCTAAGGAGTGGACGAGAAGGTTCTAATTTCCTGCTCACGCCGGTGGTTGAGTAGACTTGCGTGCTCATCGCAAGTCGTATCGAAACCACGGATAACCAAAGCAATAAGTATTTTGAATTAAACCTGTGGTCTCGATACGTTCCTCGCTGTCGCTCGGAACTACTCGACCACCGAGGCATAATGTAAGGAAGTTATGAATTACGACACCGCATTATCCTACTCATCACAGTGGCTTGACATCATCAAGCAGGAAAAGTTTCCGGAGGAAAAACAGGCGAAATGGATCATTGAAGAATCGAAAAACAATTTCGCCGAGCATTTCAATCGTGGCTGGTTGGAGTATCGCAAATCTGTGACGGAGGCGGGTGATTGGGCGTCGGTGGAATGGTCCGGCAATGGCTCGACCTTTACGGATGTGATGGGGCGCAAATATATTGACTGGCTGGGCGGCTTTGGCATGATGGATCTGGGCTGGTGTCATCCGGAGGTGGTGGAAGCTGTGATGGCCCAGGTGAAACGGAGCCCCATGCCTTCGCAGGAGTTGATCGACCCATTGCGGGGCGTATTGGCCAGGCTGATGTTTGAGATCACACCTGGCGATTTGAAATATTCCTGGTTTGCAGCCAGCGGTACAGAAGCGATTGAGGCTTCGATAAAAATCGCAAAACTCTATACGGGGAAATCTGCGTTCATCGTTGCGCTCAAAGGTTTTCACGGCAAGACGATGGGTTCGCTTTCGATGATGGGCAAGGCGGATTATCGACAGCCCCTGGGCACACTCTACGGTGGTCAAATTTATCATGTCCCCTTTGGAGATGCGGACGCCGTGGAGCAACAGCTCGAAATCTGCGATAAGGTAGGCATTGGCGTGGCAGGCGTGTTGTTCGAGCCAATTCAAGGTGAGGCGGGTGGCATCGTCCCGCCGGATGATTTCTGGCCGCGGGTGCGTGCCGTTACGAAGAAGTATGGTGTCCTGTTGATTGCAGACGAAGTGCAGACGGGGCTCGGCCGGACCGGGCAACTGTGGGGTATTGACCATTGGGAGATCACGCCCGATATCCTTGCTACTGCCAAATCCCTCGGCGGAGGCGTGATGCCCGTTTCTGCTGTGACCACTAGCGAGGAAATCTTCAAGCCGATGATGTACCCGAACCCGTTCATGCACACAACCACAACCGGCGGAGGCGCATTGGCCTGCGCGGCAGCCATCGCTTCGATCAACATCACGCTTCGTGACCGGCTTTGGGAGGGCGCGGCGACCATGGGCAGTTATCTCATCGAAAAGGTCAGTGAGCTGGCTGAGGAGTTCCCGCAAATCTACCAAAAGGTCACTGGCAAAGGTTTGCTCATCGGTCAGCATTTTCAGACGCCTGACATTGGCTATAAGGTGGCGGCGGAGTTGTTCAAGCGTGGCGTGCTGGTGGCCGGTACCTTGACCAGCGCCCAGACCATTCGGATCGAGCCGCCGCTGATCATCACGCAGGCAGAGATTGACGAAGGCCTCAACCGTTTGAATGACGCGGTTGGCGTTGTGGCGAAAATGATGTAAGCGGGTATCGCGACCTTCCTGTCGCGAGTCTGCTATAAAGCAAGATAAATGTCGCAGTGCTGATAAATAAACAGTAAAATAACCACATCGAGTTCTGAGGAGAAGTTAGATGGCGAATGAGTATGCCGTTGAGATGCAAGATGTCTTAAAGCAGTTTGTCACACCCGAGGGGGGCGTACTGTCAGCAGTGAATCGTGTCACTCTGCAAATCAAGGATGGAGAGTTTTTTTCGCTTTTAGGACCATCTGGCTGTGGAAAGACCACCTCCCTGCGAATGATCGCCGGATTTGAAATGCCAACAGATGGGAAAATACTCATTCGTGGCAAAGAGATGAGTCAGGTCCCTGCTTTTCAGCGCCCGGTCAACACTGTTTTTCAACAATATGCCTTGTTTCCGCATATGACTGTAGAGCAAAATATTGGATTTGGTTTGGAGATGAAAGGTGTTCCTCGCGCAGAGCGATCCATGCGGGTCTCGGAGGCGCTGGAAATGGTCCGGCTTCCCGGTATGGAAATGCGTAGACCCAAACAACTATCCGGTGGACAGCAACAACGCATCGCCCTCGCCCGTGCGCTGATCAATAAACCTGAGGTTCTTCTCCTGGATGAGCCTCTCGGCGCGCTTGACTTGAAGCTGCGCAAGGAAATGCAGTTGGAACTCAAGACCCTGCAACGTGAGGTGGGGATCACCTTCATCTATGTTACACACGATCAGGAAGAAGCCCTTACCATGAGTGACCGTATTGCGGTCATGAACAAAGGCGTGGCGCTTCAGGTTGGGCTGCCGGAGGAAATCTATGAACGCCCAGCGGATAAATTTGTGGCGGACTTTATCGGCGAAACGAATTTCCTGGACGGCGTTGTGAGGGGGCAGAACGGCTCAACGGTAGAAATTGATTTGCCCGGGTCTGGAACCGTCCATGTGGAATCCAACCGCACATTTACAAATGGCCAGGCGGTTTCTGTAGCCGTGAGACCTGAAAAACTCAGTCTAAACAACGAAACGAAAGGCGGTAATAATCTCAAGGGGCGCGTCGAAGAAGTTATCTACATCGGCACAGATACGCATTATGGCGTCCGTTTTGGTGGTAGTCATAAGGTGCGGGTGCGCGAACAGAACATCACGCAGGCACACAAAGAGATAGCCAAGACTGGCGATGAAGTGACAGTCTCGTTTACCAGCGCTTCACCACGAGTTCTTACGGAATAGGGAGCGAGACCGATGCTCAAATTCTTCCGTGGGAAAAAAGTCCAGCAACTTTTGGGTCTCATTGGTCCTGGCGCGTTGTGGATGTTATTGTTCTTCAACCTGCCCATTCTGATCGTTTTGTTTATCAGTTTTGTCGAACGCGGACGTGCAGGCGGGATCAAGCTCCCACCGAGCTATACGTTGGAGAATTACACCCAGTTCTTTAATGCCTGCGCTTCGGAATTTGCGGGCCCTCAATGTGACTCGTTTCTTTATCTGGGCATCTTTGGGAGTTCGGTGCGCATCGGTTTGATCGTCACATTGTGGTGTATCGTGCTGGGGTATCCGCTAGCCTATTTTATCTCGAAACAAAAGCCAATCTGGCGCGACGCGCTGATGATCCTGGTGATCATCCCGTTTTGGACGAACTTCCTCGTCCGCACCTATGCCCTCAAACAGGTGCTTGCCACGGAAGGCTTGTTGAACTCGTTCTTGATGAACCTGCACTTGATCGGGCAGCCACTGAACCTGTTGTTCAATGAATTTGCTGTCATCGTTGGTTTGATTTATGGCTATATTCCATTCGCGATCCTGCCTATGTACGCTTCGATTGAAAAATTTGATTACACTCTCATGGAAGCAGCAGCCGATTTGGGTGCTTCGCCGCGGAATGCCTTCCTGCGCGTGATGTTGCCCATGACCATGCCTGGCGTCGTGGCTGCCCTGGTGCTTGTGTTTGTCCCTGTGGTGGGCGCCTTTATTACGCCTGATATCATGGGTGGTGGCAAGGTGGAAATGATCGGCACCCTGATCAACCGTCAGTTTGGTGTAGCGCGCAACTGGCCTTTTGGTTCGGCCATGTCCTTGATTTTGATGTTACTCGTGTTGATTGGCGTGATTTATTACTTCCGATCCAGCACCGAAGAGATCAGGAGGGCGATGTGAGCGTCCAGGTTTCTGTTCCATCTGTGCATCCTCGCCAGAAGCTGCGCCTTGGCACGCGAGTCGGCAACTGGTTGTTGGGGACGAATGCCGTCCTGTTATTTGGCTTTCTATACCTGCCCGTTGTCATTCTCATCATCTTTTCGTTTAATGATACCCGTTCGATTGCGGTGTTCACCGGTTTTTCCACGGAATGGTATTCGAAGCTTACCTCGAACGTCGAATTACTGGATGCGGCACGCAACAGCCTGCTGGTCGGTCTGATCACAACCATTGCATCAACCGTGATTGGCACATTGACCGCCCTGGCCATGGATCGCTACCGCTTCAAGCTTCGGACATCCTTCGATGCGAACCTGTATCTTCCGATCGTGATCCCAGAAATCGTGATGGGCATCGCGCTCTTGTTGTTTTTCAATCAGGCATTGTTTCCCCTTCTGCAGAGCGTAACTGGCATTCGCGCCACTACTGGCTTGCATACCATCACGTTGTCACATATTGCTTTTGACATACCATTCGTATATGTGATCGTACGCGCCCGCCTTGCGGATTTTGATAGGACCTTTGAAGAAGCCGCGGCCGATCTTGGCGCGGATGAATGGCAGACTTTTCAGCGCGTGACCCTGCCCCTGCTCATGCCTGGCATCATTGGGGGCGCTTTGATGGCCTTCACCCTTTCACTCGATGATTATTTGATCACAGCGTTCACGAAAGGCATTCGAGAACAGACCATGCCGTTGTATATATACTCGCTGGTCCGCCGTGGAGTGACACCCGAGATCAACGCGCTTTCCACAGCCTTGCTGGTTGGCTCCATTGGTCTGGTTGGATTATCGCTGACGGCTCAAAACGGCGGTGCGGTCTTTACGCGCGCCATGTCCTTTGGCGCCGGGCTGGGCATTGGATTGTATGGCTTGTTGGGCCTGTCTGCATTGTTCGGGGCGGGCGCGTTCTCCGGTGCTGCACTGATCATCAATCTGCTTCTCCTTGCCGGACTCTATTGGGCCTGGCAGGTATCCCGTTCATTTCGCGAAGAATTAAATGAGACTAACCGGTCAGGAAAAACCCTGGCGTGGGCCACCGTTGTCTTGGTGGTGCTTGCGGCCTATCTTTCGGTATTTCTGTTATTATCCTGATGTCAAAGGAGGTGATGCCCTTCCGCACAGAATCTGTTCCAATGTAGTCGTCCCATGCCGAATGGACGAAATAACCGATTCTTACAAAAGGAGTATGAGAGATGAAGAAGACGCTGATCTATATTTTGGTTCTGACCGCTCTGATGTTGGCGGCCTGTGCGCCTGCCACAACGCCCGCGGCAACAGAGCCAGCCACCACAGGTGGCGAAACGTCTGAACGCTGTGGTGACAAGTCCAAACTCGCCGATGAAATCTTCCTCTACACGTGGGTTGAATACATTGATCCGGAGATCAAAACGAAATTTGAGACAGAGTGTGGCGTAAAGGTGACCGAGACGAACTTCGACTCGAATGAAACCCTCCTGGCTACCCTCCAGGCTGGCGGTGCGGATTATGACATTATCGTCCCCTCCGATTACATGGTACAGATCCTGATAAGCGAAGGGATGTTAATGGAACTTGATTGGAACGTCATCACCAAC
This sequence comes from Anaerolineales bacterium, assembly GCA_035720235.1. Classification (GTDB taxonomy): domain Bacteria; phylum Chloroflexota; class Anaerolineae; order Anaerolineales; family Villigracilaceae; genus Defluviilinea. The sequence continues at coordinate 26,087 of DASTOH010000138.1, read as the reverse complement.
ATCAAGAACATGGAGCCGCTCAATGTCAACATATATTTTGACCCGGAACAGAAGTATGTTGTGCCGTATTTCTTTGGTACCTCTGGCTTTGCTGTAGACACAAATGTCGTGACCGATGTCAAAAATTCCTGGAGCATGATGTTCGATCCGGACTCACCCTATTGTGGCAAGATCAGCATGCTGGACGATGAACGTGAAACCATTGGGGCCGCGCTCATGTATCTGGGCTACTCCATCAACGATACCGACCCGGCACATCTTGAGGAAGCCAAGAATCTGCTCATCGAACAATCCAAGTGTGTGAAAGCCTACGATAGTCAGACCAATGATGATTTGATCGTTTCCGGCGAGACTGTCTTGAGTCACATTTGGACCGGTGACGCCATCCTGGCTGGCGATCCTGCGACTGGTGGGCGTGAAGGAATCGTCTATGTGATTCCAACCGAAGGCTGCACGATCTGGCAGGATAATATGGCTGTACCTGTAGGCGCGCCGAATGCCTACACCGCCATGGTCTTCATGAACTACTTGAACTTCCCTGAGATCGCGGCGCAAAATGCCGAATGGGTCGGATATGGTACGCCGAACGCTGCCGCCAAAGAGCACATCGATCCTGACATGCTCGCCAACGAAGGCATCTATCCGCCTGCGGATGTTGCCGAACACCTGCAGTGGATCGAAGACGTGGGCGATGCCCTCGAACTCTACGACCGCATCTGGACTGAATTCAAGGCCGCTGCTGGAGGCTAAAAAGTAAAATCAGAGGATTGGAGACTTCTCCGATCCTCTGATTCTCAAATTGAGCCACTTCGTTATTAGCCGATAACTGATTCTGTTTCAAAATCTTGTCCGCCCCGCGACATTGATGGATGGCGGAGCCAATTGAAAGGAGTTTATGCGTGTGCTACTAGTGGGGACAGGGGGAGTAGGGGAAGCCATCGCCGCAATTGCAAAACCACGAGCGTGGATGGAGTTGATGGTACTGGCAGATTACAATATAAAGCGCGCCGAAGAGGTGCAAAGAAAATTGGGGGACGCCCACGCGGAACGCTTTCCTGTGGAGTTCATCGATGCTGGCCAACAGGCGGACGTCGAAGCGCTGGCGCGGAAGTATCAGGTTGATCTCATCATGAATGCGGTTGACCCAATCTTCAACCAACCGATCTTCGACGCCGCGTACAACGTCGGTGTGAAATATATGGACATGGCAATGACCCTGTCTGAGCCAAACCCCGATGACCCATTCCACAACACAGGCATCAAACTGGGTGATTACCAGTTCGCAAAGGCAAAGGATTGGGAACAAAAAGGTCTGCTGGCGATGGTGGGCTTTGGCGTGGAACCGGGTATGGCAGATGTGTTTGCCCGTTACGCCCAGGATTGTCTTTTTGATGAAATCGAAGAGCTGGGAATCCGTGATGGCGCGAACATCACGATCGATGGCTACCAGTTTGCCCCAAACTTTTCGATCTGGACGACGATTGAAGAATGTTTGAATCCGCCTGTCATTTACGAGGAGGGGAGAGGCTGGTTTACCACCGAACCGTTCTCAGAACACGAAACCTTCGAATTCCCCGAAGGGATTGGCCCCATTGATGTCGTCAACGTGGAGCATGAAGAGGTCTTGCTGGTGCCGCGCTGGGTGAGGGCCAAGCGTGTGACCTTCAAATACGGGTTGGGTGATCAATTCATCGGTGTGCTGAAAACCTTGCACATGCTGGGCCTCGACAAAAAGGAAAAGATCAACGTAAAAGGTGTTGAGGTCGCACCCCGGGATGTGGTCGCTGCGTGCCTGCCTGACCCTGCTCATCTCGGTGAAAAGATGCATGGCAAGACCTGCGCCGGGACGTGGGTCAAAGGCGTAAAAGATGGCAAGAAAAAGGAAGTATATTTATATCAGGTAGCGGATAATCAGGAGTGCATGGCGAAGTGGGGCTGCCAGGCCGTGGTCGCGCAGACGGCATTCAGCGCGGTGATCGCCATGGATTTGCTGGAGCACAGTGTCTGGAAAGGCGTGGGCGTATTGGGTCCCGAAGCCTTCGAACCTGTCCCGTTCATAGAAAAGATGGCGGAATATGGCTTTCCGTACGGGATTAAGGAAATGACGAAGTAAGGAGAATCATCATGCTTTCAGTCGAGATCAAGGAAAATGAGAAGGTGGTCGGCGTGTTGAGTGCTACCGAAAAACTTTTCAAAACCGGATCGAGGGGTTATTTTGGGATGGCGAAGATCCAAATCGGCGAAAAGAGGTATCAGGTGCAGGTGCAGATCGTCGAGATTGGTTCGAAGCCGAAACCGGAAGAGAAAGCTTTGAGGAGCGAGTAATGCCTCTTTGAGGCTCTCGGCGGAAGCTTGAAACCCTGCATCGAGACAGAAGCCGTGCTCTGCTGGCGCACAGTGTTTGCGAAGGCATAGGCGTGTCAGGTCCCGAAGCCTTCGACCCTGTCCCGTTCATGCAGAAGATGGCGGAGTATGGGTTTCCGTATGGGATAAGAGCGATGCAAGAAATTGGAAATTAAGAGCAGACCCTCTCGTTTTATCTAACGAGAGGGTCTGCTTTTAACGTGTCTGATCTGTGTTTCGCCACCAGTAGAATGTTGCGCCCAGTCCCAGGAGGCTGGCAAGGAAAACGAGGATGTAGCTGTGCAGACCCAGCTGCTCGCCGCGTGGACCGACCATTCCACTGAATAAGGCCGGTACCGACCATGGAAACCAATCGCCCCAGCCGGTCGCGGCGATGATCTGCGCAAAAAATATTGCGAGGATTGTCCAACCAAATGGCGGCAGATAACCTCGCCCGGCGGTAGCAAAAAACGTTACCGGGGTTATGAGCAATAAATTCAGCCCGGCGGTTATCATGACATCCCGGAAGGAACTCCAGGCCAGCTGATTTGTCCAACCCGGAATGTCAACCCATGTTCCAACCAGAAGCCCCACGCCGAAGATCAGGATGGTGACCAGCACAACCCATACCGCGATCACGATCAACTTTGCAGAAACAATCTCTTCGCGCGAAGTAGGGACAGCCATTAAATCCTTTGCAGTTCGATCCGCGAATTCACGCCCAAAGACCCAGCTGGTGACGATCGAAAACAGGATAAAGCCTCCGATGGCGATTGCCTGTGTGAGCATGCTGAAGAATGTGGACCACTCGGCCGTGCTCATCACTAGTTGTGCTTTTGTACTGAGCAAACCCATTTCGCGCGCGCGTTCGGGATCCTTCATGATCACCATGAACAATCCGCCAGTTAATGGCGCCAGCAGGAAGCCGATCGTTGTCAACAAAGGCACCTTCGAGCGACGCGCTTTGAGCATTTCTGTCCAAAGTGCTGAATAAGATGTGTTCATTGTTTGTTTCCTTTCCTGCAAATCAATTGGCCGTCAATTTCAGGAAATACCCTTCCAGGTCTTCTTGCTCAACAGCCAGATGAGAGGGGGGCGTCCCGGCGTTGACCAGTAAAGTCGCAATCATATCGGGAGCCTCAATAGCTTTCTGGTCTTTTATCGCAATGCGATGCTCTGCCACTTTCTGCACCTGAAAGTTCTTCAGCACCTCACAGGCTTTCATCAAATCATGGGTGCCAACGATCAGCTGCCTGGCACGGATCGCGTCAAGCCGGTCCGCATCCAGTTCTTCTATGAGCCTGCCTTTATGGATAATTCCAATTCGATTGGCGAGCTTATCTACCTCGGTCAGGTTATGGCTGGACATGAAAATTGTGATGCCATGTTCGCGTGCCAGCCGGATCAACATTTCGCGTATTTCAACGATGCCGGCAGGGTCGAGTGCGCTGGCAGGTTCGTCCAGAATCAATAAGGTGGGCTTGTGCATCAAAGCGCGCGCCAGCCCCAGCCGTTGGAAGTTTCCGCTTGAGAGTGTGCCAGCTTTCCGGTCTGCATATGTGGCTATGGAAAGATCCTGCATAATCTCATCTACAACTTTTGGATCCTTGATCCCTTGCAGCCGCCGTGCAACCTCCAAATTCTCGCGCACGGATAATTCCGGATAAGCCGATGGACTCTCGACGAGATAACCCACCTGCGCCCAGGGACCGCGTCCACCCGGACCGAGGTCCTGGCCCAGCACTCTGACATTTCCTTCGCTCGGGCGGATCATCCCTAACAGCGCACGGATCGTGGTAGTTTTACCTGCACCATTGAGACCCAGGAAACTGTAGATCTCGCCCGTTTTCACGTGCAGATTGACGCTCTGTATGGCGCGTACGTTTCCGTAATTTTTTGAGAGATTGTTTGTTTCGATGGCAATTGTCATTTCATTCTCCTACAATATATCCTGAGACCAGATCTGTCAGTACATCCATGGCTTCTTCGTATGCTTCCTCGCCAAGGTCATCCCGGTGTAGTGCGATGAAAAATAGGCTTTTGATGAGATTGTTTATCTGGCGCGGCGAGACGCTCACCGTCATCCCTTCCCTTTTGATCTTTTTGACAAGCTCGTTGGTAAATTCCGTGTCACTGTTGGCATGTTTCATTGCCCGTTCGACAGGGATTTTTCGTATGAGATAGTCAAAATCGGATCTGCTGAAATTCTTCAGCAGGGGGTAGTCATCCCAGGTAATGAGGAAATTCTTAAGCAGATTTTTTAGATTCTGGCGCGCATTTGTTGTTGGTTTCATCGCAAAATCCAGAATACTCGTTTGAATTTCTTTCTCGATTTGCTCCAGCACATCAAGGAAAAGTTCCTCCTTGGATTCATAAAATAGATAGAACGCGCCCTTTGAAACTCCAACGGCTTCAGTTAATTCGTCCACACTGGTTTTTCTAAGGCCCTGCCTTTCGAATAGCTTTTTCCCTTTTGCTCGGAATTGGACACGGATGGCTTCTTTTTCCTGCTCGGAAAATGCTTTTGGCATACAATCTCCTTTTGTGACTAAATTCGTAAAAATAGTCACTGATGATTATAGTCAAATCAGGATACGCGTCAAGGGTGTGAAAGGGGGTCGAAACGGAATCAGGTACCGGCTAGGCAAGAAGCGGGCGCGCTGTTCTTTTCGGCAATCGTTGGTTGTGTTAAGTCCAGCGCGCTTGTATAATTGAAAGATAGATCAATTTAGGAGGTCGCCATGCCAAATGGATACCACGGCAAGATTTTGCATCTGGATTTGACGAAGGGGACGCTGGAAGTGGAAGAGCCTGAAGAAGCATTCTATCGAAAATATCTGGGTGGCTCAGCCATGGGAATGCACTACATTTTGCGCGATATGCCCAAAGGTGCGGACCCGATTGGCCCTGACAATGTGCTGACGCTGATGGCCGGCGTCGCAACCGGGGCAGCGATCTCGGGGCAAAGCCGTATTAATGCCAATGCCAAATCTCCGATCAGCGGCGGGATTGGCGATTCGCAAGGCGGCGGATTCTTCCCGGCGGAGCTGAAATTTGCGGGCCTGGATGGGATAGTCGTGAAAGGCAAGTCTGACAAGCCTGTATATCTGTGGATCAAGGATGGTGCATTTGAGCTGCGCGATGCCGCGCATTTGATGGGCAAGAAAACGGGGGAAGTGGAGGATATTCTAAAGAATGAACTGGGAGACAACAAAATCGAGGTTCTGCAACATGGACCCGCCGCTGAAAATGGCGTCTTGTTCTCATCGCTGGTATCCATGGCGAATCGCAACAATGGGCGCACGGGCATGGGGCTGGTAATGGCATCGAAGAATCTCAAGGCGGTTGCCGTGCGCGGCACCAAGAAACCGGCCGTGGCGAATCCAAAAGCATTGGCTGATCTGAACAAGACCGGCCCGAAGATTTTGCCCGATAACCCCGATATGCCCGGTCTGGCGGAGGAAGGGACCGCCACGGTTGTCCTGTTCCAAAACACGGCTGGTACGTTGCCCACCCGCAACTATACCGAAGGTCAATTTGAAGGTTGTGAAGACATCAGTGGTCCGCGGATGGTGCAGACGATTTTGAAAGAGCGGGATACCTGCTATGCCTGTGTGGTGCGCTGCAAACGCGTAGTGGAGATCAAAGAGGGCGCCTATCGGGCAGACCCGAAATATGGCGGTCCCGAATATGAAACGCTTGGCACCTTTGGCTCGTATTGCGGAATCGATAACCTGCCGGCCATCGCGACCGCAAACCAGATGTGCAACGAATACGGTGTGGATACCATTGCCGCCGGCGCGACTATTGCTTTCGCGATGGAGTGTTTCGAGAACGGTGTGATTACCAAAGAACAGACGAATGGGCTTGAGCTCAAGTTTGGCGATGCCGATGCGATGCTCAAGGCGTTGGAAATGATGCTCAATGGGGAAGGCGGTTTTGGCAGAACCCTTGGCATGGGTTCCGAGCGCGCCGCAAAAGTATGGGGCAAGGGCGCGGATGAGTACCTCATCACGGTCAAAGGCGCGGAGGCTCCGGCGCACATGCCGCAGGCGAAACGTTCGCTCGGCCTCATATATGCGGTCAACCCGTTCGGCGCGGATCACCAATCGTCTGAGCATGATCCCTATTACGAAGAAGGCGTGGCTGAGCTCAACCTCAATCGCCTCAAGATGCTCGGGCTTGGCACGCCGCAACCGGGCTATAGCCTCACCGAGGAAAAAGTCCGCTTCGCGTATCTCACCGAAGTCTTTTACTCCATGCTTGATTCCCTGGAAGTCTGCCAGTTCGTCTTCGGCCCCGCCTGGACGCTTTATGGCCCGGCTGAAACCGTCGAAATGGTCCGGGCAGTTACCGGCTGGGATGTGACTGTAGAGGAGTTGATGGCTGTCGGTGAAAGACGTCTGAACCTGTTCCGGACGTTCAACGCCCGCGAGGGACTCAACCGGAATGCCGATAAGCTGCCCAAGAAATTCTTCAAAGCCCTCAAAGGGACCGGTCCCACGGCGGGCGTCGCGCTGACTCACGAGGAGCTTGAATCTGCACTGGATAACTACTACAAATTTGCAGGCTGGACCTCCGACGGCATCCCGACGCGGGAGACACTCCAGAAGCACGATATCGAGTGGGCGGCGGAATATCTGCCGTCGTGATCAATTGAGCGCAGATATGTGAACACGTAGACAGGTAGATACATCACTTGTCTACGTGTTTCCTTATCTACTTGTTTACGTTGCTCCAGAAAGAAAACTATGCCGAGCCAACTCTACACCGAAAATTTTCCTCATATGACTCCCGCCTGGAGTCGCATCTTCAACTTTGTCGCTGACCGCGCCGAAGGCTCATACATCTACACCGATGACGGCCGCAAACTGCTGGATTTCACCTGCGGTATCGGCGTGACGAATACCGGCCATTGCCACCCGAAAGTAGTGGAAGCGATCCGGGAACAGGCCGGGCTATTCCTCCATGCGCAAGCGAACATTGTCATTCATAAGCCGATGTTGCAGCTCATTGAGGAATTGCGCAAAATCGTCCCGCCGCAGATCGACAGTTTCTACTTTGCCAATTCCGGCGCGGAGGCCCTGGAGAACGCCGTCAAAATCGCCCGCGTCGCAACCGGACGTCAGAATGTGATCGTCTTCAGTGGCTCGTTCCACGGACGATCCGCCGGGACGATGGCCCTGACCACCTCCAAGGCTGTGTATCGGACGGGGTTTGGCCCACTCCCATCGGGCGTGTTCGTCGTCCCATATCCGTATGCGTTCCGTTTGGGGATGAGCGAACAGCAGGCGGCGGAATACTCGCTGGAGCAACTGGAATACATGCTTGCGTCACAGACGGCTCCCAAGGAGACTGCGGCTATTTTGGTTGAATCAGTTCTGGGCGAAGGCGGATACGTTGTCCCTCCCAAGGCATTCATGAAAGGCCTACGCGAGATCTGTGACCGACATAAGATCATGCTCATCTTTGATGAAGTTCAGTCCGGCTTTGGGCGCACGGGAAATTGGTTCGCCTTCGAGCATTACAACGTGGAGCCAGATATCATCGCCGCCGCCAAAGGGATCGCTTCCGGGTTGCCGCTTTCGGGCGTATTCACAACTACCGACATCATGCTACGGATGGATGTCGGCTCGATCGGTGGGACGTATGGTGGCAATGCCGTAGCATGCGCGGCTGGCGTGGCGACCATCCGCGCGATCCGTGAGGAAAATATGCTCGAGAACGCTACCAAGCGCGGTATTCAATTGATGACCGGCCTTCGCAAATTCCAGGAGGAATATTCGCAGATCGGCGATGTGCGCGGCAAGGGGCTGATGGTGGGAACCGAGTTCATTGTGGATGGACGCGCTCACAAAGCCAAACAACTCGTCAAGGATGTGATCCACGCCGTCGAAAAAAAGGGTATGCTGCTGCTTTCCTGCGGCACGTATGATAATACCCTGCGCTGGATTCCACCGCTGAATGTCACATCCGAGCAGATCAACGAAGGCCTGAATATTTTTGGTGAGTCCCTCAGGGAAGTAATCACGTAGACAAGGAAATGTTGCCATCCCGCGCCTGGCGGGACCACGCGACGCAGGGAAACACGTACACACGTATCTACTTGTATACCTGTCTACATGTGTATTTATGCACTTGCCTCACCCCTGTGCAAAGCCAATGCCCTTCTTCGTCGCACCGCTGAATGCACGATGTTCATAGCCGAAGATGTCGGCCAGGGTCAGGCTTCCACTTATGTTTTCATAGCCAAGCTTCTGGGCCAGCGCGGCGGTTTTCTCGGGCGTGAGCGGCGAAAATCGGTACTTGGCAATCATCCGGCCCTTGCGCAGTAGCGCCTTGTCAATGCGTTCGATGTTCGTGTTGAAGGTGCAGATGATCTTGATATTGAGGAAGTCGCTAAAAAGCCCGTCCGAAAGCTGCAGGATGGTCGAAACGACCGAGTCGTCTGAAGTATTGTCGCGTGCAATCACGACCTTCTCCGCGTCTTCGATGATCAGGATGGCATTCTTGTTTTGAAGCAGGAACGAGATGAAGATCGGTTTCAACAGATCCTTCACGAAATCGTTCTGGATGAAGATGAACTGTTTATCCTGATATTTCGAGATCAGATGTTTGATGTAGGTGGTTTTACCGGTTCCGGGTTCGCCGTGCAATAAGATCATGCCCGATTCGGTCTTGTGCATTGAGTCGCGGATGATGGCGTCGATCTCCATGAAATCATCATTGTAAAGCTCCTGAATGTTGATCGACTTGAAGTCGCCGGTCTCCACGTCCTCTGTGTTGAAGCCGTTGTCCTGATTGATCAGGACCTTGAACTTGGGTGTTTTGGGGTCGCGGAACTTTTCCCGCAGGGCGCGGCTGGTTTCCAGCGCCCAGGCCTCAGAGGCCGGGTTGGCAACATCATAGTAAATTTCGATATCAAGCGAGTTGCCGTGGCTGGCAAGGTGCAGGAGCATGCGCTCTGAATCGCTCCTGAACAGATACTCATAGGCATAGTCTTCAGGAGATTTCAGCTTTTTTGATTCGTCGGTAACCCAGTTCTTGTAAACGATGCCAAAGCCGAATTTCTGCAGGTCAATGCTCTGCAGCACCGGTTCGATCCTTTCTTTTGATTTTTCAGCCGACAGGTCAATCCGAACTCTGGAGGGCAGGCTCCCAAAACAGACCGTGTAATAAGCCTGTGGCTCAAATTGACCGAACGTGCTGTATGAGTCCAGCAATGTGCCAATGATGCTTTTATCCATAAGCAGTTCTCCCGTGGAGTGGAATTATTTATACCCGCCTTCCCAATACTATAAATCCGTTCAAGGATTTTGACAATACAACTATGAAAGTGTAATCATAATCACAAGCCTGGATCTCACCAGACTCCCCGCCCTTCAGCCCGATTTCCTGACCATCGGTAAGTACCTCGCTGGGGGCGTGCCCGCCGCGGTCCACGGATTCACCGAACAGGTCTCCCGCGCCTTCACCGCAAGGCTTGCCATTGATATCTTGACCGCTGAGTTTCGCCCAAGCGATCCAGTTGTGGGAAAGATTTACCACAAGTGTTGAGTCAGTTATCGAAGAGTTCAAGATTCTATGGATCGTCAAACGCCTTGGCAACCGTTCCGAATACTGGGTCCGACCAAGTCCTCCGAAGAACGGTAGCGAGGCCCACGCCACCGTTGAACCGGAACTCGACCGTTACATGCACCTGTTCGCCCTGAATCGCGGTATCTTTATGACACCGTTCCACAAGATGGCACTGATTTCACCTGAAACTACGCAGCAAGACGTTGATTATCATACGAAGGTGTTTCGAGAAGCGGTAGCAAGTTTGTTTGGGTAAACATGCTGACTCAGCAATCAGGCGATGTGATGTATAATGTGATGTATAGTCACAGGAGCATTTATGTCACAAATGGTTCGCAAGCAAATCTATATCCAAAAGAGCCAAGAGGAAAGACTTAAAAAGGTAGCTGAAGCGCGAGGCGTGAGTGAGGCCGAAATCATCCGTCGAGCATTAGAAAATGAGTTGAAGCGTGCAGGATATCGTCTTGCCTATGATCGTGAGGCGTGGAAAAGGATTGAGGTGGCAATACAGAAAATGGATAAACTACCTCCCGTGCCTCAAAAAAAGCGGGACTGGAAGCGTGAAGATCTATATGAAGAACGAATGAAACGCTATGACAGAAATACTCATTGACACGAACATTCTTGTCTATGTATTTGACCTGAAGGAGTTCCAAAAGCGTGCACATGCGGTCATGGTTGTTCGTGAACTTCAAAACAGATCGCTGGGGTGTTTAAGTGTCCAATGCCTTTCAGAGTTTTTCAACGCCGTAACTCGTGGTGCTCAGCCAAAACTCCCAATTGATGAGGCCCTCCAATATGTACAGGATTATCTGCTGGCCTTTCCAACACATCTGCTAACGCCTTCCACGGTTATGAGTGCAGCTCGTGGAGTGCGCGATTACTCATTATCTTTTTACGATGCCCAAATATGGGCATGTGCCTTGTTAAATGACGTGCCGGTTATCTTTAGTGAAGACTTCCAGAATGGGCAGGTGATTGAAGGTATCCGGTTTGTAAATCCCTTTGCCGAGAATTTTGAATTGGAGAAATGGATATGACCGAATACAAATCCCAGGTCTGGCGCGTGAACGTGCGCGAACAAACCCTGACTCGTGAACCTGTTCCTGATTCGTGGAAACGACTTGGCGGGCGCGGGCTCCTGGCGCGCATCCTGCTTGACGAAGTGGATGCAAAATGTGATCCGTTGGGTCCTGGAAACAAACTGATCTTTGCGCCAGGATTGCTTGTTGGACATATGCTTTCCTCCACCGATCGCATCTCGGTGGGTGGCAAGTCTCCGTTGACGGGCGGGATCAAGGAATCCAACGCGGGTGGGCGGACCGGGCTGCACATGGCGACGCTGGGCATCCACGCGCTCATCATCGAAAAACAGCCGAAGGAAGACGGATTCTGGGTATTGCATCTCTCATTGGATGGCGCGAAATGGGAGAAGGCGGAAGATCTCGCCGGGCTGGGCGTCTATGCCGTAGCTCCGAAGCTAATTCAGAAATATGGCGATAGGGTCGCGATCTCCTTGATCGGTCCCGGCGGCGAGATGATGTTAAAGGCGGCGGGAATCCAAAACATCGATAAGGATCGAGTCCCGTCACGGATCAATGCCCGTGGTGGACTGGGCGCGGTGATGGGCTCGAAGGGGCTGAAAGCCATCGTGTTCGATAATACCGGTGGGCAGAAGCCGCCTCTGGTGAATCCTGAAGCGTTCAAGGCCGCGACGAAAGATTATACAAAGGCAGTGTTGGAGCATCCACAATCCATCACATATCGCGATTACAGCACAGCCGCCATCGCGGCGATGTGCCAGAGTTTTGCATCGCTGACCGTTCGCAATTTTTCTCGCGGCACGTTTGACAAAGTGGACCAGGTGGATGGAGACGCGCTGCGCGAGTTTACGTTGAAGCGCGGCAAACCGTCTGACCCGTCACATGCGTGTATGGCGGGCTGTACGATCAGGTGCTCGAATATCTTTGGTGGGGAGGACGGCAAGATCATCGTCTCGCCGCTGGAATATGAAACCATCGGTCTGATGGGTGTGAACCTGGAAATCGGTTCGCTCGATTCCATTGGACGATTGAACTGGCAGGTCAATGACCTGGGGCTGGATTCGATCGAGATTGGCGGCGCGTTGGGTGTTGCCGCAGAAGCCGGCCTCATGCGCTGGGGCAATGAAGAGGACGCGCTGAAATTGATCACCGAAATTCGCAATGGCACTGAATTGGGCTACGTCCTCGGCAATGGGGCCGTCAGCGTTGGGAAGGCATACAACATCGAGCGCGTGCCGGCCGTGAAGGGACAAGCCATGTCCGGCTACGAGCCGCGTTCGATCAAGGGCACGGGAGTCACGTATGCCACCACTCCGCAGGGAGCAGATCATACCGCCGGGCTGACCATCCGCGCCAAGGTCAATCACCTTGATCCGGCCATTCAGAAAGACCCTTCTTTGAACGCGCAGTTGAACATGGCCGGATACGACACATTGGGCGCCTGTATCTTTGCCGGGTTTGGATACGCAGCCACGCCGGATTTTGTCATCAAGCGTTTGCTGCAGGCGCGTTATGGCTGGGATGACCTGCCGGATAATGTGTTGCAGGCACTCGGTAAAGAGACAATCAAGATGGAGCGTGAGTTTAATCGGCGGGCCGGGTTCACAAAGGAAGATGATCGTTTACCCAAATGGATGACGGAGGAAGCTATCCCTGAAAATGGAGCAGTGTTCGATGTGAGCGAGGAAGTTCTTGACCACATTTTTGATGGGATTGAATAAAGAAAACCTCCGAGCCTTCAGAAACAATGTTGCTTCTTTCCGACTAGTTCCCATCCTTTTCCTATCTTAGATTCAAGTTGTAAGTGCAACGGTTGTATTGAATAACACTTCAAAAGGTGTTTTGAAACGCAGCGATTTGGAGAGGTCTGTTTTGATGGTTTGAAAATTATGGTAAAATTTTTCCCGTTCAATTCGCCGCTATAGCTCAGTTGGCAGAGCGAGTTACTCGTAATAACTAGGTCATCAGTTCGATTCTGATTAGCGGCTCAAAAAAAGCTCCCCATTTCGGGCAGCTTTTTTGCTATCTGTATTCCTATCTCTCATATGAAAAGAAGCGGAATATACCTTTGGTCTCTTGGTGGCATTCCAAAGTATGTTGGAAAGTCTGTTGACGTTCATCATCGAATGATGATGAATCATGGTGATAGTGAGGCGCTCGGTCGTGCAATCGAAAAATATGGCTATGATGCGTTTGAAAAAGCGGTTATCTGTTATTGCGAGCCGCGTGAATTGAGCGATCTTGAGGAGTTCTAGATAAGAAAGCTCGGAACCCATCGCTCGATGGGTGGTTACAATCTTACGCTTGGTGGAGATGGTCAGAGTCCTGGAGAGGCTCATCCGCTTTATGGAGTGACCGGTGAGAATCATCCGTCATGGGGAAGGCGAAACTCAACCGAAACTTTGAGAAGGATGAGTGAAGCCCATAAAGGGATAACGCATTCAGAAGAAACAAAACGAAAACTGTCAGAAGCAAACAGCGGGAAGGGCAATCCATTTTTTGGCGTTAAGTATGAAAATGCTACTTCAAAATATTACGGAGTTTGCAAGGTTGGCAGAAAATATAGAACCTTGATAACCGTAAATAAGAAATTAATTCATCTCGGTTACTTCGAAACAGAGGAAGAGGCGGGATTGAGGTACAACGATTATGTTATGGAAAACGGTTTGAAAGATTATCCCTTGAACGATCTATGAGGGACCCCGGGTCAAGTGCGTCAGGTGAGACGGCCCGAACGGGGTGCAAGTGAGTAATCTCGCAGTTCCAGAGAACTGTTTTGTGCCCCGCGCGGCATATTGCTCGCAGAGACCAAAGCAAGTTTTCATCAGTACATGTTGTCTGTGTTTTGGGAAATGAGATATCTATGTTACGCATTGCAATGATTTCTTATCACACTTGTCCGCTGGCGACGCTGGGCGGCAAGGATACGGGCGGAATGAACGTCTACGTCCGCGAATTGACGCGTCAACTGGGCAAAATGGGCATCCACGTGGATGTGTTCACGCGGTCGCAAGACGATCATGTGCCGCATGTGCTGCATGAGCTCGGCTATGGCAACCGGGTGGTGCATGTACCGGCGGGGCCCGAGCACCCGGTCCCGAAACGGGAATTGGCGAACTACATCCCTGAATTTGTGGAGGGCGTAAAAGCCTTTGCCCGGGAAAAAGGAATCAAATACGACATTATCCACAGTCATTACTGGATGTCCGGACTGGCTGCCGCCGCCCTTTCGGATCATTGGGCTGCCGTGCCGATCATTCATATGTTCCATACGTTGGGCGAGATGAAAAACCGCATCGCCCGCTCGGAGGAGGAACGTGAAGGAGAGTATCGGATCAATGGCGAGAAACAGGTTCTCCGTCGCGCGAATCGGATCGTCGTCGCCACGCTGGCTGAACTAACCCAGTTGCGTTTCCTGTATAAAGCCGATCCGAACAAGATGGTCATTATCCCGCCAGGTGTGGATGTGAGCCACTTTTATCCCATCCCTTCCGATGAGGCCAAAATGTATGTCGGTTTGAAACCAGACGCGCGCATGATTCTGTTTGTGGGCCGCATCGAGCCCTTGAAAGGTGTGGACACATTAATTCAGGCTATGGCCTGTTTGCAGTTGAAGACGGCGAGCCGGCCGGTACATTTGGCAATCATCGGCGGCGACCCATCGGCCAGCCCGGAAGAGATGACGGCCGAAATGGCCCGCCTGCAAAAATTGTGCGATGATCTCGGCCTGGATCAGACGGTCCTGTTTTTAGGAAAGCGTGATCAGGACAAACTGCCCTACTATTATTCCGCCGCCGAAGTTGTGGTAATGCCTTCACACTATGAGTCCTTTGGGATGGTGGCCCTCGAAGCAATGGCGTGTGGGACCCCGGTGATTGCCTCAGAGGTGGGTGGGCTGGCCTATCTGGTGCGTGATGGGGAGACAGGTTTTACTATCCCTGCGGAGGAACCCGATATGTTGTGCGAAAAATTAACGTGGTTACTGAATGACCCGGACCTGCACGAAAAGATGAGCGGCCAGGCTGCCGAGTACGCGCAGGACTATGCCTGGGAGAAGATTGCGGCGCAAATTGTAGAGGTTTACAAAGACCTTGTCCCTGAAGAACCGAAGGTTAGGTATCTTTCCAAGTGGGACGGAGGGATTTGAGGGTCAGTAAATCTCTGTTGAATCTTTAGGCAGATTTTTGATGTGGCGCAAATAGGCGCTCACGTTGTCATCGTCCCGTTGCGGATATTGGAATCCGAAGCTTGATGCAACCGACCTCGCCAGACGGCGAAAGAGGCTTCCCATTGTGAATAGTGATTCCCAGATATTCTCAAAGTTTGCATCGGGATACGTTCTTTCGAGTTCCGCCCATAACTCCGGCTCGACATCCGCTTTGATGTATTTTCCTAACTTGCCGGCCGCCTTCTTGAAACCTGTCTTAATGCCAAAATACCAGGTCAACATTTTCATGAGTTGTTCCCGGACAGCAACATCCATCATGTCTTTTGCGTATGTGAGTTCGCCTCTCCGTAGTCCTTTCGCCACATAAGGGCTGACCCACCAAAACTCGTTGCAGCAATCCTGATATTGTTTCTCAGTCGGCGGTTTTGGCAGATAGTCAATATCGCTTGCCGGCGGGATCTCTCCAATGGAGTTGTCCTTATCCAGCAGGACGATTGTCAGGCTATCGTTAGTAACAGACTTCCACTTTTCAGGTGAATGAAAGCTGAGGTCGATGCGGTTGCCATCCGTGAATTGCATCAGATAGGCATAATGACCGTCACCTTCCGGCGGTGGATCCTGCATGTTATCCGGCTCCTGCAAGATCAGGATCTCGCCGAAGTACTCTGAGATTTTGTCATTTCTCACATACGGCGCAAGGTCGGTGACCAGACAGGCAATATCAAAATCCTGAAAGATGTCCCTCTTGGCGTTGGGATTCGCCCGAGAACCATTCATCACCACCGCGCGGATGTTTTGGTCGTCCTTGGCGAAGGTCATGATCAGGTTGAGTATTTCTTGTTCGTTACGCATATGTTATTTCCCCTGTGCTCTCGCGGAAAAAATTGACATATGTTTGGATTCTTGAAGGTCTCTGATGGCATGAGCTTCTTTGTGGTGCCAAGCACACCAAAATGCCAACGGCGACGGCGGGAGCAGGGCAATTATTCCTTTATCCTCACAAAAATAATTGGTGATCCGGCGATTTCCTGTGTTCGCATCTCAAACTGATCCTTCAAGCTTTTGATGAGGCGGGAGAGTTGCTTGAATCCAAACGTGCGCGGGTCGAAGCTGGGATCGAGCTGGTAAAGGTTGTTGCCCATGGTGTCCAGGCGTGCCCAGCCGTCGTCCCCCACAGTCATTTCGAATGCCTGGGTAAGAATCGGCATGGGATCGGGTTCTTCTTTTTCCGTTTCAGACTTTGATTTTCCAGTCTTTTTGGCCTGTGGTTGTTTCTGCTGTGTGGCTTTCTTTTCTGCTACGAGGTTCTCGGTATACACAAACAAATCGCAGGCGTTGACGAACGCTTTTGGTGTCTTCTTCTCTCCAATGCCCATGACAAAGATTCCGGTCTCGCGAATACGTGTAGCCAGGCGAGTGTAATCACTGTCAGAGGAGACCAGACAGAATCCATCCACCACGCCCGAGTGCAGGAGGTCCATGGCGTCGATGATCATGGCGCTGTCGGTGGCGTTCTTGCCGATGGTGTAGCGGAACTGCTGAATCGGCTGAAAGGCGTGATAGTTCAGTGTGTCCTTCCAGGAATTCATCTGATGGGTGGTCCAGTCGCCATAAATTCTGCGGACGGTCACCTGCCCGTGTCGCCCTGCTTCCACGATCATTTGCGGAAGCAGGGAGGATTGTGCATTGTCACCGTCGATCAGGATGGCGATCTTGTCGCGCAATGGGGTTAAATTCTCGTTTGCCATGGGTCAGATTATATTATGGAACGTTCGGTATGGGTGTATTCAATAACTCGGGACTGGGCATGAACAGGCCAATGTCGGTGCAGGAGGCCATGCCTTCGCGTGGGAAGAGTCCCTGATCGCTCGTGACCTCCACCTGGACTGGCGTTTCCTCTCTGTAGGTGCTATCCACAGTGAGTTTGATGGTCACCTGATACCCGATCGGAAGGGCGGTCAATTCGACGGTTTTGTCCGGGTGTTCGCGTCCTTCATCGAGCGCAAAAAGGGTGGCCTTGAGATTTGTCAGCTCAGTCCCTCCACTGTTCTTCAATGTAACATAAGAATTGGTCACTTCACCCATGCCGTGGGTCACATCGATGCTCGTGTCACAGCCTAATACGTTGATGGAGATGGATGGCCCGCTGGGTGTGCCGGTCAGAGTGGATGTAGCTGCAAAGATGGCTGTATCTGTGGCGTTCGGCACACTGCTATTCGTTGGGGTTATCGCGTTGGTGATCGTGGCGGCGGCAGGTGTTGAAGTGTTCACGCCGATCACTACAGGAGTCGGTGTGTGGATTCGGGGCGTGGGAGTTGGCGGCAAAAAGGGAGTGGGTCCGGACCCGGGTTGGAAAACCCAACCGTTACAGGCAGATAGCAGGGATGCAAATAGAAAAGCAAGAATCGGCGTTTTCATTTTCTTCTCCTCGAAGATTATTGTATCCCGCTTCTGTGCCTACGGCAAAGTCCCTGTCAGCTCCTTTATATTGCAGCAACGGTCCCGGGAAGCAGTCTGATTCCAAAAAGAACTACAATTGCCCGCTATCTCCCCAGTCCTCCAATCTCTTTTGGTACTCGGCATCGTCATAACGCGACAACGAAAAAGCTGAGGCATAAGGAGGTAATTCTGAACCCTTTACATGCGCGGCAAGTAGTTCGCCAACTCCGCAGGCCGACATAATCCCATATCCGGATACTGCGCCGATCATGTACGCGCCCTCCACGGGCAGCGGTCCCACCAGCGGACGATTCTCGCGCGTCCTGGTGTAGTATCCGCCATCGAGGTGCGGGCGAGGCATTTTTGCAAAATAGTCTCTCATGCATGGCAGCATGGCCGCTAGGCCACGCAGCGCAATTTCTGGATATTGCTCGTCCATCAGTGGTGGCCACACCGGTTCCATCACTTTCGTCTGATATTCCCACAGCATCAGGATATTGTCGCCTGCTCCTTCAGGGCGAGTATGGGCTCCAGCAGGGAATAGCTCAGTGAGCCAGCGCGTTTCGTCATCCGCTGACAGGGCTTCTCGTTCGTCAGCTTCCCAAGGCAGGGTTTGCGCGTCATTCCAGATCAATAAAGGTGCGTCGCGTCCTACCACTCCGAGCGGATCCTTGATGGCGGCTTTGAGATGAAGTTCCGTGAAGACCGGCAGATTCTCGCCAAGCATCCGCCCAACTTCTTTCAGATACGGTCCCGCGGCATTGATGAAGATGGGAGTCTCGATTCGCTCTCCACTAGTTAATTGGACTCCTTGGACGCAGTTGCCCTTGATCTCTACCCCGATGACTTTCCCCGCTTCATACCGGACCCCGGACCTGCGAGCGGTTTCCAGGAGGTGCATGCCCAGCTGTTGGGCGCTCAACCAGCCTGCGCGCCGCACGTGCAGCGCGGCGATGGCCTTCTCTGTGAGATAGGGGAAGTGCTTTCTGATAAGGTCACTACCCAGCAGCAGGTCCGCGCCCGCGAGCGAATCAAGGAAACCTTCGGGGTGGGAGGCTTGGTAGGTAGAGGTATCAGAGGAGTGAACGCGCAAGGCGCCCGCGCCCAGCTCCGAGATCACGCGGGAGGCGTTTTCCAAATCTGCAATTTTGGTTTCGTCGGCAGTCACGTATAAATAGCCGCGTCGGTTCATCCGAAAAACGTTGCCGCTTTCGTGTGCCAGCGACTCCATCAGGTCGATGGATCGATTCATGAGGACGAGCATGTCCGGGTCGGGCCACCAATTCCGGTAACACTCGGTCGAACGGTCGCTTGTAAAGGAAAGGGGCGGCCGTTCATCGAGCAGGAGGATATTATCAATGCCCGCCTTGCCCAGGTAGTGCGCAGCCGCCACGCCGGTGATCCCTGCGCCACAAATCACGACATCCGCTGTCTGGCTCATGGATTTGTGAGCTTGGCTTTGAGTTCTTCCCAACTGGGTTCCACTAGAATCGAGCCATCTGGGAAGACGATGGTTGGGACACTTCGATACCCGTTGTTGACTTGTATGACAAATTCCGTCGCTTGTTCGTTTCCTTCCAGGCCGACGCGCAGGTGCCGGATCTCATTTGCCTCGAAAAATCTTTTGACGCGCAGGCAGTCGGAACAATACTCTGTGGTATACATTACGATCTGGGTTGGGGTGAGGGTATATCGGTCTGTCATAGGCTTAATTGTGATCTATAACCTTTTCAATCCGGCACCTGAAGATAGTGATCTGGATGTGTATTCCGAAAAATTTTACCTTGAAATCAGATTTTTTTTCAAGCACGTGAAAAACACTAATCTGCCGGAGACCGGAGAGTGGCAGGTCGGTATCGGGCTAACCCATCCTCACAATCATGAAAGAAAATACTTCTTGAGTATGCTTGCCTGGGGGGAAATCCCTAATTGCCTATATCGGGATTCCATTTATACTGAAATGTTGAATGCCTACGCTCTGCTGAATTCGATCTGATTTCTCTGGCTGCGCAATGATCATGTAAGCTTGCATTTTGGGGCAGGCCCTGAAGAGCTGGCAGCGCAAGGAAAGGGTTGACATCCATGTTGAATCTCAAGGGTCCGCGTGTCGGGATGACATCATATTTGGAAATCATCTCCGCTCAGAACGATCACTTGGGTAGGTTCATTGCTGGCTTCACGACCTGTTTTATAGCTAATGGCCCTGCTCAGGGCTCAGATCACTCTTTTCCTGCCACTCATTTCAAAAGCTTCCAATTAGCTCCCAATGCTGTTTTGGGTCGTTTACCATTTTGTGATGGATGTTGCCGCCAAACCGCACTTGAGTTGTTTTGCACTGTATCCATATAGTATCCAAACAGGTTTGGTGACTGACACGACCGCTTCGAATTCATCAACCTGCGTGTAGTGCAATGCTTCCGTAACATTTTCGGAGGTCTAGCGTCTAGTTTATCGACGATAGTTGATGGTCTCTTGTACGCTAGGAAATCCTATATTCCTTTATCCATCGGTCGTATTTTCGTTTTTATATCTATAATCAATGGGAGAGGCCAGTGACTCATCTAAAACGTTCTTTTTTCTGGGCCGCTTTTTATCTTGCCGTTATTTTTGTGTTGGGGCAAACTGATTATATCGGCAGGCCCATTATTAATTTCGCATCCTACTTCTATCTGGCCGTACTCCTTTCTATACCCGCTACTCTTTTCTTTCCATCCATTGCCCGGGTCCGGTTTTATGTGCCATTACTCGTCTGGGCAGGCGTATACGTGGTATTGTTGCAAGTCTTGAATAGAGAATCGGCCAATTCAGGGGAATTGTCTGTGATCATAGTAGAGTTTGTGCTCCTGGAAGCGGGTGTATGGTTTGCCCACCAGTTGGCAGTACAGCTTAGTCATGCGGAGTCGCTGATGGATGCCCTGGCATTGAGCGCATTTCCGAACAGCGTTCATGACCTTGACCTGGAAAGTCCGCGCATCAAAATTGAATTCACAAGGAGTCGCCGCTATCACAGGCCGCTAAGTCTACTGATGGTTCAGGCCAAGTCTGATGACCAGATCATAACCGGAGAGCTGTTGAAAAGCGTTCAGCACGATTTGATGCATCGTTTTACCATCGCCCGAATTGGTCAGATCATTGATGATCGTACTCGTCAAACCGATCTGGTTTTGAGGGATCACAGGGGACGCTTTATTATTCTATGTCCAGAGACTGATCAAGCCAGTATTCGATTGCTGGCCAAGAGAATTTCCCAAGCCATACAGGACAGAACCAACCTGCAACTTGCGTGGGGAACCGCATCGTTTCCTGACGAAGCACTTACCTTTGATGATTTAATGAATACGGCTCGTGACAGACTGACTCACCCGAACTACATCCCTGATGAGCCCGTCGTGGCATTCAATTCCAATTAATCCGAGGTGCGTCATATGAGTATTATGGGAATGATTTCATCACAAGGTGATGATTGGCTTAGGCAATTTGATCCTCGCAAACGTGTTTTGACCGGCCAATCCTATTTTGTCGCCAAACGTTGCATGGATCTTCTTCTTGTAATAGTTTCCATGCCGTTTTGGCTGCCCCTGATGGGAATCGTGTCTTTGGCAATCCTGATCACATCTTCGGCGCCGGTCATTTTTGTGCAGCAACGAACCGGAAAAGGTGGGAAAAGATTCCAAATGTATAAATTCAGGTCCATGGTGCAGAATGCGGAAGCGCTCAAAAAGGACCTGGCCAAGGTTAATGCGAATGGCGACCTGGCGGGCCCTCTTAAATTGGAGAACGATCCACGCGTTACGAAAATCGGGCGAATCTTGCGAAAAACCAGCCTGGATGAATTGCCCCAGGTAGTGAATGTTCTCCTGGGCGATATGAGCCTGGTCGGACCTCGGCCCACTTCCTGGAGTCCACAGTCTTACAAGCTCTGGCACACAGAACGCCTGGATGTTTTGCCTGGAATAACCGGACTATGGCAGGTATTTGGGCGCGGAGACGAAGATTTCGATGAGTGGTTACGTTGGGATATCAGATATCTGGAAAGACGCTCCCTGTGGCTTGATATTATGATCCTGTTTAGAACATTCTCGACTGTTTTCAAGCAACGCGGGGCGCGCTGATGTGGGAAAACGGTGTACGCAGATGAAAAACCATGGCACGGTGGTTTCCCGGGATGTCAGAGTCCTGATTGTCGATCTGTCGAAGCGATATGGAGGAGCGAGTACACGCGCTATTGCGCTGGCTCAATACCTATCTCCCTGGCATGTTGCCATTGCTGGAGTCGAGGACAGTCCCGTTGTGAATCTGGCAAAGGAAAAATCCATCCCCGTGAAGATCGTGGCGAAGCACCGGGCTGATCCACGCATCCCTTTTCGGCTCGCACAGATCATCCGGAAGGAAAATTTCCAGGTAATTGACACTCAAAATATACAGTCGAAATTTTGGTCAAGTCTGGCTGCCTTGTTGGCGGATGTGGCCTTTGTTTCCACTTTGAATAGTTCTTATGAGAGTGAACATGGTGGTTCTCTGAAAGGGAAGCTCTATCAGGTGCTTGATTTGTGGACAAACTGGAAAACGGATCGTTATGTGGCAGTGTCTGAGGCAATACGAAGAGATTTACTCGCCGCTGGCATTCCAGAAAGCGCGGTCGATCTCATACACAATTCGGTTGAAGTGGATGAATCGGCACCCTCGGAAGATCGACAGGCCGTCCGCGCGCGACTGGGGATCCCGCAGGATGCATTTTTGTGTGTGCTGGTCGGTAGGTTGGTATGGGCAAAAGGTTACGATGATTTTATTCCCGCTTTTTCTGCGGCAGCTAACCTCATCCCAAAGGCGTATGCTGTAATTGCCGGGGATGGTGAATTGTTTTCAGCGCTTTCTGGTCAGATCAAACAAGCGGACCTCGCGGAAAAAGTGCTTCTGCTTGGTTTCTGCAACAAAACCACTATTCTTGGCATTCTGAAAGCTGGAGATATCTATGTAATGCCCTCCCGCAGTGAAGGTATTCCTTTTGCACTGCTTGAAGCGGCTGCACTGGGACTTCCCATTGTTGCAACGAATTGTGGAGGGATTCCTGAAGTGGTAACGGATAAGGTTGATTCGCTTCTGGTCCCGGTTGGCGATCGGCACGCTCTTTCCTCGGCTTTGATAACACTCCATGCGAACAGAGACCTGGCCGAGGAATTTGGCCGAAGAATAAAGGAAAAGATCAAAGGTCGTTTTGCGCCTGCCGTTCAGGTTGACTTGATGCGACAAGCTTATCAGAACGCTTTGTCGCGCAGAATTTCACGCAATTAATGAAAAGTTGATCGTTATACATGTCTTCGCTTAGCTCCTCATACCTGGCACGAGTTGCGCTTCGTGGCACAACCTGGGTCTATATCGCATTTTTCAGCGGAAAGCTTGTTGTTTTTCTAACAACGATTTTGTTGGCGCGGCTACTGTCCAAAAGCGATTTTGGGGTTGTAGGCTACGCGGTCGCTGTGATTGGTTTCCTGGATGTTGTAAAAGACCTGGGCGTCGGTGCGGCCCTGATCTACCACAATGATGAACGGGTGATTCCGACCGCTTTCTGGTTGAATATATCGACAGGTTTATCGTTTTTTCTTTTGGCATGGTTTGGAGCGCCTTTTGTGGGTCTCTTTTTTAATGATTCAAGGGCCATCTGGGTAACTCGGGTGCTGGCGTTGAGTTTTCCGCTGAACGCGATTGCTTCGATCCAGGAAACGCTTTTGATAAAGGATCTTGCATTTAATCAAAAGTTTATTCCGGATTTTGCCCGTGCCATTAGTAAAGGAGTTCTCTCAATTGGCCTGGCCTTTGCAGGTTTTGGTCCCTGGAGCATCATCCTGGGTCAGTTGGGAGGTCTCATCGTTTCAGGTGTTATTCTTTGGCGGATGATTCCCTGGCGGTTAACTTTTGAGTTTTCTAGAACGTGGGCTGGTTCCCTGTTACGGTACGGCCTTCCGCTGGTGAGTATGAACGTCATAAGTGTTTTTGTCCTGAATGTGGATTATTTGTTGGTCGGAAGATACCTTGGCGCGGAAGCGCTTGGAGTTTATACTCTAGCCTTTCGTGTCCCAGAATTAACGATTCTGCAACTTTGCAATATTGTTGCACAGGTTGTTTTTCCGGTCTTTGCAAAGATCAAAGATGACGCAGACGCTCTCGGTAAAGGCTTCCTGAAGACAGCCCAGTACGTTGCCCTGATTACCGTGCCAGTTGGATTGGGAATGGCCTTGCTGTCAGAGCCCTTTGTCTTGTTATTATTTGGAAAAAAATGGGTCGAGGTCGTACCGGTAATGCGGGCTATTTCGATTTATAGCGTGTTGATATCCCTGGGCTATAACGCCGGTGATGTCTACAAGGCTCAGGGCAGGCCCGGCATTTTGACCCGGCTTTCGATTCTTCAGGCATTTATACTCGTGCCGGCCTTATTGTGGGCGGTGATGATGATGAAGGATATTGTTATTGTTGGATGGACTCAAGTGGCCGTGGCATTCGTAGGCAACGCGATATATCTATTGGTTGCACTTCGTATGCTTAATTTGCAGCCACGAGCTCTTTTCGACAGCCTAAAGCATCCTTTACTTCCGGCTGTGGGCCTGTCGATTGCGGTACTTGGCGTTATGTCCTTTGGATCGAGCTGGGGGAACCTGCTCCAGCTGATACTTGGCACTCTGGTAGGCGCGGCTGCGTACGTCACTCTGTTATGGTTTTTTAGTAAAGACGTCATTGCCGAAATTTGGAATATCGTAAAGATGGGCTCCCTAAAGCGGGCATCCTAATATTCATGAGGTTCGTTGAATGCGTGTTCTTTGGATAATTGATGGTTTAGGTCCTGGCGGTGCGGAGAATATGATGCCGACTCTGCTCAAGCAATTGTGTGAGTGCGGAGTCGAATCTCGTGTCTGCGTCCTCCAGGTGAAAAGAGGCAATCCGGTGGCAGAGGAGGTCAGGAAACTGGGAGTTCAAGTTGATGTCATTAATATTGCACATTTGCGCGCTCTCGGCAATCTCCCTCGTATCATACGATACATTCGTCGGTATCGGCCAGACATCGTTCATACTCAATTGGAGGCCTCCGATATTTTTGGGACTCTGGCTGCCAAAATACTGGGCATTCCCACCATGACCACCTTGCACACGTTGGATGTGAAGCCGAGGACAAAGAGATCCTATTGGAGAAATCTCATGCGGTGGAAAATCCTTAACAGCTTTTGTGACCAGATTATCGCGGTTTCTGAGATAACCCGACAGCACTATACTACTTTGGGCATTAGGGCTGAAAAGATACTTACTTTATATAATGGTGTCGACATAAATCGTTTCGTGCCTTTCCGCCACCCTTCATCCAAAAAGCGAAGCGTACTGGATGTGCCGGAAAATGGCATTGTTATCTTAACTGTTGCTGTACTTAGAGAGGCAAAAGGTATACAGTATATGCTGAAGACCATGCCTGTCATACTGGAAAAGTTTCCAAATGCCTATTATGTGATCGCTGGTGACGGTACTTATCGAGATGCATTGAAGGGTCTGGCCTACTCCATGGGCGTGGAAAACCGGGTGGTCTTTTTAGGTCATCGCTCTGATATACCTGAGATACTCGGAGAAAGTGATCTGTTTGTTTTTCCAACCCTGATGGATGCGTTGCCTACTGTTTTGCTGGAGGCCATGGCTGTGGGTGTTCCAATTGTTTCATCGGAGGTTGGTGGTATACCTGAGATTCTCGAGAACGAAATTGACGGTCTACTGATCCAGCCTGCCAGTCCGGCAGATCTAGCCGAATCATGTATACGGCTTTTGTCAGACCATGAACTGGCTGGCAGGCTTTCTGTTTCCGCGCTGAAAGTCGCCGAAGAACGTTTTGATGTACGAAAGCAGGCTGGTACCCTGGTCAATATCTATGACCGATTGGTGAGCGCTCATGCAAACTAAGTACCCCATGAAGTTGTATGTCGTGGAACCTCGCGGCAGTGGCGGCATGATCCACTACGCTTATCAGCTCTGCAACGCGTTGGCTAGCCATGTCACAGATGTGACACTGGTGACCGCAAGAAGTTATGAATTGGACCAGTATCCACATGCATTTAGCGTCAGCAAACTCCTGAATCTTTGGACCCGAAGCGCTCCGTTGTTTGAAAATGCCCGACCGACTCTGGCTATAAAATTCTTGCGAAAGGCCTTCCATAGCATAAGGCGAATCGCTCGAGGCGCCCGCTACGTGTTTCAGTGGATAAAACTAGCCAATTATTTACTGAAAACTCAGCCAGATGTAGTGCAATTTGGTGCCATCGAGTTTCCGTTTGAGGCGATTTTTCTCGGCTACTTAAAATCTAAAGGCCTCACTCTTGCTCAGATCTGTCATGAATTCGAACCACGTGAGATATCACGCAGCCCCTTAGTCAGACTCAACAATTATTTCCTTAAGAACGTTTTTAAGGCCTTCTCAGTTATTTTCTTTCACAGCGAGGCCAATCGAGACAGATTTCATTCCTTGTATCCTGAAATTGATTTGGATG
>DASTOH010000137.1:0-262861 GCA_035720235.1 Anaerolineales bacterium | reverse complement strand
CTGGGCAATACCTGCCAGGAAATGCAGTTCAATGATGAGCAGATTGCCGAAGTCTGTACAGCGTATTTTGGTGAGGCCGCCCCAAACATGATCGCCCGGATGAAGCTGAACATGATCATGTCTGATGTGGGTTGGGGGTTGTGGGCGGCGATCCAGGCGAAGATTTCCACAGCTAATTTCAACTTCTGGCGCTCGGCCATCAAACGCTGGGGACGCGCCCTGGAGAAAATGCACTCTGTGGAGTTCGAAGGGTGGTTGGAGGAGGTACAGAATTAAGGGCAAATTCGGTGGTTGAGTAGCGAGCGTTTGTTGCGAGCATATCGAAACCACCACGCCATAGAGAACCCTTGTTACAAGATTACTTTTG
Organism: Anaerolineales bacterium; assembly: GCA_035720235.1. Lineage (GTDB taxonomy): Bacteria > Chloroflexota > Anaerolineae > Anaerolineales > Villigracilaceae > Defluviilinea. The sequence continues at coordinate 262,494 of DASTOH010000137.1, read as the reverse complement.
AAAACTGGTGGTTTCGATACAGCGGCGGACAAACACCACCGCTTACTCAACCACCAAGTTTATTTGAATAGGTGAAAATGAAATCTCAAGCAGAAATCGTCGTCATAGGCGGGGGTATCTACGGGGTAAGCGTTGCCTATCATTTATTCAAAATGGGGAAGAAAGATATAGTCCTTTTGGAAAAGGGGGAGATCGCCAGCGGAGAGTCATCCCATGCCGCGGGCGTGGTGACGCAATTCGCGACCTCCAAGACGATGATGCAGTTCAGGAAATATTCCATCGAGTTGTACAGTGAGCTTGGATTGTTCGACCACGTGGGGAGCCTGAGAGTTGCTTCGAGCCGGGAGCAGCTCAAGGAGTTGGAGCGCAGCGTAAGCCGTGCGCGCGCCATCGGCCTGGATGTGGAAATCATCTCTCCAGCCGAAGCCGTCCAGGTCATGCCGCAGATCACGGACAAAGACTTGTACGGCGCAATCTATCTGCCCCGCGATGGGCAGCTTTCCCCGTACGACACAACCACCTCCATGGCTCGCCGGATTAAAGAAATGGGCGTGGACGTGAATACGAATACGCGCGTGACCGGCATTGAGCTTTCGCCGAGGGGTGAAATACAGGCAGTGCGTACAGACAAAGGCACGATCAAAACGAATATCGTGGTTAATGCTGCCGGGATGTGGGCGCCGCGTCTGGCTGCGATGGTGGGCGTGAATCTACCGACGACACCGGTGGACCACCAGCATATTACGGTCAAAGCTGTGCCAGGGCATGAATTTCCGAAACAGACACCCTGTCTGCGCGACCCGGATAACCTGGTGTACATGCGTGAAGAGCAGGGCGGGCTGGTGATCGGCGGGTATGAACCTAACCCCCTGGCACGCTGGATCGACGGGACGCCGTGGGAACACAGCAACGCGACCCTGCCGCCGGATTACGGTCGCTTTGAGATGCTGCTCGAGGGTGCGATTCGCCGCATCCCATTTCTGAAGGATGCTGGCATCATTGATATCACCTGTCACCCGGGCGCGTATACGCCCGATTGCCAGCCCATGCTGGGACCCATCCCCGGCGCTCGCGGCATGTGGATGCTGGCAGGCATCTCCCTGAATGGTTATGGCGGCGCGGGTGGAATGGGCAAGCTGCTGGCAGAATGGATCCTGGAGGGCGAAGCGTCGATGGACGTGTATGCCTTTCGTGCGACGCGTTTTGGAAATTACTTTACTGATCCACGGTATGCTGCCGAACGGACGCGCGAGGGCGTGAAGTACTATTATGCCATCCGTTTCCCGAACGATGAAAATGAGTGGGCCCGCCCGCATCGTGTCAGCCCGGTCTATTATCGCACGCAGGAGTTGGGCGCGGTGTTCGGGGAAAAGTACGGCTGGGAGCGTGTGCTGTATTTTGAGCCCGGTAAAAAATGGCGCCGGGCGGGTGCGGACCAAAAAGAGTGGGGTTGGGCGAAGCCTCCATACTTTGACCGCGTGGGCGAGGAGCATCGCGCTACCCGTGAACGCGTCACGCTCTTCGACTTGACCTCGTTCGGCAAAATCGAAGTAACCGGCCCCGACGCGTTGACTCTGCTCCAGCGTGTGACCGATTCAAATATCGATAGGCCGGTTGGCAGTACGACCTATACTCAATTCCTGAACGCGCGCGGCGGGGTCGAAGCCGATGTGACGGCCTCACGGCTTGATCAGGATACGTTTTGGGTCATCACAGGTTCGGGCTTTATCGCCAATGACCTGGCGTGGCTGCAGATGAAGATTCCGGATGGGGAGGATGTCACGCTGCGCGACATCACGACGGAGTGGGCTTGTCTAGCGTTGTGGGGGCCAAGGTCAAGACTCGTTCTTTCGAAGGCCACACCTGATGAGGTCACGAATGAGGCGTTCCCGTATCTGACGGCGAAATTCATCACGATCAACGGAGTCCGCGTCTGGGCGCAACGCGTCAGTTACGGCGGCGAGTTGGGGTGGGAGCTGTACATCCCGAATCATCGCGCCTCGATGGTCTGGGATATGTTGACGGAAGCTGGTCAAGAGCATGGCCTGGAAGTGGGCGGATACAAAGCTCTGGACTCATTGCGTCTCGAAAAAGGCTATCGCTATTACACAACGGACGTGACGCAGTTGGAGACTCCCTTCGAAGCCGGGCTTGGTTTTTGCGTCCATTTCGATAAAGGCGATTTCAATGGCAAAACGGCGTTGATGGAGAGAAAAGGAAAAGGTTTCGCTACGAAACTGTGCACCCTGGTATTAGATGGTGAAGACTTCACACAAATCTATGGTGGCGAAGCTGTGTATCATGAGGGCAAAGTAATCACCCGTGTGCGCAGCGGCGGCTATGGATACACCTTGAAGAAAAATATCCTGCTGGCTTATTTACCTGTTGAATTGTCAAAACCCGGCTGCCGCGTGGAAGTGGAATTGATCGAACGCAAATACATGGCCGAAATAACCCCGTCGGTGCTGTATGACCCGAAAGGTGAGAAACTGCGCGCGTAAAATCTTCACCACAAAGGACACGAAGGAATTAAGCCACAAGGTCTTGAACCTTGGTGCACTTTGCGTCCTTCGTGGTTAAAAAGAACGGCGTATAATACCCAAATGGCAAAACCCCCTCCTGAATATGTTGGCTTTGGGATGCTGACACCGGTTGAAATCATGGTACTTGAGAAACTTCCGAAACATAATACCGGTGCGATCGTGACGGAAGTCAACGAGTTTGTATTCGACGATGCCGCCATTGTGGCCTGCCTGCTACGCCAATGGGAAGTCACTTCGGGCATGATCGGCACAGCGCTGGGCGATGACTCGCGGGGTCATGCGCTCGCCGGGCAGTTGAAGGAGTGGGGCGTACAGGGTGAGGTGAGATTCACGAAAGAGTACAAGACACCGCTCGAAGTGAACGTTTCGGACCGGAAAGGGGCACGTACCTATTTCTGGCAGCGCACGCCACAGATACTTAGCACGCTCGATACGGCGGACCTTTCCCTCATACGCGGCTCGAAAATCCTGTACGTGGATTGGTATGACGGGGACCACGTTCTGCGCGCCATGGATGAAGCCAGCCGGATCAAAGTCCCTGTGTTTGTAAATCTGGAGCATGGCCATAAAGACCCCGATATCTTGCAGCAATTTGCCCGGCGCGCCACAATTTGCCAGGCCGTGACGGACGCGGCCCAACTGGGTGGAAAACGGGCCCTGGTGGGAACGGCCCGGAAGTTATTGAAGTCAGGGATCAAGACTGCCATCATCACGCTTGCAAAAGGAGGCTGTCTCGTCGCGCAGGATCAGGAAATTGTGCGGGTGTTTGCTCCCCAGGTCAAAGCTGTGGATGCGTGCGGTGCAGGCGCGACGTTTTCCGCCGGGTTCATTTATGGATATTTAAAGGGCTGGACCCTCGAGGAATCCGCGCGGTTTGGGACGGCCGCAGCCTCGCTCAAGGTGACGCGCGCCGGTCTGCAGATGTTCCCAGTGGAGCAAATCCTGGAAGTGGCAAGCAAACTGAAAGTGGAGCATTGGGCCTTCAAAAACAACCGGTTTGAGATCATCGAGAAAATATTCGATTTCCCGCGGCACGTTGCAGCGCAAGGACAGCGCGCCCAACGGAAAATCCTGCGGGAGTTGCGGATCCCTGAAAAGCAGGAATCGCGTAGGGTGAACCATCCACCCCCGCGAACGAAGCGAAAGATTGTGTGACTGTTGTGACAGGTCACACCAGGCAAATTAACATGAGGATTGGTATGCTGAAAAGCCGGAGGTTTCTTCCTGCAAAATTATTGGAGGAACGATGCGTCATCCTGGTGTACTTTTCATGTGCGCTCTTGGGCTCCTGGCCGTATCGTGTGGTCAATCACAAGCCACTCCCATCCCTGAACAGCCAGGGTCGTTTGAATATCCTTCGGTTGCAGAAGCAATGGCTGATTTGAAGGCCAGAGAGGATGTTTCGCTGGAGGTTGCAGATGGCTGGACAATCATTACAGAGGCCGATGGATTAACGATGTGGTCTTTTACACCCCCTGACCATCCAGCCCATCCCGCGGTGGCAAAACGGATTTTCTACAAGGATCAGGGCGGATGGTATGTCAAAATGACAATACGTTGTGAAGCCGATAAAGCTTCATGCGACCAGTTTGTAAGGGATTTTGAAGCTTTGAATGAGCAAATGCGTAAAGCGCTTGAGCAAGGCGCGAATCCGTAATCGCTTGAAGTCTTGGCTTGCCTGGATATCAACCCCGGTGGCAACTTTGCCGTCGAGGACGGTAGCAGGAGCAAATATCTTATAAGGATGAACATCCCATGTCATTTGCAGAACTTCTAACGCAGGAACAGGTTGAACGGGTTCATGATGCCTCATTGGAAATCCTTCAGGAGGCTGGTCTTAAGGTACGTCACCAACCCGCGCGTGAACTTTTCGAAAAGCATGGTTGTGTAACTTCAGCAGAGAACGAGATCGTCAAATTCCCGCGCGATGTGGTGGAAAATTATCGCAAAATGGCGCCGCCCAAATTCACGTTCTATGCGCGCGATCCCAAATTCGACAAGATCATTCCCGACGACAGCCCCGTGATCGTGACGGGAAGTTCCGCGCCTGATATTCTGGACCCGGTCACAGGGAAGGAGCGCCGCTCGGTCTCGGATGACATCGCGCGCATTGCACATCTCATCCACGAGCTGCCCGGCTATGATATGTTCTCGGTCTCGGTGCTGGCTGACGATGCACCGATGGAACACTTCACGTTATGGCGTTTGTATCCGGCCATGAAGTATTGCATGAAACCCATACGCATCACGACCAAAGACCTGGCTGATGCACGCGATATTCTGAACTTTGTATATCTGGTAGCGGGCAGTGAAGAGGCCTATAAGGAACATCCGTATCTCACGCATCACTATTGCCCGGTTGTATCGCCGCTCACGATGGACCATCTCTCCACCGAAGCCGTGATGTTCTTCGTGGAACAGGGCTTGCCGGTATACCCGACCATTGTGCCAAACGCGGGGCTGACGTCACCCATGTCATTGGCAGGTACGCTGGCTCAGGGCAACGCGGAATACCTGGCCGCGGCCACGCTCATGCAGATGGTGCGTGAAGGCACACCGCTCATCTATGCCACGCTCCCCACGGTTGCGGACATGCGCACGGGCGCTTACGCTTCGGGCGGCATCGAGTGTGGGATTCTGCACATGGCACATGCGCAAATGGCGCGTTATTACAACGTCCCATGTGGTGGATATGTGGGGCTCACTAATGCCAAGATCAACGACGCGCAATCCGGATACGAAACAGGCATGTCCACCACGGCTGGCCTGCTGGCAGGCATGGATATGTTCAACATGGGTGGCCTGGTCGAAGCGCTCAAGACATTTGATTTTGCCAAAGCTGTTATTGATGATGAGATCGCCATCATGCTCAAGCGCATCAAGCGCGGGCTTGAATTTAGCGAAGAGAATCTGGCCGTCGATGTTATCAAGAAGATCGGCCCGGGTGGTTCATATATCGTTGAGCCCCATACCATCAAGCGCATGAAGACGGCCGCCATTCTTACCAAACTCTCCAACCGTGACACGCGCTCGCAATGGGAAAAGAAAGGTGCACAGGATATTCATACCCATGCGATGAATCGTGTAAAGGAAATTCTGGCGAAGCCCAGCACTACGCTGTTTTCCGAAGATGTGGAAGCCCGCATCCGAGAAAGGTTTGCAGAATTGGTCGAGGGCCAACTCGCCATGCCGGAAGGTTGGTGAGTTGGACTTTCTGGAGTCAGGAAGCTTGCTGCCGTGGCTGCATTTGACGCTGGATTACGGAAGCAAGTGTCGCCACAGCGCTGCTGCCTGAGTCCAAATTGGTGAAACTATGACCCGTAAAATCCGCATCTTCCTTGGGGTTCTGATCCTGGCAATCTCCATTTCGCTCTTGATCTGGGGATTCGCGCCCACGCGCCGCGAGACCCGCATTCAAAACATCTCGCCGTCTGAGATGGAACTACCGACTCCCTCCTCATTCCAGTTCGATCTGGATGCGGGACTGAGTGCGTCGCTGACTCAGCCGTCCTCCGTCTTCTCTCAGGATGGGCTTGCGCTATGACCCGAATCCTGATTTCTCCCCGTTTCATTTTCTGGGTGCTCCTGCTCTTTTTCATTATGGCTTGCGGGGCCGCGCCTGGGGCCCCGGCCCCCACAGAAGGGCCTCCGCAGGCCGATGCAACGGAAGCTCCGGCCGCCGAAGAGCCTCCGGCAGCCGGGACCTTGATGCCTGCCATTCCAACTTCGGAGCAGCCGGGTGGACCGGTGTTCCCCATTATCGCGATGCAGCCTGCCATTCCGGAAAGGCGCAGGCTTACACTTGAATACCCTCCACGCATCCGTGCCGGGGATTCGGATGTAGTCCGCCTGACGCTGGAAGTGGACCCATCTGGGAACCTCACGCCTACGGCAGTGGTGGAGGGCAACGTCGTCACTGGTGAAACGATCGAAGTTCCAAACCTGTATGAGACACATGATGTGATTGTTGAAGCCAGGTTTGATGTGGCGGGAATGCAAGTCTCGCCGCCCGACCTTTCAAGCCAGACCTTGTTTCCCGGGCAAACCGTACGTTTCTTCTGGAGCATTCGCCCGGAGGAGGTCGGCACGTATCGCGGCACTATATGGCTATCTCTGCGCTTTGTGGATAAAGTCAGCGGGGAGGAAAGTCAGATGGCCATATCAGCTCAAGTCGTGGAGATCGAAGCGGTGAATTTCTTTGGTATTCCCGCCAACGTAGTGAGAGTCGCGGGCGGAGCCGGATCAGTGATCGGTTCCATCCTTGGATTTCCGTTTTTTGAAGATATTTTGCGGTTTCTTTTCCGGCGCAGAAGAAAATAAACGCAATATATATGATGAAAATCACCCGAAACATGGACATGCGTTCAATGACGGGTGATTGTTCTTTATGGTACAATTTTGCCAGTTGTAAGACAAATTCTGCGCGGAGAAATCTATGAATCCATGGATTTACGTTGGTTTTTTCTTTCTAATTGGGGTAATCATTCCAGGTGCTGCAATTGGAACGGCCTGGGTGCTGGGACCAAAAAAACCAAGTCCCATGAAGGGTACAACCTACGAGTGTGGAATCGAAACGGTGGGTGACTCCTGGGTGCAGTTCAAAGCCCAGTATTACATCTTTGCGCTGGTTTTTTTGGTGTTTGACGTTGAGACGGTGTTCCTGTTCCCGTGGGCTGTGAAACTGGGTCAACTGGGAATGTTCGCCGTGATCGAAGGCATCATCTTCATCCTGATCCTCATTGTCGGCCTGGTGTATACCTGGCGCAAGGGGATGTTGGAGTGGGCGTAATTTCTATCTAGAGGCTGGAGAAGGCTGATTGGCAAAGTCCACTCAGCCTTCTCTTTGTGTAATCGAAAGAACGCAGACCCTTAGGGTCTTATAGGAGTAGCTCATGAGTTTTTGGAAAGACCCTCTTAAAGTAGCCGCGGATTGGTTATTGGGCATCTTTGTGGGTTGGGGTATGCCCGAAATCGCCGCGCAGATCCTGATCGGCTTTCTGGGCGTTCTGATCCTGCTCAGCTTGTTGATGGTGCTTGATATCCTTCTGGTGTGGGTTGAGCGCAAAGTTGTCTCGCGTTTTCAAAGCCGCATTGGGCCAAACCGCGTGGGACCCTTTGGATTGATCCAGCCGTTCGCCGATATCATCAAATTGTTGATCAAGGAAGATACCACACCTTCCGGTGCGGACCGGGTGGTGTATAACCTGGCGCCCATTCTCTCCATGATGTCCGTTTTGGTCTTGTGGGCCGTGGTACCTCTGGCGCCGAATATCCTGGGCGTGGATTTGAACGTGGGTGTGCTCTATATCATTGCCACGGGAGCGATTGGCACACTTTCGATCATCATGGCGGGCTGGTCATCGAATAACAAGTTTTCGTTGATCGGCGCGTTCCGTGAAGTGGCGGTGATGCTCTCCTTCGAAATCCCGATGCTGACCACCATGTTGATTCCCACCATCTTTGCAGAGTCAATGGGTGTTGGAAAAATTACCCAGGCTCAGGATGTGTGGTTTGTGGTCCTGGCTCCTCTTGCGGCCATCATCTTTTTGATTGCCGCGATTGCCGAGTTGGGACGCGCACCCTTCGACATGGGTGAGGCCGAGTCGGAACTTGTCTCTGGATACAACATTGAATACTCTGGAATGAAGTTCGGTATGTTCTATGCCGGTGAATTGTTGCATGCCTTTACCTTTGGCGGTTTCTGGGCAATCATGTTCTTCGGCGGGTACCGCTTCTTTGGCCTGGAGCTAATCAGTCCGTTCTTGGCGATTGCCGTGATCCTCTTCAAGGCCTTGATCGGCTACTGGGTCATCATGTGGATCAAATACACGTTGCTGCGTATCCGCATTGACCATATGTTGGCCTTCAACTGGAAGTTCCTGACGCCGGTGGCCTTTGTCCTGTTGATGGTGATCGCGTTCATGAATGCGCTTCTGCGCGACGTGCCATCCTGGCTCTACATCGTGGGCATGTTCCTCTCAAACGTTCTGGTAGCGTGGATTTCGCTTGAAGTGGCACGTTCGTACAGCCGACGAGAGCGGGAAAAGGTGGAAGGACCGAAACAAGTGGTGGAGGCTCATCACTAATTCTCCAATTCTCTGATGCTCTTAATGTTAGTTGGAGAGCTAGAGATGGGAGAATTAGCGATTGGAGAATTGGAGATTGGGTTTCTATGACCGTTGAAAAAATCATTTTTCTTGTTATTGCATTATTTACGCTTGGTTCCGGCGTGATGGTGGTGACCACGCGTAATCTGGTGCATGCCGCCCTGTGGCTGATTGCTACACTATTTGGTGTGGCTGTGATGTTTGCCCTGCTGCACGCCAGTTTTCTGGCAGTCGTGCAGGTGGTGGTGTATATCGGCGCGATAGCCATCCTGTTCATCTTTGCGGTTATGTTGACCCGCAAGGAAATGCGTGATCAAGGTCCGCAGTTGAATAAGAACTGGTGGTTTGGCGCCCTGATTGCGGTTCTCACCTTTGTTGGGCTGTTCGCTCTCCTTCAGGGGTGGAGTGGCCTCTCGAAGACCGCGGCGGCCTTCCCGTCCGATTTTGACGCGGTGAGCGCGCTGGGCAATGCGCTGGTCTCGCCGGATGCCTACGTCCTGCCGTTTGAAGTAGCGTCGGTCCTATTGGTGGCGGCGCTGGTGGGCGCGGTGTACGTCGCGTTCAATCGGAAATAGGAGGCGAGATATGGTTCCACTTTCCTGGTATTTGATTTTCGCCGCGGCGCTATTCAGCATCGGCCTGTTCGGTATGCTGTCCCGGCGCAACGCGGTAGCGATTTTGCTGGGGGCTGAATTGATGTTGAACGCGGTGAACGTGAACCTGGCCGCATTCTGGCGTTACGGCGAGAACCTGACTGACGTTGCCGGACAGGTATTCGCAGTAATTGTCTTTGCGGTTGCGGCGGCAGAGGTATCTGTCGGTTTGGCGCTGGTCATATCAGTCTATCGCCGTCGCAATACGGTCATCGCTGATGACCTGGATATGATGAAGTTTTAGAGAACCAGAGACTGGAAACTAGTCACTATTCTCCAATCTCTAGTCTCTTGTTTTCGGAGGCTTGATGACGACTGAGACAATTGAACTACTGACTTGGCTAATACCGTTACCTCCTGTATTGGCATTCTTTCTGATCGTGTTGTTCACCAATCGGAGCAAGGCGCTCAGCCATACCATTGCTGTGGGTGCGGCGTTGCTCTCGTGGCTTGGGAGCATGATCGTATTCGTGCAGGCGCTGGGCGTGGAGCATTTGGGCGAACATCCTTTTGAATCATCCATCCCTTGGTTACCAACAGGCGACACCTGGTTCAGAATTGGCGTGCTTGTAGATCCGCTCACAGCTGTGACGTTGTTCTTCGTGGCCTGGACCGTGCTGATGATCTTCCTGTACAGCGTTGGTTATCACAATTATGGTCAACCTGAAGGTGATCACGATCAAAAAGGCTTACCGCCTCACGGTGCGACCGTGGAGGAACATGGACACAAGCATGTTGTACCGTCGGTCGAACCGATGTACTCGCGCTTCTTCGCGTTCATCGGTTTGTTCGCGTTCGGCATGTTCACACTGGTGGTATCTGATAACCTGCTCACTTTGTTCGTCGGCTGGGAGATCATGGGACTGTGCTCGTACCTGTTGATCGGTTTCTGGTATGCCAAACCCTCAGCCCGGGATGCAGCCGTCAAAGCCTTCATGACGACGCGCGTTGGCGATGTGTTTATGTTGCTCGGTATCGCTTATCTTTATTCCACTACTGGAACTCTTTCTTTCCGCGAAATCTTCACAGAAGATGTTCTTCACACACTTGCAACGGTCCCTAGTGGTTTTCTTGGTTTTTCCGCCGCTGGCTTGATGGGTCTGCTGTTGTTTATCGGCACGGTCGGTAAATCAGCGCAGTTCCCGCTGCACGTCTGGTTGCCGGACGCGATGGAAGGCCCCACGCCGGTCAGCGCCATGATCCATGCGGCGACGATGGTCTCTGCGGGTGTGTACGCCGCCATCCGCATGTTCCCCCTCATCAGCCTCGATGCAAAGACTATGACGATTGTCGCGTTCATCGGCGCGTTCACGGCGATCTTCGCCGCCACCATCGCTGTTGCGCAGAATGATATCAAGCGCGTGCTGGCTTACTCCACGATCTCGCAGCTGGGTTTCATGATCGCGGCCCTTGGTATTGGAGCCTATGTTGCAGCGGCTTTCCATCTCATTACCCACGCCTTTTTCAAGGCGCTGCTCTTCCTCGGTTCCGGTTCGGTCATTCACGGTATGGAGCACGGCGTTCTACACACTGGCAACCACAAAGTCGACCCACAGGATATGTTCAATATGGGCGGCTTGAGGAACAAGATGCCCATCACGTTCTGGACATTCCTCATTGGCGGTTTTTCGCTTTCCGGATTTCCGCTTATTACTGCCGGTTTCTGGTCGAAGGATGAGATATTTGCAGACGCTTGGGGTCATGGTCATACAGCAGTGTTCGTCACGTTAGCACTGGCCGCATTCCTGACCGCATTCTACACGATGCGCCAGATTACCTTGACTTTCTTTGGGGAACCGCGCACGCCGGAAGCGGAACATGCCCAGGAGACTCCCTGGACGATGACCGCGCCGCTGGTGATCCTCTCGATCTTTGCCGTCGGGTTTGGCTGGTTCGGCATCCCCGAGCATTTCCCTGGCCTGGGCGGACTCCTGCCAAACTGGCTTCATGAGTTCGTGGGTGGCACATTAGCTGAACATCCTGAAGCAGTCGAATTTAGTTGGGTCCCTCTTCTCACCTCCCTTGTGGTTGCACTAGGTGGACTAGGACTTGGGTATTTTGTGTACCGCACTGTCGACTCGCCTGCAGAAGACAGGCTCCAAATCGATTTCTTGAAGAGAAAATATTACTTCGACGAAATCTACGATGCGATCTTTGTCAAACCAGCCTACTGGTTTGCGGAAAATGTCATTTACAAATTACTGGACCAGGGCGTGATCGATGGCATCCTGCATTTCTTCGGTCCTGCCACGCAGCGACTTGGCGATGCGGTGCGCAACTACATCGATTTGCCCGTCATCAATCAATTCATTGGCGATGGCTCGGCCAATGCCACCTACTGGTTTGGCGGCAAGCTGCGCGTCATCCAGACCGGCCGTATCCAGCAATACCTCATGCTAGCGCTGATCCTGTTCATTGCCGTCGGCGCGGTGCTGTATTTCTTTGTGCTGGCTTAAGGAGACCCTGATGGATTTCATCTCTACTCATCTCCTCTCGCTGATCCTGTTCACCCCGGCGGTAGCGGCAGTCATACTGCTGTTCCTGCCCAAGGATGAGCCCAAACTATATCGCTGGTTTGCGTTAGGGGCGAGCCTTATTCCATTCATCCTGTCACTGGTGGCATGGTTCCAGTTCAAATCGAACCAGCCCGGTTTTCAGTTCGAAGAGACTTACGTTTGGTACGCTGCCCTGGGTTCTTCCATGCATCTCGGTGTCGACGGACTTTCGCTGTCGATGGTATTGCTCACCACGCTTCTGACACCGCTTGCGATCCTGGCGTCGTTCAGCATCTCCGATAAAGTCAAAGCCTACATGATGCTCTTCCTGTTCCTGGAAACAGGTATGCTGGGTGTGTTCATGGCACTGGACTTGCTCATCTTCTTCGTATTCTGGGAAGTGGGACTCGTGCCAATGTACTTCCTTATCAACCAGTGGGGGAGCGCGAACCGCAACTACGCCTCGCTCAAGTTCCTGATCTACACCATGGGTGGTTCGCTTGGCCTGCTGCTCGCTATCCAGTTGCTGGGTGTCTTGTTCAAGACGTATGATCTGCAGTTCATCACTGCAAACTGGGCCGCGTATACAGATCCCATTGGCGGCATTCCTGCCAGTACCTTTAAAACCATTGCCTTCTGGGCGTTCGTAATTGCGTTTGCCATCAAGGTCCCGGTGTGGCCCTTCCATACCTGGCTTCCGGATGCCCATACCGAAGCGCCGACCGCGGGCTCGATGATCCTGGCGGGCGTTCTGCTGAAACTGGGTGCATACGGTTTCCTGCGCCTTGTCCTGCCGCTGTACCCTGAACAGGCAAAGATTTTCGCTGGCGCGCTGGCGGTGCTGGCCACCGCGGCGATTGTCTTCGGCGCGTTAGCTTCCTACGCTCAAACGGACTTCAAGCGGCTGGTGGCGTACTCATCCGTGAATCATATGGGATTTGTCGTGCTTGGGATCGCCGCGGCAGGCCTTGCAGCCGGAACGGAAGACGCAACGATTGCACTGAACGGCGCAATCCTGCAGATGTTCAACCATGGTCTGTCGGCGGCTGGCATGTTCTTCCTGGTCGGGGTCATTTACGAGCGGACGCATACCCGTAATCTCGAAGAGTTCGGTGGGCTGTTCCCGCTGGTGCCGGTCTATGGCGGGATTTTGATCTTCACCAGCATGGCTTCGTTAGGCCTGCCTGGTTTGAATGGTTTTATCTCAGAGTTTCTGGTGGTGAGAGGCACATGGCCCATCCTGACGCCTTATACTGTGATCTCGATGCTCGGCCTGTTATTCACCGGCGCGTATATTTTGAAAGGTATCAAGAAAGTGTTGCATGGACCCTTGAATGAACACTGGGCACATGGCGAGCACAGGTTGACCGAGATCAACACGCGCGAAATTCTTGTCATGGCTCCGTTGATGGTTTTGATCCTATGGATCGGCATCTATCCCGCGTGGATTTTGACTGTGATCAACAACGCCGTGCGCATGCTGTTCCAATGAGGTAGATGATGAACTTTCCTGTACTCAGTGTAATCAATTTTACGCCGCTCGTTGCGGCGCTGATCATCCTGCTCCTGCCGTCACAGCGCAAAAATGAAGCGCGCGCAGTGTCGCTTGCCGCGGCAAGCTTTGCCTTGTTGCTGTCTCTGTGGGTCTACTGGCAATACCTGAGCCAGAACATGACAGGCTATCAGTTTGTCGAAAAGTATACCTGGCTGAATATTCAGCCGCTCGTTATCTCTCTCCACTTTGGTGTGGATGGCATGAGTGCTCCGCTGGTTCTGCTGACAGGCATCGTAATGTTCACCGGCGTGTTGATTTCCTGGGGCGATGACAACCCGCACGTGATGGCAGGCATTCAGGATCGGCCCCGTGAGTTCTTTGCCTTTCTCTTCATCCTGGCCTGGGGTGTGCTGGGTGTGTTCGTTTCGCTCGATCTGTTCATGCTGTTCTTCTTCTATGAGATCGCGGTATTCCCCATGTACCTGCTGATCGTCATCTGGGGCTGGGTGGTCACGCGCGAGTACGCCGCGATGAAACTGACACTGTACCTGTTCATCGGCTCAGTAGTCGCTCTGGTCGGCGTGCTGGCGATGTACTGGGTGAATGCTCAAAATACAGGTGTGCCAACCTTTGATATGCTCCTGATGGAGAGCGCCGGTTTCCCTGTTCTCTTCCAAAGGATCTGGTTCCTGCCGGTCTTCCTGGGCTTTGCAGTGTTAGGTGGTATCTGGCCCTTCCACAACTGGTCGCCTGATGGACACGTGGCCGCACCCACGGCAGTGTCCATGTTCCATGCAGGCGTGCTGATGAAACTCGGCGCGTTCGCAGCCTTGCGGGTAGGCATTATGTTACTGCCTGAGGGCGCCAAATACTGGTCGTGGCTCATCATGCTTTTTGCCGCAATCGCGGTTGTCTACGGCGCCTACATCGCCTTCGTGCAAATGGACTTCAAGTACATGGTCGGTTTTTCGTCTGTGTCACACATGGGTCTGGTGATGCTGGGCTTTTCCACGCTCAACCGCGAGGGTTTGCTTGGTTCCGGGTTGCAGATGTTCTCACACGGTGTGATGACGGCTCTCTTCTTTGCAGTGGTTGGCATGATCTATGATCGTGCACATACGCGGCAGATCCCTGAGCTGGGTGGCATGAACAAGGTGATGCCTTTCGCCACGGTCGGTTTTATAATCGGCGGACTGGTTTCGATGGGTATGCCGCTCTTCTCCGGCTTCGTCGCGGAGTTCCCGATCTTTCAGGGAGTCTGGGGCAGGCAGTGGCTGGTCGCGGTGATCTGTAGTATTTCGATCATCATTACCGCTGGCTATATCATGCGCAATATCCGGCAGGTCTTCTTCGGCGAGATGCCTGAAAACTTGCATGGTCACGTGGGCGATATCACGGTTTTGGATAAAGTGGCGATCACTACACTCTGTCTATTCATGGTCGGCATCGGTCTGTTCCCCCGGCTCATGAGTCCGATGGTGTTGACGGGTGTTGAGAAAATCCTGCGCCTGCTGGGAGGTCAATAATGTTTACTTCTACAATGTTCGCATCGATCCTCCCTGAAATCCTGATCCTCGTCTTGGGGATGCTGGTCCTGATCGTTGAACCGTTCTGGACGGAAGAGAAACGCCGTAACGTGGGCTGGCTGACGTTTGGAGGTTTGCTGGTCGCGATGGCGATTAGCCTGGTATTTGGCCAGCCCGGTGAGCCAACTTCCACCTTGGGCGGGATGGTCCGCTTCGACTGGCTTGGATTCTTCTTCAAGCAACTTTTCATGTTCGCAGGTGCGGCCACGGCTCTGCTGTTGATGGATAACGAGAAAGTGGGACGCCGCGGCGAGGCTTATCTTCTACTGCTCGCCTCACTTCTTGGCATGTGCCTGATGGCTGTTTCCTCGAACCTGGTCATGCTCTATCTCGCGATTGAGACTACCTCGATCCCACTGTACGTACTGGCGGGTTTTATGGTGGGTGATGAGAAGTCTGCTGAAGCAGGCTTCAAATATCTGCTCTTTGGCGTGTTGACTTCCACCACCATGCTCTATGGTTTTAGCCTGGTCTTTGGCTTCTCTGGTACAACTGATCTCTATCGGCTGGCCGAAATGTACAACGTCGGCGCGTCGTCACCGTTGACTGCCTTTGCCGTGCTGGCGCTAATTCTGGTGGGCATTGGCTTCAAGGTGTCAATTGTGCCGTTCCATTTCTGGGCTCCGGATGTGTACGAGGGCGCGCCAACTCCGATTGCTGGTTTTCTCTCCACAGCCTCGAAGGCTGCGGGCTTTGCTGTGCTTGTCCGCCTGTTCTTCGTGGCCTTCCCAAGTGTTGGTTTGGTAACACCTCCCGGTATTGATAATCCAGCGCCGGCGTGGACGATAGCGCTTGCGATCCTCTCCGCCGTCACAATGACGGTGGGTAACCTGCTGGCATTACCGCAGACCAATATCAAACGTCTGCTGGCGTTTTCCTCTATTGCACACGCTGGTTACGTTTTGATTGGCGTGGTCGCGTTCTCCAAGCTAGGTGCGGCCAGTGTGATCTTTTATCTTGCGGCTTACATTGTCACGAACCTACTGGCTTTTGGTATCGTGATGGCGTTCAGCAAGGTGACCGGGCTGGAGGACTTGAAGGATTATGCCGGTATGAGCCGTCGTAACCCGGCCCTGGCGCTAATGATGCTGGCCGCGTTCCTGTCGCTGACAGGCATGCCTCCGTTCGGCGGGTTTGTGGCAAAAGTGTTCGTGTTTGCCGCCGGTATGCAGGCTGGCTATGTGTGGCTGGTTGTGTTGGGCATCATCAACTCGATGATTGGTGTGTACTATTATTTGAATGCGTTGAAGTACGTGTACCTCTACCGCATGCCCAATCAGGATGAAGAAAATCATCCGGTGCCGTTGACCCGTCCGTATGCCATCGCCCTGGTTGTGCTGGTCATCGGTGTCATTCTGCTCGGAACAGTATTTGCGCCGTGGTTTGGCTGGTCCACTTCGGCGGCGTTGAACCTGTTTTGAGCCGTGAGGCAGGTTGTCAACCCGCCAATAACTCCGGACTGAGATAAGCATTATCGTAACAGAATCAGGTGGAGGCTGAGAGCGAAGCGATAAAACTCATCCAGATTGGATTATTGTTTGACAGGCCTTTAGCCTGTCAGTTATAATCGTGCAACATGGCACAATCGGAGAATAAGGGTAGAAGCATCCTGAACACCTTGCTCATTGTGATGATCGGACAAGTGGGATGCCTGACCCTGGTCATCATTTTGGCCTCGGTGTTCGGCGGGTTGTGGCTGGATAAAATGTTCAATACAAAGCCGGTTTTCACACTGGCTTTGTTGTTAGCTGGAATTCCCGTGTCGGTATGGGTGATGCTGGTTGTGGCAAGACGGACGCTGGCACGGTTGAAGGACCAGGCAGAAAAAGAATCGAAAGAATAGTTATAGGAGATGGACTTTGGAACACGAAACACGTAGGCCCTGGCGCCGTTGGGTCGTACTGGTGCTGTTGATCGTCGGCTTTGTCTTAGGCGGGATCTTCGTACCTGTTCAGCCTGAGATCTTGGTCGCTCCAGAGAAATTGATCGAAGAGCCGATTGTCGAGAATTTTCTTGGCTTTGGCCCATTATATTTGGTGAATACGCTTCCCACGCTCGCTATAACAATTCTCCTGATTTTGTTGATTGCATACTTCACCAATCGGTCGTTGAAGCAAAGCGCTTCCACCGATCTTGTGCCGCGCGGCATTGGCAATGTGATGGAAGCATTCTTCGAATTGCTTTACAACCTGACGGAAGGCTCTGCGGGTGCGAAATATGCCCGAATGATCTTCCCCTGGTTTGCAACGATCATGTTTTACGTGCTGTTGGCGAACCTGCTCAAGCTGATCCCTGGTTTCGAGTCCATCGGTGTGTTGCACGAAGCACATGGGCATGAGGGACACGCCAGGGAGCTATTATTTGGCAATTGGTATCTTTTCACGCATGAAGAAGGCGAATATATTCTCGCTCCGTTCCTCCGTGGTATCTCTGTAGATTTGAACTTCACGGCCTCCCTGGCCCTGATCGCGGTGGTGATGATTCAGGTGGTTGGTTTCCGTGCCCAGGGATTTGGGTATTTGAGCAAGTTTTTCAATACAAGACGTATGTTCAAGGTGCCGTTCTTCGGCGCCATGGACTTTCTGGTTGGTTTGCTGGAGTTGATCTCGGAATTGTCAAAGATCCTCTCGTTTGCCTTCCGTCTATTCGGTAACATGTTCGCGGGAATCGTGCTGGTGGCGATTGTGGCAGGACTGCTCGGCAGGTTCTCCATCCTGCCTGCGATGATCATGTTGTTCGAGTTATTTGTAGGTGTCATTCAGGCGTTTGTGTTTGGTATGTTGACGATGGTCTTTATGGCGCAAGCCACCCAGGGCCACGGTGAAGAGCACGCAGAAGCTCACTAATTGAAAACTACTAGGATAAACCTAAGGAGGCTTTAAACATGGAAGGCAATATTTTGGATGCAATGCGCTATGTCGGCGCAGGTTTGGCGATGATCGGCGCCGCGGGCGCGGGCGTGGGGATCGGTTTAAGCGTGCAGGGCGCGCTGACCGGCATGGCGCGTAACCCGGATACCTACGGAAATCTGTTGACCAACATGATCCTTGGCATCGCGTTCTCAGAAGCGATCGCCATTTACTGTCTGGTGATCGCATTCCTCATGCTCTTCAAAGTTGTGTGATCGGATAGGAGCAACAGATGGAAGCACTTGGTATCAATATCGGTCTGATCATCGTTCAGATCATCGCGTTCATCATTGTGTTCCTCACCTTGAACGCCTGGGTGTACCAGCCCATGTTGAACATGATGGAGACTCGCAAACAAAAGATCGCACAGGGCCTGGAAGATGCGCGCGTCGCGGCCGAAGCCCGCGCTGACGCTGAAAAGGACGCAGCGAAGATCGTGGCTGGCGCCCAAACGGAGGGCAGCCAGATCGTTGCAGAAGCCACCGAGCGTGCCGTGGCCGCCGGTAAGGACGTGAAAGCCGCTGCCGAGGGCGAGGCCGCCAAACTGCGCGAATCTGCCATGGCCGAAGCGCAAATGGAACGCAACCGTATTCTGGGCGACCTGCGCAGTCAGGTCGCGTCGCTGGCGATTGCGGCCGCCAACAAGCTGGTCGGCGAGGCGCTCGATGAGAAGAAACAACGTGCGTTGCTCGATGAGTTCTTCTCCGGTGTGAAGTCTGGTAAGGTGGTGGTGTTGGGTGATGCTGAATTCAAGGGTGAGACCGCAGAAGTGACCAGCGCATTGCCACTGAGCCAGGATGAGGAAGAATCTGTCAAGAAGGATGTCCTTGCGAAGGCGGGCGCGAAGGATGTCTTCTTCCGCGTGGATCCGGCCATTCTGGGCGGACTGGTCATCAGGGTCGGTGACAAGGTGCTCGATGGCTCCGTCGCTGGCAAACTCGAAAGCCTCCGCCAGAGTCTGAAGTAAAGCGGAAGACTTCGGAAGTCTTATTGAAGACTCTCCCTGACAGCGAATCCCAAAAGACTTCCGAAGTCTGGGCGAAGGGTTTTGGTACAATTGCCAAGACCCTTTTCATTTCAACCTATGGCGAAAAGACTATCACAGCTTTTCATTGACTTCCCGTTTTCTGCTCCATCACAGATTCCCGATATCCAAGTAACCGGCATAGTCATTGATAGCCGCGCCGTCCAGCCGGGCGACCTCTTCGTTGCGATGCGCGGCGAAAAGGTGGATGGCCATAGCTTCATCCAAAAAGCGATAGACAATGGCGCTGCGGCAGTAATTGGGGATAGGGACTTCGCAGGGCGGGTTGTCGCGAAGCATCCTGAATGGGCCAACCCGCCCTATCTCCAACTCGAAGACTCGCGCCAGGCGCTGACGTGGCTGGCTGCCGCGTTTTACGATTGGCCAGCGCGCAAGCTGACAGTGATTGGCGTCACCGGCACCGACGGCAAGACCACGACTACAAATCTGATCTACAGAATCTTGCTGGCTGCCAATATCAAAGCCGGCATGATCTCAACCGTCAATGCGGTGATCGGCGATGAAGTGCTGGATACGGGCTTCCACGTCACCACGCCGGATGCACACGCCGTGCAGCGCTATCTCGCAAAAATGGTGGACGCAGGTCTGACGCATGTCGTGCTCGAAACGACCTCCCACGGCTGGGCGCAGCATCGCGTGGATGCCTGTGAATTCGATATTGGTGTCCTCACCAATATCACTCATGAACACATGAACGAGCATGGCTCATTTGAGAATTATCGCGCTGCCAAGGCCCGCTTGTTTTCCAGCCTGGAATGGACACAGCCGAAACTGCAGGGTAATCCACGTTTGGGCGTGATCAACCGCGACGACCCAAAGTCCTTTGATTTTCTGAATGACCTTATCAAAGTGAACAAAGTCAACTACGGCTTGAGCGAAGGAGCCGCTGTCCGCGCCGTGGATATCGAACACAATCCCTCCGGGATTCAGTTTACTGCCAGGAGCAGGGATTTCAATGAGGACATTCAGAGCAGGTTGGTCGGCGCCTTCAATGTCTCAAATTGTCTCGCGGCGCTGACTGCCACAGTCTATGGCCTGGGAATTGATACGGCAACCGCCGCGCAAGGAATCGCCTCACTGGAAGGAATCCCCGGTCGCACGGAACGGATTGACCTGGGGCAAAACTTCACCGCCATCGTCGATTTTGCCCATACCCCGAATGCGTTGAAAGTGACTTTAGAGGCTGCCAGGGAAGTGCTAGTGCGTCCCCCTCTCCCGCAGGGAGATCGCGAAGCATCCCGTAGCGAAGGGGAGGGAGGGCTAGGGGTGAGGGAGAAACCCCGGGTCATCGCGGTGTTTGGTTCAGCCGGCCTGCGAGACAAGGAGAAACGGCGAATGATGGCCGAGACATCTGCTGAACTAGCGGATCTTACCGTGCTCACCGCGGAAGACCCGCGCACCGAATCGTTGGAGGGAATCCTTGATGAAATGGCGACAGGCGCAAGGTCCAGGGGCGGGCGTGAAGGGGAAACGTTCTGGCGCGTGCCCGACCGCGGCAAAGCGATCCGTTTTGCGTTGAAACTGGCGCGCCCCGGTGATATTCTCTTGGCCTGCGGCAAGGGACATGAGCAATCGATGTGTTTCGGCACACGCGAATTCCCGTGGGACGACCGCACGGCCATGCGCGCGGCACTGAGCGAGTTGCTGGGCGTGGAAGGACCGCAGATGCCTTATCTTCCAACACAGGATACCAAAGAAGAGGAATGGCTGACATGGAAGTAAAACCTGTCCTGTTGACCGGTAAACATGTGCGTTTGGAACCGATGACCGAAAACCACGCCTCTGGCCTGGCCCAGATCGGTGCTGGGCAAACGTTTTGGGATTTTATGGTTTATGGAAATGTCAATACGGTTGACGATATGCGCAACTGGGTCCTCGATCTTCTCTCCCGCGCTGAAAAAGGTACCGATCTTCCATTCGTTGCTATCCATCTTGCATCCGGACGTGTAGCTGGCGCGACGCGTTATTTGAATATCATGCCCAACGATCGTGGGTTGGAAATTGGTGGTACCTGGTATGGACTTGAGTTCCAGCGCACGCCAGTGAATACGGAATGCAAGTACTTGTTGTTACGCCATGCGTTTGAAACACTTGGTTGCATCCGCGTGCAATTGAAAACGGATTTGCGAAATGAGCGTTCGCAAAAAGCCATCGAACGTATCGGCGCGGTCAAAGAAGGAGTGCTGCGCAATCATATGATCCTGCCTGACGGGCGTATTCGTCATTCGGTATTTTATAGTATTCTAGATGCGGAATGGCCCGACGTGAAAAAACGGCTGGAAGAGATGCTGGAAAGATAATCTCCGTTCGACTGCTCTCCATCCAGAGGCGACAAAAAACCAGGCGCATGGCTCTGCGCCGGGTTTTGATTCTGTAAAATGATTTCTTTCAGGCCGTTTGAGCCTGGCCCTGGATCCAGCGCGCCACGCGGCTGCGTATCGCTTTATCTGGCATGGCACCCACCCAGCGATCCACCTCGCGACCGCCCTTGAAGACGATCATGGCTGGAATACTCATCGTACGATACCTGCCAGCCAGGCCGGGGTTCTCATCGACATTTACTTTCACCACTTTCAATGCCTTTGCCTGCTCACGTGCCAGGGCCTCCACGGTGGGTGCGACCATGTGACAGGGACCACACCATGGCGCCCAGAAATCCACCAGCACGGGACGATCCGACTGAAGGACTTCGCGGTCAAAGTTGGTCTCGCTTACCGATAGAGGACCCTTCACAGACTCTCGCTTCGCACTGGGACTCGGTGTTTCCGCACGTGAAGCAGGAAGCGGACCCTCTCCCAGAAGGTAGGCAAGGTGCGGGTTCAAATCCGATGGCCTTACGCCACCCTGAGTTGTTACAGTTTCGCCGTTGCGTACGGTTACCAGGGTTGCGAACTGGCGAACGCCAAAGCGTGATGCTGCCTGGGGAGCATCGCTTCTTGCCAACATGACGATCAATGCCTTGCCGGCATAGCGGCGCGCCAGATCATCCATGGTCTGGCGCAGGTCGGCAGGCAGCTCCCGTTCATAAAAGACCATAGCCACTGGCAAGCCGGTGTTCAATACGCGGTCCAGGCTCATATCATTGCTGGCAAGTACGGCATCGAAGACTTTTGACATTCTTTTTCTCCAAAAATTGACTGTTATAGTACCCAAATTTTGTTAGAAAAAAATCGGAGGGCAGTGAGAGCAGCATTAGAGTTGCTGCGCAACCTGCTCGTCTTTCGTTTGTTTGGATACGGAATAGCCTGCAAGTTAAGGGGAGATGGGAAGAGGTATTGATTCGCCAGATGCGTTTTGAGAATTTGCGATGCCCACATTGAAGAAATAGATCCGTTCCCCAGTGAACAACTGCCGGTCAGGGTCCCACGGGAAGACGATGATCACATCAAACTCAATGTGCTGACCAGAGGGAGGCGGCATATCCAGCCACTGACTTTGGTACGTCCCCGTCACATGTGCTTCCTCAAAAACTCCCTGTGGACCAATGACAATATGCTGTAGGTCGAAGTGAATATCGGGGAAGGCCGTCAGCAATTGCTGATAGAACCGCGTCGCTCCCTCCTTGCCATGCCAGCTCACGTTGTGATTCGCAATGCTATAAACACAATCATCTGTGAGCGTGGCCATCAACCCAGGGATATCGTGGGAATCTTCGGCCGTGGAGTGATCGATCCACAATTGGCGGATCGCCCGGTGCTCGTCAGGATCCACTTTGCGGCGCAATTGTTTGATGATATCGGCGCGTACGTCTGCTCGCATAAGTTCTGTTCAGTGTACTCCCTATTGATTAAACTGTGGTGAATGGAAACGGATTTGCGCGAGTTGGAAGTTGCACGGCCCGTACCAGATGAAGCAGCTTTTGGAAATTTGGAGCATAGGACGGTTGTGCTTGCGGCAAGTTTTCTTCGCGATGAAACTGTGAATCTGCCTTGTCCATCCCGGAATCCCATGCTATAATCCGCCGTCGCTTCACAAGGTGCCGCATTTCTGGGCAAATTCGAACTTCGGCTTGCCAAGTAGTTAAAAAGCTGGCTACATGGTGAGACAAGCGGCAAAAATTGATAAACGAAACGCAAGGAAGACAAGATCATGGCAGATGTAATCAAGGCTCTCGAAGCCAAACCGAACGAGAAAATTCCCCAGCTCGCCGCGGGCGATACCGTGAGCGTGCACGTCAAAATTAAGGAAGGCGACCGCGAACGCATTCAGGAGTTCAAGGGCACCATCATCCGCTTGCGCAAGGGTGGCAACGACTCCGCGGTGACTGTAAGACGTGTCGCCAGCAATGGCATCGGTGTGGAACGTACGTTCCTGCTCCGCTCGCCCCGCCTGGATAAGGTGGTGGTCGAACGCCACGGCAAGGTCCGCCGCGCCCAGCTTTACTTTATGCGCCAGCGCACCGGCAAGTCCGCCCGACTCAAGCAGAAGTTTGATTGATGCAATCAGACCCTAAAGGTTTTCAAAACCTTTAGGGTCTTTTACAATTGGGGGCATGAAACCACTCATTGGAATTACCACCTATTACAGCACAAACAGTTATGGGCAGCCGCTCGTCGTCCTTCAACAATCGTACGTCAAGGCGATCAAGCAGGCAGGTGGCGTGCCCGTTCTGATTCCATCGTTAGTTGCGGAGGATGGATGGGATGCTTTGTACGCGCGCCTCGATGGGATTCTCTTTTCGGGTGGCGGGGATATTGGTCTTGAATATTCTCCCGGCGATCCGCATCCCCGCATCGATGACGTGGACCCGGAGCGGGATTCGGTCGAACTGAAACTGATCAACGCTGCGGCCTCAGACGGCAAACCCTTCCTGGGCATCTGCCGCGGCTGCCAGATAATGAACGTCGCTCTGGGTGGGACGTTGTACACGCACATCCCCGATCAACTGCCAAACGCGCTAGATCATTCCTACCCCGGCAACCTGCGGACGGTGCTCGTGCATCAGGTAAAGATCGAAGAAGGGACGCACACCGCCGAGATCTTTGGCGAGCCGATCATCAAGGTCAACAGCCTGCACCATCAGGGCATCAAGGATGTTGCGCCGTCAGTTCGCGCGGCAGGCCATGCCCCAGATGGACTCGTGGAAGTAATTGAACTGCCCGATCATCCGTTTGGCCTGGCGGTGCAATGGCACCCAGAATGGTTGACGGATCAGGAAGGGACAAGGAACTTGTTTAAGAAGTTTGTGGATGCGGCGGGGAAGTAAAGCTTGCATCGCAATGACAAGCCTGTAGGTCAGGCGTCGCCGTGGCGCCATGGCGACACTTTCAGCCTGACAGTTTGATGTAGCCCAAAGTTTGGCAGGTTGCCTCAAAGAGGTGTTTCGCGGAAACCCGCCCGACAGATATCTATTACCTTCCAAGCAGAAATCTTACATGAGCACGCAGAGCATGATAAATCGTTCCGCCGAATAGCGCGCTAATCACAACCATAACAACGCGTATCAAGCTGGCGCCAGGTCCGAACTGGAAGCCGACAGGGAATTCGATAGCCAGTGCAATTCCCAACGAATACAGGAACAAACGTGGCAGATCTTGAATGAGTGGAATTTCGGAGCGTCCACGCCATTCGGCCAACAGGTACCCCAATACTGTAAACGCCACCAGATATTCAATCCGCGGATAGAGAACTTGCATGCTCGTTTCAGTGATGCGATCTGTGAAGCCAAGTGCCACATGCCAGGTCCTCAGAGGACGGAGTGGGTGCCAAAGCGCCAGCAGCAACAGGTACAAGCCGAAGACCGGGAATATGCGTTTGAGTGTGGCACGCTCAAAACGGCGTTCATTGGATTTTTGGGGAAGAGCAGTCATGGTGGCCGTGAGAAACATGATGCCCAAGCCTAGTGTTATGATCGGCAGCGGATACAAAAGGGCGGGACCCGTTCCTAAAAAGAACCACGTTCCAGCCGCCAGGGCCGCGTACGCACGAATTTGATAATCAATGGTTTCCCACCAGTGCTGGAACATTTCACTAAAAACAATCGCGCCGCATAGACCGATCAATAAAGTCAGGATCCAGCGATTCGGCGAGTCGCCGAGTGTGAGTGCATCCACCCATAAGAGTGGAGCCAATAAATAGACCAATCCCATCAACGGAGTTTCAAGCCTGAGCCGCCCGACCATGCCCTGTGTGAGGATAATATGCGATGAAATTAAATCGTAGAGAAGCGCACCCGTCCCTGAACCGAATGTATTGGCCAGAATATCAACAACCGATGGAGTCCGCGCCGGAAGAAATAGTTGTGCCATCTCGATGCTGAAGCTGATGGCAGCTCCCAACAAAAATGCGCCGCGCCGTCTCACCGTTAATCGGTAAAAGAATCCCAGCGGGAGGAATAAAAGTATATTTGCGATCAGATTACTGAGGTCACTTTGAACTGTGAAAATGAATCGTGTGGGCCAGGCAAGATAAAACGGATTCAATGTGAGAAGCAGGATGATGAGGATGACATAGCCTAGCAGTGCCGCAGAGAGTCGTGTTCCAGTTTTATTCAACATCCGAGCTTCTCTCAGAGATATTGTAAACTTGAAATAAATAATGAAAGGTTTGGTTGCGTTATACTTCCGACATGTCTCATGACTCAAATTCCTGCATTGGTGTCTTCGATTCGGGCGTGGGTGGTTTATCCGTGCTGCGCGAGATCCGCGCGCAGATGCCTGAAGAGTCGGTCATCTACTTCGGCGACCAGGGACACATTCCCTATGGGACGCGCTCGATGGAGCAGATCCGGAATTTCTCGGAAGCGATCACGAGATTCTTACTTGAGCAAGGTGCCAAGATCATCGTTGTGGCCTGCAATACGGCCTCTGCCGCAGCGTTGAAGTATTTGCGTGAGACGTTTCCCAACGTTCAATTTGTGGGCATGGAACCGGCGGTCAAACCTGCGGCCGAGCACACGCAGACAGGCAAGGTGGGAGTCCTCGCCACGCCCGCGACGTTTCAGGGTGCCTTGTACGCGTCGGTCGTGGAGCGCTTTTCGAATGGAGTGGAGTTACTTCAGAATACCTGTAATGGACTTGTACAACAGATCGAGCAGGGAAACTTAAATGGTGCAGAGACACGTAGGATTTTGGAGGACGCGCTCCTGCCGATGCTTGAAAAAAATATCGATACGGTCGTGTTGGGCTGTACCCACTATCCGTTTGTGATTCCGCTCATTCAGGAGATCGTGGCGGGCGCGAAGCGGGTTCGGGTGATCGATCCGGCTCCCGCAGTGGCGCGACAGGTCAAACGTCTGCTGGAGGCGGGGGGGAAAAAGAATCAGTTGTCGGGGCGTGGGGAGGTCCGGTATTATACGTCCGGCGATCCGGAGTCGTTGAAATCCCTTCTACCCATTCTATTAGGGGAAAGTGGCGTAGTGGAGAAGGTGGAGTGGGTGGAAACATCTGTCATTGCGAGGGAGCGATAGCGACCGAAGCAATCTCCCAATGAAGCAGGAGATTGCTTCGCGACGTGCGCTCGCAATGACATTGCATTATAGTGCCCAGGACAGCATCATGCCGAAAATGGCGACAATTACGCCCAGGTGCAGAAATACATCGTGGTTGGTAGCGAAATTCTCGCCGATCAGGAGAGGCAGGATAAAGTTGATGATCACGAGCAAAATGCCAATCAATGGCAGTAAGCCTTTGCGATGTGCAAAATAGTTCGATGCGTTGTCAATGAGTCTCGAAAGCCAGTTCATACTTCTTCCTCTTCGGGTTCAGGGATGTTTCCGTTCACCTGCCATTGATTGAATTGCGCCAGCAGCCGCCCGGGGATGCGCCCCTGCATGTAAACCCCGCCGCGCCCATGCTCAACAAATTCCACGCGACCGGCCTCATGGAACAGCGAGATCAACGCGCCTTGTTGGTAGGGCAGCCGCACACGGATGGGCGTGTACATTTCATATAATTCTAACTGCACGAGCCGGAGCAGATCGGGTATCCCGCTTCCGTTCAGGCTGGAGATTGCTACGGCTTTCGAATAGCGGCTGGCTGCTTCCCTGGCCGCTTCGGGGTTGCGCAGTCGATCCACCTTATTGAGTGCGGTGACGACGGGGATGTGATGTGCTCCCAATTGGTCAAGCGTCTCCTGTACCGCATTGAACTGGTTTAAGGCGTTAGGATGTGAAATATCCACGACGTGCAGGAGCAAATCCGCTTCAAGGATTTCCTCCAGCGTGGCATGGAAGGATTCGATCAGGGTGGTCGGAAGTTTTTGGATGAAGCCGACCGTATCCGTGATCAGGGCCTGGTAGCCGCCGGGCAGTTCCACGCGACGAGTGGTCGGGTCGAGCGTGGCGAAGAGCTGATCCGCCACATAGACATCGGCCTTGGCGAGTCGATTCAACAGGGTGGACTTGCCCGCGTTGGTGTATCCTACCAATGCTACAGTAGGGATGCGTGAACGCTTGCGCTGGGCGCGATAACGTTGGCGATGCGCGCTGACTTTTTCCAGCTCATCTTTCAGATGCGCAATACGCCTGCGGATGGCGCGCTTATCCACTTCCAGCTGTGTTTCACCGGGACCCCGCAAACCCACGCCGCCGGTTCCACCGGCGCGTCCGCCGCCGCCGCCAGCCTGACGTTCCAGATGGGTCCACTGACCGGTAAGCCGCGGCAGATAATATTCATACTGCGCGAGCTCCACCTGCAACATGCCTTCCCGGGTGTGGGCGTGTTGTGCAAAGATGTCGAGTATCAGGGCCGTGCGGTCCAGCACACGGACGTTGCGGCCAAGCGTCTCCTGCAGCTCACGCTGGTGACGTGGAGAAAGCTCATCATCGAAGATGACCACTTGCGAGCGCGTCTCTTCGACCAGCGATTTCAGCTCATCGACTTTGCCCGGGCCGATATAGGTCTTCACGTGCGGACGGTCCAGTTTTTGGGTCAATTCACCGACGACATCCAGGCCGGCCGTATCGGCCAGCAGCGCCAGTTCGGTAAGTGAATCTTCAAGTGCCAGATGAGTCTTTTGTTGATAAAGCTCCACGCCGACCAAAAAGGTCTTTTCGCGCGGAGGCGTGGTAGGTTGTGGTATTCTCTTTGACATTATGATTTTTGCTTTCCTAATTCATCGAACAACTTCGCCATATTTGGGTCGGGGGCCCTGGTTCGCGCCGGGATCAGCACATGAAACGTCGAACCCGGACAGCTGGTTTCATCGTAGCCGGGTGATTCCACCCACAACGCCCCGCCATGCGTCTCCAAAATGCCTCTGGCGATCGGCAGCCCCAGCCCTGGCCCGCCGCCTTTGAATTTTGTTTTGCCGCTGGAGTGTAATTCCACGCGACCCAGCTGGCCGAACTTTTCAAAGATCGAGGTCTGGTTTTCGGGCGAGATGCCTATGCCGGTATCCGTGACGGTCACCTCGATGAAACCCGGCAGGGTCCTGCCATCAATGGTGATCGTGCCGCCGTCGGGCGTATATTTTATCGCATTGTTGATAATATTCCCCAGCGCCTGTTGAATTCGCGTCGGGTCCACATAGATCCAATCCTTGTTCCCATGGAAGTCGTGGCGCACCATGGTTAATTTTCGGGCCTTCAAAGCGCTTTCCACTTCAAAGTAAAGCTTTTCTATCATCTGGTTCACCTGCATAGGCTGGAAATTCAGTTTGAGCAGGTCATTATCGATCATCGAGACGTCGATCATGTCATCCACGATCGCGCGCAAACGGGTTACGCCGGTGGTCATGCCAGAAAGCAGGCTCTTGAGGTTGGCGCCTTTGTTCTCCTCAATCATATCTTCCATCATGGCGGAGTACCCTTCGATCAAGGTGATAGGAGTTTTGAGCTCATGCGCCGCTACCGAAATGAACGCGGATTTGCTCCGATCCACGCGTTCCAACTGTTTTTGGACTTTTACCATCTCATTCGAGATGTGCGCTACGCGGGTTTCCATTTCGTAGCGTGCCACCACCCCCAGGCCGTAGGTGTAGATGGGAATGACCGCCGCCAAGAAATCGAGCGCCTCCTGTTTGGTCAGCTTTTCGCGTGCCACCTGGATGGTCAACGCAATCATATGGTTGATCAGAAACGAAACCTGATACAGGCCCTGTTCCAGATCCGTTTCGGTCGAGGATTTTGCCCAATCCAGCAGGATGGGATCCATCCAGGCCGGGTCGCCAGTGGTGATGGATTGGTTGACCAGATCGTAGAAGCGCCCCAGTTGCTGCTCGAAATCGGCGCGAACCTCCATCCCGCGCGCCAGCTCAATCCCCACGCGCTCGATCCATACGGGGCGCACCTTGGTCAAAACCTTTTGAATCGGAGTTGAGTTCGTTTTCTTTGGCATACTTCCCATATCAGGCCACAACTGAAATGCGACCTGCTGCCCATTTTATCAGTTCTGCCCGCTTTGTTGTGTCACCCAGGTCCACAAAGTTCTGCCCACTGTCTCCAGGCTTTCTGCAGACACTTTGTCCGGCGTATCTTCGATGGTATGCCAGTAAGGATAATCGAAATCGATGATATCCACGGCCGGGATGCCGGCTTCGAGAAACGGCGTATGGTCATCCAGCATGGAATGTTTATATTCCGGGATGAACACCTTTTCATAACCCAAGCCCTTTGCCACTGCCCAGATCTCGTCAGTCAATTCCGGGTTGGAATTACGTTCCTTGTAAATGTTCAAATCCGCGTCGCCGATCATATCCACGATCACCACTGC
Source organism: Anaerolineales bacterium (assembly GCA_035720235.1). Lineage (GTDB taxonomy): Bacteria > Chloroflexota > Anaerolineae > Anaerolineales > Villigracilaceae > Defluviilinea. The sequence continues at coordinate 233,009 of DASTOH010000137.1, read as the reverse complement.
ACGCGGCTGAACCGCATTGTTCTTGACAAACTCGCGTGATCCCAGAATCCAATCCCAGCCCTCAAAGCGGCCATTATCTTCCGCGTCAAAAAAGACCAGCCACAAATCCCCTGTGTCTTCCGGCAGAGTGCGCGCGAGTTCAAGCAGCACGGCAACACCCGATGCACCGTCATTGGCGCCAGGGACCGGCTTGAGGCTGGTTTCAGGATCAGGATCACTATCTGCGTGGAGCCGTGTGTCATAATGCGCGCCCAAAATGACCTGTGGGCTGGCATCCTTTCTTTTTGCGACGATATTCCTGATGGGATGTCCCAGCGCTTCGGATTCCTGGATTTCGACTTGCCAGCCCGCCTTGACCAATTCCTCCCGAATCCATTCCACGGTTTTGGCATGTCCATCTGTTTCCGGTATACGCGGACCGAACGCGACTTGAGTTTGCACGTCGGCGTACGCGCGCTCACCGTCAAAGGACGTTGCAGTCGGCTCTGGCTGGGAGAGCAGCGCATACACGTACCAGCCGATGGCAATCATAAGCATGAATCCGATAATACCCAGATACAATGCGATGGATTTTTTTGTCATTCTAGGACTCTGGACTCCGACAGCTTGCTGTCGGAATGCAGGAGCAAGCTCCTGCATTCCAGAAGGTCTGCCAGCGCGCGCTCAGCATATGCTTTCCCCCGTTCCCTTTTGCCAATTTTTGAGGAGAACTCCAGCGATGGAAGGATCCCGAAATTGGCTTTCATGGGTTGGAAGTCCTTCAGGTCGGCATGCGTGACGTAATGACAAAGTGCACCTAGCATCGTAGTCTGAGGAAGGGTAATCGGCTCCTTACCCTGTTGTATGCGCGCCGCGTTGACGCCTGCCAGCAAACCGGTGGCGATGTTGCCCATATACCCTTCCACACCGGTGATCTGACCCGCGAAGAAAAGATCGTCGTGGGTGATGTGTTGGAGGGTCGGGCGCAGCAGCTTCGGCGAAGCGATGAACGTGTTACGGTGCATTTGCCCATAGCGCATGAACTCGGCATTTTCAAGTCCGGGAATCATCCGCAGGACACGCTTCTGTTCGGGGAATTTGAGATTGGTCTGGAAGCCCACGAGACTGTAGAGGCTGCCCGCGAGATTATCCTGTCGCAGTTGCACCACCGCGTAGGGACGTTTGCCCGTGCGTGGATCTCTGAGGCCAACGGGCCGCATGGGACCAAAGGCAAGTGAGTCTACGCCACGTTCGGCGATGATCTCCACCGGAAGACAACCTTCAAAAAAGTGACCGGCTTTGACTCCGCCTTTGATGGCCTCCTCGAACGCGCGCAGTTCGATGCGTTCGGCCTTAAGAAGTTCATTGACGAACGCGTAATATTCTTCTTTGGTAAATGGACAGTTGATGTAATCGCCATCCTCGTCCTGAGCGGTTTTTGCGACGTCCGCAGACGAAGGACGTTCATTGACACCATACCGCGAGGCGCGAAAGGCAATCTCCATGTTGATGGTCTCAGCATGGATTACCGGCGCAATGGCATCGAAGAAAAAGAGATGCTCTTCGCCGCTCAACTTTGCAATGGAGTCGGAAAGCGCGGGTGAGGTCAGCGGTCCGCTGGCGATGATGGTGGGTGAGTTTGGAATCTCTTTCACTTCTTCGCGAACGATTTCGATATTTGGATGATTTTCAATTCGTTCCGTAACAAGCCGTGCAAAGAGTTCACGATCTACGGCGAGCGCGCCGCCGGCAGGGAGGGATGCTTGCTCGGCGCATTCCAACAACATGGAACCGAGCAGCCGCGTCTCGTTTTTGAGAAGTCCGGAGGCGCGGTCAGGGAGGTTTGAGCCAAGCGAATTGGAGCAAACCAGCTCAGCCAGGTCGTGAGTCTGATGCGCACCGGTTTGAAGCGTGGGGCGCATTTCATAGAGGCGGACTTTGAGTCCGCGCTGGGCGGCTTGCCAGGCGGCTTCACTTCCGGCAAGTCCGCCGCCAATCACAATTAAGTCGGTCATGATTTGATTCTACCATCGTAGCGCAAGATGCCATCTTGCGCTACAATAAACAGGCGATGCCCACAAAAAGTGATATCGAATACCAACTCAAGGAAGCCAGTCAACTGACGAACGTTGCCTGGTCTGCGCTGGTGGAGCGGGAGATGGGGAAGTGGCGAGTGGTGGAGCATTATCACCTTGGGAAAAAGACTCAACCTTCATTGATCAAGTTTCTCGGCAGGGGTGAGGTGGATTCATGGCTGTGCGGCGCGTTGAGCGGCGGCCAGAGCCGGTCTGTTTCAATCCCTGAATCGATTAAGCTGGAAGTGGGGAGACTATTTGCCTTCCCATTACAGGGCGTGTCGCGTGTTGTGCTGGTGGGGAACGATCAACTGGGGAACGAGGCGCAGCGTCTCTGGCGTTTGCTGGCTTTCAGCATGATGGGCGATGAGCCGCAAGTAGAGGACTCGGCTATGGCGGCATCTGTGGCTGCCTCTCTACTCATGCCTGACCTGGATTCGGAAAATCCCTATGATCTGCCGCGTGCCCTAGACCGTGCGCTGGCGTCCTTTATCCGGCTTGTTTCGGTGCAGGGAGCCTTTCTGGCGCTCCGCCGCGGCGACTCGCTGGATGTACGTGCCCAGTGGAACGCTGCTGCGCTGGCGGAATTGACCCTTCCCATTGAAACCCACACCCTGTTCCGGCGCATGAACCGTAACCTGACGCCGATGGTCGTTAATCGCGGCGATCCGCTTTGGGCGCAGATTCCGCATAAAGGACTGAAATCCAATACAAAACTGTGGACCAGCATTCCGCTGGTAATCGGCCAGCGCCTGATCGGCGCTTTGGTCCTGTGGCGCACAGAGAATTTCAAAAGCGATGAGTGGAACCGTCTGATTGATCTTTCTACTCAGATCGCGCCGGCATTGGAGACCATCATCACGATTGTCGAAATGGCCGGGCATTTGCGGCGCCTGGCGATGTTGAACGATTTTGCGTTGACCGTTTCCTCCGGCCGGAGTCTGGATCAAATCGCCCGGCGCGTCTTTGCCATCCTATCGCGCGCCTTTGGCACCGAACTGATCATCCTGTACCTGCTTTCGTCCGATAGCCGCCTGGTGCACGAGTACCGTGTGACCGATGGGAACATGACCTCCACCCTGCGTAGTGTGGAGGAGCACCGCATCACACCCCTGCTGAGGCATGGCGGGACGATCCATCTGGACGGATCACAGGATGAGATTGCCCTGCCCTTGTATGAGGGTGCGGTTTCAGGCTTGTATATTCCGTTGCGTTTCCGTGAACAAAGCATCGGCTTGTTGAGCCTGGAAAGCACAAGCAAGGATGCCTTTGATTCCTATGCGGAAAGCCTGATGGTCGTGATCGCCAGTCATCTGGCCAGCCTGGCGGATTACACCCGACTGCGTGAGGAAGCTGAGGGCCGCGCCCGCAACCTGGAATTGATCCATGAAGTGGTGCAGCAAGTCATCGGCCTGACCAACCCGCAGGAGGTGGCAGAGATCACTGCCGAGCTGTTGGCACGTTATTTTGCGTATGAGCTTGCGACGGTCTTCATTGCCGATGAGACCGGCAACCTCACCATTGGAGGCTTTGGCGGCGCCAGCCAGCAGGTGGTGAAGCGCGCCATGAAATCCGTGGCCTATCCGGTTATTGGCGGCATCACCGGGCATGTATTCGAGACCGGTGATGGGATCGTGGTGAACGATGTCTTGCAGGATGAACGCTATCATCCCATCAAAGGCTGGCAGGCCGGCTCTGAGATGTGCGTTGCCATCCGCGAAGGGATGAAGATCCTCGGCATCATCGATGTGGAGAGCAGCTCGCGCAACGCGTTTACACAGAATGATTTTATTGCGCTGGAGTCGCTGGCGGGCATTCTTGCCTCGGTCATTACCAGCGCCGATCAGTATCAGCGCCTTCAGAGCACAGTCAGTCAATTGCGCGCCATGCAGGTGGAATTGCGTAACCGCATGGAGGCCCAGCGTTTGGCGGAAATTCGGCTCCTTCAGGCTGCCAAACTCGCGGCAGTGGGCGAGATGGCGGCGGCCGTCGCGCATGAGCTAAATAATCCGCTCACCTCTGTGACCGGTTTTTCCGAACTCGCCATGGAAAGCCTGCCGCAGACCACGGATGCCTACAAGGATCTGGAACTGGTCTTGAAAGAGGCGCGGCGCGCCCGTGATGTCGTCCGCCGATTGCTGGATTTTGCACGGCAGAGTGAAAGTACGCGTGCCAACGCGTCGCTGAATGAGGTGATCGAGGATGTCGTTGCGTTGAGCCGCCACTTGATCCATACTGGCGGCGTGCAGTTAAAACTGAGCCTGGAGCCAGATCTGCCCTGGGTTTCGATGGATAGCAATCAGATGAAACAGGTATTACTGAATCTGGTACACAATGCCTTGCAAGCTATGCCGCATGGCGGGGAGCTTGAGATCAAAAGCGAAGCGGCCTCCCGCCACAATCGCGCCGGCGTGATGGTTTCGGTGTGTGATTCGGGTGTGGGGATCCCGCCGGCCGAACAGGCCCGTGTCTTCGAACCGTTTTACACCACCAAGGGCAACCAGGGCGGCACAGGTCTGGGGCTTTCAGTAACCTACGGAATTGTGACGGATCATGGCGGGCAGATTGACGTGGAAAGCCAGCCGGGCGTCGGATCAAAATTCATGGTATGGTTGCCTCTGTAATATGTCATTACGAATCTATCCTGACACCGTACGTCAGGACGATGCGAGAAGCAATCTCCGCGCGAATGAGGGCAGCCTCGTGGCGTGGCTACCGCTTGCATTGACGGAAATCTGAAATATGGAACCAGCGACTATTCTCGTTGTGGATGATGAACCAGGCATTGCACTGTTGTGCAAACGCGTGCTGAGCCGTGCCGGGTACGATGTGAATGCCTTCACCGATCCACGGGAGGCGATCGAACACCTCCAGCATCAGCGCATCGATCTCTTGCTCGTTGATATTCGTATGCCAGAAATTGACGGGTTTGACGTGATTTCACGCGCGCAGCGTGCCCAGCCAGATGCCGCGGTGCTGGTCATGACTGGTTTTGGTACCGTTGAAACTGCCATCCGCGCCTTGCGCCAGGGAGTGGATGGGCTGATCCTCAAACCATTCGATCGACACGAGGAACTGCTGGAAGCGGTCAAGCAGGCCATTGACGATAACCGCCGCAAGCGCGATACCGCCCGTGCTCAGGCGCTGCGTCCTCTGTTCGATGCCACCGAGTCGCTCTTCTCTGAAACCAACACCGACCGGTTGTTTCCCTTGATCGTCAATGAGATTTGCACCCATCTCCGCTGTACGAATGCGGCGTACTATCAACTGAACAGCGGGAAGATCTCGACGCTGGCGCAGCGTGGTAATATCTTGAATGCCGAGACAGGTTTTGCGAGTCATCTTTTGGAGCGTGTGGATTCAGATGGGAATCCGATCATTATCAACGCGACCGGACCGGGGGAGCAGGAGGCGCAGACGCTTCTGGCTTCGCTCAAACTTGGCGCCGCGATCCTGATTCCGGTTGCTCGCTCCACGCCCCAGGCGGTGCGAGGCATCCTGTTCGCGGCGCGCGACGCGGCTACCCAGCCCTTCCGCGGCGTGGATTTGGAGATGTTCCTCGTGTTGGCGCGGCAGGCCTTGGTGGCGCTGGAAAACGCGCGTCTGTATGCCGACTTGCGGAACTATGTCCGCCGCGTGGAGGAATCGCAGGAAGCCTTACTGCGCGCTGAAAAAATGGCCGCGGCCGGCCGCTTGACCGCCTCCATTGCACATGAAGTGAATAACCCTTTGCAGTCGGTGCAGAATTGCCTGCATATTGCCGGGCGTGAGGATGTGTCGCCGGATAAACGCAAGGAATATTTCAACCTGGCGCGTGAAGAGTTGGAACGGCTCATGAAGACTATGCAGCGCATGCTCGACTTTTACCGCCCCGGCGCGGCCAGAATGACCGATGTGGATTTGCTCGAATTGCTCAACCACGTCTTGAGTCTGACGTCCCAACAACTGGGACAACGCCACATTGAAGTAGTGACTGACCTGCCAGCATCACTGCCTTCGATCCATGCTGTCAGCAGCCAGATCCAGCAGATATTTTTTAACCTGATCCTGAATGCATTCGATGCCATGCCCGGCGGTGGGACACTGACCATTCAAGCTCGGGCGGTCGAGAATGGCGTTGAGATGCTCTTTGAAGATTCAGGTCCTGGCATTCCGGAGGAACAGCGCAATAATATTTTTGAACCATTCTTTAGCACCAAGGACGGAGGCACTGGCCTGGGGCTGACAGTGAGTTACAATATCGTCACCTCGCATGGTGGCACGCTCGATCTGGTGGATGGGCGTGGCGCCGGAGCCTGTTTCAGATTATTTTTGCCGATGGGAGAGACACAATGAAATCGAACATTCTGGTTGTAGATGACGAACCTGTTGCCCGCCAGTCCTTGTCGGAGATTTTGCGTCTGGAGGGTTATGCTGTGAACTCCGTGCCAAACGGTCAGGCGGCGGTCGAATATGTGCGCACGCACCCGGTTGAGCTGGTGGTGGTCGATCTGCGGATGCCAGGCATGGATGGCCTGGAGGTCGTGCAGGTGGTCAACCAGATATCCCCTGAGACGGAAGTGATCCTGTTAACGGCCTTCGGCACCACCGAGACCGCTATTCAGGCGCTGCGCCTGCGTGTGCATGATTATCTTCTGAAACCGGCCCCGCCTTCACAGGTGGTCCACAGCGTAAAGAAGGGCCTGGCGCGGCGCGAAGCGCGCCTGAAGGCGCGTGGCGGCACCTCCACGATGGAAGTGGATGAGGGCATCGCAGAATTTTCCTTAAAGGATGGCACGCACATCGATCTCTCCCGCCGGCAGATTCGTAAGAAAGACCAGATCATCCATCTCACGCCTGCAGAGGGACGTCTGCTGCGTGTGTTGATCGAAAACCCCGGCCGCGTCTATTCGCACCGGGAATTGGTTCTACTGGTGCAGGGCTATGATACCTCCCAGCGCGAAGCCCCTGAGATTCTGCGGCCGCTGGTCAGCCGCCTGCGCCATAAGCTGGAGGAGTTTCCGTCTCTTTCAGATCGCATCGTCAGCGTGCGCGGCACCGGTTATTTGTACGAAGGGGATAAATAACCGATAGGCTCCTGCCGCAGTCCCTCGCGAAGCATCCCCGAAGGGGGCGGCGGCAGAGATACATATTACGAACATAACAGCCATCCCTTTTGGGGATGGCTGTTCTTATTCCAGAATCAGCTACCGGCTAGGCCTGTGGCGTACGCCCATCCTTGGAAACGGGGACAGTGAAGTAGAACGAAGTGCCTTGGCGATACTCACTCTCGAACCATATCTTCCCGCCCTGTAGTTCGATCAGGTTTTTGGTGATGCTCAGACCCAGACCTGTGCCCGGCGCTTCACGGATCTTTTCATCGTCCGAGCGGAAGAATTTGCTGAAGAGTTTTTGCTGATCTTCAGGCATCATACCCAAGCCGTTATCTTCCACTCTGATTTGAATTAGATCACCATTCCGGGTGGCGTGTACAACGATTGCGCCACCCTCCGGTGTATATTTATTGGCGTTGCTGACCAGGTTGGTCAGAATCTGCGCCAGCCGGTTGCGGTCACACCACGCCTTGGGCAGTTCGTGTGGAATATCTACCGTGACGGTCTGATTCTTCTGTATGACCTCCGTGCGCGTCAGAGTGACCACCTCATCAATCACATCCCACACCGGCACTTCGCGCGGCTCGATGCGCAGGTTACCGCTCTCGATGCGCGAAATGTCAGCCAGGTCCGAAACGAGAGTAGCCATGCGGTTGACGTTGTTGCGGATTGTGTTAAGGAACTTGTTCTGATTCTCATTCAGTTGGCCTGTGGCGCCAGAAAGCATCAGGTCGCTGTACCCTTTGATGGAAGTCATGGGTAGTTTGAGCTCATGGGATACCACCGACACAAATTCTGATTTGGAATTGTTCGCTGCCACCGCCTCATCGCGCGCCTCCTGCAATTCTTGGGTCCGTTGTGTGACGCGTTCCTCCAGGCTGGTCAGCAATTCTTTGAGGTTTTTCGCCATCGAGTTAAAGTTCTCGCTCAGGATCGTGATCTCATCCCTGAAGAGCAAATAGGAGGTGGGCACACGCTGATCGAGATTGCCCTGGCTCATGTTGGTAGTGGCCTGGGTCAATTGGGCCAGGGGGCGGGTAAAGGCGAGGAAGGCCGCCACCCAAAACCATAGGGCCATGAGACCAAATACGCTGTTCACCGTCAGCAGGATCACCTGAATATCGCGGCTCACTGCGAAGAGATTTTGAATTGGCTGGGCCACCAACACCGCGCCTTCTGGTTGATTTGATATAACGAGCGAATGTCCCAACAGACGATAATCCTGGCCATTCGAGTATTTCACATTCAACGCAGGTGTCTCGGAGGATTTCAGCCAGCCCTGATTGATCAATGTTTCGTAGCCGGCATTTGGATCAATGGAGGAAGCAATCACGGCGTTATCTTTGACAATGGCAACATCCGTTGTGATGATCTCGCTAATGTTATCTATATAGGCTTGATCCATGTAGAATGTGGCCACTACCACACCCAACAGCTCACGCCCGCCTGATGCGAACACAGGTGCAACGCCGATGATCTGGGAACCCTGTGGAGCAATGGCAACACTGCTGTCGGATACCTTGTTGTTGATTGCATTTGCGATCAAGGTCTCACGAATACGCACTGCATCTTCACTCACCTGCAATCGGCGGGCGACCGTCGGTCCTCCATAATAGTAAGCTTGATCACCTGCTTTGAAATCTGCTTCATACAAAGATAATTCTTGGAGACTCAGTGAAGCCTTTCTTTCATTCAGTGCGGCGCTCGAGGTCTGCAAATCGAGGAAGGCATTTACAACATCAGGCTGCTCGGCCAGCAAGGCCGCGTTGTTGCGCGCCAACACCTCAGAATTTGCGATCAGGGCACCCACCGAATCGGCAATCTCGGCCAGCCGGCGGTCAGCTTCCTGCTCGATGCGACTGTTGATCAACCGGTTGGTCAGCGGCGAAAGCACCAGCACCAGCAACAGGATGGTGACGGCCAGCGGGAAAACCAGCTTGGCCTGAATGCCAAGGTAACTTTCACGGATTAATCTGCGCACTGCTTCCATGCTGAATTATGCGGACCTTCGTCTTGGGAAGGCAACTCCTATAGATACCAACAAGATAATAGCGACGCCAACCACCACCAAGATTACAGGCAATAACGCCTCATTCCCATCAGGTAATTGATTCTGTTCCAGGGGCGCTATCTCCTCGAAACCTTCGTTTAAGGAAGGCGCTGGTATTTCGTTCTTGACTGCGGGTAGAACATTCTTGAGATAATAGGCAACTGCCTCAGTATCTTCCGATTCAGCCGGACCCAGATCAAAAGCCCTGCCTCCTGCAAGAAGTCCGTTATTTTGATCCTGCGTGGCACCCAGATTGAATGAGAAGGTTTTGAGCTGTTCTAGCGTCATTTTGGTGGGGTCTTGATATTCCTCCTGGAACGGTGTGTGGCAGTCAATGCACCCTGCGATATTGGCAATATATTCACCATGCTCAAGTACATCTGCCTGATAAGTGTTACTTGCGTTTGCAGAGGTCGCGGCTGCTAGAAGGAGAAAAAATGAACTTATAAATGCCAGCAATACAACGATGTACTTTTTCATAACGGGCAGCCCTTCGCCTTAGGATTACGTTGCTACAGATTGCAGAAATTATACATCTATAAATTCTCTAGAAGGTTCAATTTTGATAACAAAACAACCCGTTGGTAGGGTTGCGTTGTTCGGAAAATAAAATTGGTCTCTGCTGTCAGAATGGGGATGCAGGGCGGTTGAATAATGAAACCAGCCTGTCTAAAACAGAGGCAGGCTGGCTTCATGGGAATCACTTATGGAGTTTCGAGGCGGCTTAATCCTGAACTTGTAGCACAAGCTTGCCTTTCATGTGTCTGCCTTCGACCATTTGATGCGCTTTTTGGATCTCTTTCAGCGGGAGAATTGTGGAAACCACCGGTTTGATCTGTCCGTTATCCACCATGGTGGCGACCTCGGTTAACGTCTTTCCAATCGGTGGAGCGGCATCGATGAATCGCTGACGCACGCTGTGAGCCAAGGCGGTTTCTTCAGAAGGCGGTTGGACCGTTGAAATCAATATTCCGCCAGGTTTTAGCACTTTCCAGGAACGTTGCTGTGTCTCGCCGCCCAGTAGATCGAGCACAACATCAGCATTGCTTACGATATCTTCAAAGGCTGTGGCAGCGTAATCAATTGATTGGTCAACTCCCAATTCATCCAGAAAATCAAGATGGACCGAAGCCGTACCAATCACCTTGGCACCCCGCGTCTTGGCTAACTGCGTTGCTATATGGCCCACCCCACCGGCAGCCGCATGGATGAGCACGGTCTGTCCTTCAGAAAGATCGGCAATTTCAAAAAGCGCTTGCCACGCAGTAAGCGTCACGTGAGGAATTGCAGCAGCATGGATATGGTCAAGGGACTGGGGTTTCATTGCGACATCGGCGGCAAAAGCCACAGCATATTCAGCATTCGCGCCATCCCTAAACACGCCCGTTCTCGAGTAAACACTGTCGCCAGGTGAAAAACCCGCTACTCCCTCGCCCACTTCCTCGACCACGCCTGAAACATCGGTCCCGATGATTAATGGAAAGTTGTAGTTGAAGTAAGAATGTAAGTAACCCGAGCGCACTGCGCAATCGAAGGGATTAACCGTAGTCGCATGAACGCGAATCAGCAATTCACCTGGTCGAGCAGTGGGGCGGGGCGCGTCTTCATAGCTAAGGACGTCTGGGCCACCATAGTCATGAATTCGTACAGCTTTCATTGTTTGGATCCTCCATCATAAAGATTATTGATACAGATTGATCAGCTTATCGATAATAACTTTTCAAGCGCGATAACCTATATACAATTCAGGTCTTAAAACCCTTGGTATAAGACAAAGATACGCAGTAACAGGGACCAGTGAATCGGTACAGAGGCATCTTTAGTTTGAGGCAAGATGCGTGGTTTGGGTGGAAAAGAGGCGGTCGAACAAGAATAAGCCGAAGACGCTGGTCAGGCCAATGAGCAGACCTCCAATCCAGATGGCGCGGGGGGCAATGTTGTCGTTGAGGAATCCGCCGAGGATGGGAGAGAGGGTGCGCGCTAGGCCCCAGCCCAGCCAATAGATGGACATATAGCGGCCGCGCAGGTCGGCGGGCGCGGTATCGGCCACGTATTTGCTGGCGGTAGGGACAAGGGTGAGCTCTCCGAAAGTGAGGATGACCATGCTGAGCCAGAAACCCCAGAAGCCGGTCATGAGCGCCACACTGCCCGTGCCCAGCGCATAGATCAACATGCCTGTTCCAACTACCGGCAAAGTTTTATAACGTCGCGTGAGCTGGGTAACCAAGTATTGAATAAAGACGCACATGAGCGCGTTGGTGGTGGGAATCCAACCGTATTGCGCTTCAGGCATGCCAAAGTTAGTTTTGGCGTACACGGGCATGAGAATCCAGAGCAGTGTGGGGGCGATCAGACCAAGGCTGATCAAGGCGATGATGATCATGTAGCGTGTGTCTTGAAAGACGCGCGTGTAACCCCGGAGAACGTTTTCGTCCTTGTGAGAGGTTGCAGCATTGTTTTCACGAGCAAGCGGCAACGTCTCGCGGGCGCGAAGGAGCAGCAGCAGGCTGTAGGTGATGAAGCCCAGGGCCGCGCCATAAAAAGCAAGGTTATAAGAACGCGTTGCGAGAAAACCACCTATGGCGGGACCGAGCGCGAAAGCGGCGTTGTTGGCAATACGGTTGATGGCGTAAGCATCGGTGCGCTTTTCGGAGGGGATCATATCCGCGAGCATCGCATCTGCGCCCACCTGATAAAGTGGATTGGATGAGCCGATCAAAACCATCAGGGCGGCAAAATGAAGGTAGGTTTGCGCATAGATCAGTAGAAAGTAGGCAATGCCGTTGACCGCAAGACTAAATACCATGACAGCCTTGCGTCCGATCTTATCGGCTAGTGTTCCAGCAATGAGGGACGCAATCAGGCCTGTCCCGGCGTTGATGGAAATCAAGGCAGCAACAGTGCTGAGTGGCAGGTTTAATTTGCTGCTGGCGTAGATCACCAGAAAGGGCCAGATCATGCTCCCACCAGCGGTGGCAATGATGATGCCGGTGATCATCAGCCAGAACTGGCGCGGATACTGGTTGTAAAAGCCCTTCAGAAGGTTGATGAGTTGCATGGCGGGATGAGTCGAAGACGAACATCGGATGAAGGATCAAATAGGCGGTCGGAGAAAAAAGCAGGCCATATTCTCATCCGCATTTTAGTTCTGATGACCGTGTTTGTTGTCGACTTATGATAACTTTATGATTCCCTTTCCAGGATATCAAGCCGCATCAGCGGAAACGTGACTTTTTTACCCGTCCCCAGATTTTCAGCCGCCACACGCAGGATACCATCCTCGGCGATCTCGAAAGTGAACTGGATGCGCGGCGTGCCACGCGGGGCAGGCGAAATACCGTCGAAAGTGAATAGTCCCACATCCTGGTTCTGACTGAGCTGGTCACTATCTCCCTGCACGATGTGCACGCTGACAGCCTGTTGATTTTCCAGCCCCGTAGAGAAGACATCGATGCGACCGGCCGGTAATGCGCTCCATTTGGGAATCATCACGGTGGCGACTTCGTTGAGGGTCTCGATCCGCAATGCCTTGGCAAGCACCACCGGCATGGATTGATTCAGGCCGCCGCAGTATGGACACTGGACCATCGCACTGATGGGTTGGAGCGGAGCTCCGCAGTTTTTGCAGTTCATCGTTATAGTTACTGATTGGCAGATTTATTTCTGCCCGCACTTTCAGAAAGAGATGCTTGTGTTCTGTCGATTTTATCAGGCCTGTGTTCATTTTAAATGCCAAACGGACGAAACCACTTGTGTTCCGTCCGTCTGATGTTGCTTGGTTCACTAGCTTCAATTGAATTCGTTGTAATGCATCGTCCTGTAGTGTGGGTTTGCGCGCAAAACGACCTTGAATGACCGAAACCTTATTCCTGTAATTTGACTGAGCGCATGATTTCGTCGCTTTGGGTAATTTCTGTCTCATCTTCCATGATGATCCAGATGTCAACCTTGGTGTCTCCTGGTACAAAGGCAGTGTACTCGCGTATAACGCATGTGTCACCTTCGCATGGATGGGTTGAGGCAAAGTAAAAACGCTCTACGAGCAGGACTAACTTGTAGGTTTGAAAGTCCCTCCTGTCTCGATAGGCTTTCAATTGTCCGTAGTATCTTTCGAGATCAGGGTAATCACCGAAGAAACATGGATCGCTTCCGGTGCAGCCCTTCGTGAACTCCTCAATGGACTCTGTGGAGAAGAATTGGATTTCCTTTAGATAAGGGGTTTTGCCGCGAAGCGCCTGCAATGGACCGAAATCATATGAGACGAATGAGCCTCGCCGATTCGTTTCCAGGCTCCTGGTGAGGGTATAGGCGCTGGGAAAGCTAATAGTCAGGGGAACTTCCGGAATCCTCAGGGATGTGAAACCGGATTCCGCCATTGGCATCTCTGTCGCGTTGGATCTTACCAGGACTCTCAATGGTTCGCGGGAGGTGCTATTCCCCCAATATGCGGGACCGGGATATCCCAGATGAACCTCGAAGCTGGCGGACGCAGTGAATTCAACCGAGCCCGGGGCAACCGTTTGGAGGGTGAATTCTGCTGAATCAGATTGTCCCGGATCAACCGCCAGGTAGTGCACGATGGGTTTCGGATTTGTTGCAGTTACTGGGGATCCGGTGGTTGAAGCGTAGAGTACATATTGTGGAACGCCCAGGGCAAGACAGCCTTCATTATTCAGCGTTACCGTAACCTTGAAGGTATCGCCCACGTTTACGGTCATGTGGGAGGCTGATAGCGTTACAGAGGCAGTATGCGTTTCGCAGACTGGTGAGGGAGATGAAATTGAAGCGGCTGTTTCTCTGCGAACGGGGGGTGCGGTCTGTGTGGTGACAGGCGATTGCGAAGCAGTGGCACAGGCTGTCAACAACAGCAAACACAACCCAGTAACCAGGTTTACCGATTTTCTCATCAAAATTCATCCAGTGTGATTGTATGGCTCCTCATCCTTTGGTGCATCCCTCCGTAGAGGGGTTGAGCTTCATATCCAATTCCCTTCAGAAAAAACCGTTAGACTGCGGCCACAGCATCGTTTCCGATCAGATCCCCTGATGAAAAGCGCATTGTGCTACGTTTACAAGCCGGACGTATCCCGCAAATTCTGAATGTGATTCAGCGCCGCCTCGCGCGACCGGATTGGTCCAACACGAACCTGTATATCTTGAAACTGAGCGAAAACAGAATAGATAAAGTCCTGCAATTCCTTCAGAAGTTCCTCTCCTGTTTCCACATCTTGACCGGGCATGGCTGCCAATACTTTGTGATCGATCTCATCACCTTCATGTTGTTCCAGTAATCCAATCGGCTCGCACTCCACGAGAGCGCCAGCCTTCAGCCTGTCTTTTGTGATGAGATAACAATCTACGGCATCCCCATCCTCGGCGTTGGTTCCAACGATAAAACCATATGGATAAGGATACGGTCGGGAAACATGGCGTGTTTCCCTGTACTCCAGAGTTTTTTCATCATATAGATTCTTGTTGCGGGAACCTGCTTGAACTTGAATAAGTACCTTTATCATGTTGATCTTTAACGAATCGCGCTCTTATATGGTTGAGCACAGTTGTCATACAAGCTTGGTCAAATTGACATCTTCATCATGAAAGCCAAGGCTGTGGTAAAAGCGGAGCGCGCGTGCATTCGCAGCACCAGTAGTAAGCGTAAGAATTGTATAGCCTTGCTCACGTGCCCACTGCTCGCAAGCCTCAACCAAAGCGGTGCCAACTCCACGGCCTTCGAAGGTTTCACTGGTAGCAAGCTCTCCAATATAGGCCTGGCGTTGACCGGTAAAGTGCGTGCTGTGCGAGACTGTTGCAAAACCACATCGTTCGCCCAGTTCATCCTCCGCAATCAAGACCATTGTCTTCTGATTGTGTTGATTAATACTCTCAGTCAGCCAGCCTTCAACCGTTGTGAGCCAGAGTCTCAAATCGCGCCAAGGTTGCATGCCAATTGCAAGACGCGGAGCAAGACTGAGAACGAAAGTACGATCCTCAGGAACATATGGGCGTACCCGTAACATGTAACATCTCCTGTCGTTTGAAACGCTGATGCCGTGTTTCGTTGGCGAATTTGGCACACTCGATGTACCAGGCTCAGCCCGACTCCGCTTTCAGTAACCGGTGTTGTTCAACAACAAAGGTCGGCGCAACTAAGCGGACGTTTTCCTCAATTCTCCGTAACTGTAGATCTACAGCTTCTGCTGGTACACCGGCAGGAGCGTAAGACACATAGAGGACATGAGAAGTCTCTGGGGAAATAGGCGACTGATTATCCTGCCCATAGAGGATCGAGCAGCATATTCCGTCAGCGTCCTTCATGATCATATCGCCGGCACGGATGGCTTTTGACGCGCCATTCATTTGCGTCATGATATCGCCTTCGTGCGATACGTCCATGAGAATCGGCTCACGAAGTTTCGCGACATCGTGACCGGCTGTGAGGACAAACGTCTCCACTTCCGCGATAAAGTTTGAATCAACCAGGGGAGAAACATTCGGCAGATTTTTCCCCTTTAAAACAATAGACTCGACCTGGAGTTGGACGTGATATGTCTTGTCGAAGCGCTTGTAGTAACGCTCATAGGCCGACATCACAGGCAGGGCCAGGAAATCCTGCCGGGTGAATCCGCGGTAGCGTTCTCTCAACCGTTCCTCTGTCGCTCGTTTCCGTTCGTCGAGTTCGGGGGACGGATGGGCATTTACAACAGCAGTGAGCTCCAGCAAGCCAATGACCGCTCCGGGGTGGGAGCTTCGCCATCCATCTGTTGCCGATATTGAAAGCATATTGATCACTGAAATAACTGGCTCGCCGGAACAAACTCAATCATCCAGCGAATAAAAAAAGAGCGCTATGAGGCTCGTGATGAAGATTGTCAGCATCAAGCCCGTTCGGGCTAGCCATCCAGGTTGCTCGCGCCGGATGACTCCTGCGATGCCGGAAGCCAGTCCAGACCCCAGCAGGGTCAGCAACAAGTACTGGGCGAACACAATGACCCCGCGGGAATGCGTGACTCCAGTGCCTGCCCCTGAAGCGAAATACATGACAAGCAGCAACCCCAGCGGCGATAAAATCATGGACAGGATTCCGCCGATAGGGGCTGGTTGATGAGAGGTGTTTGATACATTCATGTGGATACTCCTATTGAGTTATAGGGGTCGAGCATACTCCGCTAGATTCACCGGGACTTTCGGCTCGCTCTTAAAAACAAGGGCATGTGCACTGTCTTAATTTTATCAGCCTCCTTCCACACTGTTCTCAGTTCTGTATCCAGTCCGTCGACGGGATCGTTGCCCAGTTCGTCTGCATAGCGTTTCACAGCGGACCACGTTCGCATATAAGCGAATAGCTGTTCCAAATTCCATTCCATCCGCAGCACGAAATTGGGCGTATCAATTTCCTCAAACGGGAAAGATAAATCGCGATACCCGTTCAGGACCTGCCGGTTGCCGCTTGCCCAAAACGGATCGATCGGCTCCAGTAATTTCCTGCGGATGACATCGTCAAGTTCAGGATCGATTTTGAAGTAGCCATAGGTCCAGACCGCCAGAACTCCCCCAGGCTTGAGCACACGTTCGACCTCCCGATGGAATTGCTCCTGATCGAACCAATGGACTGCCGTCGCAACGGTAATTAGATCAAAGTACTGGTCAGCAAACGGCGTGTGTTCGGCCGGACAAACGCTGTAATGTACATTCGGATGGGGGATGCCATGCTCGATCTGTTCCGCGCTGATGTCGGTCGCTTCCACACGGGCAAAGTATTTTGCGCAGGAAACCGCAGCCTGACCATTGCCGGTGGCACAGTCCCAGGCGGAGTCGTGCTCAACAGAAATTTCACTCAAATAGGAAAATAATTCGTCGGGATATTGCGGTCTGTGTTTGGCATATTGGTCGGAGGCCCTTGAAAAGGTTTGAGCGTTGTTCATACTCTACTCCTAAGATTAAGAATGGCGGGTGCTCGAAAGGATAATGTGCCACGTTCATCGGCAATCCGATTTAACGATCTCATGAAATCATCAACTCACGTAACTGTGGCTCGACTTTTGCCGCCAGCGCTTGAACCTCATCTGTTTCGCTTAATAGTCCCTCGATGACGCAGCGGAGCGCACGGAGCAGTTCCTCTCGTTCCAGGGAAGTCACCAGCGCCCTCATGAAGACATCTTTTACGTCAGCAGGAAGATCATCAAAGCCCCTACCATAGACTGCTGCCAGGCCGCGGCGACGGCAGGCTAGACTGAGAGCATAATCGCGTGTGCTGCTGATCCAATACTCCGCATGCCAGTAACGTCCACGTTCAATGCAAAACCGCGCCCGCAAGGCGTGGTGCACGGCGTAGCCAAAGAGTTCCTGTGCCGACGGCGGTTGCGTGTATGGCCTTTCGACAGCACTGCCAAAGATCAGCTTAAACTTGGGACCGGCAGCACCAAACTTGGACGCCGGCGTGAAGGAGAGATCGAACTGCAAACAGCCCGGGAGTAGAAAGACGCGATAGATGCTCGGTCCGCTGGGGAGGTCGAAGAGCTGCACCGCATCAAAGTTCTCGATGAGGTTGCGTGTCCAGTCCTCCAACACATCGAAAATGGAAAACTCATCTCCGACTGCAAAGGTCAGGTCGAGATCTGACCACCGATCACCGTCACTGAGCGCCAGTGAACCAACAACGGCCCCGGCGACAACCCGCTCGTCGGATGTGGCGAGTTGGAGTACATGGTCACGAATGTGGTCACGGTCTCTGACACTAAACACGTTGACTCCTACTCGGCAAGGTTGACTCCCCTGAGAACCGGACTGTGCAGAATGTCCGATTCGGTGCATTGGAACATGCTGTTCGCGATCCTAGGCGCTCCGGCAAAGCCAGCAAAATACTTTACGATCCCATCGGAGTTATCAATTGAAAGTAGTTTCCATCCGGGTCAGCCAGGGTCGCAATCCACCCACCTCCCATTTCATAAGGCTCCTTGATGACTGTACCGCCAATCCCTTTGATGCGCTCAAACTCCTCTTTGACTTGCGAGGTCTCGAAATTCAACATGATCCGTCCGGGATCTTTTGTGTTTCCCTCCATGTGGGAGTGCTCTAAAACGGACAGAGATGTACTGCCAACTTGCCAGCCATGGAAGCCAATTTCCTCATCGACCATATCCGCTGGCTTTCCAAGGACCTTTTCATAAAAAGCCACTAACGCCTCGGGTTGTTTCGTGCCAATCATAATGGAATTTAGATTCAACATTTGATACGCATCCTTTCTACAGATAAATGGTACGATCTATCGCAATTATATTCCAATCAATCTGTTAGATGGAGCAGGCAATGGACTGCATTTCATCCGGGTATTTTCTTGGAAGAAGCAACAGCTTCCTCCAATCTGTCAATTGGAGCCTGTGTAAGGGCCAGGCTCACCCAGACAGCCAGGCTGAAATAGATCAACATCCAGATAAATTCACCCTCTCAATCTTGCGGATCGTGAGTCTTGGTCCAATGGAAGGTAAGATTCGTCAGCCCTTCCCGGAAACCGGTGTAGGACTTTCCATGGCTCTGGTCGATTCGCCACCGGGAATAATAGGTTGGGATGTCGAGGCTAAACATGTAGGTGACATAAATTGCCCCGCTGAGCGCCATCCAATCCATGAACCGCTTAGGTGGTCCCTGATACTGCCTCCGCATGGCGAGCGCGGAGGCCGTCAAGCCGACCTCGCATGATCCCCAAATGGATTCTTCGAGGAAATGCCAGAAGTTGTTCGTGGTCAGAACGCCGCGCCATGAGAAAACTTCCGCCACCAGGATGGCGGGAAAGATCAGTTTTGAAAAAGTGACCATCCTCTCGAGTTTGGCGGGGCGCGCAAAGGTCTCAAGCAAGTTTGCCCATTGCGCGACAAAACACAGTTCGGCAATCGTAGCTACCTTTCATATGTGCTTCCTTTTCGGCCTGACTTTGGCGAGTCAGGATGAAAAATATCGTTGCGAACTCGCATTCCGTTATGAACGGATACGAGCGGGCCAACGATTTGTGCTATCCCCGGACGATTTACTTACAAATACCTTCTGACTCGATTGCAGTACTCCAGATATTCCTGGCCGTAATGCTTCCTCAAATAGTCTTCTTCACGCAACACTTGACGGTGGAACAGCCATATGCCTACAGCCAGATAGACCAGAAGAATCCAATTTGGGAAGATCAGGAATTGGCCAATCAAGATCAACGCAAATGCCACATAAATGGGATTGCGGCTGAAAGCAAAAACGCCGGTCGTTATAAGTTTGTCGGGATGGTCCGTATCGATGCCAACACGAAAACTCTGCCCAAAAGAAACCAGGCTCCACAACAACAACAACAGCCCTGCCAGGCAAAAGAACACTCCAATCCAGGGAATTATCTCGGAATGGAAAAATTTCTGCGTGCTTACGAGGGGAAAACCAAATGCCGCCGCAAACGCGGTATAGAAATAGAAAAGTGCAAAGGGAGGAATCAAGAAATCGGTCTTATCTATTTTGCCGAAATGCAGGGCCTCGACCCCTTTTCTTTTCAACATCAGGGCCCGAGTAAGCACCATTCCCAGCAATAGCACAATGGTCAGTGCTGCAATATATCCTGGCATAAGAGTTCTCCACTCAGAATCAGGTTGTCGGTCGGTGCCCACGGATTGGCTCGCGGAGTGGGTGAGTGTGGCCTCTGCTTGAGATCAAGTGAGTGACCTATCTCAAATCACTCATATCCACGGGCTTCAATCGCGACGCCAAATCACGCTTCTTGCGGCTGGTCATCAGATTGAGTTCCTGGTCAACGATGTCAAGCCACATTTCTTTCGCGGGGAGATATTTCCAGCCCAGTTCACGCTGCGCTTTGGCGCTGGAAAAGTTCAGGGACACTTTACTGCCCAAAACAGTTTCGCGCGAAATGAAAGCTGGCAGACCAGCGATACGCTGCAATGGCTCCAGTGATGCAAACAACAGCATGGCCATCCAGTGGGGTACGTAAATCCTGACCTTAAACCCTCCCGGTTTTGTCATCCAAATCTCAAAGACCTCACGCAGGCTCATGGGATCGCCAGCCAGGATGTACGTCTCGCCAATATGACCCTTCTCTGCCGCCAATGCAATGCCTTCGCCTACATCGTTGACGAACACAGCCGAGTTCATCATATCCGGCCCAACGGCAAAGGGTACCATCAGCCGGTTCAAATACAGCCGCAGGAAATAGCCAAATATGGAGTGGTCATTGGGCCCGACCACGTGAGCCGGACAGATCAGGATGAGTGGCAAGCCGCGCTGCTGGTAACGATGCGCGAGTTCATGCGCTTCGGTTTTGGTCTTCTCATAGTACAAACGATACGGTGCCTGTCGTTGATAGGTTTCATCACGTGCTTGGGGGCCCGTGTCACCATAGTATAGAGTCGAAGAGACGTACACCGTGCGCGGAATGCCAAGCTCCAGCGCCAGGCTCAAGGCGTTATCTGTGCCGGTGATGTTGATCACATCCATGAGTTTCCGGGCGCTTTCAGGTATCCCCAATTCATACCACGCGGCGTTATGAATGAGTACGTTCGCGCCAGTCATGCCTGCCCGCATAGACTCGCGGTCGGTGACGTCACCTTTCACACACTGTACTCCCATCTCCGTCAAGGCGCGCGCCTGTGGGCTCTCGGGCTTGCGCACGAGCGCGACGACACTCCAGCCGCGCCTAATAAGCGACCGTGTAAGTGGCCGCCCGATAAAGCCGGTCCCGCCGGTTAGAAAAACTTTCATGTCCGGCCTCCTATTGGAACAGGCGGGTTTGACTTGATAAAGACTAAAGTCGTCATTGCTGGCCGCCTCAATAATATAATACTATCAAAGTGTGTTGAAAAAATTATAGCACAGGCAAGGGTGTCAATATTTGAAAATGATATGTGGGCTATATTCAAAGTGTGCGATTGGATAATTAGGCGGTATTCTGTAAAAGAAAAGGTCCGCCTGCTAAGGCAGGCGGACAGTGAGACCTGAATTTGGTCCGGAGGGGACGCCGAGGGCTGGCAGCTCATCTCCAGGATGAGATCGTAGATCCTGGAGCAATTCTTTCGGTGAGAGTGCCATTTCCACTCGGGCTTCTGACTCGGGTCGAGGGATTCGGGCTGGTTTTGCACGATACACGACCAGCTCTGGAATTCCATCTTCGATGGCGCGGCGAGCCAGGCCACGGATATAGTAACGATTGAACTCGCTCTCTGCCAATACTTCCGCAGCGTTCTCCACGGTGGCGGCAATCACATAGCCTCCCTTGGGCTTTCGCCGTGGCAGTGCCCTCAGAATACGTCGACGGGCCTGCAAGTCTTGGACCAGGGTCTCGTCGTTCCCTTTTTGGATGGCTTTACGCAATAAGTGGGGGTAATCCCATTGACCTTGTCCGCTTAGGAAGGGACTGATGTGCAGTTGATTGTGAGCGATATCATATTCTACTTCTTCCAACATCAGTTGTCGTGTACGTTCATCTAGATTTTCGTAAAACAGGGACATGGTTTCCTTCTACTTTCATTTGTACGTGTTCGGTAAGTTTAATGTGCCTTTTTATTTAGTGTAGGTGTTACGTTTCGTTTTTGTTTACTCCTCAGCCTCCTCGAATTATTAAGGACAGACTATCCTTCCACCTGTGATGTACAGGAGGCTATTGGGTGGATGGATTTTTCATACCAGTGGGATTATAGAACAATTGTACTAAAAATTGCCGAATTTGGCAAGGGTGTCACGCTACGTGGCGAGTTTGCCAACGCAACGCCGCGCTCCACGCCGCCAGCGGACCGAGACTCCCCGTTGCCAACAACAAGACAATGACGCGCGGGGCGAGATGAAACTGGTCAGTGATGAAACCGGTCAGCCATAGCGAAACAGATACAGCCAGCGTAAAGATCGCAAAATCAAAAGCAAACACACGTCCGAGGAGATGATTGGGCACGGACATTTGCAAGAGCACATCGCTATATGTCCAGTTGACGGAGCCGCCCATGCCGCGCAAGATGCACCCGAGCAGGGCAATCGGCAGGGATGGGGCAACACCAACGATCAGCCACGCGAGCGGCATGCATACGAAGCCACCAAGAATAGCGCGTCGCAACCAGACCGTGCTTGAGTTGCCGAATCGATTTGCAATCAGCGGACCAATGACGGCGCCCACGCCAAAGGCTGTAAACATCAAGCCGAGGGTTGTCGCGCCCTCCTGTCCCTCTCGAAAGACGCGAGCGGCGTACAGCGCGGCGATGATGTCAAAACTGCCGACTTGTCCCAGCGCTTTGACCAACGTCACTAGCCCGACATCCAGATTTTTGCGAACATAATGCAAACCATCCACAAAATTCTTCCAGCCACTCTCCAGCGCATGGATTGCGTTGGAACGAAATTGACCGGTGATGCTGAGCATGAGAATTGCCGAGACAAGAAAACTTGACGCGTCTACGATCAGGGAGACGCGCACGCCAAAGAGGGAAGCGGTCAGCCCGCCGATAGCGCCGCCCAAGGTGAGCATGGCAGACCAGGTAACGCTGGAGAGTGTGTTTGCTTTGAGCAGTTCGTCATTTTCAACAAGGGCTGGGACCAGCGCGGCGCGTGCTGGTTCAAAAAAAGTAGACACGCTAAATTGCAGTACGGTTAATACATATAGAAGCCACAGACGCTCCGGACGATCCACGAGCAAAAAACCAAGAACGATTCCCGCGCGCAATAGGTCGCTCAGGATGAGGACTTTGCGACGGTCGAAGCGGTCTGCAACGACGCCGGCTACAGGACCCAGCAAAAACGGAGGCAAGGCTCGGGCTATGAACAAGCCTCCCACGGCCAGCCCGGAAGCGGAATAGCGATTGACGATGATGACTGCGGCGATGGTGTTGAACCAGTCGCCGGTGAGGCTGATGACCTGCGCCAGCCAGAGAGATCGAAATTTGGGTCGCAGTTGAAGGAAGGAGAGATAATTATTCACGTGACGAGGATGGTTTCATGACCCAGGATTATACTCATACAAATGAAACAGGGATTTGGCGCCCTTTTGCCTCCCCTTGAACTTAGACACTACTCAAATAGAGGATCGCATACGAGGCCAGCCAATGTTCCACCATGTAGTCCGACCCCACTACAGCGTCTATACTTGCTTGTGCATGAACATCGGCCGCCGCCTGCAAATTTACCTTTCGCTGGTCGTTCGATGGCAAGATTTCGCTAAGATGTTTCCAGACAAATGCACGATATAAGTTGAGCCCATGCAAATGCGCTAGTTGCCCATCTGTTGGGTCGGACACATAGGCCGGCTCAAACAGTGATATTGGCTTCCCTTCCGAAAGCCCAGGCAAAAATCTCTCCAGCCACGGCAGGAATGCCTCGCGATCCAGCACCAGATCCATTAACTCGACTTCGGTTAATGCAGGGGACAGAAAATCGCTCCCACTAGGCTCGTAGTGGGCCGGATAGTTCTGATCTTTTCCATACCATCTGATCGCTGCCTGTGTGATGGCCGTCAACAACCGGTCGTCGCCGTGCCTTGCCCGATATCGGGCCCATGGCACCGAGCGCGCCAGCCCAAACGCACTATTACTATGCATCCCCACGCGGATTGGATAGGCGACCTTTGGAATCCATTCCAAAAATCGTTCTGTGATTGCGTCTGCGAGCGGATGCAGCGTTGTCAACCATCTTCCCGTCAGTTCATGTTCCCAAAGAGTCAATTCATGAGCAAGTGTCAGGGCCCAACCCCAGCCATAGGGGCGCTCGAAACTCCGTCGGGCGAGCATATATCGGGTTTCCTGCAACAAGGCTGCTTCCGTGAAATGAGCGTCAAGCACCGCGATCGCCGCGGCCTGATCAAACGTTTCAGGCACCAGGCGCAACAGGCGGATGAGCGCCCAATGCATATGAACGCTTGAGTGCCAATCAAAACAGCCGTAAAAAGCTGGGTGCAGTTCACGTGGAGTCGGTCGATCCTCTGGATCTGTTATCACATGCTGCATGTGATTTGGGTATTCTTGTTGTACAGCACGGAGGATCGCTGGTGCATATACCGAGGCTACACGGCCCAGATTTATCTTTGCATCTTGAGAAGTCATCACGGAAGAATCCTTATGTGCGTACCACCGCCTAACGGTTGGGATTATGACCCTAAGGGCACGGCTGGTGAGAAAAAGGTTGGGAAATGGAAAACCGCTGAAGCTCAAGAAAAGGCTCCAAAAACGCGCCATTGAGCGAGTGAGCTTCAGGCGAACATCGCCCAGCCCAAGCGCATAAGCGCTGGGCATCCCAGCCGTCCGGCTGGCTCCGCCTGATTTGCCATGAAATGCTAACGCATTTCAAAATCGCGCTGTTTGCCGAGGTGCACGCTGTGTTAGGCGCATCCTACCCTTCCTCAAGGATTGGGATCGCATCTCGCTTTATTTTCTCCACGACAACAGACAATTGCAAAGGTAAAGCTGCTGCAAGATATTTCCAAAGCGCGGTTTCAGAAATCATTTCCCTCACATCAGACCGTGAAAATGATGTTGGACCTAACCATCCTTGGAAAGACACGCTATCAGGAGACGTCGTCTCTGCATTCAGATCGTATGAATGCTTGCGTGCAATCATAACCCCAAGCCAGCGCTTCTGTAAGCCTGTGGCGTTTTCTTTGGGCGTGTGGAAGTCTGCGAACGGATGAAAGCTGATAAAAGCATATGAATCATCTTGCATTGGTTTTTTGAAGTGCCGCTGAGGTCTGACACGTTCGGTATTCCCGAACTGAATAGGATCATCTTCCGATTCATATCCCACCGCGGACAATGAAGGTAGGACTATCTTATCCAGCATATTTTGGAGTGCATTCCACTCATCTTGATTACCGCCAGATATCCAATAGCGAAACTGCTGACTTTCAAGACAAGCAATGCCGTACCGCTCAAGTTTCGAAATAACATCATCCAATGCAGTCTTGAATTCATGACTCGTGCTGGCATGCCACCAATAGTCAGGCTCCGAATAGAGCCTTAGTCCATAGGCATCGACGATCAAACGGGGTAATCGCATACTAAACCCACCATCATATTGCCTATAATGCCTCTGCCCTGAGGGATCTACCCTATGGCGGCTCAACTCGACCGTAAAACCGTATCCATAGGGAGTGTCACTATCACTATATTGGGTTCTCTGAAACAATATGCTGGCTTCAATATCATCTACTAGATGCTTCTTAAATCCATATCTGGCACTTCCAACTTTGAGTGACTCGTCATACTGAAACCCAAAAGTCTTAAGCGGCGGTGCGACATGCTTTAATAAAAGTTGTCGAAAGGTAGGTTGACGCATTTTACTTTATTGTTTTCCATGCTCGAAGCGCCTAACTCGGTTAGAGACCCGCCGGGTCACTAATATCCAGAGCTTCAGTTGGATTTCTTATCTAGAGCTTGGATGGGTCGCTCAATTATGTTTTGTGCGGCGCGCTGTATAAAACCGCGTGCAGCGTGGTTATACAACATAGGGACTGTATAAGTAATTATGTCCGGATTATACGCCCATCTTTTCCTTAAGGAAAAAAACGGACGGTTGCTTGCGCTCCGTCCGTTCTATCTACCGTCTATCCTGCCCGCCGCGGTCCCCACCTCCACAGCCACGGTCTCCGCTGCGTCCGCGATCTCCACCGTTACGTCCACCTCCACCGGGACGTCCGCCGCCGGATTTGCGCTGGTCTTTCTCGCGCGCTTCTTCGGTGGTCCAGCCCTCGAGCACGGCCTGACGTGAGAGACGGATTTTGCATTGCGGCTCGATATCTGTCACCATCACGGTAATCTCTTCGCCCATGCTCACCACATCCTCCACCCTGTTCACACGTTCGCTATCGAGTTGCGAGATGTGGACGGGCCCATCCACGCCGGGGAGGATTTCCACGAACGCGCCGAAGTCTGCAATACGCACGACCTTGCCACCAACACCATCGGCAGCGGCGATGTACACAGTGCCAGCTTCCTGCACGTCCATGGTCGCGCCGGTTTCCTCTTGTAAGGCGCGGATGTTCTTGCCATCTGGTCCGAACAAAGCCGTGGCTGGGTTGCGCGTAATAAAGATACTTCTCTATGGTAGAACGGCGATGCACTCAATTTCCAACCGTGCTCCCAGAGCCAGCCCATTTGCCCCCAACGCGCTCCGGGCAGGCAAATGCTTGCCAAAATAAGTAATATAGACCTTATTCATTTCAGACCATTCACTCATATCAGCTAGCATAACAGTGGCCTTGATGACATGATCCAGTGACGAACCGCATTGCTCCAGCGTGGCTCTAATATTTTCCATGGCCTGACGTGTCTCGGCGCCAATTCCCCCTGAAACTAATTTGCCTGAGGCATCAATGCCGATTTGTCCTGAAAGATAGAGCATCCTTCCTACTCGAACCGCTGCTGAGAATGGCAGGTCCTTCAAGATTTCCGAAGTGTAGTACTCAACATCTGAGTTGTATTCAGTATCCATAGGTTCTCCTTCAAAATTGGCAGCATCATTGAAACTCAATATTACGTTTAGCAACGCGCGCAATATATGCAGCCACAATACAGTATTGTGCCTTAGACATCATATGGAATTATACGCGCCACTTTTATTTACAAAAAACAGACGGAGCGCAAGCGTCCGTCCGTTTTGCATGAACATATCCTGCTCGTTACTGGCTGACCTCTAGGCTCCCACTTAGGAACGAAACTTGTATTTCCACCCCATTTGGGTCGGAGAGAAGTACACCTGCCGGCGCGGCTTGCGTCTCGCGAAAACGAATAGGAGATTCGCCCGGGGCTTTCGCCCGGAAAACGATCTCAAACAGTGTGCCATTGCCATTCGCTGGCGGCTGCTCGATCTGCGCCACGGCATAATCGATGGTTCCAGCGGTGTTATCGAATATGTTTTGGACGACAAAATCGGCCTGGATAAAGCCGCCGTCTTTCAATTCGATGACCTCTAGCACATTCGCATCGAAGGACAGGTGCATCTCGTAAGCAATGAGATTGGCGATATTTTCAACTGTAACGGGCACCCGCGTTGTATCATCCACTTGAAGCAACGATTCTGGTGGCGCAACCTTAACAACTGGTTCGGATGAAACAGATGCCGCCGTATGATTTTCCTGAATTGATGAAACGGATGGCTCAATTTTGACAGCCGGATCGGATGGCGCACACGCTGTGCCCAGGATCAATACAGCCAATATACCAGCCCGCCAAATTCGACTCCTCAATTCATAACGTGACACGGTCGTCTCCATTTCATAAACCAACTATGGAATGCACAGTCGTTGTCCTGGATAAATGAGTCTCGGATTTGATATTCCATTGACGCGCGCAATCTCCGTGTAAGTGGTCCCATACTTCTTGGCGATACTATACAATGTATCTCCTGAGCGAACAACATACGTCGCGCGGCAAGTGGAAGGTGGGGCAGTGGTAGCCGGAATTGGGGTAACAGCGGGAGGAGGAGTGGTGGTAACAATGGGAGTGACAGGAATAGGGGTAGGATTGGATGTGGGTACAGGCATTGTGAATTGGGCCTTACAAACTCGTCCGGGTGTCATATTTGGCCATGGAACACTGGGGATAGTCAGTCTTTGACCCGGGAAAATGATATAGGGCCACCAAATGCCATTCTCTTCTGCAATTGCCCACGGTGAAACACGATAAGCACGTCCAATGCAATAGAGCCATTCCCCCCAGCGCACAACATGAGTTCGAGGATTGGGAGTACTGGTCGAAGTAGGGGTGAGGGTTGGAGTGGGAGTAAAAGTATATGTTGGGGTGTTAGTAATTGAGGTAGAGGTTAGAGTGTAGGGTGGCGTATTTGTAAAAGTCGGACTATTTGTCGTAGGAGGGCACTGGTCATCGTCGTCACAGGGAGTAATGGTGGAAGTCCTGATCAGAGTATTAGTTGGAATGTTGGTGATGGGAGCAGGGGTAGAAGTTTTGGTTGGAGTGTTCGTGGCAGGCGCGGGAGTAATAGGTGTAGATGTGATAGTTGATGATCCCACATTGATTGTGCCAGGCAGCCAGGAGGCCTGGATCGCCATTCCATTCGCATCTGAGAGAACTAATCCGTTTGGGGCGGCTGGTGTAGCGCGCGTCGTCACCATTGAACTGCCGTTGGCTTTCGCGCGAAAGGCAATATTGAGCAATGTGCCGCTTCCCTGCGCGGGAGGACGGTTTATTTGCGCGACCGCGTAATCAATTGTGCCAGCGGTGTTATCGTACGTCTTCTGCGCCTCGAAGTCCGCCGCGATAAAGCCGCCGTTTGTCAAGTTCGTTACTTCCAACACCGCCGGATTGAATGACAGGTGGATTTCAAACGCGATAAGATTGGCGATGTTGTCAACTTTGATCGCGATATTGGCGGTATTGTTCACCTGGACCGAGGATGTGGACGGGTCAACGCGCACCACCGCCGCGCCCTGGGCGAGAGCCGGCGCGCCCGCCAGTGACGCGACAAGCATCGTCACAAGAAACCAAACTCGACTGGTTGACCAATTACATGACATGGGATGATCCATCATTAAATTTGGATGTGGACTTATGACGGTATACAGCGTTTCGGAGGAACCAGGCCCCACGCTGTCGGACCCGTACATCCCCAGTTTCCGGCTGCGATCGCCAGGTCGTTGATGTTCATGGTCCCGTTGTCATTGATGTCTGGGGGTTCATCGGGATCAGCGCAACCTTCAGCCGGGTCGGACCTCACAGGCGCACCTGAGAATCCAAATTCACTGATGATTTCTCCAATGTCCAGAATATTAATTTTGCCGTCGCCACCGTCATCACTGATATCATTAACGTCACCGCCATGCAGGGTCGTCGCTCCCATGTCAATAACCAGCGGGCCAGGGTCGCCGATGACAATTTCTATTCCAGAATCCAGATATCCTGAATAACCAGCGAGAAGTGTGTACTTACCGCTCGGGACAGGAGGCAGTGTAAAACTACCAAACTCATTGGTAAAGGTTGTACTGACAATCGCTGCTCCAATCATGAGATTCACCTCTGAACAGGCCAGGGTGCCGGGGCCTGGCGGGATAGCGGGTGTTCCCTGTCTTAGTACCTTACCTTTCACGGTATAGCGGCGTATGATCTCAACACATTGGGGATTGGAAGCCGCAATGGTATGGGGAACATCAAAGCCATCAGCATCCACCAGCGTTGATGCCAGCACTGTAAAGCACGCATGTCCCACATTTTTGCCCACAAAATGGAAGCGCGCAGCCGCGCCGGAATGCGTTTTCTGCGCGGGTCCCGCCGCCACCAGATGGACACAGGCGTGAAATCCGGGGCACCGAGGATCATCCGCTAAAAGCTCAGCAATCGTGACGTTCGATGCTCCGAAGAAATCAGGCAACGCGACAGCAACGCCCATAGGCGAGATAGGCGGCTCTACCAGAGTATGGTCGTAGCCTAAAAATATTTCAGCGCCTGTCACTCCCGGAACGCAGTCGCCTACGCTAATGATGATGTCAAACGATACATCG
Source organism: Anaerolineales bacterium (assembly GCA_035720235.1). Classification (GTDB taxonomy): domain Bacteria; phylum Chloroflexota; class Anaerolineae; order Anaerolineales; family Villigracilaceae; genus Defluviilinea. The sequence continues at coordinate 203,351 of DASTOH010000137.1, read as the reverse complement.
CCGCCTACCAGACCGGGAGCGGGCGCGGGCGCGGTCAGTGCAACGGAGGCTGCTGTGCAAGCGGCGCTAACCGGCGCTGCCGGAACACTAAGCGCCAAAACCAGAACGAATACAACGATCCATTTGGGCGTGTTCATATATCCATCCTTTCCGTAATGAAAATCCGCCGTTGTTATAACTATACAACTTTGCAATATTGATAAGTATTACATGTATATTGCAATTGAGGGGGATGAATGGTCGGGCGAAAGCCATCAGTAAAATGGATGATGTCGACAAAAAAACGGACGGAGCGCAATTGTCCGTCCGTTCATGTCTACCTGTCTACGTGTTTCCTTATTTACCGCCTATCTCTTCCACCGCGGTCACCGCCACCGCGACGATCGCCGCCGCGTCCACGGTCTCCGCCGTTGCGTCCACCGCTGGGTCGACCTCCACCCGGACGTCCACCTCCACCGGGTTTGCGCTGGTCTTTTTCGCGCGCTTCCTCGGCGGTCCAGCCTTCGAGCACGGCCTGGCGTGACAGTCTGATCTTGCCCTGCGGATCAATGTCGGTCACCATCACGGTGATCTCTTCGCCCATGTTGACAACATCTTCCACTCTGTTCACGCGTTCAGTATCCAACTGCGAGATGTGGACCAGGCCATCCACGCCGGGGAGGATTTCCACGAAGGCGCCGAAGTCTGCGATGCGTACGACCCTGCCGGTGTAAATGTTTCCGATCACGGCGCTCTCACCGAGCGCGGCAACCTTCTCATAAGCGATCTTGCCGCCCTCGCCATCCGTTGCTGCGATGTACACAGTGCCGTCTTCCTGCACGTCGATGGTCGCGCCGGTCTCCTCCTGCAAAGCGCGGATGTACTTGCCGCCCGGTCCGATCAACGCGCCGATCTTATCGACGGGGATTTTCACAGTGATGATACGCGGGGCGAACGGTTTCAATTCCGCGCGGGCTTCGGGCAACACAGCCAGCATCTTTTCCATGATGGACATGCGGGCGATCTTTGCCTGTTCGAGCGCTTCCTTCATCATCTGCGCGCTCAAGCCGCTGATCTTGATATCCATTTGCAGGCCGGTGATGCCTTGCGCGGTGCCTGCCACTTTGAAGTCCATGTCACCGAGATGATCTTCTGTGCCCTGGATGTCAGTCAGAATTTGATACCGGCCGTCATTGCCCGTGATGAGTCCCATCGCCACACCGGAGACGGGCGCCTTGATCGGCACGCCTGCGTCCATGAGTGCGAGCGTGGAACCGCAGACCGAGCCCATCGAAGTAGAACCATTGGACGACAACGCTTCGGACACGACGCGGATGGTATAGGGGAATGTTTCTTCCGCGGGGATGACTGGCTCCAGCGCTCGCTCCGCCAACGCTCCATGCCCTACCTCGCGCCGGCTCTGTCCACGGAGGCTCTTGACCTCGCCCGTGGAGTAGGGCGGGAAGTTGTAGTGATGCATGTAGCGCTTGCCCTTGACGGGGCTGAGGTTATCGAGCTCCTGCGCTTCGCCCAGTGTGGCTAGCGTGGCAAACGACAGGATTTGAGTCTCACCGCGGGTGAAGAGGCCGGATCCATGTGCGCGCGGGGATACACCCACTTCGCACCAGATCGGGCGGATGTCGGTCGGCGTTCGTCCATCGGGACGCTTGCCCTGACTCAAGATGCGTTCGCGCACGATGTCCTGTTCAGCCTGGTCAAAAGCTTCTCGGACGGAAGCCAGCGACGGGTAGTCGGACGCGGACGCCCCTTCGGGAACAAAACAAAGTTCAGCGACGACGGTTTCCTTGAGGGTGGTCATGCCGTCGTAGAATTCCCTTTTGGTCAATGGCTTACCGAGCAGTTCGTTCATGGATCCGCTGACGCGGTCGAAAACCTTCTTGCGGAGGTCGGCATCGGGCACGGCGAGTTTGAGCTCGCGCTTGGGTTTGCCCACTTCGTCACGCATTTGCAGTTGCAGGTCGATCAATGGTTGCAGGGATTTGTGACCGAGTTCGAGCGCCATGACCATCACATCTTCAGGAATTTCGTTCGCGCCGCATTCCACCATAAGGATCGCGTCACGCGTGCCAGCGATGCGCAGATCGAGATCCGAAGCGTCCATCTCAGGGTAGGTCGGGTTGATAACGAACTCGCCGTTCAGGCGTCCCACCCGCACCGCGCCGACGGGTCCACCCCAGGGGATATCGGAAATCATGATCGCAGCGGAGGCGGCGTTGATGGCGAGGATATCGAGCGGGTTCACGCCGTCGGATGACAGCGAGAACATAATGACCTGCACTTCGTTGCGCATGCCATCCTGAAAAAGTGGGCGCAACGGACGGTCGGTGAGCCGCGACACGAGTATGGCTTCGGTGCCAGGGCGTCCTTCACGACGGAAGAACGAACCGGGGATGCGGCCGCCGGCATACAGTCGCTCTTCGTATTCGACGGAGAGCGGGAAGAAATCGATGCCTTCGCGTTCGTCGCCCATGGTTGCCGCGGCAAAGACGATGGATTCGGGGGTGCCAAAGGTCACCGCGCCGCCGGCCTGACCAGCCAGTTTGCCGGTCTCGAACGTGACGACGTTCTTCCCAATCGTAGTTGAGTATTTCTTAGATTCGGGTTTCATATTTAATTCTCTCCTGTAGCGTGGAGCGGGATGTTATCCCGCAATCTGGCAGGATACCACCCTGCCCCACGAATTATTCCGCCTCGGGTCAGGGACTGAAGAGTGTGAACAACTCACGTAGTGGTTATTCGCGCTATTCAATTCCTGACGGCGGAGTCAAATACGTAAGGGCGACCCGTGGGTCGCCCTTACAAAAATAACATTACTTGTGGCGCAGTTTCAAACTCTCGGTGATTCCCAGATAACGCTGGTAATCTGCCTGGCGCAGGTAGGTCAACATGCGGCGGCGGTGACCAACGAGTTTGAGCAATCCACGACGGCAGGACTCATCTTTTTTGTTGGCCCGCAAATGATCGGTCAACTGCTGGATTCGCCCTGTCATGATCGCGATCTGGACTTCGGGTGAGCCAGTATCGCTCTCATGGCGGTGGTAATCCGTGATGAGTTTGGTCTTTGCTTCTTTCTGTAAAGGCATGACGTTTGCGTCCTTTCTATATATTTTGGCGGCCAGAACACCGCACTAGCAGGTCTCCATGCCCACAGCTCGACCCGTTCTTGGGAGAACCGCGCGGCAGGACCAGTCACGGGCGGAGATTATACCAGATAAGTGCTTGTCATTGCGAGGAGGGATGAGGTGGGGGTACAGCGCAAAAGTATCGGTGACTTTTTTCGATGGCTCAAGCCGCCGTCCCCGGCGCAGGGAGCAGGCTCCTAACAGTTTTGCGCTACACTCGATGAGGTGCGACGGCACCGAAATCCCGACGACACTTGCACCTGGCGCAAGTACAGGTGAGCAATCCCTGAGCCATGTGGATGTCGCTTCGCAATGACAGAGAAAACGTGATAAACTCCTCGCATCTCAAACGAAGGAGGTTCGTGTTGATGACGGAACAATTCCAATTCATATTTTGCGTGCCTCCGTCTGGTTGGGTCACTTGACCTTTATTTTCTTTCGTAACAGCCGCAGGTGCGCGCACATCCCGCCCTGCGGTTTTGTGTTTAATCCTGAGAACTTCGAAAATTTCTCAAAGAGCCCGAGGCGTAAAGACTCCGAAAAGATGTCGCCACAGCGACGCATCCGAAGTTTATTCTCAAGGAGAAACCTGTGCCTTCTGTTATTGTCATTTCACACCTAGCCAAACATTATCAAGTCCCTGAACGCGAAGGCGGGTTGAAAGCTGCCGTGACAAGTCTATTCAGCCGAAAATACAAGACCATCAGAGCGGTGGACGACATCTCGTTTGCCATCGAGCCCGGCGAGGTGGTCGGTTTTCTGGGTCCGAACGGTGCCGGCAAGACCACCACGCTCAAAATGTTGAGCGGCCTTCTGCACCCTACCTCAGGCGAAGTGCGGGTATTGGGATATGAACCACGCCATCGCCCGCACGACTATCTGCGGCAGATGACGCTGGTCATGGGCAACCGCAACCAACTGACGTGGGACCTGCCGGCCCTCGATTCGTTTGACCTGCAACGGGCGGTCTACGGCCTCCCGGTAGAGGAATTTAAGCGCACGCGTGATGAATTTATCGAGCTGCTTGACCTGGGAGATCTGGTCAGGAAGCCTGTCCGCAATCTCTCGCTTGGCGAACGGATGAAGATGGAAATCGTCGGTGCATTGCTTCATCAACCGAAGGTGTTGTTTCTCGATGAGCCGACCATTGGCCTGGATGTCACGATGCAGCGTCGCATCCGTACCTTCATCGCGGAATACAACCGCCGCTACAACGCGACCGTTCTGCTCACCAGTCACTACATGGCGGACGTCGAAGCACTGTGTAAACGTGTGATCGTCATCCATCACGGCCATATCCTTTTTGATGGCGAGTTGAGCAGTTTGGTGAACCAATTCTCTTCCTACAAGACTCTAAACCTCTCGCTTCAAAACTCCAACGTTCAGTTAGAGAAGTATGGAGAAGTCATCAGCCGGGAGGATGGCAAGGTGACGTTGCGGGTCCCGAAAGCGCGGACTGCAGAGGTCACAGCCAGGTTGCTGTCCGAATTCCAGGTGGATGACCTCACCGTGGAAGATACTCCCGTGGACGATGTGATCGACCAGGTCTTCTCGCAGAAGGAGGCGGCGTGAAGCGCTACCTTGATTTCTATCTCGCGACCATGCGCATTTCGATTCTTCAGCAGATTCAATATCGCGTCGCCAACTACTTTTACATGATTGGCATGATCACCGAGCCGGTCATTTATCTGGTCGTGTGGTCTACCATTGCAGAACAGCAGGGCGGTTCAGTGGGTGGTTATACCCCCGGCACGTTTGCGGCGTACTACATTGTGTGGACTCTGGTACGCAACATGAACATCGTTTTCACCCCTTTTGGCTGGGAGTGGCGCATCCGCGAAGGCAATCTCTCCATGGAGTTGATGCGGCCCATTCATCCCATCCATCAGGACATCGCCTATTTTTCCGGCTGGAAGTTCGTCGTCATCCTGCTGTGGCTTCCCCTGGCGGCGTTCCTTTCGTGGGTCTTCAAGCCGACGTTCGACGTGAACCTGCTGGAAGTGGTTGTCTTCTTCCTGGCCATCTGGGGCGCGTATCTCATCCGCACCATGATCGTTTCACTTCTCGGCATGATCACCTTCTGGACAACGCGTGTGAGTGCGATCTTCGAGCTGTACTTTGGTCTCGAACTGATCCTCTCGGGCCGTCTCGTCCCCATGACCCTCATGCCGCAGTGGGTACAAAGCCTTTCCAACTACCTGCCCTTCAAGTGGACCTTCTACTTCCCGATTGAGGCTTTGGTTGGGTCGATGACCCCACAGGAACTCTGGATGGGTATCGGGACGCAGATTCTCTGGATCGTGATCGGCGCTTCGCTCCTCAATTTGGTCTGGCGCGCCGCCATCAGGCAATTCTCCGCTGTGGGCGGATAACAAGGCTCAAGCCGCCATCCTTTGCGAAGCATCCCCGTGGGGCGGCGGCGGGGACGCTGCCGGGAGTATTTGCTAATCAGGAGAACATTACAATGAACCCCTTCAAACTCGCATGGACCTACCTCCGCATCGGCGTGATGAACGAACTGCAATATCGCGTCAATTTCTTCATTCAGCTCCTTCAATCAGCTGTCGCGGTCGGCACAGGCCTGATTGGGCTGTCCCTGGTCTTTGGTCAGGTGGATAACCTGGCGGGTTGGGTGCAGTCTGAATTGCTGGCAGTGATGGGCGTTCATATCCTGATGGGCGGCGTGATTCAAACGGCCATCCAGCCGAATATGCAACGTTTGATGACCGACGTGCTCAATGGCACCCTGGACTTTGTGCTCACCAAGCCTGCGGACGCACAGGCGCTGGTCAGTGTACGCGAATTCCGCTTCTGGCATCTGACCGATGTGCTGGTGGGGTTGGTGATTCTGATCGTTGCGGTGATTCAACTTCAGACTCAGATGGGTGCGCTGCAGATCGTCGCGTTTGTTGCCGCGTTGATCATGGGCGCCATCATGTTGTACTGCGTCTGGCTGATGGTCACGTCCATTGCGTTCTGGGTGATTCGAGTGGATGAGATCGTCAATCTGTTCGAGGGTCTGTACGCGGCAGGACGCTGGCCCGTGAGCATTTATCCCGATTGGCTGAGAACCGGAATGACGTTTCTTGTCCCCGTGGCCTTTGCAGTGACTGTGCCAGCCGAAGCCATGACCAATCGGCTGACCACAGAAACCCTGATGTTCGCTTTTGGCCTCACGATATTGTTTTCGCTGCTGGCGCGCGGAGTGTGGCTACTTGGTTTGAGGAGTTACTCAGGCGCGTCGGCCTGAGGTCCGAAACCTTTGATTCTCATTGCACATCGTCTGATGTCACGCGATTTCCACCGCTGAATTTGCTCTTATACATCAACGCATCCGCGCGTTTGATGATACTTTCCACACTGTCCTTTTCATTGACCATGGTACAGCCACACGAAATCTTCACCGAGACGCTGGTGTTTTCCAAATCCAGCCGGGCCGTTGCCACCATGTGGCGCAGTTTTTCACTGAGGGCAAGCAACCCAGCCTGGTTTACTTCAGGAAAAACGCAAACCATTTCATCGCCTCCCCAACGCCCGACCATATCTGTATAACGCAGGACGGCTTGAAAGGTACGCGCCACCATACCCAACACGCGGTCTCCTACAGCATGTCCCAGTGTATCGTTGACCGACTTAAAACCGTCTATGTCGCACATCATCACCCCGAATGGCAGATTACTCTCCTGATATTCTTTCAACATGGTATGCAGGCGAATATTTAGAAAGCGCCGATTCGCGACCTCGGTTAATGGGTCAAGCAGGGCGGCTTTGCGCAGTTTATAGATCTGGCGTCGAGAATCTGCGAGCTTGGAATTATTGCTGAATGCTTCCACCGCGCCGATAATCTTGCCCTCGTTATCGAAAATGGGTGAGGCCCGTACGGTGACGGGCAGGCGGTACCCCTGCGAGTGATGCAGGTAAACCTCTGCTTCTCGAGGCATTCCATCAGCCATAGTGCTTGCCAGCGGACAGTTGGTCAGGCAGAGCTGAACACCGTTTTCAGTAACATGATTGAGGATGTTGTCGCGGCAGGAGCGACCTATAACCTGTGCCGCGTCATAGCCGCTGATTCGTTCAGCTCCTTTATTCCAGTAAGTGATCACGCGGTCGCGATCTACAAAATACACCCCATCAGAGAGGTTATCCAATAATTTTTTGTAGAAGTCTTCGTTCTCCATGCGTAATCCTCGATCAGGGATGCGTGCTTCCAGAAACGTGCAGAGTTTGGCAGCCGGCCATCGAATCATTCACAATATAGCTTTACCCCTTTCGAACCAGTTGACCGTTGGGTTCGGATTATACCTCCACCTGAATGGCGCTGCCGGATTCGTAACGCCTCAGTCCAATTCGAAATACCGCCACGGCTAGAAAGAGGAAAATGACCGCTCCGGCCAGCAATTCTGCCAGCGTCCCCCAGGTAAACGCGTGCACAAACTCCGCTGGGAGGGCGCCCACCAGCGCCGCGGGAATGATCGTGAACAGGATGAATTTGGCGTAGTTATCGAAAATCGTAATGGGGTAAATGCCAAAGGTCAGCAGCGCGTTGAAAGCCAGCTGCACCAAGTTGGATATCATGCCGAACCAGAATGCCAAGCTCTGCAGCAGGACGAAAAAGGCCGTGAACACAATCGCTGCCAATACGATGGCGAGCAGGAATCGGAGCAGACCATCCCAGGAGAAGCTTCCGGAAAGAGCATAACTGAGAAAGCCGTAGGTGAAATCTCCCACCCCGCTGGTGATCATGCGGCTGGAAATAGTGTGCAACAACACCGGGCGCGGCAAGGAAAGGTAATAATCAAGTCGGCCCTTGTTGATGATCTCACTAAGGAACATCGCATTGCCGAAGAGCATGCTCATCAGACCAAACGCGCTGGCCAGGATGCCAAAAGTGACATACATATCACTGACGCCCCAACCCCGCACATCCTTGAACTGCTGGAAGAAGATGATCCAGATAATAAAGTACATGAAGTCATTAATCATCATGCCGAAGACCTGCATGAGGAACGAAACGCGATACTCCATCGCGGAGAGCAGGTTCGATTTCCAGACGGCAAGCAGGAATTTGAGTTCGTTCATGATTGCCAGGGGTGAGGGGTCAGCCGCCATTCACAGTCAACTGCGCTAATCCACGCCGATAGGCCAGCGTCAGGCTCAAGCCCAGGATGATGATCCACAAGATTTGCAGCAACATGACATTGAAAAAGAGTTCCAGCGTCGGTGAAACGAATAGACGTGACGGCCCATAGATCGTGCTGGAAAATGGCAGGGCTCTCGTGATGGCCTGAAGCCACTGTGGGTAAAAATCCAGGGGAATCAACAGGCCGCCAAAAATAAATGCCAGCTTCTGGTATATCCACACGAAGGCAGAAACGTCCTCCAGGGCAAACGCCAGCAAGCCGATCATGGCATTCACGCAGAAATGTAACACCCAGGCACCCAGAATCGCGGGCAGGGCAATGATGAGGCCTTCTGGATGCGGGGGCGCGCCGACCAAAATCCAGACGATCGCACCACCAAAGAGGGCGTTCAGGATGGCGCGAAAGATCGTCTCGCCCATCGAACTGCTGAGTTGATACAACATAAAGTCATACGGTTTGTTCAGCAGATAGGCAATCGACCCATCCTTGATGTTTTCCGAGATCGTCCGTGCCAGCGGCGGACGACCCAGCTCAATGGTCTCTGCCATCATGAGATACCAGAGCGTATCCTGCAGGGTCAGCCCATTGATCACGTCTGAGCCTGCCGCGCCAAAGGTGACCTTCCAGAGCTGATAAAAAATCCACATGAAGGGGATCATCATCAGGCTGCGCCCAATTAACTCGCCAGGGTAAGCCAGCGAGTTGACGAGCGTGGTCTGAAAGATGAACCAGTACTTCGCGATTCGTTTCATTGTGAATCTTGTACCGCGACATTCATGTCGCTTTTTCCTATCATAGCTCAACCCGCTGTCCCTTGCGCACGCCGCACAGCGGCAGTCCTTGTGGGACGGCGACGGTAACGCTGTGCGGCATCTTCGAGATGCTGTCGAGAGCATAGAGTGGGTTTCATACGCGCTCTTTCTCACGCGCCTGTTCGTATATCTTTGCAATCACTTCCTCCAGCGGAGGGTCAGCGACAGTAATATCAACCAGTTCGCCTGCCTGCGAAAGCTGTGACATGACAGCATCCACCGGAGTCTTGGTTGTGTCGAAGCGCAATTTGACTCCATAATGCCCGACCTTCAGAATCTCGACGCCGTCAATGGAAAAATTTGGAGAGACTTCTTCTGCGTAACGGACCTCCACCAGTTTGCGGGTAAGGAATTTCCTTTTCAGATTTGAGACTTTGTCCTCGTAGACGATCTGTCCGTGGTTGATGATGATGACGCGGCGACACAGCGCTTCGAGATCACCCGCGTCGTGGGATGTCAGTAATACGCCTACGTTCTCCTCCTGCGCCATTCTCTTGATCGCATCCCGGATGTGCTGCTTGGCGACCACATCCAGGCCAATGGATGGCTCATCGAGCAGGATCACTTTTGGGCGGTGAAGGAGCGAGGCGGCTACTTCACAGCGCATCCGCTGCCCGAGCGAAAGCTTGCGGACGGGCGTCTCCAGCAAATCCTGGATCTCGAAAGCTTCCGAGAGAAACGCGATGCGCTTTTTTGTTTCGCGGTCATCCAATTCGTAGATCTTTCCGAACAGTATGAACGTATCCACGGCGGGGAGGTGGTACCACAACTGCGGACGCTGGCCGAACACCGTGCCGATGTGATAGGCGAGTTTTTGGCGCTCCTTCCAGGGAATGAAGCCCAGCACTTTCGCCTCACCGGCAGTCGGATGCAAAATGCCTGTGAGTATCTTGATGGTGGTGGATTTGCCCGCGCCGTTGGGCCCAATGAAGCCAAGCAATTCACCCGCCTCCATCTGGAACGAGAGCCTGCGTACCGCTTCGATGGAGGTATATTCCGGCCTGAAGAGCGCGCGCATGGAACCGCCTAACCCGGCAGCTTTGCGCTTGCTCTGGAATGTTTTTTGGAGTTGGTTGACTTCGATGGATGGCATAATTTCTCTACGCTCTAGCGAGGGCTCCGCGACACTTGCACCTCCCTGACACCGAACCGTCAGGGACAGGTGTGGCGCAAGTGCAGGTGAGCACTCCGAAGGAGAAGCTCGCGCCAGAACAGGGAATTACTTTTTCTGTGCCAATACAAATAAATGCCCGGCACCTTCGCAGGTCTGATCATTGATGAGCTTTGACCAGATGATCGAGAAGCCAACGTCCTTCAGCATTTTGAGATAGGTGGCCGAATCGTAGTGACTCCAATACATCCGCGTGCCCAGAAAATTTTCATCGACATCATCGATCAAATGCTTGGCGCCCAGACATAACAAAGCGACTCCACCCGTATTGAGGATGCGGTAAAACTTTTCGAGCAATGCTCGATGCTCTTCACGCGGAATATGGATAATGGCGTAGTAGGAACAGATCCCATCGAAGAAGTCTTCCGGGAAGTGCAGGTCGGTCAGATCTTCGCAGAAGAATTTCGCGTTTGGCACATGTTGCTTGGCAAGCTCGATTTGGGCGGCTGAAAAATCCACGCCGATGACGTCGAATCTCTTGGCGAGCATGCGCGTGATTGGAATGCCTGCGCCGCAGCCGGCATCCAATACTTTGGCGTCCGGTGACAATAGTTCGGTGAAATCAGCCAGCAAGCGCACATCGGCTGAGTCTGTTGTTCGCTCTGAGAGGTAGCGGTCTGCGATCTGGTTGTAACCTGTTTTGACAATGTCTTTGTAATCCATGCATGGATTATAAAGCACGCGTTGTCATTATTTGTCTTCGGTGATGAACCAATATGCACCGTATTCGTTGACTGTAGATAGAAGCCGATCATCTGAGATTTTACTTACATCAAAGTCTTCAAATCTGGCTTCCCACTTGGATCCTTTTACGCTCTCTTTTACCCTGCTGCTTACTATGACTGAAACCGATGCTTTGGCTGGATAGATCAATCTGTGCAACTGTTCCAGATAGAAAGTCACATGGAGATCGTCGCCGTATAAGTAGGATCGCAGAATGTTTAAGTCTCCTTGGTGAATGGTCGCTGATAAGCCAAGGCCATATTGATCTAACATCTTTTTCCAGGACGCACATAATTTTTCTATGGCGGTAAGCAGTGCGTCCGCGTCTGAAAAGGTCAGGAAATATTCATCCCCTGACTTGCTACGAATAATGCCGCCGTATGTGTCGCAAATCTCGTTCAAAAGGTCGTCGTATTCCACCAGAAAATCTTCCACATCTTCGATGTTTTTGGATTTTGTAAAAGTCATCCAACGGCGGACATCGATGTTTACAATGAATTGATCTGTGAGAACGCGAGTCTTGTGTTTAAAATCCACCCGGTATATCTTTTCTGGTTCACTAAAGCCTTTGAGGTCGAACTCGCCGACCAACGATGTTTGGGCCTCTGCCTTGTTGAGCACCAGCCATGCGGCATGAGACAAGTAGATTTCATCGGGCGGCGTGAGCTTTTCAATGCGGGCGGTGAGGGTCATGGTCATTCCAATGGTGTCATCTCCCTGATGCAGAATATCCCCCACAGTGATTATGGCGCGTATCGCCAGCCTTTGCTTTTCGCCTTTTCCTGCCTGCATGGACCGCAGAGTCTGGTGCATCGCAATCGCGGCAAAGACGGCGTCTGTGACACTGGGAAATTCCATCAAATATCCGTCGCCCTCCTGCTGGAAAATAGCGCCGCCATGTTTCGCAGCATTCTCTGAAATAAATTGTTTATGCTGTTTTCTCTGCAACCCCATCTCAGAGTGTGTTTGTCCCGCCAATTTCGGTGTGGAATCGACGATGTCAGTTTTCAGGATAACGGTGGTGCGGTAATTTCCCATATGCCTCACGAAATCTTAAGATCAATATGTAACAAGTGTAGTGAACAGCTCAAGCATCCAGACTTCAATTCCTATCCGTGATCTACCTCTCCTCAAGAGCTTTCAGGATATGATTCTCTCGACCTTTTCAAATTCTTCAAGGACATCCAGGCGTTGACGTTCATTCACCGTCGGATCGAAAAGGGTCCAGCCATCGTTATCAGCCAGATTCATCACTCTCAAGAGTGGCATAAGTTCATGGTCAACACATCTTTTGACCTCCTCCTGACTCAGCGGATTGGGCGGAGGCCACTCCTTCATGTTCACCGATAAATGCAATAGGATGGTCCGGATGATCATATCCGCAGGTGTGTGGCGCCCGAACATGCGCTCGATGCCCGGCAGAATTTCGGGCAGTTTGTCGTTGTCCTGCACATCGTCTGGAGAATTTTCCAGTTTTGTAATTGCCGAGCGGGTGAATTGATCCCAGTCATCAATAATCGAATCATATTCGGGCGTGAACGGAAAGCCCAAGCTAGGCAATGTCCTAGCTGCGCCAACGGCCGAGCGAAAGGCGTGGGCATGGTCTCTTTTTCCGTTCTGAGGTTCTTTTTCAACGTCGTGAAAAAGAATCACCCACTTCATGATTTCCTTCTGCTCGTCTGCCATGCCGAGAAATTCGGGCATCCTGTATAACCCCAGAAATACACACATCACGTGTGTGAGTGTAATTCCATCTCCATAGGCAGCCATCTTTTTCCAACCAGGGACAAGCACTTCCATTTCCGCCATGCGCTCTGATGTGAAAAAGGCTTTTACTTCTCGGTCGAGTTCCTCCCAGGAATTGATCTTTTCTGTGTGATACTCTTCCGCCAATTCAAGGATAAACTGATCGAGAAATGGCAGGCGTTTTTCAAAGGACGGTAAACTTTGCGATGCATTCATGGCGTAGTTTGTTTTGGATGATCGGTTGTGACTTCAAAGCCGTTCATCTTCCATTTGGTCATCCCGCCGTCCACCTGAATGACGTTGTGAATTCCGCGCCTCTTGAGAACCGAGATGGCGATCATCGAACGATTGCCGCTGGAGCATTGAATGGCCAGCGGTTTATCCTGCGGGAACGGCAAAGGCTCCCAGGGAATCCTTCCACCCTCAAAATGGATCGCGCCCGCGATATGTCCCTCGTCCCATTCCGAGAGCCGCCGTACATCGATGAGCGTTACCTCTTCTAACCGCTCGCGCAATTCCTTGACGTTGAAACTGCGAACCGTTTCAACCGGATACTCGCGCGCCCAGGCTTCGATGCCGCCTTCGAGGTAACCAAGCACCTCATCATATCCAATGCGGATGAGCTGCCGCGTCGCCTCCTCCCGATCGGCTGCTGCCTCTCCGAGCAGCAGGATCCTGCTCCCAAACGGAATCACCCAACCCGCCCACACGACCAACGGCGCGTCCACCCGAATGCCATACGAGTTGGGAATATGTCCCGCGCCGAACGCCTTTTGATGGCGGATATCCAGAAGGACAACATCTTCCTCCATTAGTGCTTTGACTTCACTGGCGCTGTACGGTTTCAAGACTGGTACGCCGCCTAAAATCCGTGCACCTCTCTGGTTGATATCGCGCATGTATTTGTAATAGGTTGGGTAAGCTGGGAGGCCTTCCAGGGTACGCTCGATAAATTCCTGCTCACTTTGAGGTTGTGCTAACTTATTTGTTCTTCGTTCATGTCCGATAGTTGAGGTTCTGTCGGACGAGGCCGGCGCGACACAAAAAGATCCCGCGCCATGTGTGGGAAATACATTGACTTCATCTGGCAACTTCAGGAACTTATCGTGAATGGTGTGATAGAGGTGACTTGCCAGCGGACGAGTCAATTCCGGTGTCAGCAGATCTGTGCGTGCTGCACCACCGACGATCAGCGCGCCGCCGCTGAATAAAGCGGAGGGCGTTTTGCCGTCGGCTTCGACCACGAGAAAAGAGATATGCTCGAGCGTATGGCCGGGCGTAGTCATCACGCGGATTTGAAACGCGCCCAGATCAAGCACGGAGTCTTCGGTCAATGGCTGGTGGTCAAAGCCAAGACCTGCCTCCGCACTGGCGCCGATCACTGCGGCGGTTTGAGCTGCAATCTCGCGGTTACCGGAGACAAAATCGGCGTGCAGGTGGGTGTCGAGGACATGCGTCAGGGTCAGACCTCTCTCGCGAGCGGCATGCAAGTACCGGTCCACGTCGCGAAGCGGATCGACCAATATCCCCTTTTTGTTTTCATGGGAGCCGATCAGGTACGCGGAGTTGCCAAGTCCCGTATCCACAAACGGCTCAATGAAATATGTGAGCATGTTGAACGCAATTATACTGCTTGGAATGGCGCATCTACTCTGTGTCCTCAGAAGATGCGACAACGACGCGATCGCGACCCTGACTTTTGGCCTCATAAAGTGCGGCATCAGCCGCGTTTAGCACTCTTTGCCCTGTGGCGCCATGAGTGGGGAACATGGCTATTCCCAACGACATTGTGAGTGTCCCTTGATCCGTTCCCTGGTATGGAACACTGAGATGCTTTATCCCTTCACGCAGTTGCTCGGCACGCCGCAGAAGATTTCCGGCTGACACTTCGGGGAGGATCAGCGCGAACTCTTCACCGCCGTAGCGGCAGGCGATGTCACCTCCACGCAAGTGTTGTTTCAAAAAAATGCCCAATTTGCGAAGCAGGACATCACCAGCTTCGTGCCCGAAGGTATCGTTGAAGCGCTTGAAGTGATCCAGGTCGAGCATGATCACACCCACCGATCGTTTCATCCGCAACGCTCGATTGAATTCCCGCTCCAGGGTCTCTTCCAAATAGCGTCGGTTGAATAACCCGGTCAGGGGATCGCGTATGGCCTGGTCACGCAATGAGATCCGCAGTTTCAGGTTTGCAAGGGCCAGGACCACACTATCAGCCATGGCAAAGGCAAGCTGCTGTTTGGTTTCAGGCAGATAAAGCTGTTCTTCACCTGCATGTGGCGGTCCGCCTGGGCCATCACTGCGTATATGAAGAATTCCCATTGCATCTCCCTGTGCAGTCATAGGTATGCAGAGTGCAAAGAAAGGTGGTCGATTCTTCAGGTGAGGGCAAATCAAATTCAGGGCACTTTCGTCAGATGTAAATACGTGAGTTCTTCCGCGCCGCAATGCCCAACAGTCATCCAGGGAAAAAGTGTCTGGCTCAACGGGAAGATTGCCCCACGCGACTACAGATTCTGCAGTGTTGCGTGAATTGTTGATCATGTACAAAGCGCCGGTTTCCTCTGGTAATAATTGCTGTCCTAATTGACCGATGATCGAATAAGCCTCCTCCACAGTCGAACAACTTTGAAGCAGGTCGCCCATGTCATTGAGCACAAACATCCTGCGGTTATGTTCCTCCATTTCGTCCCGGCTTAATTCCAACTGCTGGTTGGAGTTTTTCAACTCAGTTTCAGCCTCACGGCGTTCCGAAACGAGAGCAGCCAGGCCAAGCCCGGTAATCGCCGCGGTGATCATAAAACTTTGTAATAACAACAGGGACTCGTTTGGCAGGGTCCGTGCGAACGGCCCAAGACCCTGGAGTGTGCCAACGATGGCGATGGCCGAAATCACGACTGTCGCGGTTGCCGTCTCTCGTTGTCCAAAGCGATAAGCAGCCCAGATGATGACAGGAATGAGCAGGAACTCCAAAGGATAGTTCCTAACCGCAAACGTCGATTGATAGCCGAAGACTGCCAGGGCAACCAATAGTAATGTTGCCAGCAAAAATACGGCTTCTACTGTGCGACTCGCGCTCCAGCGGATTTTCGGATTCGTAGCCCAAAGGATGAGGACAGGTGCCACAATCAGGCTCCCGGCAGCGTCTCCCAGCCACCACGTCAGCCAGATTGCCAGGTAATCATTCGGTACAGCTAATCCACTCCACACCAGGCTGGTCGCGCCTACGGTCGCGCTCACGGCAGTGCTGAGCACGCTGGCCAGAAGCGCAAATTTGAAAATGTCGGGCGCTTTGTTGAATGCCCGGCTACCATTTGCAAAGCGGTTGACCAGGCGGGCACCGATCAGTCCCTCCAGGGTGTTTCCAATAGCCACCGCAAGCGAGAAAAGGGCTGTGTCTGATGTTGTAAAATTTACGAGAAAGGCCCCCAGCAGGATTCCGGGAGCTACATATTCACCCAGAACCAGGAATGCAGCCAGTGCAATGCCAGTGGGCGGCCATACGGCCGTTGCACTGGGATTTACAAATGCCAGACTCAGGCCGAATCGACCCGCGACAAAATAGAGAAGAGTTATGAGGCATACAAGCGCTAACCTCCCAAGAAAATGCCTCGCCGATTGTTTTCCCGATTCAGTGTTCGATGGCTCATGCATTGATGGTTCTACTTCTAAATGTTAAACAACAAAAGATCTACCGCTTGTCCACACTGCCGCTGTGCGGCGTGCTACGCTTATCTCATTATCATAAGCAAACTTTTTGAACTGCTTTGTCCACACTGCCGCTGTGCGGCGTGCTTCCCTTGTAGGCCGGAATCAAAACTGTAAGTTTACCTAATTCTGCGGCACTATGTAAATACGATTTCTGTTTTGTGAGATCTTCAACAGTATATCAAAGGAGTATGTGAACCATGCCAGATTCTCGTTGTGATTTCCTTATCAACCTTGTTAATATCTCCCCTTGAGTTGAGTGATGAGTTCCTAAATCATCTGACAGCAGGCAAATATTTTTCATGCAGGCTTGCCATGTGATGATCCACATGCCCGACCAGCATGTAGATCAGCGCCCGCGCGCTGACGACGAATCCGCTGGCGGTGCCACATCGCAGCGTGGATTCTTCGCTCATGTTATGAATAGCGAGAACGTTAGCGTGGCGCAGATGTTCAAACTCGTGAATCAGATCCTGTAGCAAACAGTTATCAAAACCTGCCTCACGGACATAATCATCCTGTTCGAACCCGGGAAGCGGAGTAGGATCGCTTCGTGAGATGCGTAGCAGTCTGTACGAAAACACACGCTCCACATCGTTGAGATGTCCCATGACCTCCTTGATGGACCATTCGTTGGGCGCGTCTCGGAACAGGGCTTGCTCGTCTGAAAGACTTCCAAGCGCTGATCGGATCTCGTCGATCTGTTGAGGAAGTGCGGCAAGCACGTTACCTCTTGCGGCCGCGCGCTCGATATAGCCCGCGTAGAACTCGGCGTATTCATCGGGGGTGGGAGAAGAGAGTTTGTTCATCGCGTTTCCTTTTGGGTGATTATACTGCTGTATAATCCGCCGAATGAAATTGGGCGAAGAACAATGACCTTTATTAGTAACTACGGTTTGAGACATCCGTGCGAAAATTCATCATAATCTGGATCGGACAATTAATTTCCACCATCGGCTCCGGCTTGACCGGGTTCGCGCTTTCCATCTGGATATACGAGGAAACCGGCCAGGCGGCGCCCTTCGTGTATACCGCGCTGTTCAGTTCGCTGCCGGTGGTGATGTTCAGCCTGTTTGCCGGCGCGCTGGTTGACCGCTTGAACCGCCGCCGGGTGATGATCCTGGCCGACGTCGGCGCGGCGTTGACAACTTTCATTATTTTCCTGCTATACACGGATGGCAGACTGGAAGTCTGGCATATTTATATCTCCTCCTTTTTTGCATCCTTGTTCAGTACCTTTCAACTGCCCGCCTTCAACGCCTCCATCACCATGCTGGTTCCCAAGGAGCATTTGACGCGCGCGAATGGCATGGTCCAGACTGGCGCCTCCGTGGAGGGTTTGCTCGCGCCCGTCCTGGCGGGATTATTGGTGGGCGTGATCGGCGTGAGCGGCATGATCCTGATTGACTTTGTGACGTTCTTTGTGGCGGTTGGGACCTTGTCTCTGATCCGCATTCCCCAGCCTGAGGCGACAGAAGAGAGAAAGGCCCAAAACATCCTTTACGATATCCAGCAGGGTTGGAAATTCCTGTCCGAACGGCCCGGGCTGGTCGCGCTGGCGGGTTATATCGGCCTGGTCAATGTACTTTCTACTTCCGTGCTGGCACTGATCACGCCTCTGATCCTGTCTTTTTCGAATGCGCGAATTCTGGGAGTGGCTCAGATGATCTCCAGCCTGGGGTTGTTATTGGGTGGGATTCTGATCAGCTCGTGGGGCGGTACAAAGCGCAAGATGACCGGCATCTACCTGGGCGTCCTGATCGGTGGCATCGGATTGATGTTTGGCGGACTGCGCTCCATCTTTTGGTGGATCGCATTGGGCATCTTCCTCTTTCTTTTTCCGATCCCGACCGTCAATGCACAATTGCGGTCCATCATTCAGGTCAAATCGCCGCCGGAGCTGCAGGGGAGGGTATTCTCCGTCGTTTTTATGATCGCTCGCCTCGGTCCGCCGCTGGGATTTTTGATATCGGCCCCGCTGGCTGACCGCGTGTTCGAACCGGGCATGCTGCCGGGCGGTGGGCTAGCTGCGGTGTTTGGACCACTGTTTGGCGTTGGGGCTGGACGCGGGATCGGATTGATGATGAGCCTGGCCGGAGTGGGATTCTGGCTTGTCACGGCCTTCATGTATGCGTATCCGCGCTTGCGATTGGTCGAAGATGAACTGCCGGATGTCATCGTCGAAAAGCACGAGTAGATCCTCCGCTTTGTGTCCCTGCCCATGAAGGAAATTGTTTCCCGTGTCATTGCGGATCCCCGCTATCTGAAGAACATCGAATATGGCGAGCCGCGTTCGGGTCACCCGGAGGGGAAGGTGAAGTTTCACATCGCGGACCTTGAAGCCCATCTGAAAAAACTGGCGCCGCGTATATCAGAAGAGCAATCTTGGAAGTTGAAATTCCTTATCCATGTGCACGACACCTTCAAAGCGGACGCGGTTCCAGACTCCCCGATTGAAAGCCCGCACAGTCACGCGTCGCTGGCGAGAAAATTCGCTACAGAATTTACCGATGACGCGGATCTGCTCAATATGATCCAATTCCATGATTTGAATTTTGCCCTGTGGAAGCAGTTCGCGGCGAGAGGGGCTTATGATTCCGAGCGTTTTTCAGGGCTGTTGAATACTATAATGGACTGGGATCTCTTCCTCCTATTCCTGATCATCGATGGCTCCAGCCGGGGGAAGGACCCCGACAAGGTCCGCTGGTTCATCGCTGAAGTGAGAAAACATAAACACACTGTTGTGGATGAGAGTTGGTTGTTATAAACCTGGAGAAAATAAATGGCATCAATTTCTGTTCAAGAATGGTTGGCAAATCTTGCCCCCAACATCCGGGCAGTTACGAAACAACTGCGTGCCGTGGCGCGGAAGAACATGCCGAAGGCGCATGAATTCATTTATCATGATGCGATTGGATATTCCGTAAACGACTCACCCTTTGACCGAATTTGCTACATTGCTCCCCAAAAGAGAGGCTATGTAAACTTCGGCTTCTTTTTTGGCGCGGGGCTTCCTGACCCTGAAAAGCTGTTAATCGGTGAGGGGCAGCGGTTACGACATGTCAAAATTTGGAGCGTGGAAGACGCGAAAAATCCCGCCTTAGCAAAACTCATCTCGGCAACGTGGAGTGAAGCGGCTGAATCAGTTGCAAGAGTTCATGTGAAGATGAAGAAAGACAAGGCCTAGAGCTATTTATGAAATCCACTGACCTTCCCATCCTGCCTTTTGCGAACAAAAAGAAATGGGCGGACTGGCTTGCCAAAGGGCATGACAAGTCCTCCGGTGTGTGGCTAAAGCTTGGCAAAAAGGATTCTGGCATCGCCTCCATCACGTATGAGGAGGCACTGGACGTTGCGTTGTGCTACGGTTGGATCGATGGACAGAAGAAAGGTTTCGATGAGAAATACTGGCTGCAGAAATTTACGCCCCGCGGACCCAAAAGTATCTGGTCAAAGATCAACACCGAAAAAGCGGAGAGACTCATCAAGAGCGGTGAGATGAAACCCGCGGGGTTGAAGGCAGTCGAGGCAGCCAAACAGGATGGTCGTTGGGACGCGGCATATGCTTCGCAGAAGAATGTCGCCATCCCTGATGATTTCCAAGCCGCACTGGATACGAACAAGAAAGCCAAAGCCTTCTTTGCAACGCTCAATAGCGTGAACCGGTATGCCATCTTATTCCGAATTCAGACTGCCAAGAAGGCCGAAACGCGCGCAAAGCGGATTCAGCAGTTTATTGAGATGCTTGAAAAGAATGAGAAGATCTATTGATCTGGAAACAGGTTTGCCAGGGTCTTCCACGCGCCATAAAAGCCGCCAACCGTCATTCCTAAGCCGGTAACCAGCGCGCCCAGCCTATAATAACCACTCTGTAGACTGAGAATTTGCCCGAGGGTGTCTCTCTGGAAGAAATCCATCACGAACTGCACGTTATAGGCTAACAGTCCGATGCCAAAAACAAGTGTGCCAATACTCAAGAAGATAAGCACCGGACTCTGACGCACAGCGATCTTTGTTTTGTTCCGGGTCGCGACCTCTTCCACGAGACGTTCTGCCTCATTCCAGTTTAGATAGCTTTGTTCGCATACCTTGCGCACGATCTGATTCCACTCTTGATGCTTGCTTAATTCCTTTACGATCATGTTGCTGAGTTCTTCATTGTTCATGGTATTCATTGGGCAGAGCTCCCTTCTTACCGCCTGTTTCATTATTAACTTTACTTTTCACATGGATTCATAGGCTGAAATTCAAACATAAAGTAAAGTAAATTATGCGGCACTATGTAATTTCCAGATTTTTTACGACTATAAACTGCCTAAACTGCTGATGAGTGTGCCAATACCGTGGCAATCACCTTGACGCAAACCTCCATCGATAAGATAATCAAACCACGTTCCTATGGCCAACTCCCTCGATGATGCGGAAATCCACCGAATCGTGCAGAATGTCGTCCAAAATGTGATGGGAGCGACTGCGCGTGAATCCGTCCAGACGGCTGGGAAAAAAGTTGTCGCTATCGGTGCGGATCACGGCGGATTTGAGTTGAAAGAGGCACTTAAAACTGACATCACGGCGTTGGGATTTGAAGTCAGTGACTTAGGCACGAACAGCAAGGATGCAGTGGATTATCCCGATTTTGCCGACGCGGTGGCGCAGGCGGTCAGTGCTGGGAAAGCCTGGCGTGGCATCATGATCGATGGCGCGGGAATCGGCAGTTGCATCGTGGCAAACAAGGTTCCTGGTGTGCGGGCAGGCATGGCATATGACGTTTCGTCCGCTAATAACAGCCGCGAGCATAACGATACGAACGTCCTGACGCTCGGCGCGGGCTTGATCGGTGTCAATCTCGCGAAACAGATCGTCAAAACCTGGCTGACGACGGAGTTCGCAGGCGGGCGTCACGTCCCACGCGTGGACAAGATCAAGGCGATTGAGAAGAGGTATTTGAAATAACCGTTGCTCTCGGCGGGGACGCCGCCGAGGCCTGTACTGAGCCTGCCGAAGTGACGGCGGCTGGAGCATCATCATTCAATGAACCCCGACCCGAAACTAGTAGAACAACTGGTGGAAATCATCACTCATGAAGTCCTCGCTGCAATGGCGGAGGAGCAGGCGCGTGTAGCCAATCCCGAAGCCTTTCAATGCAAGTTCGAGTGTGCTGATCAACTGTGTGTGAAGATGTGCCTGGACCGAACCGGGAACGTGGTCAGCGCGGGGGCGGAGAGATTAACTTCCACGCTGGGGGTGATTCCCGAAGACCTCAAGCTGGCGAAGATGATCGACCACACCCTGCTCAAACCGGATGCGACGCAACAGGAGATCGCCCAACTGTGCTTCGAAGCGCGGAAGTATGAGTTCGCCTCCGTGTGTGTGAATCCCACCTGGGTGAAGCTGTGTGCCCGGCTGCTGCAAGGCTCGATTGTGAAAGTCTGCACAGTGATTGGGTTTCCGCTGGGCGCGACCTCTTCCGAGACCAAGGCTTTCGAGACGAAGACAGCCATCGATCAGGGCGCAACTGAGATCGATATGGTGATCAACATCGGTGCGCTGAAGGCGCGCGATCTGGAGGCGGTTGCAAAGGATATTCGCGGCGTTGTGAATGCAGCGCATAGTCGCAACATTATTGTGAAGGTAATCATCGAAACGGCCTTGTTGACCGATGAAGAAAAGACCCTCGCGTGTTTGCTCTCGAAGGAAGCCGGTGCGGACTTTGTCAAAACCTCCACAGGTTTTGCGGGCGGGGGGGCGACTGTCCATGATGTGGCGTTGATGCGCAAGGTCGTGGGACCTGAGATGGGCGTCAAGGCTTCGGGTGGAGTCCGCACGTTTGAAGATGCCGAGAGTATGATCAAAGCCGGGGCCACGCGCATCGGCGCAAGCGCGGGGGTGAAGATCATTCAGGGTCCGAGTGAGCAGGACGCGGCGAAGAACGGAGCGACTGCGGGTTCGCCGACAAGAAGTTATTGAAAAATCTGCCACAGAGATCGCAGAGCTCTTTGAGAAAGATTCTCAAAATCTCTGTGCGCTCTGTGGCAATCTGAGGCGCATATGTTGATCGCAAAAGTCATTGGCACCACCGTATCTACAATCAAGGATGAAAAACTGCATGGACGCAAACTGCTGATTCTTCGTCAGACAGATGAACATGGCACGCCGTCGGGCAAACCGTATGTGGCCGTGGACACGGTGGATGCCGGCGTCGGCGATCTGGTGCTGACCGCCGCCGGTTCATCGGCGCGGCAAACCAATATCACAAAAGACACACCCGTTGATGCGGTCATTATGTCCATTATCGATTCGCTGGAAGTGGACGGCGAAGTTGTCTTTCGAAAATCATAAGATTAAACATGTCGAAGAAATTCTTTACCGATAAGGATATTGACGAACTGCATCACGAGGGCATCCAGTCCTTGCAGGTGAATGATGATGTTGTCCTCACTGACCTGGCTTATGAAAAGGCGAAACGTCTGGGAATTCAACTGGTCTTCGACGATGTGGACGTTCCGCCACCTGCCGCGCCGGTCCGTCCTTATCTATCGGATAAGGAACCGCCTCACGCTGAGCGGAAGCTGGTGGCTGTTTCTGCCTCCCGGGCGGAGTCTCAACCGTCGCCGACTCGACCAGCCGATCCTACCGGAAGTGGACAGGGCAATCTCGAGAAGCGGATCCGTGCTGCCGTGACTGCACGCCTTGGCAACCAGGTGGACTCCCAACTTCTGGATGCCATCATCAAGCGCGTGGTGAAAGCAACGGGGTTGAAATAATGAGACTGACCATCCCGCAGGTTTTATCTCAATGTTCTGCTGGTTCAACCAAACCTGCGGGACGTTTTTTCGGGGAAGAATAATGTTATTCGGGCGCGTACACGGCACTGCGATCTGCACGATCAAATATCCCGGCATAGAAGGGGTGAAACTGCTGGTCGTTCAGCCGTTGAACAAAAAACTGGAACCGATCGGCATCCTGCAGGTCGCCGCGGACGTGGTGCAGGCAGGCCCTGGCGATTTGTGTGTGATGGTACGTTCCCGTGAGGCCGCGCTGGCGATGAGGGATGAGAAGTTTGTGCCGGTCGACCTGGCGCTGGTCGGCATCGTGGATGAATTGGAAGTGAAGCCTGATGGTGAGTTTGAATACACGTTGAGAAAAGGTGTAAACCAGTTTACATAATATTTGGTTCATGTCACTCTGAGGGAGCGTTCGCCGCGACCGACACTTACCCCGGGCGCAAGTGCTGGGGAGAGTCTCGCTCGTTCAAGCAGAGATTCTTCGCTCCTTACGGTCGCTCACACCATCCCGAAGCGGTGTCCCCGCTCTGCGGGGAGAATGACATGTCAAAGAGGCAGAATTGATCCTCGGAAAAGTTGTCGGCACAATCGTTACTACCATCAGCCATCCGCATTACAAGAACCGCAGGCTGCTGGTCGTCCAGCCCTTGATCATGGATGGGGACAACATCGCGCCAGAAGACGACTTCATCGCGCTGGATAACACGCAGGCGGGAATCGGTGACACGGTGCTGATCAACCGAGAAGGCAACGGCGCGCGCCAGGCGCTGAATATCCCTGACGGGTGCGTGATCTCGGTCATTGTAGGGATCGTGGATAGTGTGAGTGTAGAAGGGTGAATTTGTATGGAGTAGGAAAGCACGAGTAACCTTCAGTCACCCGAATTCAGTTTTCTTATTTCTTCCTCAATCGACTGTGGTACCTCCGCATCTTGTCTCTGGCTCCGCAGGTGTTCATGCTACACCAGCGCCGGCTCCGGTTTTTGGACGTATCCAGGAATAGCCAGCTACAATTGGGGCATTCTTTTACGCGACTCAACTCTCCAGACAAAAGTAGATTCTCAGCAGAAGCGACAATGCGCCACAAAAGCGCCTCGAAGGTCTCGTCCGCCTTCCAGGCGATTTCATAGTGATTTCCAACCTTTACATGCTGACCATTCGCAATCGCTTGCTCATACAGGCGGGTGATGGCGTTCAAATCCTCTTCTTGGGGCTTTGATTTGTTTGCAATTGTAGAGAACACTCGATAGATGATCTCTCTGGCCTCCCGCCCGTTCTCAAGTGCCTTTTTCGCATTCTTTGCATCCTGAGTTTCTCTCTGCTTCAAACTTCTGACTTGCTGCCCGGATAGAATTTCGACCTTCCCAGCCCAATCCACCAGATCGGAATAAGTAAGTAAATAATCGTGCTCAGGTTCGCGGCGCGAATTGATCGTGTTGACAAAGTCAAGGCACAGGGCTCCGCCAACAAGTTCAAGGGTTTCCAGGGTCCGTTTCAGGTCGTTCATCTTGTTACCAGCATTCCTCTCTTGACAGGTAAAACTCTTTCGAGTACTATTTTACCACCAAAATATGTTTTAGAGGTAAAAAGAATGGAAACTGATTCCGCACCCGACCAGCCTGTACCTGTCGCTTCTGTCATTCCTGCCGCTCCTTCCAACGTCAACTTCTGGAAACTCTGGACCGCCAACGGATTTTCGAACCTTGGCGATGGTCTCTATCAGATTATCCTGCCTTTACTGGCCGTGCAATTGACCGATTCGCCTTCGCGTGTTGCAACGCTAAGCGTGATGGCAAGCCTGCCCTGGTTACTTTTTGCGCTCCAGGCAGGGAGTATTGTGGACCGATTTGATCGCCACAAAGTCATGCTTTGGGTCACCGGTGGGCGCATGTCCCTTTTGCTCCTGCTTACGCTTGCGGTGATCATGAATTTCATATCACTGCCTTTTTTATACGTGGTTGCTTTCCTGCTGGGAGTGGGCGAAACGCTTGTCGATACAGCGCTTACCTCCATCGTACCTGCGATCGTGTCCAGGGATCGCCTGAACTGGGCAAATGCCCAGATCATGGCCGCACAAACTGTAACGAATACCTTTATCGGTCCGCCACTGGCAGGATTCCTGGCCGGAATCGGTTTCGCGCTGGCAACTGGTTCGAGCACGTTGATGTATCTAGCCGCAGGCTTGGCTCTGCTCTTCATCCGTGGGAGGTTCACTGCTTCGAACCAATCCGATTCGCCCTCAAGCCAACACTTGTGGACTCATCTGACTGGCGGACTCCGTTTTCTTTGGAAGGATCATCTCATCCGTGACCTGACGCTGTTCACGGCTTCGATGAATATTTTCTGGTCTGGGTGGGGAGCTCTGCTTGTGTTGTATGCGGTCAAACCCGGGCCGATGGGACTCGATGAATTTGGCTACGGCCTGTTGTTGACCTTGATGGCGGTGGGAGGGCTCTTAGGCTCCATGGTCGCGAATTGGCTTCAGAAACGACTGGGCACACGGAATGCGCTGGTCCTGGATTTTGTGGGCACGATCCTGTTGGTTGGTGTTCCCGCGCTCACCACAAACTTCTGGGTGGTTGGCGCATCTGTATTCATTGCAGGGTTGGGCGCAGCGGTCTGGGTGATCCTGGTTGCGTCCATTCGGCAACAAATTGTGCCATCCGATCTGCTGGGACGGGTCTATAGCGCCAGCCGCTTTGTCAGTTGGGGAATCGGTCCGCTGGGCGCGGCGACCGCCGGGTTGGTCGCAGAGATGTGGGGGATCCGCACGATGTTTGCGATTGGAGCGCTTGCCAGTATACTTACGCTGCTTCTCTTCGTGAATCTAATTCCTTCTCCAACGCTGCGAAGATTCGATGACCCTCAGAGATGATGGAATGAAACTTTCTGCATCCCTGCATTACTGGTAAGGAGCTTTTATGGATATCGTGCTACAGCAACCGGTCGCCATCCCGCCTGGTTCAGGCAAGATATTGAAATTTCTGGGTGTTACGCACAAGTTGACAGAGGCTCAAACTGCAGGAGCCTTTTATCTTTGTGAAGCCGTTTTCCCTGGCACCGCCCGCCAGGGCAGGTGTGCACCTGAAAGTGGCAGTCCTTTACATATACACCATTATGAAGCCGAAGTCATCCATGTTTTGGAGGGTGCAATCGATATCCGTCTCGACACGAAGAAGTTACACGCCCCGGTCGGTGGGACTATCCATTTGCCGAAAAACATCCCTCATGCTCTGCAAAACCCTCTGAAAACACCGCTGAGAATTATAGTGTATGCGATCCCGGGTGGATTGGAAAACTATTTTGACGAGGTAGAGGCGGCCCTGCAAAATAATAGCCTGGACAATGAAACCCATGTCCAAATCTCCATGAAGTACGGGCTGGAATGGCTGGAGTAAGTCCCGGTTATCTTCGGTCATCTTGAGGAAAGAGGCTGACCGATGAAAACAGGAATTGTGGGTAGTGGTTTCGTGGGCTCGACCGCCGCGTACGCGCTGGTGATGCGTGGAGTTGGGCGCAGGGTGGTGCTGGTGGATCAAAACAAAGCGCGCGCCCACTCAGAAGCGGACGATATCCTCCATGCCGTTCCGTTCGCTCATCAATTGGAGGTCTCATCAGGAGAATACGTCGACCTGGCAGGATGCAAGGTGGTGATCGTCTCAGCCGGGGTGGGACAGAAACCGGGTGAAACGCGCCTTGAGTTGTTGGGACGGAATGCGAAGGTCTTCGAACAGGTCATTCCCAATGTCCTTCAACATGCTCCGCAAGCCATCCTTTTGATTGCCACGAACCCGGTGGACGTGATGACGCACATCGCGGCACATTACGCAGGGAAAATGGGAGTGCCTTCGAACCGCGTGATCGGATCGGGCACGACACTGGATACGGCTCGCTTCCGTACTCTGATCGGACGCCGCTTAAGTGTAGATTCACAACACATCCATGCCTACGTGCTGGGCGAGCATGGCGATTCTGAGGTTCTGCCGTGGTCGTTGGTGACCGTGGGCGGAATCCCACTGGAGGATTTTTGCACGGGGCAGGCAATTTCCATTTGTGCCGATGATTACGCAGAGATCGATCAGCAGGTGCGCAAGGCTGCCTATCGCATCATCGAAGGCAAGGGAGCGACGTACTACGGCATCGGCAGTGCCCTTGCCCGTATTGTGGAAGCCATCCTGCAGGACGAGCGTTCCATCCTCACAGTTTGCACGCCCATGGACGAGGTGACTGGCGTTAAGGATGTCACGGTCTCGCTGCCGAACCTGTTGGGCGGAGAGGGAATCATCCAAACATTCTTTCCGAATCTCAACCCGCAGGAGACCGAAGCTTTGCGAGCCAGCGCTCAACTGGTCCGCTCGGTGATCGATAAGTTGCAGTTGTAGTCAGGATCTGGGATCCGATAAAGAACTATGTTACTGGAAACACTCAAAGCGAAAGCCCTGGAACGTGGACTGCTCAAACCGGAGGAAGAAATCGACGCCGGGAAAGCCTTCCTCCTGGTGCGCGATATGCCGTACATCCGGGCCAGATCGCGTGACCCTGAGACGACCATGCAGGAATGGCGCGGCACCTGTTCGGGGAAACATTACTTGCTGAAGGGGCTCTTTGCCGAGCTTGGCTACACTTCCCGTTTG
This sequence comes from Anaerolineales bacterium, assembly GCA_035720235.1. GTDB lineage: Bacteria > Chloroflexota > Anaerolineae > Anaerolineales > Villigracilaceae > Defluviilinea. The sequence continues at coordinate 175,510 of DASTOH010000137.1, read as the reverse complement.
ATTGCCTGTACGACCGTCGCACACATCGATCCGAAATCAGTCAGGGGAAAACTGCGGAAGCTGCTTGAGCAATCCGAAGGTCGCTTCGTGGATGTGCACAATTACCTGGTCCTGGAATTGCCCCAGGGAGAGATGATCGTGGATGCAACCTGGCCCCTTGCCACCAAAGGCATGGGCACCGTGGTGAATGAACGCTTCATACTGGGGGAGAACCATCAAATTGCCTGTAAGCCGCTGAAGACTTGGGTCGTTCCTGAAGATCGCAACGCGCAGGAATTCAAGGATGAAATTTTGAAAGATAGTTTCACACCGGAAGAACTGGCGCACAGGGAGGAGTTCATCAAAACCTTGGGAGTAATGACCAACAGCAGATGGATCAGGTTCTGGTTGTGGCTGGAAAGAATCGTGAAAGGTCCCCGGGCGAAGAATTAGATGCGCACAATTTTCCTACAATTAAATTGCTTCCAAGAAGAGTCATCCGAAGACTGATAAGCTTTGGACGTCTTGACTCACTTCAGATCCAAGTCTTTTCTCACTTGTTCCGCCGACCGGCGCGGTTTGCCCTTATTCTTTGCGCGTCGGTTCGCCATGAACTTGGCGAGTTTCTTATTTTGTGCTGTCTTCTTGACCTCTTCGCCAAAATCGTCGCTATGGCCAACGTCAAACCCCTGCCAGTTTGAGATAGGTGCAAGGACGAAGCGCTGACCATCCGCCGACTCAAGGATGACATTTTGTCGGCGAGCCTTTTTGAGCAAAGCGCTCAAATTTTTTTCCTGGCTGGAAACAATCATCGGTTTCATAGGTCTGTTCTCTCATTCCTGTTATACAGCTGATTACCTATTTTGATGCCGACTGCCTGAATTGCGACGATCTTTACCTCTTCTTCAACATCGTATTAGACGCGGTATTTTCCAATTCGCAATTCCCAATCGGCAATATCATTTGGTCGCAGACGCTTACGATTACGAGTCTCCATAGTTGGTTCATGCTGAAGATTCGCATCTATTTCATCAACAATATACTTCCGCTCAAACTTTCGAAAGGACCTTAAGTCCTGTTCGGCGTCTTCTGTATATTCAATCTGATACATGATTTTCCCGGCCATAAGTATAGCATGAAATATTTGGGGCGAATTTACACATGATGACATGAGCCAATCTAGCGGAGCGGCAAACTGAACAAAAAGCCAGCTTGAAAGCTGGCTTTCGAGTTCAAAATGATTTCTGCTACAGCAAGGCCACGAATTCCTCGCGGCTCAAGGTTTCCTGTTGGAGCAGGGCCTGTGTCACCCGTTCCATCGCCTCCCGCTGTTCGAGAATAATGCGCTTGGCTTCCGCATAACAATGATCCAGGATACTGCTGATCGCTTCATCGAGAGCTTCAAATGTCTTCTGTCCAGCGCGCGGCGCGGATAGGGCGTCATAGCCTTCGGGTTGCTTGAAGAAACGCAAACCGGTCGCGCTCATACCCAGCCGCATGACCATTTCCTCGGCCCATTGCGTGGCCACCTTCAAGTCATTGGAGGCGCCGCTGGTGATATCTGAGCAGAAGATCTCTTCAGCGGCCCGTCCGCCCATGAGACCTGTGATGCGGGCCAGGATCTCGTTGCGGGACATGAGCAGCTTATCCTGCTCAGGGAGCGCCATAGTGAAACCACCAAACTGACCACGTGAGATGATCGTGATCTTATAGACAGGATCCGAATTGGGTGTGGCATGCATCACGACCGCGTGACCAGCCTCATGGTAGGCCACGACGCGGCGTTCGTTTTCACTGATCACCCGGCCCTTTCTTTGAAGGCTGCCAGTCAGATTCTTTTCCACGGCTTCCTGAAAATCCTGGATTGTGATCGCATCGTGTTCAGCGCGGACTGCCAGGATGGCCGCCTCATTGACGATGTTCGCCAGATCCGCGCCAACCAGCCCGGGCGTGGATTTGGCAACGTCAGACAGGTTCACATCGGGTGCAAGCCTCCGGCCCTTCGCATGGACCTCCAGAATGGCCTGCCGCCCTTTAATGTCCGGGCGCGGGATATTCACATGCCGGTCGAATCGGCCTGCTCGTGTCAAGGCCGGGTCCAACACATCCATGCGATTAGTGGCACCTAACACAACAATACCTTCCGAGCTTCCAAATCCATCCATTTCGACCAGGATCTGATTGAGGGTTTGATCATGTTCCATTTCAGCGCCCCCAACCGCATTCTGGCGCTTGCGGCCAGCCGCATCGATCTCATCGATGAAGATGATGCACGGGGCCTTGGAACGCGCCTTCTTAAAGAGGGAACGTACACGGCTGGCGCCCACGCCCACGAATACTTCCACAAAATCTGAACCAGACGTAGAGAAGAAAGGCACGCCCGCTTCACCAGCAATGGCTTTTGCCAGCAACGTCTTGCCGGTCCCCGGGTCGCCAACCAACAACACACCGTGCGGCAGACGCGCGTTCAGCCTTTCGTACATCTTGTTGCCTTTGAGAAAAGTGACAATGTCAACGAGTTCTTCGCGGCATTCGTCGATCCCAGCCACATCCTTGAAGGTGGTATCGGGGATTGCACCGTCTGTATATTTCTTCTGTGTGATCGCCAAGCTGCTGCCGCCCATACGTGTCACAAGAAAACCCATCGTGCCCAGCATTGCCAGAGTTACGAACAGGTTGATCATTCTCTCACCGGTGAGTGTATCCGGTTCGACGATTTGATAATTCAACTGCGCCAGCCGGCTCTCACTCACACCCAGCAACCTCAACTGTTCGAGCAAGGAAGAGTTCAGATCACGCCTGGTCGTCTTCTGCGATCCATCCTGGTAGTGGATGGTCACGGATCCCTTCTCCGATGCATCCTCGATTTTCACCACCTGGCCCGCGGAGACTGCTGCGGCCACCTGGCTCAGAGCGATCGGTTCCTCCTGTGCAGCCCGGCGGGCAAACAGGATGCTGGAAACGACCAAGATTACGAACAACACTGCAATGCCAACGCCGACATATTTGTTCTTCTTGAAGAAATCTTGCATTTTAGCCATTGTCTCTCTCATTTCACTGTTCAAATTTCGGGAAATTCTCCCTATCTTACCTGCTTAATGGCAAATTTTGGTTTTCAGTTTCGTTGTTTGGATTTATAGAATTTTAATATTCAAGAATTGGGAATCTAGATGCTTATCCAATGCCATCCAAATTCTAGACGGTTTTGGTTTCCGGATGATACATTTTCCCCGAAGCCTACCATCATCAACACCGTCAGTTTAGTAATGTTTTTCGATCCCACCAAACCCAAACATCTTGTTCTTTTCCGTCATCGCGATGAAATGCCGCAGGCGTTTCTTGAATTCCGCAGGTCGTTTTCTGGCCCCATCAATAAAGGCAATGCGAATTCGCTTGTATGGGTCTGAAAACTGCTGGAAGTTCTTCCAGGCTTCCTTGTTGGATTTTATAGCCATCAGAATATCAGGCGGAATGACGAATTTCTCGGTCAGGATATCCCTCAGGCCCTCTGCTACTTCCTTGATCACTTTCTTCCCGGCGACCAAAGCTCGAAGGCGTTCGATGTTGGCCTGTGAGTACTTTGCCCCGGGCTTTCGCGGCGAAAAGCGCTGGACTGTGCTTTCATCATCCCATTTTTTGACAATGCTGTCAATCCAGCCGTAGCACAGGGCTTCCTCCACCGCGTCGTTATACTCGATGCGTGGCTTTCCCGTTTCTTTTTTGGGGTAGATGAGCCAGATCTCTTTTTCGGTTTTATGGTGTTTCTTCAGCCAGGCGCGCCAGTCCTTGCGATTGGTAATATAGAGCGTTTGCGTGATTTCCATGATCCTATTGGGCACAAATCATATCACAAGATACCAGCCCGCGGAGATAAGGAAACCGATGAGCAGAAGGACAACTTTGCCGGGTATGCCAAATGCATCCGGTAAGTAAGTTTCACGCATCTTCTGACCGAACGTGAAGATATCGAATGTCATCACAATCGTGAAGAGTATCATCCCAAGCGCTAATTGGCCAAGGGTCAAATCTCCAAGCAAGGTCACGGCAGCAGGGTCGGTGAAAAGTTTCGCCACGGCAAAGGCTCCGCCATTAACGCCAAAGAGCAGACCGTATCGACGATGCTTGCCATCTTCGTAAATCTTGAAGCTTTCTGCGAGGTTTAACTTGCCTTCCATATCGTCCTCCGTTCAGAATCGGTGCTATGAAAAAAGCACACAACGTATCTGTAAATACAGACTCGTTTACTGTAACTTTTGTTTCAACCTCATGGCCTCATTCAAATGCAGGAAATTATGACGGGTGGGAGGCATGAGAAGCAAACCTGCAATCGTGCGATTTCCCCAATAATTGACGATTCCCATCGCTTCAGGAATCACCGCGCCTTCCTCCCGCACCATCTTCAGGCGGATTGGGTCAACCTTGCCGGTCAATTCCTCCAGCTTCAGCTTTTTGATAATCGCCCGCGTCCGCCGACCAACCGTGAGACGGTACTCCCGCAACGCCTTCATATCCAGGTACATGCTGAGGTCGGCAACGCCGGCAGCGCTCATCGCGTTGGCAGAATGATGGATGGTCGACCTAAGCTTTGCTTCCCAGTTGTCTTTGCTGTATAGCTGATGCGTACCCGCCACAAGCATGTTCATCGTCATATCTTCGATGCGGGCCATGTGGAACAGGATCCATGCAATGGAATGTTCGCCTTTGGGTGGAATGGCGCGGAAGTCTTTTTCGGGCAGCCCCTGCCAGAGTTCATCCTCGAACGACCAGACATCCATATGGCTGACTTTCAGGCTATGTACCATCGCATGCTGGATCAAAAATTGTCCGATAGCCACCTGGAGTTGGTTGGAAGCGAGTGCCCGGCGTAAGGTCTGCTGGCCGGCGTTCCAGAGTTTTCGGTTTGCATCCATATCGTTTGCCTCCGCCTTTCAAGGGAAAGCGTTCAAAGCTATTATATAATAATCTCAAACATGTTCCTTCGATTGTTGCGTCAATTACCACACAAGTTGTTCATAAAGGAGTTGACTTATGAAAGAATTCCGCAATCCACAAAATGTTCATCAACCGGTCGGTTTATATTCCCATCAAACAGAAATCACGGGCAACGAGCGCCTGTTGATCATTTCCGGGCAGGTCGGAATGCGAGAAGATGGTACTGTGCCGGAGGGTCCGCTTGAGCAGCTTGATATCGCCTTTGAAAACATCTTCCGTAACCTTGAATCCGCCAACATGAGCGTGGAGGATATCGTCAAACTCACCTATTATCTGGTGGGTGAATTCGATACCGTAAAAAGACGCGAGCTTGTCGCATCTAAACTGCAAGGGCACAAGCCATGCAGCACGCTCTTGTACGTCGCGGCGTTGGCAAGCCCGATCTATAGAGTTGAAATTGATGCCTGGGCATCTCGCTCAGATTGAAAGACTCTCATGAAAGTTTATGTAGGCTGTCCCATCTGGTCATTCAAGGGTTGGGTGGGGAATTTCTACCCCGCGGGCACAAAGTCTGGCGACTTTCTGCGCGAATATGCGCGCCGGCTCACGACCATCGAAGGCAACACCACGTTTTATGCCGTCCCCGCCGCAAAGACAATTGAATCATGGATTGAGCAGACACCCGAAACGTTCCGCTTTTGCTTCAAGATTCCCAAAGCGATCAGCCACGAAGGCAAACTGATCGAATCCATCGAACGCGCGCAGGAATTTGTGAATGTGATGCGTCCACTCGGTCCGCGTCTTGGACCGATGTTCCTGCAGCTGCCTCCCAGGTATTCGCCCCGGTTTATCGCTGATCTGTCCCAATTCCTGGCCGACTTTCCAAAGGACGTGCAGTTAGGGGTGGAAGTCCGTCACCTGAAATGGTTTGACCCGCCTCATCACGATGCATTGAACCAGATGCTGATGTCGCGCAACATGGCACGGGTGGTAATTGACACGCGCCCCATCCGCGATCTGGCAGGCGATGAAATCCTTGAAGGCAGTGTCTATGAAACTTTGCTGGAGGCGCGCGAACGGAAGCCAGATGTCCCTGTGTTTTTGGAGCGCACGGCGGACTTTATGTTTCTCCGTTTCATCGGTCATCCGGAGTTGGCGCAGAATCTTCCATTTGTGGATGAATGGGTGGATTATCTCGTGCCACAGTTGGAGGCAGGAGCAGCTGCCTTCCTCATTTGCCATTCACCCGAAAACCTGACTGCGCCCCATATCGCCCGCGAGTTTTATCATCGTCTGGCTGCACGGATCGACCTCCCGCCGCTACCGTGGGATGAGATCGAGCCTGATATTGCCGAACAGCCGAGTTTGTTTTGAGCATTGGAGCAGTTCTATATTCTTTCCACCCATTGCGCACGCCAGGTGGGCGCTTCGAACGGCTCAGGCCAGAACTCAACTTGCTTCAAAATCTTGCCATCGCGGACCGTGGAAAAAGTGATGACGCGGTCTGTCCGCGCGCCATCGGTGACGGTCACATCAGCTACAACCAGATCACCTTCTGAGATGATCTGATTGACCGCGAACTGCCATTTCCCTTCGGCCGGATAGTAAGTGTTGATCTTCGCAAAATTCTCGCGCCCGCGGATCCTTTCACCGGATTGGGGCCATTCCAAGATGTACTCGTCATGGAGCAATTCTGCTACAGCGTAAAAATCATTGGTCTTCATCGTTTGCCAGAAGTTCTCAAGGATCTGTTTACTGTTCATGGATATCTCCTTGCTTGACAATCATAATCGTTTTCCATACAATGACATCATGCACAATATCCTGCACCATTGTCGTGTAGTTCCCACCAACGGGCGGGCAGCTTAGGCGCGTTTTTTTCGTGTGCATGCGAGCAAGGCTCCCGCTCTGGCGGGAGTTTTTATTTTCTTGAGGTGACCATGTTCTCAATTCTAGATTCCCAAACAGCTCGAACGTCCATTCTGCAACGTGTGCCACTGGGCGATGAGGAGGTGCCAGCTTCGGTATTGGATCGCATTGAGACGACCTTTGGGGAGCGGATCTCTCCGCAGGAAGCCGTGACGCGAATCCTGCGCGAGATCCGCACACGGGGGGATGCGGCGCTTCGTTCGTGGACCGAGAAGCTGGACGGAAAAGCCCCAGACAGTTTCCGGCTCCAGAGCGACTCGTTAAAGGCCGCGTTGAATTCGATCTCCAGCAGCGAGCGTTCCGCCCTGACACTTGCGGCTGCGCGAATCAAAGCATTCTATCGCAAGCAGCCTGTGACCTCCTGGATCACGCAGGAGATGGGCGGCGTGTTGGGGCAGTTGATCCGGCCCATTGAACGGGTCGGCTTGTACATTCCCGGAGGAACTGCTCCGTTGCCTTCTTCAGTTTTGATGTCAGCCATCCCTGCCAAGGTGGCAGGTGTAAAAGAAATTGTGTTGGCTGTTCCGCCTCAACGCGGAACTGGTGAAATTGCTCCCATCATATTGGCAGCCGCGGCGATTGTCGGTGTGGATGAAGTGTACGCCATGGGCGGCGCCCAGGCGATCGGTGCACTGGCTTATGGGACAAAGTCCATTCGCCCCGTGAACAAAATTTATGGTCCCGGAAATCTGTTTGTGACATTGGCAAAAAAGCAGGTGTTTGGCCTGGTAGGTATTGACGGCCTGGCAGGTCCCACGGAAACCGTTCTCATTGCGGACGATTCGGCGAACCCCGCCTGGGTCGCGTCTGATCTGCTGGCGCAAGCCGAACATGATGTGCTGGCTTCCGCGATTCTATTGACACCCTCAAAGCAGTTGGCCGAAGCCGTTCAAGCCGAAGTCGGTCAGCAGCTTGAAACGCTGCCACGCGCCGAGATTGTGGCTCAGTCACTGCGGGATCGCAGCGGCATTGTCCTGACCCGAGATCTCGATGAAGCCGTGGAGCTTTCGAACCAGTACGCGCCAGAGCATTTGTGCTTGACGGTCCGGAATCCATGGGAGTGGAGTCGCAAGGTCAATTCGGCCGGAGGCATCTTCCTGGGAGAATATTCGTTTGAGGTGCTGGGAGATTACATTGCGGGTCCAAGTCATGTGATGCCCACGAGTGGAACTGCCAAGTTTGCGTCGCCGCTCAACGTGCTGGATTTCGTGAAAATCATCAGCCTGGTTGCCCTGGATGAATCGACCGGGAGCGAGTTATCCAGGTCAGCGGCTGTAATTGCCCGTGCGGAGGGTCTGGAAGCGCACGCGCGCTCGGCAGATCAGAGGACATGATCAGAGCGTCACGCTGCAAGCGTGACCTACATCTCATTTGAAAATATCTTTTCCAATTCCTCGAAGTATTTGGGCTGGCCCGCGGCATTGAGTGATGTGCCGAATACTTTCGCTTTCAAAATGGGCTTGTTATCCGGCATTCTGAAAATATCCTGCAAAAAGCCAAAGCGCAACTTCGAAATCCTTTCCAGGCTGGCCGTCACATAGAAACGGTCGCCGCTGCGCAAAGGATAGAGAAAATCAGCTTCCACACGGATCACGACCAGAAGAATTCCCTGCCGGGATAGCTGTGCAAAATCAAACCCCTTATTCCTGATGAATAAATGCCGGGCATGTTCGAGGTAATTCAGATACACTGCATTGTTGACAATCCCTTCGATGTCACATTCGTAATCCCGGACTTCCATCTCGATTTTGAATGGCACGTTGTTCATAGTTCTCCCAATTCATGGATGACTGCATTGCAAGAAAGTTTTTACCGAGAAGCGCGTAACGGTCGCTAAGGGTTTAAACGGTCGTTCGCGCGGAAGCCCCGACTTTTCGTTCAAGCACCTAAAAATTCCTTTGTGTACTCCCCGGCACTTGCGCCCGGGGCAAGTGTCGTGTCACTTCGACACGCCCTATCGGGCAGTCAGTGCAAGCCTTCGTGGTGAAAATAGTGTATTCAGTAGTCTCAAGGATGTTTTCGCCGCACATTCAAAATGGCAATTTTGGTCGAGTGGTTGAAAGGGGCAGGATCCGTGATGGGCGCGTTGACGATTCTATAGCCCGTGCAATCTTCCGGAACGGGAATTAAACTCTCTATCTTCAGATAGCCGTCCTGGCATAGCCTTTCAAGCGCCTGAAGATATTCCGCGCCGCTGACGTACAGCGCGTTATTGATCGCTACCAGATAGCCACCATCGTTGATCAGGGGGCGCACTTTGTTGATCAATCTCGCGCTCTCCTTTTCTTGATCCACTCTGCCCTTTGATGTGGTGGAAAAGAATGGCGGGTCGAGAATCACGCAGTCGAAGTACTGTTTTGTGCTTTTGAGCCTGGCGATAGTAGGGAAGAAGTCTGCTGCGATGAAGTCCTGGGTATGGATGGGAAACCCGTTGAGTCCGTAAGATGCCCTGGCGATGTCCAGGAATTTTCGATTGAGGTCATGCTGTATGACGCGGACGGCTCCACCGGCCAACGCCGCGACCCCCAGACTGCCTGTGTAGGCAAACGTGTTCAGCACCGATTTGCCTGACAAGTTTTCGATCAACCATTTTCGCAGATGACGGGTATCGAGATAGAAACTTGCATCGCGGTTCATGGTCAGGTCAATCGCGTACCAGACTCCATGCTCTTTGATTTTGGTATCCGGTTCATTACCGAGAATCAAGACTCCATTTTTCTCTTCTTGGGTTCTGGCATTGCGGGTCTTTAATATACTGGCGCGTAGCCACAATAGAGAGGTTGATACGGATTGGACTACATCCTGAATGAAGACCTGACTTTGTGCAGGATTTTCCGTGTAATCGTGAATGACAAGCGTGCGTCCGTACACCTCCAGGATGAGAACGGGATAGCCTTCACTGAATCCGTTGAACAGGCGGAAGGCAGATTCGTGCTCTGAATCGAATAATTCCGCCCGTGCCTGGATCGCTTGTTCAAGGCTTTGAAGGAGTGGTTCTGATGACATTATGTTTTGAGTTGCTTCTCAAGCCAGGTATTGATGACAGCAAGTGATTCGGTTGAAACACTGTGTCCCATATTGAATTCATAATAAGAAAGATAGGTGCCTAATCTTTGCAGAAAATCACGACTGGTGCGTGCCCAATCTATCGGGATCGTCGTATCCTGTTCACCATGCGTCATGATAATGGGCTTATCTTTCACCTCGGCTTCGTTGATTTTGAGACTAAGGCCACCAGAACCATCTCCAGCTGGAACGTATCCAGATTGCGCCACAACACCTGCGACTCTATATGGATGGCCTAGCATGTAACACATGGATAATATGCTACCTTGGCTAAAGCCCAGTAGGAATAGTTTTCGGGGATTAATAGGATATGTAGTGAGAATCTCATCAACAAATCGATCTAGAGTCTGGAGTGCAGACGCCACTAGTTCAGGATCGGGCTTGCCGATCATTTTCAACCGATACCATTCATAGGAATTATTTCCCAAAGTATGAGATCCGCGTGGACTGATCCACAAAAACTCCTTTGGCAGGTACGGTGCCAGGCCGAGCAGGTCGTGCTCGTTACTGCCGCGTCCATGGAGGGCGAGAATGGTCGGGTAAACAGAATCAGCCCTGGAGGAGTGCGCAGCGGGGAAACGGGTCAGGTGGTGGAGCGATAATTTCATGTTTGGTCGATCCATGTTTTGGCAGACTTGCATGGCTCTCCCGGATTTGCCGTGAAACAGCGCTAGATCTGGTGGCAGATCTTGCCCGCCCAAAACGGGAGAGCCACAAATCCGAAAATATTTCAAAAAGCGTACTTATTTATATGACAAGAAGAAGCTGGGTAAGAAATGAGGATATCGAGCGTCAAGGTTGTAACCATTAAGGGCGAATGAGAGGACATTTGTGCTTATTGTACCTGCATCCTTTTTGGGGTACACTATTCTGATGTTTCGTTCATGCGGTTCCACGAGGTGATTTATGTCTAACGGTTCATTAGCTCCGGCGGGGAATCAGGCTCCACTTGCACCCTTCAAAAGCGAAGACAAGGCCAAGAGAACACGCGAAGCTTACAAAGCTGGCGCTTCGAGTGATTTTTACGGCGGTATAGGCTGGATGATCGGACTCTTCATTACGCTTTTTGCCGCCACCCCTATTCTTTTGTATCTAGCGGCGAACGCCTCCCGTTCGAACCGCGAGCAGATCCTGCTCGTCGGTCTGGCGATTGCCTGGTGGTTTAACCCGCTGGCTCTGGGTGCGCTGGGTTACATCTTCAGTAATGCCCGCGGCTGGCGATGGTGGACGATTTTTGCCCTGCTGGTGTGGGCCGTCATCAATGCGTTGGTCTCGCTCTCGATTGCATCTGAGCCGATCCGTGCAGATGTAGTGAGTGGTCTGCTGATCCTCCTCTACGTACTAGTGGGATTGTGGATCCTGTACATCCAATTGCGCGTCTTCCTGTGGGCAGCGGGCGGCAAGCCCGGACGGTTCTTCTTCGGGATTTTGGGCTGGACAGCACTCAATGGCCTGATCTATTGGGCCATCATTAACCCCGAAGTTCTGAATATCATCCTGAACGTCCTGGGCCTGGCGCTGAGAATCGTTTTTGCTATTGCTTACGTTGTGATTCAATTTGTGGCGCTGTTCTGGTTCATGGCGCGCTCGCGAGTGGAGATCATACGCCCGGGCGATCCCAAGACGGTCACTTTCGACGATTACAAGGGACAGCCAAATCTGCTCAAAATGGTGCGTCAATGGATTTCGTTGATGTCAGATCGCACGCAATTCCAAAAGATGGGTGGTCAGTTTATTAATGGTTTGTTGTTGGCCGGTGAGCCGGGGACGGGCAAGACACTTCTCGCTAAAGCCATGGCTGGCGAGGCGGGGATTGCGTTTATCTCGATGGAAGGTTCGGGCTTCCGGGCCATGTTCTGGGGCGTGGATGTACTAAAGATGATTCGCTTTGTGGGGCAGGCTCGCAAACTGGCGCGCGAGTATGGTGCCTGTATTGCCTACATCGATGAGATCGATGCCGTTGGCATGTCTCGTGGTGGTGTGATGGGTGGCGGCGGTATGATGGGCGGCATGGGCGGCATGATGGGTGGCGGCACCGGCGCGCTCACCCGCCTCCTGTATGAAATGGATGGTATCGGCGAGATGTCCCGCTGGGAAAAATTGCGCGCCCGCGTATATCAGTTACTCAAAAAACCGGTCCCGCCGCGTGACTGGCATATCCTGTTCATGGGTTCCACCAACCGCCCTGATGTGTTGGACCCTGCCCTTACACGTCCCGGTCGCTTTGACCGGACCGTGGTGGTGAACAAGCCTGATCGTACCGGGCGCCGTGAAATTGTGAAATACTATCTGAATAAGGTTAGGACCGACGACACAGTAGATATTGAGGCCATCGTCAGCGATACAGCCTGGGCGACGCCCGCGCGAATCATGTCTGCGCTTACGAAGGATGCGGTGCGTCTGGCGTTGTTTGATGACCGTGATAGAGTTTCACAGCACGACATTGAACTGGCATTTCAAGAGCAAGCCATGGGCTTGGAGAATCCGATTGAGGAAATGGAAGAAGACCAGCGGAGACAGGTTGCCTACCATGAGGCCGGTCACGCTGTTGTTCAATATTATCTTCGCCCAGATGAGCGTATCGTACGGGTGAGCATTGTCCGTCGGTCGGAAGCGCTGGGATATGTGTTACCCGTGCCGAACTATGATATTTATGCCTTGCCGCTACGGACTTTTGTTGCAGATATCCTTGTGTCGATGGCAGGACACGTGGCAACCAAGTTGTTCCTTGGAGAATATTGGACTGGAGCCACAGGTGATTTCCAAAATGTAAGAGGTCGTTTGTGGCAGTTGGCGCATTATGGCTTTTTTGGTCCGCCATTGGATTTTGCCCATATGATGGATAAGGAAGTGGGCGGCAAAATGTTTAAAGATAAATCCAAAGTTGCTGAAGAGCTTTGGGAAAAGCTCGAAGAGACTACTGAGAATATCTTGAATGGGCATGCTCCCGAAGTACATGCTGTTGCCCTTGCATTGCTTGAAAAAGGCGACATGACGGGTAGGGAATGCATAGCGGTCATTCGCTCTGCGGTTACCAGTGAGCAGGTACTTGATAGCGAGCATATGCTCAAGGCTCTTGTGGAAGAAACAATTGTGAGCCGAAATGGAAAATCGGCAGACAAGATGAAGGCCAAGCGGAAGTCAAAAGCAAAACAACTTCCTGCGGAAGCGGAATCTGGATAAAACAAACTGGCTGGAGAAAGTGCCTCCAGCCAGTTTTCATATTTCGACAGCAAGATTCCAAAATCACTTCCACGACCAGAAGGCCAGGTAACCCTCCGCCAGAAGGCGTGGCTCCAATTGTCCAGAAGCCGCCACGATGGCGATGCCCGGGTTGCCTTCTGAATCTAAGAACGATAGAACCAGGTTGTTATTATCCGGCGACCAGATCGTGTTGGACTGGTGATATTGATCGAAGTAGGGCAGGATGCTGGCAAATTGTTGAGTGGGCTGGTATGTGAACAATTCCTTGCTTTCACCGGTTTCCACATCCAGCATGTTGAGCTGCAGGAGAAACTGTCCGCTGGATTGCCCTGATCCCTCCTGCGATGGCAGGAAGGGAACAAAGTAGGCAATCCGCTTTCCATCTGGCGACCAGAAAAAGGCGATCACATTTTCACCGATCGCGAGATTCTCATCCGTTTCCGTGTCCACGACGTTCAGAACGCCGATGACGCCTGCGTTCATCGACTGAAGGCCATCGATGAAGGCTACCTTTTTGCTGTCACCAGACCAGCCGAAGCCGGTATTGAGTGTGAATTCTCCGAGCGTCTTGATATACTGGCCGGTCTCATCGGTGAGAATGATTTCGTTTTTGTCGCCTTCAGAACGCGTCAGTACGATCTGGCTTCCGTCCGGGGACCAGGCTGGGGCCTGGAAGGAGGCGGGAGTAAGCTCCAGTCCGGTTTCGATGATTTCCGCATCCTGGAATCGGATGAAGGCGACGTGTTCGGGCGCGGTCGAATTTTCGGCGCCGCCGGAGTGGGTGATCAGGATGCTTCCGTTGGGCGCCCAGGACCAGTAATACGGTGAGCCCGTGTCAATGATGGTGCTCTCGCCTCCCCCTGTGGCGGACGCGCGCTGCAGGATCAGCGCCTGTCCAGATGCTGCTGTCGTCAGAAAGCTGACATTCGAATCATCCGGCGACCACAACAGATAAAATGGAAATTCTGTTTTGCTCAAAAAAATTTCATTTACGGAATCGCCTTCTATATTGGCGACGAAGATCCGGCCCGTGGCTTCGTCACTTGTTCCACTCAGGCCCATGAATGCCAGTTGGTTGCCATCTGTAGACCAGGTGGGCAATTGATAGGTGCTGAATTCGGCAGGCGGGTTCAAGGGATCAGTGGCGTCGTCTGTGAGTTGTTTTTGTTTGCCGCCGGCCTGGTCAGAGACATACATGTTGCCATCGGCGCCCAGATACGCGATCAACCCGGATTTACGTTCAAGAGTAGAGAGCAGCGGGCTTTGAGGGATTCGCCCATTTTGTGGCATGCAAGAGGCGATAAACAGAGCGATCAGTGTGAAGATTATGGTCTTTTTCATTTTTGCTCATTCAGGAGGTCGATGGCTTTTTCCAGGACCGGGTCAGCACTGGGTTGGATCTCATCCCAGCCTTCATCAAGTTTTACATCTGGTTGCAGTCCGTCGCTTCCCAGGTCAGTGCCGTCAGCCAGCCGGAAGGAGGCGGTCTCAACAAAGATGCGCGAACCATCGGGCAGATAAAAGGCCTCGGTCACTTCGATGGAACCGGCCGTGGCCTCCCCGACGATCGTGGCCCTCTTCCCAGCCTGGAGGCTTGCTGCCAGAATCTCCGGTTGACCGCTGGTATTCGCGCCGGTCAGGATGATCAATGGAACCGTTTGTGAACTGAGATAATCATCGCCCTGGATCGTGATTACCTGAGTTTCGTTCGCGCGATTATAGAACTCACCGATGGTTCCATCATGGAATATGGTCAGCAGATCTTGCAGCGGCCAGCCGCGCGTTGACCCAGCCACCCGCAAATCGAGGATCAGTCCTTCCAGTTTCTGATTGGTTGTGAGTTCCTGCAAAATTGCGCGGAAATCTTCCATCATCTCCTGGTAGCTGAGCGGCGGGAAGAGGACATAACCATAATTTGTATCCGGGATCTGGTGAGACTCAAGTTTGCCACCACTGACAAGCTTGCCGCGCGTCACCTGCACCGCGCGCTGATCTTCGCCTGGCGACTTGACCTGCAGGTTCACGGTACTGCCCGCCGGACCGCGAATCCGGTTGACCACCGTCAGGCCCTCATCCACCAGGATTGGATTGCCGTCTATTTCATAGATGCTGTCATGCGGTTTCAGGCCGGCATTTTCAGCGGGGGAGCCATCGATCACATCCAAGATGACGACATGCGGTTCTTCCTCCTCCTGAAAGCCGACGATGGCACCGATACCTTCGTAGGAAGACGCGTCCGCGATATCCGCTTCGATGCGTTCACTGCGTGACTGATACAGGAGTGCCCCGGCGGGTAGCTCAGCCTGCAGTTCACGGAGCAGGTCGCTGAACTGCTCGTTGGTCAAACCTGGCTCGATGCGTGAATTGTATTTATCATGGAGCGCGTCCCAATTCACATCGGATGTGTCAGAGTAAACATAATTCTCCGTCAGGTTTTTCCAGAGCGCTTCAAAGGTGAGGCTTTGGTGATCCTGAGGCACGTAGGCCGGTCCATAGTCCCCTCCAACTGCCTCCTCGGCGGCCTCCAGCAGACTCCCACACCCCGAAAGCCAGAGGCTCGTCAGTAGTATCAAAAATATAAGAAAAGAAAACTTTCTGTAATACATGGGTGACCTCTTCCAAACATTGTCGACAATCAAGGACTGCCTGAATACCAGATCTGCATTCCCTCACCCTCTCAGATGGGTCAGTGCAGCGTGTCCTTACACAGCCTGCTCGCTCTGGCTCCTGCGGATGTTTTTTGGGTTGAAGACCGAGATTTGTGGTATGCCCAACAAAGCCGCCGCCTCCGGATCGAACCTGATCCAGAAAAAACTGCGATGCTCGGAGTAGGGATCGATCCGGAAAATCGTTCCAGGATGCCAGCCTTCCTTTTCCCCAAACTTCGCATCCAGGTATACCTCAACCCGGTCGCCAACCCGAAGAGCCTCTTCCATTAACGGGTCCGCGCGAACCAGAACAATCCACCCCCGATCGCCATTGCGATCGCGCCATTGATCGCCCACTGCGGATCGCCGGTCATATAACTGCCTGGCAGCAGGTTGATCCCTTGCAGGAACCAGACCAGCCCTGCCAGGGCGATCAACACTCCGATGGTGGATAACAGAATCTTCATGATGGGCCTTGATGTTTCGATGAAGTGCGGACATTATACCCGCGTCATGCTCAACCGACGCTTGTCACGGATTCCTCATAGCTGACTCTCACCACTTCACGTTGCGTGTTATAATAGAACACCCGTTCAGAGACAATCAGCCCCAAATATATATCATGAACTTCAAACTTAACGCACCCTTCCAGCCCATGGGCGACCAGCCCGAAGCCATCCGCGGACTCGTGGACGGCGTAAAGAATGGCCTCCGGAATCAAGTTCTGCTCGGCGCCACTGGCACCGGCAAGACGTTCACCGTCGCCTCCCTGATCCAGGAGGTGCAGAAACCTGCGCTCGTTATGGCACATAACAAGACACTCGCGGCGCAGTTGTATGCCGAGTTCAAGGAGTTCTTCCCGGAGAACGCGGTTTCGTATTTTGTCTCATACTACGATTACTATCAGCCGGAAGCCTACGTCCCGCGCCATGACTTGTATATCGAGAAAGAGACCGAAATCAACGAGGAGATCGAGCGCCTGCGTCTGGCCGCAACGACGGCATTGATTTCGCGCCGCGATGTCATCATCGTGGCCTCAGTGTCCTGTATTTATGGTTTGGGCAACCCGGAGGAGTTTGGCAAAGGGACGGTGACGCTCAGAGTGGGAGAGTTGTATCGTCGCAACGCACTGCTTCGCCAGTTGATCGAGTCACAGTATCAGCGCAACGACATGGAGTTGCGTACTGGCACATTCCGTGTGCGCGGCGATACGCTCGAAATCATCCCGGCATACGAAGAGAAGCGCGGCTATCGCATCACGTTCTTCGGCGATGAAGTGGAACGCATCATGCAGTTCAGTCCGTTGACGGGTGAGGTGTTCGATGAACCGAATGAGGTCTCGATTTACCCGGCCAAGCAATACCTGACGGCTGCTGACAAGATGAAGGATGCCATCGCGGATATTGACGCCGAGTTGGAAGAACGATTGGCGTTTTTCAAGGAAAGCGGCAAGTATTTGGAAGCCCAGCGCCTGGAGCAACGGACGCGGTACGACCTGGAGATGTTGCGAGAGGTGGGATATTGTTCCGGCATCGAGAATTACTCGCGGCACTTCGACCGCCGCTCGCCAGGCACACATCCGTGGACGTTGATCGACTTTCTGCCCAGTGATTATCTGCTGGTGATTGACGAGAGTCACATGACCATTCCGCAGATCCGCGGCATGTATAACGGCGACCGTGCCCGCAAAGAGACGCTGGTGGAATACGGCTTCCGCCTGCCCAGTGCGGTGGATAACCGCCCATTGAAGTTCGAGGAATTCGAAGAGGTGATGGGGACCACGGTCTACACGTCTGCGACGCCGGGACCGTATGAGATGGCGAAGGCGGACCAGGTCGTGGAGCAGATCATTCGCCCAACAGGGTTGGTTGACCCGGAGGTGGAGGTGAGGCCGACCAAGGGGCAGGTGGATGACTTGATCGGAGAGATCAGGCAGCGGGTGGAAAGAGGCGAGCGCGTCCTCGTCACAACCCTCACAAAACGTATGGCGGAGGATCTATCCGAGTATTTGCAGGAGTTGGGTATGAAGGTACATTACCTGCACTCGGAGGTGGAGACGTTGGAGCGCGTCGGCATTTTGCGTGATTTGCGCCTGGGCGTGTTCGACGTGCTGGTGGGCATCAACCTGCTGCGCGAAGGGTTGGACCTGCCGGAGGTGTCACTGGTAGGGATCCTCGATGCGGATAAGGAGGGCTTCCTGCGCTCGGGGACTTCGCTCATTCAGACCATCGGGCGCGCGGCGCGGCATGTGAATGGACGCGTGATCATGTACGCGGACAGGATGACCGACTCGATGAAGTTCGCGATCGAGGAAACAAACCGCCGCCGCGCCAAGCAGGTGAAATATAACGAAGAGAATGGCATCATTCCGATCAGCATCCATAAGGCTATTCACGACCTGACAGAGGAATTCTCGGCGAAGGCCGTCAGCGAAATGAAGGGCGAATATAAAGTAAAAGACGCCAGTGGTATGCCACGCGGCGAGTTACGGAAGATCATCAGTGGAATGGAAAAGCAGATGAAGGAAGCCGCGAAGAATCTCGAATTTGAAAGAGCCGCTGCCCTGCGCGATGAGATGTACGAATTGAAAGCACTGCTCGCGGAAGATGAAAAGCTGAAGCCGTGGGAAAGGATCAAGTTGCTGGCGGGGGAAGAGTAAATCGAACTTCAACCTTGCGATGGGTCACGACACTCGCCAGGTTGTTTTTATGGAGAGATTGCACATGGAGATCAATTCCGCCGAAATCGATCAGTTTCTGACACTGTTGGCGGAGGCTCCGCGGCGTATCGGGAATGCAACCAATGGACACTCAGAAGCCCGTTTGAACTTGCGCACGCAGGCGGAGCCCTGGTCCGTTAATGATATCCTGGCGCATTTGCGGGCCAGTGCGGACGTTCGGGAAAAGTTCATGCAGGCAATGCTCACGCAAGATCAGCCAGTCATGCGATATATCTCCCCGCGCACCTATATCAAGAAAACAAATTATCCTGTTCTGCCATTTGCCGAATCGTTCAAGGCTTACAAAAAACAGCGCTCTGAGCTATTGAATACCTTGGGAGGTCTTTCCCTAAAAGATTGGTCGCGCTCTGCTGCCATCAAGGAACGGCCGGAAACTGTCTTCAGTTACACCCTGTACCTTACCCAGCACGAGACTGTCCATTGTGAACAGATAGAGGAGTTGTTGAAGTCAATTTAATCAAGTTGCTGGCAGGGGAAGAGAGTATGCAGTAAACAGCCATCAGTGGGATAGTGAGCAGAAGCAAGAGAAACAGCGGGCATCGGGAAGGATGTTTCGCTGTTTTTAATTTATCGTATGGAGGGCGATGACATGTGTTCGCTATATGCTTTCTCCCTCTGATTTTGGTGGTCCCTGTCGGATGCGCTTCTGTAATGCTTGAAGTCCCTCTGGATTGGAGGGCGCGCTCCACAGCGCTTCAATCCACCAGGTGACGCCGGCATTCGCCCATGGACGGATGGTGGCTTTTGCTTCTGTCGGGTTATTGCCAGGTGTTGTACCCTCCATGATGATATCGAATGGCGTGGTTTCCATGCGATGCTTTTCAATAAATTCTTTCACTGCCCGGATATCATCTGGTGTAGTGGGACGGTGCCTGCCATTTTCGTCCAGCGCCATTGGAAGTAACCCGTCATAGCGCAGGACGCGCTGCATGGATTTCATACGGGGCCACGCGCCTACCACCCAGATTGGAATCCGCGGTTGCTGGACGGGCGGGGGCGGAACGAAAAAGTTTGTTTCCTTGACGGCATAATGTTTCCCAGCGTAATGAAAGGGTTGCCCGCGCCACAAACCGGTAAGAATATCCAGCCCTTCATCGAGCAGTTCCGCGCGTGTCTTGCGGTCGGTGACTTCGCCGAAGGCTTCAAAGCCTGAATCGAGAGCGCCCAGACCAACAGACAAAATGACGCGTCCGTTCGAGAGTCGGTCGAGCGTAGCCGTCTCGCTGGCAAGTTTCCACGGACGCATTCGAGATAGAGGCGTCAGCATGGTACCAAGACGAATGCGTTCCGTGCGCATGGCAGCGGCAGTGAGCGCCACCCAGGCGTCGATGCCCCACACCGGTTCCCAGACGAAAAAGCCATCCCAACCTGCCTGTTCCGCAAGGTGAGCACATTCCGCAGCCGTCTTTGCATCTCCAAAGGGCAACACAAAACCATAACGCATGGGCTCACCTTTATGGGCAGGAGGACTTCACTCAAACAACTAGAGAATCTGTTGTTCCTCCAAATTATAAATCCGTAGCCTGTTACGGCGTCTCGCCTTGTTCGGTATTTCTCTTTTTCTTCTTCTCGATGTCCTGCTGGGCACGGTCTTCGTCCGTGAATGATGTATCCTCCTTGCGTCCCGCACGGTAGTTGGAGATACTTCTGGATACAGAGTCCCAGGCTGCGCTGACCCCGCCTCTGTTCCTGTCGAAGGCAATCGCGGAAGCGGGGCTGATGCCAGCTGCCAGCGCGTCGCCGATGCCAGCCAGATCCGCGCTCAGGAAGAGGAACTGCCAGGCGGACTTCTCCTGCTTCTCCTGGATCATTTTCTCAATCTGATCCTTTCGGAATTCGCGGCTGGCATTCTCCTGACCATCCGTTATGAAGACCATGACCACACGCGACGGCTTCTCATCCTCCGCCATGTCAGCCAGGCTCTTTTCCAGATCGTTGATCCCTCGTCCCATCGCGTCCAATAGCGGCGTGGAGGCGCGCGGTACGAATGTCTCACGGGTCAACTCTGGGACTTCCGCCAGTGGTTTGAATTTGTGCACGATCTCGTACGGGTCCTGAGAATCGAACTGCACCAGCGTTAGGGAAGCCAAACCGGGCTCCGCTTTCTGGGAATTCAAGAACGCATTGAACCCCCCAATGGTGTCATCGCGGATTGATTCCATCGAACCAGTGCGATCCAGGATCACAGCAATGTGGGTGTAGTTATTTTTCATCTCGTTTCTCCTAGCGCTGAATCATTCTTCAACCAGCGTCTGTGATATTGTAAGCGTAAGAGCGACCACTGCAAAGGCGGAGGGCATGGCCAAACCGATGAACGCAAAGAGGCAATTCAAGGGCCCATTGGTACCGCCACCATAGGGAAGAATCAGCAGAAACGAATTCAGCCAGCGGATGCAATCCAACGCCAGCAATACTTTAGCGCTGCCTGCCCTGGGGCCAGTAAATACGTGCCGATACATAAACACGATCACGATTGTCACACTTGCGCCGGGAAGGATGGTCAGGAAGTGGGCAGGCTCAAGTTC
Source organism: Anaerolineales bacterium (assembly GCA_035720235.1). Taxonomy (GTDB): domain Bacteria; phylum Chloroflexota; class Anaerolineae; order Anaerolineales; family Villigracilaceae; genus Defluviilinea. Next base: position 154,487 of record DASTOH010000137.1, on the reverse strand, counting down.
ATGGATTGAAGAAGGCAACAGAGTGTAGATGATTGCAGCCCAGATTGGAGTAGTCACAATCGGCTTTAGGGTAAGATACGTCGCCATTTGCCCCAGATCGTCAGGACGGTTCACATAGAGATATATACCTATCGCGGCTGGAATCCATAAAGGGATGGAGCATAGAAACAGATTCAGGAGTTGTCCCGCCTCGTATGTCATGGTTTGTCCCGCCTGCCAAATATCGCGGCAAAAATGCCCCCTGCCGCGGCCTGTATCAGGGAAAGGAAGCCATTCTGGCAGGCGAAGAGTTCATTAATGATGTTCCAGTTTCCTTTGTTGCGCTCCTCACGCCAGCGTACAACGACCTTCTTATTTTGTTCAGTGGATATGGCTTTTTTCTCCATTCTTCGTGCGAGCCTGCTTCCGCGCGTGTAGAAATATAACGGTGAAACCGCAAACTTGACGAAAGATCAAATCACCACTAATGGATGCGATGATCATCGATGATTTTGTCACCAATCATTATGGCGTGCCGCAATTTTCTTTTGATTCACAAGGGATAAGCCAGGATGATTCGTGGTAGCCCTCCGGGGTCAAGTAGTCGCCCTCCGGGGCCCAGCCAACCAGACTATTCTCGGCCACGCGTACCTTCCACCATTGCAGGCTGTTGTTGCAAACTGGTCCTTCGAGAAGCTCCACTGCCTTGCCCGTGTCGATGCTGCCAATAAGCTCCTGGTTGAGGCCGGGAGCGTTCCTGATGCTCTTAAATGATTGTTGCAAATAAGAAAGCGGTAGGTCGGTGCTCACGTAAGCAAATCCGCCGGCCTTCAGGCGCGTGGGCGCTGGCTCCGGACAGAACAACGCTGTCTTGGGCACGGACCGGTACGAGCGCAGGATTTCGAGCAATACCGCTTTATCATTCAGATACTTTTCGTAAGCCGCTTGATCCTTCCATTCCCCACCGAAGAAGACGCGCTCACCATCACCCATATCTACGTAATAGAACTCTTCCAGCGATTTTGCGCCTGGCGCATCGCTCTCATACACTCGGATATAAGTTGCGGGATAGGATGTTTCCCCGACGAACACCTCTTCCTCCGTCGAAACCAGGTATGGGTAGTCTTTAATTCCCGGGCCGCACGGATCCACAAAAAATCCACCAAGCGAATACTGCACCCTGATATTGAGATACACGGATTGATAACTTACGGATACACATATGCCAGGCGGGTAGGTCCGGTTCAATTTGTCAAAATACTTACCAGATTCCATGCCTGCAGGACGTTCCGCTTGAACATGATCAATTTTTTCGTTTTTGCTGACTACGGAGGCAGAGGGGAGGCTGATCGCGTAACCATAATAGCCATTGACGAAATCAACCCATCCCTCCTTCGGGGCAAAGGTTGGGACGAATGTGGGCGTATCGGGGGAAATGAACGGAGTGAGTGTTGCGAGAAACCTTTCGGTGGGAGATGCTAGGGTGGGAGGTTTTGCCGTTGTGAGTGTATCAGTTAAATCGAACGGGGTGAGCGTTGCGAGAAACATCTCGGTTGGGAGCGCTGAGGTAGGCAGTTCGGTGGGAGGTTTTGCAGTTGCCGAAGGAACCTGTTCGGTCACGGCGGCAGGCGGCTCGGCGGATGAGGCACCACAGCCAGCGGAACATGAAGCCAGTATCGCGATAACGAGGATTGTTTTTCCTCTTACGCCTTGGCTTTTATGAGTGTTTTGATTTTTCATCAATGCCTCCTCTTTTTACCAGGCATTATGAGACTTTAAGGTCTTCCTCAAATAGTGGACTATGGTTTCTTACATCATATGGAACGATTTGTGTGTTTCTAAAGTTCCAAATGCCGGGAGGAGGTAGACATCTGGCTTAAGGATAGACCGATGCGCGAACTGCTGATACTTGTAACTAGTCAACTACCATTCAGGGACTTATTTACGATGCCGCGATGCTCACGCGCCAGATTCATGAACATGCCAAGCATGTCATTCATCATTTCGGGGATCATGCCAATGAAAGGTTTGCCGCGCGGACCGGGGATGGGTTGAGGAGATGCCATGTTTTGATCATATCCATCGAATGCCTGGTCACTACCGGACCAACCATAGAAGGATCGAACTTTACGGCTCGTCTGATAGCGCAGACGCTAGGACGAAATCAGTGATCAGAAACCTGTGCTCCTGAGTAAGCCAGGGGGGTAGATCAAATTTGGCAGTGGTGACTACGATCAGATCCAGATCTGGAACAATCCAGAGATATTGTCCGCCATAACCAGCTGCGAAGTATGCCGGATGTGGCTCTGATGGAAGCACCCACCAGTGATAACCGTATTCTGCTTCTTCTGGAAAACCGCCAGAACTCCAGGCTGTTGTCGAGTCTCGAATATATTCCGGCATAAGAATCTCGCCCCCATCCCATATCCCATGACTGGCGTATAACAGACCGAGTTTTGCAAAGTCGCGCACCGTAAGTGACAAACCTGCATAACCAAGTGAAATGCCCATCGGGTCGAATGCCCAATGATGATATCCAATCCCAAGTGGTAGAAAAAGCCGCTGCTGTGCATACTCCAGGGCAGTCATACCGGTAGCGCGGTGGATCACTTCCGAGAGAATATGACTGGCACCTGAATTGTAGTCAAAGACTGAACCTGGGTCTGCCCTCATCGGAACCTTGAATATATATTCGACCCAATCCTCACTCGAATATAACTCTGCAAAGTCGCGTTCCTCATCCCAGGCCAACCCGGACTTCATCATAAGCAAATTACGGATCGTAATCGCGGCCTTTCGAGGATCCATGTCTGCAGCTTGGTGTTCCGGGAAGTAGGAAAGTATCTTCTGATCAAGGTTAGGAATCTGCTTTTCCTTGACCGCGATCCCGATCAAGGCGGAAACAAAACTTTTGGTCGCAGAGCGAATGTCGAACAGGCTGGTGGCAGCATGTCCTTGATAATATTGTTCGAACACGATCGTGCTATTTCGAACCACCAGCAGGCTGTAAACATTCGGAAGATCCCTCCGTATGGTTTCATCAGCAGACCAGAGCAACTTATCATTCATTCCATGTGCCTGTGGACTCCCTTCTTCCCATCCCAGGGTCGGCCAATGGTTTCGAGAACGCGGATCTTTTTCGTTCAATGTCATAACTTTCTTCTCCAGAAGCCAAACCTCAACACATCAGCTATGAATTGGGTATGCTGGAGTTCACGAATGCCAGCCCACTCCGTAACACCGCATCATACGCGGAGGTGTAATCATGAGTTGCATTGGGAACCATCTCAACTTCACAAGGGATTCCAGTTGCCTTCATTTTCTCCGCCAGATTCTTTACTTCAGGCATATTAATGGCATCATCCTGTTCACCGAGGATAAAATATGCCCTGAGGTCACGCGCTGAATCCAGCATTTTGTCTAATTCTTCAGGCGCGTCCAAATATGGGACGGCAGGACCGTTCACGACCAATCCGCGCACCGGGATCACTCCCTCCAGGGCTACTTGAATTGCAATCAAGCCTCCCATCGAGTGACCTGCGATGACGACCTGCCGTGGATCGAATGTCGTATTCTTGGTCAGCCTTTCATATTGGCTTTTGACATAAGCTTTTGATCTTTCCAGATCATCCCACGCGAATGCATCCTTGAACATGACCTGGTCCGATTCAGGTATAGCAACAACCCAGCCGTCCGCCACAGCCGATTCCCAAAAGGGCAGAGTCCGCTCCGCGGTAGATTGGTTTCCGTGCAATGCGATAAGCAGCGGCGAGTTGTCTGAATGGTTCGATGGCACCTTTGTGATGACAATTGGCCTGGTGGCAGGCATGTCTCTCAACTGGGCTTCAAGGGAATCCGCAACGATTTTTTCAAACTCCGGGTCGCCTTGCAAGGGTGCGTAGGATGGCGATTGTCGCCATAAAACCTCGCCGTACCATAGCCCGTCTGCAAGTGACTTTCGGGCCACCTTATAGACCAATTCCCGATCCCTGACGCGCGCCGCAGAGACCATCTTCCAATAGTCCGCCCACATGCGGTCTTGGGGAAAGTTATCTCCCTCCGCCATGATCAGTTCCAGAGCCTCCGCGTACTGTCCGTTTTGGAAGTGTTGCACTAATTGCCCGGTGAGCTGGTTGAACGTTGCGTAGGGCATTTTGTCTCCTTATGCAAGTAGAAGGTCACACAGGTTGGAAGGGGGTAGGTGTGCTTTTGGGGCCGGACTGGCGGGACGGTACTATTCAATAAAAACCGCAATCTCATGCAAGGGCTTCTTTTGGATCACAGGAACCTGCGCGTCCTCCGCCGGGTAGCCTGTCACCAGCAGAAGGAACGGTTTCTCATCTGACGGCCGGTTCAGGATGGCGTTGATGAATCCCATGGGGCTGGGGGTGTGCGTAAGCGACACCAAGCCGGCATGATGCAGCGCGGCGATCAAAAAGCCGGTGGCGATCCCAACTGATTCATTGACGTAATAATTCTTCACGCGCCGCCCATCCGGCAATTCGCTGTGATTCCTGCCAAAGATGGCGATGATGTAAGGGGCCGTCTGGAGGAAGGGCTTGTGCTCATTCGTGCCCAGCGGAGCCAGCGTATCCAGCCACTCCTGAGGCGCGCGGCGATGATAAAACTCCCATTCCTCTTCCTCTGCCGCAATCCGTATCTCGCGTTTGACTTTCGGGTCACTGATCACGACAAACTGCCAGGGCTGCAGATTGGCGCCATTGGGTGCGGTGCCTGCCGCAAGGAGACACTCCTCGATGATCTCACGCGGCACCGGTCTCTCAGAAAACTGTCTTACGGTCCGTCGTCTTTGCATGACTTTGCGGAAGAAGGCCGCGCGCTCTTTCATCTCCTCAACAGGATACTCCGTGTACGTGGAAAGACGCTGAAACTGTAGGGTTGACATGTGTACTGCTCCTCAGTGCTTAGGGATTGGCAACCGTTGATGATTTCCCCATACTTTACTTCCAAATCAGGCATGTTTATGAATATGATTCGATTCCGTAATATCACAATACAGCCCATCGGGTAGGCAGTCCACGCATTCGAGTTGAAGGGTGGCATGGGCAATATTATAGCGGTGAAACACGATCTCATTGATCTGTCGCTGAATTTCCGTCCCGGCGCTGATGGACAGATCGCCGGTCAGAATGTGCGCGGACATGGTCCGCAGGTTTTGCGCGATACTCCAGATGTGCAGGTCATGAATGCCCAGCACGCCTTTGACCTGCATCACATCCTGCGCCAGTTTGGCCGCATCCACATCGTGCGGCGTAGCCTCCAGCAAGATGTTCACCGAATCCCGCAGGATGCCCCAGGCATTGTAAAGGATCAGGAACCCGATCAGTACACTGACAAGCGGGTCGAGCCAGTTGGCGCCTGTAAAATAAATGATGACGCCCGCGATCACTGCCCCAACCGTGGATGCCACATCACCCATCAAATGCAGAAATGCGGAGCGGATATTGAGATCATGCTCGCTGCCCTTTCGGACCAGCAGGGCAGTTCCAAGATTGATGATGACCGCAATCGCGCCTACTGCAATCAAGATCGCCGATTGAACCTCAGGCGGGTTTGTAAAGCGCCGCCAGGCTTCATAGAATATTCCAGCCGAGATCAACACCAGCGTCGTGGAATTGAGGAGTGCGACCAGGATGCCCACACGATGATATCCATATGTCCTGCGGGCATTGGCACGCTGGGATGTGAGCCGGATCGCGTACCAGCTTAGGCCCAGCGCGATGACGTCTGTGAGGTTGTGGGCTGCATCCGTCAGCAGGGCCAGACTGTTCCCGATGATCCCGGCAATAGCCTCAATGAAGACAAAGCCAAGCGTGAGAAACAGCGAAAGAGCCAGGCGAGAGCTGGTTTGTCTGGCGATATCGCCGAAGTGAACGTGCGAATGGGAGTGATTACCCATGTTGGACGTGTTCCAACCCCAGCGAGAAAAGGCGCGACACGTGGTCATCGGCGAGTGAGTAGAAGACCTGCCGGCCCGATTTACGCGTTCGGAGCAGGTGCATATGCCGCAGCCCGCGCAGTTGATGCGAAACGGCCGATTCGCTCATGGTGAGTCCTTCTGCCAGCGTGCTGACGCTCAGCTCGCCTTCCAGCAGAAGGGCAATGATGCGCACGCGGCTGGCGTCGCTGAGGGCGCTGAAGAGCTCGGCCAGTTGGATGGCCTTGAGTTCGTTTAGTTTCATGTTGCAAGAATATATGAATACTTGTTCATGTATTCATATATTATCTTCTGAAGTGTGACCTGTCAAGTAGTGGATTCCCCCACTCTAGGGCTTTCTTAAACTCTGCCACTTTCTGAACCTAAAGCCCTAAGCAATGTCATACTGAGCGTGGCGAAGGATCTCTTTCACCGAGCAGGAGACTCTTCGTCGCCCTGTCGGGCTCCTCAGAGTGACATGACTGGGACTGTAAGAAAGCGGTGTTCCCTACTTTTTACAGAGTTACTGGCCTATCACCTCCAATTTCCCTACCATTCCTGCTTCCACATGCCCGGCCATACCGCACACAATTTGATAAGTTCCAGGCTGGTCTGGAGCCACGAATGTGAACGTTTTTGAATCACCCGGTTGAACTTCAATCTGCCAGTAAATGTTCGGCTGGTCTTCCTCGTTGAAATGTTCACCGACTTCCATGCCGTATTTCATGATGATGAAATCATGTTGAACCAAGCCGTCATGAGTCACTTGCAGGGTGATTTCCTGGCCTGTGGGAACAGCGTATTGGTTGGGCGTAAACGCAAAATCGGTCATATCGACCTTGATTTCGGTGGATGGTTTGCCCTGTCCGCAAGCGCTTAAGGCAAGCGTTGCTAACAATAGTACGAATAAGAGTTTCTGTTTCATAGTGAGTTCCTATTTCAGTCTTGCTCCAGCCGCCGTCCTTGGCGCAGGGAGCCATAGTGTTCATTTGATAAATATTCCTGTAACCCAGAGCAGCAACATGCCGGTCAATACGCCGCTGAAGACAGTCATGGGCATGGCTTCGCGCGTTGTATCTTTGAGAATGATCCTTCCAATTTCGACTGCCACCTGGAAGATGGCGCCGGTTCCGATGGCCAGGAAGAGTACTGCTAAAAATGGCGACGGTGTATAGCCGCCGATCCAAGCGCCGATGATGGCAGGCGCACCGCCAATAAGTCCCAGAAGGGCGAGTTGACCGATCGTCGGGCGGTCACGTAGTATCGGTGCGATGATGCCCAACCCTTCCGTGATGTTCTGAATGATGAACCCGACCACAAGGAAAGTGCCCAGAGCAATTTCACCCACGTTATATGCCGCGCCGATGGCAAGCCCTTCACCGAGATTGTGAATGCCGATGCCAAGCGCAATTCTCCATGCAATCGAGAGACGCTGCGAGGCTTCAGAACGGACTGACGATTGTGATCGACCCACCATTTCCAGTAACAGGTACGCCGCGACTGCCCCTATGCCGATCAGACCGATCCCTTGATATGTGGCTGGTAGTTCTGCCGCCTGCTCCAGGGCTTCATTCAGGGTATCCAGCCCGAGAAATATGAGCAGACCGGCAGTCACAGCCAGCAGGAATGTCATCCAGCGTCTTCCCAGCGTGCGCAGTGCCGGCAGCCAGAAGATCCCCAGAAAGATGGGGATGACGCCGACATACAGGCCGATCAATGTGAAACCCCAGAAAGTTTTCGCTTCAGGTTCCGGCGTGACGAATGCAACCGGGATTTCCACGTCGAACGGGATGGCGTTGCTGGTGAAGACGCGTACCGCGTAGGCTTCGCCTTCCGTCCAGGCGTAGTCAACATCGATCCTGGCCCTGCCGAGCCGCGGGATCTCTGCTGACGGTGTCACCGTAAATGGCATGACGGCCTCGTTGATGATGACCGATGCAACGGTCAGCGTGTCAGGGCCTGTATTTTGAACGAATAAGGTGATGCGTCCACGCTCGAGGCGGTACCGTTCTATCGTCAGGTCTTCGATGGGCACAGGCGACTCAAGGTCCAGCCCGCCGCCGGTTTGGAGGAAGAGGAGAATGACTCCAGCGAGGAGAACGATGGGGAGCAGGAGCAGGACGAGGGTCCGGAGGGAGAAGCGGTTCGTGGTCTCAGGGGAGGTTTGGTTCGTCATGGGTTGTCTCTCCTTCGCCTATGGCAGGACTTCGAACATCCCGTTCCAACCGAGTTCCGCAAACTCTGTGACGTGCGCATGGAACATGTACATGCCCGGGTATTTGTACGTGAATTCGAGAATCCCACGCTGTGCCTGACCCTGTATGATGGTGTCGGTGAACTCGGAGGGCGTGAGGCTGGTGCCGGTGGGGTAGTAGTTAAAGAAGTTGGCGTGCAAATGGAACGAGTTGATCAGATCGAATTCAAGGATGTTCACCAGATAGATGCGAATCTTTTCGCCGAGCTTGATCTGAATAGGATGGTTTTGATAGTAGAAGGGAATCCCATTGACGGCGTAGAAATCGTTGCCGTCATCGAAGTCAATGTCGATGCCATGCATCACCATAATCATCTCTTTATCAACCGGCGGTCGTCCTTCCTTTGGATCAACGATGAAGGCGCCGTAGAGTCCTTTCGCGATATGACGCGCCAGCGGAAAAACGTGGCAGTGATAGAGATGCAGGCCAAATGGTTCCGCATCGAATTCGTAAACGAATTGTTCGTTGGGTTGAACGTTGCCACCAGGCCCAGTGCCCGGAACCCCATCCATTTCCCCAGGGTGAAACCCGTGAAAGTGCATCGAATGTGGATGAGTGCTTCCATTTTTCATCGTGATGCGAATGCGGTCGCCTTCTGTGGCGCGCAAGGTTGGACCAGGGATGCGACCGTTATACGTCCAGGCGGGGAACTCGATTCCGGGAACAACCTCGATGTTTTTGTTGATGACGATAATCTCATACTCGCGCAATGTCTGTCCATTTGGAAGCGTGGATACTGTTCCGTAATCAAAATCATAAAGCACTTCACCAGGGTTGAAGCCGTTGCTTTCGTGGTCCACATCGCCGGCGCCGGGCAGGCCCTCCCCATGCTGCATTTGCATGGGAGGTTGAAGCAAATGACTCTGGTGGTCGGTGTTCGTGCTCGAGCCGGCTTGTGTCAGGGCGGCGCCGGCACCTGCGGCAGTGACAAGCCCGGCTCCACCTAGCTTGAGGAAGTCTCTTCTTGAAAGTTGGCTCTTCATCCTTCACCTCTATTGAATATCAGTATTATCCGTAGTAGCGACTTTCCTGACACCGTCCGTCAGGACAGGTGTAGTCGACGTGTAGTGGAACGACTAACGCGAAGTGGTTACTACAGGCTCATAATCTAAACCCAACCGAATAATCTTGTTACACTGGCAGTAAGGAATGTAACCAAAAACGCAGTACCCAGCGTGATTACTACACCCACAGTAGCCCATTTCCATGATTTGGTCTCCTTGTAAATTGTCATGATGGTTGTCGCGCAGGGATTGTGCAGGAGCGCGAACAACATCAGGTTCAGAGCGGTGAGCATGGTCCAGCCGTTGCCGTTGACAAGCAGATCGAAGATGGCCGTGTTGGATGACGGACCGTCGATCATCATGCCCGCACCCATGTACACCATCATCATGGTGGGGACGACGATCTCGTTGGCAGGGATGGCGATGATGTACGCCAGAAGGATGACTCCATCCAGCCCAAGCAGCAGGCCAAATGGGTTCAGCCCGTCTGCAATGGCGCGGGCGAGGTTTGTATCGCCGAGGTGAATATTGGCCAGGATCCAGATGATCGCGCCTGCGGGAGCCGCGGTCTGCATCGCGCGCCATAAGACAAAGATAGTGCGGTCAATGATGGATGTGTACAGAATGCGCGAGAAGTTCGGCCGGCGATAGGGAGGCAGCTCGAGTGTGAAAGCGGAGGCCTCACCTTTCAGGATCGTCCTGGATAAAATCCATGACATGAGGAACGTGAACCCGACTCCGATCAGCACCACGCCGACGACTGTCCCCGCGGCAATGAAGGAGGTGAGGGCCGGGGAGAAGGCCGCGGCCACGAAAACGGTGGCGAGCATGATCAAGGTCGGGAAGCGTCCATTACAGGGGACGAAGTTGTTGGTGAGGATGGCGATCAGTCGTTCGCGCGGTGAGTCGATCACGCGTGTCGCTACGACGCCGGCCGCGTTACAGCCAAAGCCCATGGCCATCGTCAGGGATTGTTTGCCGTGGGAGCCCGTCTTCTTGAAGAGCCAGTCCAAATTGAAGGCGACGCGCGGCAGGTAGCCCAGGTCTTCGAGAAACGTGAACGCCGGGAAGAAGATCGCCATCGGCGGTAGCATCACGCTCACGACCCACGCCAGGCCAAGATAGAGGCCGTCCCAGAGGAAGCCAGTGATCCACCACGGCATTCCAATCTGATTGAAAAAATTCCGTCCAAGGTCGCCCAGGCCAAACAGCAGGTTGGCAATCGTGTCACTGGCCACATTTGCGCCCGAAACGGTGAGCCAGATGATGATTCCCAGCAGGATGACCATGATCGGCAGGCCAACAATGGGTGAGGTGACGAGTCTATCCACCTTTTGATCGAAGTCGTATTTCTTATCCTTCACGGTCTTTACAGCGCGGTTCGCAATAGCTTCAGCTTCGTTATACAGTGACTTTACGATCTCATCGCGGAAACTGGTTGAGAGCGTCTCGCGAAGGGTTTCTGCTTTAATAAGGATTTCGTTTGCTTCCATGTTCCTTGTTGACCTCTTCACTGTCTTCCTTCTACAGACATCTTCCTGCTGAACTGCACATCCGCCTGCTGCTGGCGCTGGACACGCTGCGAAAGCTCGCCGGACATCAGTGCTTGTTGTACTTTGGAGTCTCCGTCCAACAGGCGAATGGCCAGCCAGCGCGCGTTTGGAATTCCGGGCGCCACTTGTTCAATCATCGGCACCAGCTCATGTACGGCTTTTTGGAATTCGGGCGTCCCTTGCACGCGCAACGGTTTGGTGACGATGGCGCCGCTGATCACATCCGCTATGGTGGCAAGCAGAGTGTGGATCCCTTCGCTGGTGCGGGCGGTGATCGGAATGGCGGGGATGCCCAGGTCGCGGCTCAACGAGCGCGCGTCCACTTCAAGGCCTTTGCGCTTGGCTTCATCCATCAGGTTGATGGCCACCACCACGTGGTCTGTGATCTCCATGACCTGCATCACCAGGTTCAAATTTCGTTCGAGCGCAGTCGCGTCGGTGACGACGATCGTGCAGTCGGGCTGTCCGAATAGGATAAAGTCGCGCGCCACTTCCTCATCCTGTGAGGCGGAGAGTAATGAATATGTGCCGGGCAGGTCCACCAGTTTATAGCGCACGCCGTTGAATTGATATCCACCTTCCGCGCGGGTGACCGTTTTGCCGGGCCAGTTGCCGGTGTGCTGCTTGAGTCCGGTCAAGGCGTTGAAGACGGTTGACTTGCCGGTGTTCGGGTTTCCGGCAAGTGCCACGACGCGGTCAAAGTCCCCGATCTTGAATCCCATTTGTTCCAGTTGAGAGAACGCGGGGCAGGATTCACAGTGTTCAGTTGGTAGTGTTGGTTTTGCGTTTGCCATTATCTTTTTTCTTACCACGAAGGACACAACGGTCACGAAGGATTCTTTGTGAGGGACTCAAGACTTTGTGTTCTTCGTGTCCTTTGTGTTTAGATTGGCTTTACCCATATTTGGGCAGCCTGATCCTTGCGCAGGGCAATCAACGTGCCGCGCACGCGATAGGCGCGCGGGTCGCCGAAGAAATTGCCGAGTTCAGGGAAAATTTTTGTGCCGGGCGTCAGGCCCAGATCCAAAAATCTGCGGCGTGTGAATCCCTGCACGGCCTCATCCAGCATGAGGATCTCCGCCTGTTGATCAGTCTTTAGCTCTGCCAGCGAGATCGCCTCCCGCTTCAGGATTTCACTTTCCGGCAGCGGCGCAACGTGCACATTCGACGCCACAGCGGGCGCAAGACGGTATTCACTTTCGCCATCACTCAAGACGTAACGGCCCTGTGCCTTTTCGATAATGCGGATGTCTTGTCCCAGGCGCAGTCCTGCCGCCAGGATTTGTTCGTAGGCGATGGCAGGTTCGTCCTCCAGATGTACGATTCGCGCGGGACGATCGACCTGCCAGGCGGTAATGGGCATGCTCTCCGCCCGATCCATTTTCCCCTCACGCGTCGGGATGGGATCGCCGTGCGGATCAAGCTTTGGATGGCCGAGCGCAGCATCCAATTCATTGAGCTGTGCCTCTGTAAGAGAGTGCTCGCGTTTCTGCGCCTCATCATGAACCTTTTCCAAAGGCATGCGGGCTTCATCTGCCAGATAACGTTCCCACAGCCGGTGCGCCCGGACGACATGCAGCGCCCAACGCTCGCCCTGCGCGGTGAGGTGCAGTTCCAGGCCGCGTGATTCGAGCAGGCCCTGCATTTCCATATCTTCGATGAGACTCATCACTGCGCCGCGCGGCAGATGCAGCGTCCCAGCCAGCGACTCGGGCGAAGCGTGCCGCCCATTTTGTTCGCGGTCGAGCAGATGCTTCAGCGCGTCCTCGACTTGTTCGCGCTTGCGCATGGCAAGGGACTTTTTGTATAGCGCCAGCACGCCCACGCGCGGGAGGAAGATCATGATGAGAAGTACAAGAAATGCCAACAGGTAGTAGATCATCATATTGTTTGTTTACTTTCGATGTACGCGCCAAACTTGGGCAATAGTGCACCAGTTTCCTTCATATATGCGCGATATTCATCGCCGAATTGCTCGATCAACATTTTTTCCTCTTCAGGAATCCGGATGGCGATCACCGCAACGATGATGGCAATGCCGCTCAATCCGATGAGCCAATTAGAGGTCAGGAGCAGGACCGAGATCTGCATCATCAGGAATGCCAGATAAATCGGGTGCCGCATATTTGCGTATGGCCCGGCTTTCACCAGGGCAGGGACTTTCAGCAAACGCAGCACAGGATCAAAGTCTTCGCCCAGTTTCTGGCTCAGGGTCTTGTGGCTCCAGGCGTTGAGTGCGATGGAAAGCAACCCAAGCCCCAGTCCCGCCCAACGCGCCCAGGTAGGGAGTGCCAGGGCAGACCATTCCATATACTTGGGTGCGAATGTCCATGCCAAAATGCCGAGATAAAACGAAATGCCAAATATCTTGCGGATGTTGAGCAACAGCGGAACTTCATGTTCATTGTGCAACTGCACGCGTGTTGCGGAGGTCTCTTTGCGCGCCTTTGCTTTTTGTGTGTAGGCCGATATCACATAGAGGAAACTGAATAAGACGACGAAGAAAGCGATTTTGAAAAAGAGTTCGATGTTCATGGTTTCACTCCTGCCGGGCGTATTTCGAAGACAGCCTGCCAGCTAGAATAATCTTGGTAAAAAACGTCCGGTGCGTTTCATGTACTCGCGATATTCATCGCCAAATTTAACGATAAGGTTGGCTTCTTCTTTCGGCGTGCGGATCGCCATTAAGATGAATGTCAATATACCCAGTACGGCGATGAACCAATTGTCTGCCATCATGCCGAAAGCAACAAACATGGATGACCCAACCGTGTACAGCGGATGCCGTACCCAGCGATACGGTCCACTGGTGACGAGTTTGTGTTCTTTGCGGGTGGCGCTGGTGGGTGTGATGCCGCTCCCAATGCTGCTAAACAACCAGTAGATTCCCAGTATGCAAAGGATGCCGATCCCGACCCCAAACCAACGTACCCACTCGGGAAGCCCGATCTTTGCCCAGGCCATCCAGGCGGGATTGATCAAGTAGACAAACGGGCTCAGCCAGAGGATCAAGCCGCCAATGCGGATAACCGTCATCATGGCGTTGCCATCTGCTTTGCGTGAGATCTTTTCGCCTGTATCCCGGTCTGCCTTGCGGCGGTAATAGCTTGAGATAGCCATTCCGGTAATTAAAATTGCGGCGGCCAAAATGCGGAAAATGTTTTCGTTCATGATTTCACCTTTTTCTTTCTTTATTCTGTTGGTCGAGTAGTCCCGCACGCTTTTCGCGGGACGTATCGAGACCACACATTACTAAGGTTATTTTGCCTATTTGGTGGTCTCGAAATGCCCTTCGCAACGAACGCTCAGGGCTACTCGACCACCGGGGTTTTACATAAACTTCGGGAGCAATCGTCCCGTCTTTTTCATATACTCACGATATTGATCGCCAAAATATTCAACCAGCAGCGACTCTTCAAAACTAATTCTTGATGCAACTTCCAGGATTGTCATCCCGGCCCAGCACAGTCCGATCAACCAGTTTGCTGAAATGAATAGTGTCGAACCCAGGATCAGGATAAAGGCGGTGTAAATGGGGTGCCTGATTGTGCGATAGGGTCCGCTTGTGATAAGAGTTTGTTCTTTCATCATGCGGGGGGTATCGCTCCAGCTTTTGCCGAGGGTGACCTGGGACCATTGCAGCAGCGCAAAACCCACCAGTGCAATTCCTACACCTGTCCATCGCAACCAGACTGGAAATGCAAGGCTTGCAAAGCCCAGCCATTTCGGGTTGATGGCGTAGGCAATCATGGAAAGGAAGCCAAGCATGCCAAGCAAGCCAGCGATGCTTGAGACGGTGCCTTCTTCACGTTTTTTCACGGTGGCATCTTCGGGCTTGCTGTGATATTTCACATAATATCCACGATGCGCGGCGAAGCCTATAATGAGGACTGGTAATAAGATTCTATAAATCGTTTCCATTGTTGTTTCCTGGTAGGTTCCCTTTCCCCCATAAGGGGACCTCGCAAACGTGACCTATACTTCGATAAGGATTTTGCTTGTGATGTTCAAGCCCAATACGGCTGTTTTTCGCCCGACCTTCACAGTCAAGTTGTGGTCAAAGGGGGAGTACTCTTTGATTTCGATCTCCGTACCGGGGACCAACCCTAAACTTTCGAGATAGCGGAGTAAATCTGTATCTGCGGCTTTGACGCATTGCACAATCCCTTTTCGAACGGGACGCAGGGCAGAGAGTGGAATTGAATCCTCCAGTGGCATCCTAAGATCAGCGGTGGGAATTAACTCTCCATGGGGGTCGCGCAGCGGATGTCCCATGGCGGCCGCGATCCGTCGTTCGAAATCCTCAGAGATGACGTGTTCGAGCCGTTCGGCTTCTTCGTGCACCTCGTCCCACGAGTATCCGAGCGTTTGCACGAGCCACGCCTCCAGCAAGCGGTGATGCCGGATTACCTCTAATGCCGCTTTCTGCCCTTCCTTGGTCAGCGACACGCCCTGATGTTTTTGATATTCCACCAGCGGCGGCCTGGAGGAGGCCAGTTTCTGGATCATGCCGGTGACCGATGGCGCGCTGACCTTGAGTTTTGCCGCCAGCGCGTTGGTGCTGGCATTCTCGCCATCTTCAGTAAGCTCGTAAATATTTTTCAAATAGTCTTGAATTGAAATTGTAAGGGTTTGTTCCATTTTTTATTTGTTCCAAAGAGTGAAGGTGGTGCACAGGAAGAATGCCATAAACGCGATATTGAACCCCGCGCCTTCCGTCCAGTCACGCACAAATTGTGGCAGTATCCGTTTAAGGACAAGCCATGCAATTGTCATGGTGACAGGATTGATCGCTGCAATCCAAACCGGAAATAGTGTTCTTCCAGATGCAACCAGTATCGAGAATAAGATGGAGGCAATGATGATGAAGAGCATCACAGGTGCGTATGAGATGATCAAGACTTTTTTGTGACGCTCGATCATTGCGCTGATAACCGGTTGTGATCTTTCTTCGACATCGTTCAGGGCCCGGATATATTCGCCCATAAAATAGAACGTTCCATGGACAAACGCGCCGATGACGGACGCGATTCCGAACAAGCCGACCGTTGTCAGCACAGCCCAGTCTTTTGTGGCGCCCAGGCCTTGATAGACCTGCCAAAATCCCAGTAATACCAGTGGTGTAGCGAAGACGCCGAGCAGCGCACCCCAGATCATTCGGCTGGGAGAGAACGCGACCATCCTCTCAGCGTCGGACAAAAGTTTTGCAAATGGTTTAAGTTTTGGGTATTGGTCCAGTGACACTTTGCCCGCCAACAAGAGAACATCGCCGATTGCGTACAGAAATGCACCCACCAATGCTATGAGACCAGTAGTACGAAGAATTGTTGTTTCCATAATGTCTACCTTGTTAAAACAAAATTTAGGCTTACCTAAATATTTTATTCGTAATAGGTAATTGTGTCAAGAGGCAGATTCTATCCTTCACTGCAGGAAAACGCTGCGTTTGCAGATTTTGTATCGACTTTTTTGCAGAGATCAGAGTTCTCAAAGAACGGTATGATTCTATGAAGAATTGTGTGCGATCACATATCGAAAACTTTTAATGTTCAAAAGTATTGCTATAATCCAAGTTTGTGATTTAATTTTTGTATATTCTAGTGTTGAGGTGAAGCATGCGTGTTTGCATCCTGACAGATGAGGATCCGATTGAGTTCGACCCCACACCCTACATGCAGGGCTTTGACTGGGAGATGGTCACGATGACCGATCCTGTCATGGAGGTATTGCATGCCCTGGATGCGCGCCAGGAGTTTGATGCTTATTTGAACCTGTGCGAAGGGTATGAAAAGGATGATGATGCAGAGTGGGAGTACCAGGGCATCGATGTGGTGCGCGCGCTGGAGGAGCTGAATCTGCCTTTCACAGGCGCCACTTCGAAATTCTTTGATCCTACACGAGAAGAAATGCAAGCCGCGGCGGATGCCAACGGTGTTGGGTTTGCCAAAGGGTATCAGGTCAAATCGGTGGAGGAGGCGGAACGCCTTGTCCAAAACCTGCGTTACCCGATCATGGTCAAGCATCCGAAGAGCTATGGAAGCACGGGAATGTTCAAGCACTCAAAGGTGGAGACGCCTGAACAATTGCGCGCCCAGGTGGAACGCATCTGCGCCGAGTTTGGCGCGGCCCGCATGGAAGAGTTTATCCTTGGCAAGGAATACAACGTGCTGGTGATCGATGACCCGGATGATCTCGAAAATCCCATAGCATATCCGCCAGCCGAGTTGGTGTTTCCGCCGGGGGAGGAGTTCTGGCATACCGACATCAAATGGGATTACAACGTCCCCTTTGATTTCAAGCGGGTGACCGAGCCTGAATTGGTGAGGCGCTTACAGGATATCACCCTTCAGATGTACAAAGCGATGGAAGGGGTGGGTTACGGGCGCTGTGATATCCGGATGAATGAGAAGGGTGAGTTGTTCATTCTGGAAATCAACCCCAACCCGGCGATCATGCTCAAGCCGGAAGAGTATGGCCCGGCCGATTACGTGATCTTGTACGACTCTGGCGGTTATAAGGTCTTCTTTGAGCGACTGTTCCGCGTGGCACAGATTCGCCACCAGCAACGCCTGCAAGCCCAGGGTAGTTGAGGGATGAATGCGGGTCTGTGTTTTATATGATGAAAATTGCTCGCTGGAAGAATTCCTGAGCCAGTATCCTTGCGAATGGGAGTTGCACATCCTGCGCAGGCCGGTTCGGGACCAGATCAGGCAGATTGCTGAACAAGGTCAATACGACGTCTACTTCAATCTATGTGATGGTCCGCTGGAGGGGAGTACTCCAGGGTTGGATCTGGTGCAGGCGTTGGAGGAGTTCAACCTCCCATTTACGGGTGCGAACAGCCAGTGCTACGATCCCTCACGCGAAGAGATGCAGGTGAAAGCCTTCGCGCATAGTATTAGTTTTGCAAAGGGATTGCATGTCGAGGCCGGAGAGGATGTTCTGGAGCGGACAAAAGGTCTGCGCTATCCGATCATCGTAAAGCATCCCAGAAGCTTCAGTTCCATTCAGATGTTCCGCGAGTCACGCTGCGATACACCCGAGCAGGTGCAGATTCAGTTTGAGCGGACAGCGAATTTGTTCGGCGCGGCGCGTGTGGAGGAATTTATCACCGGGCGCGAGTTTAATGTGTTCGTGGTGGATAACCCCGATGACTTGGAAAACCCATTTGTGTATCCGCCTACAGAATTGATCTTCCCTCCGGGTGAAGAGTTCTGGCATACCGGCGTGAAATGGGATTATTCCGTCCCCTTCGAGTTTCGCGAAGTGAAGGATTTGGAGCTGGCAAAACGGATTCAGGATATCGGGTGCAGGTTTTATCTGGCGATGGGCTGCACGGGATATGGCCGCTGTGATTTGAGGATGCGCGAGAACGGGGAATTGGTCATCCTGGAGATCAACCCGAATGGCGGCATTTTATATCGGCCCGAAGAATACGGTCCGGCCGATTATATGATTTTGTACGATAAGAATGGGTATTTCGGATTCTTTGACCGTATCTTCAGGTCAGCGATGGTGAGGCAGAGGATGAGGGCGGGAGTGACGTAAACACGTACACAAGTAGACACGTAAACAGGGAACATGTTCCTTGTCTACCTGTGTACCTTTCTACAGTGATTTCAAATATTCGAGTACAGATTTTGCTTCCTCCCCACCAGCCTGCGCATGAGCAATCAATGGAATACCGTGAGGGCCGGGTGTTTTAATAGCTTCTGGAAATACAGCCAGCGCGGCTTTGACGATATCCAGTTTGCCGAGCATCGCCGCCGCGAAGATATCGAGACGCGCTCCATGTTCCAGCAGGAATTCGGCGATGTCTCTGCGGCCCATGTGAGAGGCCGCGCCGAGGGCGGTTTCAAAATCGCCGCCGCCCCAATCCCAGGTGGCATTGATGAGACCTGGCTCCTGTGCGAGCAGTTCCTTGACACGATCCAAGTCTCCGTGGGCATTACCGACAAATTCCTGCACAAGTTTTGCATCTAAAGCGAGTTTGGTTTCCATAGGTGCTCCTCAACATTGGGTTGGCGTTATTGTACCAAGCCTTTTTGAGCTAGACCTAATCAGGTAACGAATCAGGAATGACTTTGTGAGGAGGCGTGGGCGTTCCGTTTGATTTTTCGGTCAAAGGTGATGAAGCCTTTTCAAGGTACTTACCAAATCCCGCCAGGACCGATTCAAGGACCGGGAGCAGCTGGGTAACTCTCCTGGCGCGAATCACCCAATCCCACATGGGTTCAAATTTTTTCCAGCCGCCAGAATAGGCCAGGTGCCGCAGTTGGTCTGAGAATTCGGAGTGAGCACGTGATGAACGGAGAATATTTTTCCACAAATAGAATTCTTTATACGCCCGCCAGTAGCCTGCCTCCAATTCCTCCGGGCCGAGTCGTTTGGGCTGAAATACCGTATGGCGGGTATCGTACAAATCCCAATTGGAGTGGAGCAGCCGATCCTCGGCCGCGATGCGTTTGAATAAAGCGGTTGAGGGATAGGGCGTCAGGATATGAAAAGTGGCCGTTTCAATGCCCTGCCTGATGGCCCATTCGACAGTGCGGCCGAACACGGAGTTGTCGTCCTCATCCATGCCGAAGACGAAGCTGGCATTGACCATCACACCCAGATCGTGCAGCCGTTGGATGGCGGCGGAGTAATCGCGATTCAGGTTTTGATACTTGTGTTGCTGCAAGAGATTATTTGGGTTCAGCGTTTCAAAACCTACAAAGAGACTGCGCAGGCCGCTAGCGACCGCTTTTTCCAACAAGCCGGATTTAAGCACAGATTGAACAGTACCCGCGGCCTGCCAGAGTCGTCCCATGCCGGTCATGCCATCGAAGAGGCTGGCCGCAAAATGTGGATTGCCCAGCAGGTGATCATCCAGAAAATAGAGATGTTTTCCTGGCAGGCTTTCGATCTCTGCCAGGGCGCGATCTACCTCGAGCGTGTAGAAGGATTTTCCTCCCTCAAAAAATGCCTCCTTATAACAAAAGTCGCACACGTGTGGACAGCCGCGCGACACCACAATTGAATTTGGGACTAAGTAGAGATTTCGTTTGATCAGGTCGCGGCGCGGGAATGGCAGGCCAGCCAACGTGCGGATTTTTGAAATGTATTTCTCTTTAGGGTTGTTGTCTCGATAATCCTGGAGGAAGGCGGGCCACGTATCTTCACCAGGACCTATAAATATCGTGTCTGCGTGCTGAGCGGCTTCGTCTGGAAGTGAAGTGATGTGCAAACCGCCCAAGCAAACATATGCTCCGCGTGCCCGATACCCGTCTGCAAGCTGATATGCCCGGAATGCTGAGGTGATATAGACCTGAATGACGACCAAATCGGGTTCGTCGTCCAGGTTTAGCGTTTCCACGTGCTCGTCCTGAAGCGTGATTTCGTCTCGATCATCGAGATAGGCAGCCAGCGTTGCCAGCCCCAGTGGAGGGAAGAGAGAATACTTTATGGGCCTCCAAAATGGGCTTTTGGCTTCGGTGAGTGCGGGAAGGATCATTTTCACTTTCATGCGCGTCTCCCTGGAAAAAATAGACTTTCACTTAATTGGTGAAAGTCTATGGAAATCGCGCTTCCAAAACATACCGCCGCGCTATCAAAATGTGTCAAGTGCTAACGTCCCGAAGGCGGCGTCCTGACTGCCCAATAGAGCGTGTCGAAGGGTTTTCGGGAATGACCTTGTCGGGCGAGTCAAACCTTCGGGACGGTGAGGAAAACCACTTCTTAAGTCTGTGTTATTACTTTTTCCCTGGTCTGAACCATCGGCTATTCGCAAGCAGCGAAATGAGGACGAAGACAATTGCAATCCATGTGAAGGCCGTGTTATCGGTGGCGATACCAATCGTGAGGAATGCCAGGCCGAGGATCAGGAAAACGCCTACTGCTGTGCGTCTGTTTTGTTTCATCGTGATTGAATCTCCTTATTTCAAAGACCTGATCTCTGCGTATACTTTTGGGTTGTCAAACAAGGTGGATGGCTCACCTTTCAAAGTCGAATCGAAGAAAGCAACCAGGTAATCATTTACGATGGTTGTCACGCGCTTGCCCGCAATGGGTCCTTTAAGTCCGAGTTGAGGCGCGAGTGGCGAGAGCAGGGGCAGGTCTGAAAAATCGTAATGGGATGTAGCCGCAATCGAAACCACTCCAACAGGATTCTGAACGCGAGGATAGAAGCGATTGAACAGCTCGTTGTTGCGGCTGTCCAGGTCATCAGCCCAGCGCTGGCTGAACATGAAGAAGGCGGGTTGAGTCACGCCCTGATCGATCACCTCATACGAGACGGGACGCAAGAATGGGTCGAGTCCCAGCACGGCTGTGCAGCGCGGATCCGTGCCGCAGAATTGGATCGCGGCACCGCCGCCGGTGGAATGTCCGTACGCGCCCACGCGGGAGAGATCCAGCCTTTTGTGGAGGGCGCTATCCGGATCACGGTTCTGTTCATCCATGAAATTCAGCGTGAAGCCCAAATCTTCAGCCCATTGATGCACCAGTTTGTGCGCAATGATTTCATATTCTTCTGTGGGAGTGTCATCGGATGCCAGACCAGATGGGTTGTTGTGTGCGACCGTTCCATCTGGAAAAACAGTGATCGCTGCGCCGTAAGTATGCTGCACGCCAACGACCGTATATCCATGACTGGCCAGTTCCAATGCCTGGCTGGTATTTTGGGCGTTAAATCCTTGCCAGCCGTGAGAGAACAGGATCACCGGAAATCCCTGGTCAGTTACAGCCACCTCTGATTCCTTGAATGCGGGCACCTTGACCAACGCCAGGTGATCCAAAAAGAAGGATGGCATATCGATGGACATTGCAATGGCCGGTGCAACGATTTCAGCGTTGGCCATCCATGGGGCCTTTTCAGTGGATGGGTTCGCTTCAGACGGGTACCAGACCTGG
The DNA here is from genome assembly GCA_035720235.1 of Anaerolineales bacterium. GTDB lineage: Bacteria > Chloroflexota > Anaerolineae > Anaerolineales > Villigracilaceae > Defluviilinea. The sequence continues at coordinate 132,865 of DASTOH010000137.1, read as the reverse complement.
ATCATGAACCGGCGCGCCTCATCCTTGCCCGAATAGATTTCGCGCCGCGCTTCATCTGTTAACTCATAGAGGCGTGTGCCTACCGTGTAAGGTCCACTCGGGGTGGGGATGTTGGGAACAGGCAAAAGGATGGGCAAAGCCATGGAAAGGAGGAGCAGGACCAGGGTCAGGAGGGAGGCGATGGGTTTCCAGTCCGTCGGTGATTGAATCTTAACCAGAGCACTGAGTCCCAGAAGGGCAGTCAGGATGTAAATCGGAATCATCTGCCAGCGATACCCTTCGGCAGCAAAATGAATCAAGGTGAGGATGAGCGCAATGGCAGGCAGCAACCGGATGGCAAATAGTCGCGGATGAGGCCACAGCAGATACGCGCCGAGCGCCAGGGGAATGAGCATCTCAAGCGGACGCATGTGCCTCCAGTTGCAGTGCATCACGGCCTGCGGTGTAGGCCTGGGCGTAAATTGTATTGGAAATCAGTGTTAGGTATGCTGAATAGGGGATCATTAGAAATGGGATGATGCACATTAATATGATGGTTAGCATGGCAAACTGCAAGACAAACACGAAGACGAACGAAATGACCATCACCAAAACATAACCCAGGACAAAGTTCCCCAACCCTTTGCGAAAGATGGGGAACCACTCCCGGGCATTGAGGCCGGCCGAGAAGGAATTTCTTGCCACAGCGTGGGGCACTGCCGGACTGACGATGATTCCATAGGGAAGCGAGAGCAACGCGAAGAGCATTACCATTCCCATGCCAATGAAGAGGAGAACTGCCGCCACCGGTGCAAAGGAACTGGTGCGCTCCTCTGCAAGCAGTGATATGCCCGTCGATCCGGTCATCATGAAAATGAAACCACCTCCCATGAGGATGAAAAGCGGGAGCATGAGTATCAACTGCAGGCCAAATACCTTCAAACCATCGATAAGCATGGCCGACCAGTCGCTTTCCTGCCAGTCTGGCATGGATGGACTCTTTCGTTCATCCAGGACCTGACGCATAATCTTGACGCCATATCCCAGAAGGAGAAGCGTTGGAAGGATGGGAATGATAAAACCTGCCAGGGCCACCAGACAGGCGATCAGGAATTGTTTGCGTGCTTCCGCGTCTGCCACGGGGAAAAGTAATGTTTGCTGCCAGTTGTTCATGGATTGTCCCTTTAATTCAGTGATTTCTGCTTTGGCGTATTGGAATAGTTTACCGCCTGTCTCATCAAAAAGTAAGCCTTTTGAATGGATTTTTAGGTCAAGAATCAAATTTCAAGTTTCGGGAATTATGCGGCACTGTGTAAGTTCGACCACCGTACCTACCAATCTGCATGTGTTTATCGGGCTTTCGTAACGTAAAAGGATTCGAGAGTGCTGTCATTTAATGTGTAACCTTTTATCAGACAAAATAGGTCGGATTTGTATTGACTTTTGTGTTCAATTGGTTAGAATCATTTACGATGCTTGTGCATGTTTTTGCATGTTTTCAAGCATCCCTACTCAGAGATCTGTGTAATCGTCTTGTGAAAGGAGGTGGCGGGGCGACATACTGTTGGTTTACGCGGAGAGGAGACGGCGCATGAGCCCATGCGCTGGTCTGATCGTATTCAATCAACTAACTCAGAGGAGAGCATTATGCATCAATTGAACTCAGCGCGGAGCAGAGTATCTCACCCGCGATTGTTTCAGTTTTTGTCGATCGTAGTCATTGTCTCCATGCTACTGTTCCCGGTGGGAGCATCTGCAGCACCAGCTGGGGACAACAATAGTGGCTTCAAGACGGCGCAGTCCTCGATGCTTACCGCGGTGATGGGGGGGGTTCAGATTACGCCCCTGCTCACTGTAGGGGATACGCTTCCAAGTGGTTTTCGCTTCGAGGCCGTTCCGGATGGGATTTCGGTTCGAACACGGGGACAGGGACGGGTTGACCTGTTTGTGAACCACGAGACCAGCAAGGTGCCATTCCCATACAACACTGCTGCACCGACTGCTGTCAATGGGGAGAATGATTTTGATAACGCGCAGGTTAGTCATCTGATCCTCAACCAGCACTCAGCCGGTGTGCTCAACGGCTCATTTGCCATCCCCAGCAGCGAAGGCTACCAGCGGTTCTGCTCCAATTACCTTGCCACCAGCAAGGAAGGATTTGACCGCGACATCCTCTTCACCAATGAAGAGGCCATTGACTATGTATTCCGGCAGGAGGCCTCCTGGCCCCCACCAATTGGAGACCCGGATGAAAAACAAATCGGTCTGGTTGTGGCTCTGGATGTCCAGACCGGCAAACACCACCCGATCTATGGGATGGGCCGTCACAATCATGAGAACAGCGTCCCAATCCCCGGGTTTGATGATCTCGTCGTTCTGTCGGGAGATGACACCTTTACGAACGGGCCCCTAACAGCATTCCCAGTGGGTTTCGCCAGATCGCAATCCCAACTATACTCCTACATCGCGTCCGATACCGATGCCTTGCTGGCAGATGAGGGAGATCTGTGGGCATTCGTCTCAGATGATCCCGCCTTTAATGATTACTATGATTTCACCCCCAACTCTGCAGCTTCAGTGTCAGGCCATTTCATCGTAGTGCCCAAGAATATTGCCACCGGGCTAAACGCCGACGGTTCAGAAATAAAAGCCATTGATGTCGGATTCCCCCTGCCGCCCACCGATGGAAGCTGGCAACGCGATAACCGCACGACTGTACCAACCGGGCTTGATGGTCCGCAATGGGTCCTCGAATACTGGAGCCAGATCAACGATGTGTTTCGGTTTGTGCGGGTGGAAGATATTGCCTACGACAAACGTCCCGGCATGGAAAATGTAGTTTATGTCGTTGACTCCGGCAGAGGCACCGCGGGTACTCCGACAGCGGGACTATCCACCAACGGTCGTGTTTGGAAGATGGTGCTTGACCCGGATGACCCAACTGTAGTCACCTCCCTCACCGTTTTTGTCGAAGGTGATGATAGCGCCGTTAAGACCATCAGTGAAGTTCATCAGCCCGACAACATCGAGTCTACTCTAACCGGAATCCTCCTGACCGAGGATCCTGGCTCAAGCCAGCAATTCACCCCGGCTCAACAGATTTCTGATCCCAATGCGACAACGGCGCGCCTTATGTTCGTGCCCTTTGTCGGAAGCGGCGCAGGCGCTCCCCAAACTGTCGTAAAAGTCAGCCAGTCTGCGGACGAAGGCCCGACGGATGTCGATCCTAATACATCGGCTGGAAACTGGGGCGCGTGGGAGAGCTCCGGCATCGTGGATGCCTCCGAGGCCTTTGGCCCTGGCGCCTACCTGATCGATGTGCAGGCGGCTACGCTCTGGGTCGAGAAAGCTCCCGGTGATGACAACAACGGCGATGGTCAACCCGACTTCACGTATAAGCGTGCAGGCGGGCAGTTGCTGCTGTTGATCATACCCGGCTTGTAAACGTTTGTTAGACGATTTTTGTGGTGGAGCGTGCCATCATTTCGTTGGCACGCTCCAAACGGGCACATTCCATGCATCCAGTGATGTGAACTCTCGCATTTCAGATGGTTGGAATGGACACTTCATCGACTGCACGAATTCTTCCATATTCAGCTCGTCTCAGGGTTTCCGCATGGAACCTATGAAAGGAGGTGATGGGACGAAAAATTGTTGAGGTTATGAGGAAAGAAGGCTGCGCATTCGCGCATGCTGTGGTCAATCTTACTTATTTTGCAAGAGGAGAGATAAGTGCGTATGAAGAACATTTCCAGAACGTTCTTAAGTTGGTCCGTCTTAGCTATTCTCGTTCTAATATCTACAACAGGTGCTAATGCGGCTCCACATCCTACCGTTGATATTCAGATTTTAAATGTGTCAGACTGGCATGGTCAGCTTGATCCGCTCGTTGTAGGAACTACCCAGGTTGGTGGCGCTGCCGCTATCTCGGCGTACTGGCAGGCCGATCGTGCCGCCAATCCCAACACCTTGACGCTGACGGCCGGCGATGCCGTAGGAGCTACGCCGCCACTCTCCGGCTTTTTTGCCGATGAGCCCACCATTCTGGCTATGAACATGATGGGCTTCGATGTAGACACGTTCGGTAACCACAATTTTGACGGCGGTATTGCTCGTCTACAGAGTCAGATTGACCTGGCAGACTTCCAATATGTGTCTGCCAACCTGCAGAACCGCGATGACAATCTGACCGGTGTCAAGGATTTCGAGCTCTTCAACTTTGAGGGTGTGGATGTTGCCGTGATTGGTATTACCAACCCGGAAGCTCCTGAATTGGTATTCCCTGGCAACTTTGGCACTATCGTCCCCACAGATCCTGTCGCAGCAGCGCTCAAGGCGCGTAATGCCGCGAAAGATGCGGGAGCCGAGGTAATCGTCGTCATTACTCATATGGGCGTCACTGGCTTTTCTAATGGTGCGCCGTTTGGTCCATTGATCGATTTCGCCAAGGCAGTCAACAAAGATAAGAAGTCCCCGAAGATTGATGTCATTGTTGGTGACCATACCGATATCGAGTTCAGTGGCATGATCAACGGCGCTCTTGTGTATGAAAACCGGAGCAAGGGCCTAACATATGCAAAAGCCAATCTGTCCGTGGATGCAGAGACTGGCAAGATCCTTAGTAAATCGGTTAACTTTGTCACGCCGGTAGCCAGCGCAGTCACGCCTGATCCGGCAATTATTGCCATGCTGCAGCCATACCGAGATGCCCTCGCCCCAATCTTGAGTACCCTGGTTGGTTCTTCGAACGTCTTTATTCCACGTGCGGATGCATGTGGACGAGCTGATGGACGGTTATGTGAGTCGCTTGTCGGGAATACCGTGACGGATGCCATGCGATTACGATATGGCGTCGATTTTGCGATCACCAACGCGGGCGGTTTGCGCGCCAGCCTGACCTGCCCGACCACCGACATCTCCACAGATTTCTGCCCTCCTTATACACCGCCTCCATATCCTATCACCCGTGGACAGGTCTTAACAGTCCTGCCATTTGGTAACGTGGTCGTCACCCTATCTGTGAGTGGCGCCGAACTGAAATCCATGTTGGAAACTGGTGTTTCATCGATGCCTGGTGCGAATGGACGCTTTGCGCAAGTCTCCGGTCTATGCCTCACCTATGACATCTCTGCCCCTGTAGGGAATCGTGTGACAGGCGCAGTACGTCAGGCAGCCGATGGAAGTTGTACGGGCCCGTCCGTTGATTTGACTGCCGTGTCCACGTACACCATCGCCGAAAATGACTTCATGGCAAATGGCGGAGACGCGTATCCGAATTTCGCCAGCCGCATGGTGACACGTGAGATCATGGACCAGGTATTGGCAGATTACGTTGCTGGCAACTCACCGATCAGCCCTGCTATTCAGGGTCGAATCGTTTGTACAACCACTGGCACGACCAGCTGCCCGGTTGTGACTCCATAAACATTTAGCACGTTGTATGGAAGCATCCCGCCCTATGCTATGGACGGGATGCTTTTTACGAAATAAGGACCTTTATTAAAATGCGTACCTGGAAAAGAATGATAGTGATGATCGGTCTGTTCCTGGTCGCCTGTGGCCCGCCTCAGCCAGTTTTTGTAGATCAATATCCAACCTTGCTGCCTACACCTACCCTGGCAGTTATCACGAAACCGATCGGGATGGATGAAAAGGAAGAAGTATTCGACTTTTTTTACGAACTAAAGAACCTTATGGCGTTGGATGAATACGAACACTTTGCTGAAGAAATACGTTATCCTATTACAGTCAACGTAGATGGGCAGGCAAAAACTTTCATTTACGTTGCGGAGTTTGAAGCAGATTTTGAAAAGATTTTCAGTGAAGATGTCATTCAAAGATTTATTTCAACGGATGAGTCAGAATTGATTTTTACACAAAACGGTGTGAAAGTTCCAGATGGAATTATTTGGTTCAATTTGATTTGTATGGATTCGGCCTGTGAAGAAGAGGAGTTTTTAATAACAGAGATAAATAGACCTTATCGGAAATAGCGTTATGATCGGTGAATGCTAACATACGATGAACTCAAAGCGAACCCCAGGAAATTTGTCTCCTTTACCAGTCTGACGCCAGCAGAATTTGAATGGCTCTTGCCTGCCTTTGAACAGGTCTACCTGAAAAAGTATCCTAAGACAAAGCCGAAGACGGGCAAGACTCGAAAACGGAAGGTTGGTGCCGGTCGCAAAGGCTCGCTGGCCAGCCTGGAACAGAAACTGCTGTTTGCCTTGGTCTATCAGAAAAGCTACCCGTTGCAAACGGTCATGGGCGAGTTGTTTGGGATGGGCCAGTCGCAAGCCAATGAGTGGATTCATACTTTGCTGCCGATCCTGAAACAAGCCTTGGAGGATCTTGGGTTTGCACCTGAACGAGACCCGCAGCAGTTCAAGCAGAAGGAGAAAAATCGGAAAGATGCAGTGAATTCCATCATCGACGGCACCGAAAGACGTCGCCAGCGGCCAAAACAGGCTGAAAAACAGGCTTTGCACTACAGCGGCAAGAAGAAAATCCATAGCGACAAGAATGTGGTGATTGCGACTGCCCAGAAGAAACGCGTCTCTTTCCTCAGCCAGACCTATCCGGGCAAGACCCATGATAAGAAGGTGGCAGATACGGAGAACATGGCCTACCCAAAACACATGGCCTTACACAAAGACACAGGCTTTCAAGGCTATGAGCCGAACGTGCGCCAACTGTATCAGCCGAAAAAAAGCCGCGCAAGAAAGAGTTGACCGTCAAAGAGAAAGAGCGCAATCGCAAGTTGTCACAAATTCGTGTCAAAGTGGAACCTGCCCTTTCGGGGGTCAAGCGTTGTCGGATCGTGAAAGACACCTTGAGAAACACGAAAGATGATTTTTCTGATTTGGTCATGGTGATCGCTTGCAGTCTGCATAACCTTCGAGTGGATTACAGAAAGCAACCATTGATTTTATGATGAATTTCCTTATTTCCGATAAAGTCTAATAATTGACAACTGCCGATGATGACGGTCATTATCCAGAAGGCTAGAATAAATCATGTATTGATTTATCTCGTCTTTTAGACAGAACATACATTTCCCTAACATTTCATTTTGCCTTCTATGTGATAATCAGTTGGTGATCATTCAATGAAAGGTGGTGATGACGGGCGAAATTTCGTTGGATAACGAGGAGAAAGGCTGTGCATTTGCCCATGTTGCAGTCTGATTGTATCTTGTCCAAACTCGAGGAGAAAAAGGATGATTGGTTACAAATTACTCTCGCAAAGCAAGGGTAGGGGTGCTCTACCCCATCTGTTTACGATCATTTTAATGATCGCTCTGCTCATTGCTCCCATTGGCGCATCTGTTGCCTCGGCTAACGGGAGTGGGCTTCTCACTGTTCGGTTTGCCACATTTAATGCGTCGCTCAATCGCAACTTTGCCGGGCAGCTGGTGGAGCATCTCTCGACTCCTGACAATTTGCAGGCAAAGACCGTGGCTGAGATCATCCAGCGGACACGGCCCGATGTGCTGCTGATCAATGAGTTTGACTTTGTCCAGGACGGCCTTGCGGCCCGGCTCTTTCGGGATAACTACCTCGCCGTCCCTCAAAATGGAGCCGCTCCGATCCATTATGAATACTTCTTCGTCGCGCCGTCCAATACGGGTATTCCATCCGGTTTCGATTTCAATAATAACGGCGTGGTTGGCGGTCCTGATGATGCCTACGGTTTTGGATTCTTTCCAGGGCAGTTTGGCATGGCGGTCTATTCGCGCTATCCGATAGATTACGACAGCATCCGTACCTTCCAGCTGTTCTTGTGGAAGGATATGCCCGGAGCACGGTTACCCGACGACCCGGCCACACCTGCTCCGGCAGACTGGTACTCGCCTGCCGAATTGGATGTGTTTCGTCTCTCATCCAAGAGCCATTGGGATGTCCCCATCCAGATTGAGAACAAGGTCGTTCATTTTCTGGTAAGCCATCCAACCCCGCCGGTTTTCGACGGACCGGAGGATCGAAACGGGACGCGTAACTTCGATGAGATCCGCTTCTGGGCTGATTACATCCTGCCTTCCCGCAGCGGCTATATCTATGACGATCAAGGCAACTTCGGCGGGTTGGAACCTGGGGCGATGTTCGTGATCGCCGGCGACCAGAATTCCGATCCTCTGGACGGCGACAGTATTCCTGGATCGATACAACAACTGCTCGATCACCCACTCATCAATACAAAGCTAACGCCCTCCAGCCTTGGTGCGCCGCAGCAGTCGGCATTGCAGGGCGGAGCAAATACCACACACAGGAGTGATCCGGCCTTCGACACCGCCGACTTCGCGGATACAGCGCCCGGCAATCTCAGGGCAGATTACGTGCTGCCCAGGAAGAACCTGCAGATCGTTGCCGCAGCGGTATTCTGGCCGCTGAGTAGTGATCCGCTGTTCCGGTTGGTCGGCACCTTCCCCTTCCCAAGCTCCGATCATCGGCTGGTGTGGATCGATGTACGTATCCCCGGGACCGGGTCACCGTAGGGTAGCGCTCAACGCACTAACTCTCTAGCGGCTGGGATAAGTTCGGACCCAGTGTGAACGGGGCAGACTTTTCAAAAGTCTGCCCCGTATTTTATGTAACAGCCGCATCTCATTTCTCGCCTGTCTCATAAACGGACAATCTACGAGCTCCACAGATCAGATGAGTCCGATCACGCTGGGGGAGTGCCAAAATCCAAAGACATAAATCGTATGTCACCCTGAGTGTTTCCACCGCAGTCAAGGTGGGCTGTTCAATGGGGAAGAAACCCAACCCTTCGCCACGGACCCTGCGCGCACGAATTTTCGCGGATTACTTTGTGAATAATTCGTGCAAATCGGTGAAATCTGTGGCAGAAATGCTCTTGAACGATTTGTTCCTTAGTAGCCCTTCGGCTTCGCTCAGGATAAACTCGCGAAGGGTCTCCGCTTGCACATTCCTTGGCATTGACCCAATCGAGGCTGAAGCGACGCTTGAGCAATTACACTTCAGGCTTCGCGGGGATCATTAGAAACTGGAGGGAATTTGACATGGCCTTGCACTTGCCCGAGCAAGGCTTTTCTTGTATGCTTGCCGCATCATCCATTGGTCATCGGGAACAGGATACAATTTGCCCATGCCCGCACTGGACACCTCCATCAGCTTGTAAGACGCTTTGAAGAACATTTGGATTCGTATCGTTCAGGCAGGTATAACGAGACGCAATTGCGGCGAGAGTTTTGGACCCCTTCTTTGAAGCGTTGGGTTGGGATGTGTTCAACTGGGAGGGATTGCAGAAATCTATAAGGAAGTCATTCACGAAGATTCGCTGACGATAGAAGGCGCGACCAAAGCGCCGGATTATGCCTTTCGGACCGGGGGACAGCGCAAGTTTTTTGTAGAAGCCAAGAAGCCAGCCGTCAAAATCGAGACCGATCTCAGCCCTGCCTTTCAGCTAAGACGTTATGCCTGGAGTGCAAAACTGCCCTGTTTTCTTTTCAGAAATAGACTTATTCACCGTGTCCCGTTAAATGCTCAATCATTTTCACAAGTTGTTTCAGATTGACCGGCTTGCATACGTATTCGCTTGCACCAGCCTGGAGACAACGTTCTCGGTCACCAGGCATTGCCAGCGCAGTGAGTGCAATGATGGGGACGGATCGAAACCGAGGATCGGCCCGCAGACGACGTGTGGCTTCCAGACCATCCATCACGGGCATCTGAATATCCATCAGGATAATATTCGGATTGAGTTCAGAAGCCCGAGCGAGCGCCTCCAGGCCATTATGTGCAACCATAACTGAAAAATTCTTATTCTCAAGGTATTCGCCAATCGTCAAGACATTGGCCGGGTTATCCTCCACTAAAAGAATCCGCTTGCTCGAGACTGGCATATTTGAAACTACTCCAGCTATTTCCAGCGGCGCGCTGGCAGATAGCTCAGCGCCATCTTCCACAAGCTTCTGTGGAGATGCTATATCCGGTTGCCACGGCAGGCTGACCGTGAAGCAACTGCCCTTGCCCGGCACGCCGTCGCTTTCCACCTGCACACTGCCACCATGCAGGTCAGCCAGTCTTTGAACCAGAGCCAGCCCGAGTCCTGTACCTTCATATTGACGATTGAGACTGCTCTCCACCTGTACAAAGGGTCGGAATAACTGGCTTAGGTTATCTGGTGCGATACCGATGCCCGTATCGCGGACTGAGAATTGAATCAAGCCATGCTCTGCATCGGTGATTACTTCGAGCGCTACGTGTCCTTGGGCGGGTGTGAATTTGACCGCATTGGTCAGCAGGTTTACCAGAATTTGCTTTAGGTAGCGTGGATCAGCGGCAATCGTATGATTAGCCTGTCGAGGTTCGAATTCCAAAGCAATGGATTTCTTGACGGCCTGTTCTCTAACAAATGCCAGGCTGGCTTCACATATTCGCAATACTTCGATCGTTTCGGGATGTAGTTGGAGTTTCCCCGCCTCAATCTTGGATAGATCGAGAATGTCATTGATCAGTGAAAGCAAATGCTGACCACTGGACTCAACGATACGCAGCGTTTTTTGCTGGTATTCGTTAAGCGGTCCACGGATTTGTTCCAGCAATAACTCTGATAATCCGAGAATGCTGTTGAGCGGGGTGCGCAGCTCATGGCTCATATTGGCAAGGAACTCATCCTTGGCACGCGAGACCTTTTCCAATTCCAGGTTGACGCGTCTCAAGTCTGCTGTGCGTGCAACCACACGCTGTTCCAGTGCCTCGGAAAGAACACGGAGTTCCTGCTCGCTCTGGCGCAGAGCCTGTTCGCTTTTTGTGCGGTCGGTGATATCCCGAAAAATGCCTACAGAACCTGTTGGAATTCCCTCCTCATCCGTCACCTGAATGGAGGCATCCGAGAGCCAGCGCTCTTCTCCAGAACGCGTGTGAATGCGGTAATCGCACTTCCACAACGAAGTACTTCGTCCCTGACGGATTCGTTCGATAGCCTCCCGTGTCGGTATGCCCTTATAGCCTCCCTGCATAACTGATTCTATAATTAAGGAATCCAATAGGGCTGGAGTAAACTCCTCGGCAGAAAACCCGGTGAGTTCGGCAATGCCCTCACCGATGAAAGTATATTGGTTCGCAGAATAATCCAGGCTGTACGGGATGGCATTCGCTGCGATGATCGCCTGCCTGTAGCGCATTTCATTTTGCCTCAGTTCCTGTTCGGCGCGTTTACGCTCGGTCACATCATGGCCAACCCCGATGATCGATGAATCCGGGCCAAGGGCATCGACCCACATGATCCAATGTGTGTTTCCCCAGCGATCTTGAATCTCACGCTCATATGGCACTGGGCCGATCATCTCTCCCTGGCCTGCTCTCGAAACGATGCGCTCCTTTTCGGCTGTCGCTTCTGCCGGGCTGGAGCGACTGATTTTCCTCCAACCATCGCCCAGGAGTTCGGATGGTTCAAAACCCAGAATTGTTTTTACCGACGGACTGACATACGAAACTGATCCACGAGCATCTGCAACCAGCACCAGGGCGTTCACACGTTCGAGGATCTGATCGGACACCAATAGCTTTGCCCCGGCCTCGTTGATGTTCTTTGCAATGAAATAAATCAGCGGAGAATATGTAAAAATCAACACGATGACCAGGAAGATGAATTCTTTGCCGGGGTCGAGAATCCCCAGACGCTCACCCTGCTCAATCAGCCAGGCCATGGAGATCGTGAGGGTGATAATCCACGGGAGTAACAAGCGCAAGGCCCGGCTGCCGGGCAGGTTGGATAAAAACATTCTCATTAATCCCTGCGTGGGACGCGCCGCGATCATGGCACTGGAAAGAATGAGAAACGCTGCACCGGTAGACGCTGGAACAGCGTTCTGTTCTGAGGAGCGAAAGAGCAACTGAAAGTCGAACAGGTTATTCAGTATGATTAAAAATGACAGAGCCATTACACTGTAAGAGAAATATCGAGAGAGTCTGGAACCGAATCGCAGGAGACTCACACTGCTCAGGCAGGCGCAAAGGATGGCCAGCGGAGCGATCCGCCCTGGATATAGCTCTGGTGGGCTGTCCAAATCCTTTACAAAGAATTCGTCAATGCCCAGATTCCATCCAAATAGATATTCGCTGAGGGTCAGCAGGTTGAGCAGGAGTACCAGACCTATCAGAATCAGCCCAAGACGATTTTTTGTCGAGTCGGTTTCTTCGTCCTTCAAGAGCCATAGTGAAATACCCACAAGGAGCAGGCTCAGAGCCGTGTTGAATCGCATGGCTGGCAGGCCAGGCAGCAAGCTTTTAAGCAAAGGGATGTTTAGGAGCCAGCCAGATAGAACCATGAGACTGGCGACCACGACAATCAAATTTGCAGCACTTGCATACCTGCGCAAGAAAACCAGAATGCTGGCATTTGATTCAGATTTCATATACAGACCCTTCCAGGATTTCCATGATTACAAGAAATAATATCTCAATGATTTCCCCCGGTATCTCACGCTTTTCATGCGGGTGATGGCCTCCTGCCCGCCATTCGCCTCAGGCGTGTTGAGGTTCAGGTTATGGATTCTTTCATCGACACTCCCTAGAGTCAAACGGGAGCTGGATTGAAATCAACGTTCAACAGAATCCAACTCCAGAAGAAAAATATATCACAGCGATTATGGTCTGTAAATGGGATAACCATGCTCTGATTTGGTGACGGAGAATCCGTGTTCACTTTATTTGCAGAACGCGGTATGTCAGGTTGAATAGTAAGGTATGGCTGATGGCTCCGCCGTTGCTTGCGGAATTCAAGGTTCTCTCGTATGCTTGATGCAGAGGATTGCTACGCCTTGATATATAACGGCAGACTCTCCTCCAAATGGAAACGAGCGTGTAGTGCACGGCCATGCTGCATGTGTGTGATAAACGAAAAAATATCATCTTCGTCGTCTGGGACGGCAGGATGACCGTCGGCGATTGGCTCAACCAGGCTCCAAGACTGCTGGCAGAACCCGATTGGCCGTATATCTTCCGTGTGATTGGAGATGTGCAGACGGCCTCCGACACCGGCACCATTGGGGATCAGAAAATCGAGAGGGTTGCCGCTCTTTTTGACGCACACCCTGAGACTCTGGTCAAAAAAAGGCTGGCGGTGCTTGCCAATGATCAATTCGGAAAGGCACGTTCGGTAGCCTGCTCTCGCATTATGGCACTTCGGTGGTCGTGTTCAATCGCCTGGATACGGCTTGCATCTTCCTCGGTATTGACCCAATCGAAACCGAAGCGACGCTTGAGCAATTACGCCTCAGGCTTCGAAGTGAGACGTAGAAAATCAGGAAAATTTGCCTCATTCGGTCATATTCCATCAGCTCATCAAATACTTTGAAGAGTATCCGGATTCGTATCGTTCGGAAAGAGACAACGAGATGGAATTGTTCCGTGCCATCGGGCCCGCGGCGCACGGGCAATTGACCGTCTCGTGTACGAGTTGCCGAAGGAGTTCAGAGAGGAAATAGTAGAAGGTTAAGACCTGACAGGTTTTAGCGCGACGTGAGTCCAGCGGACTTCTACAACTGGAATATGACTCTGTCATTTGCGGTTCTGTGTAAACCTGTCAGGTCTGGGATAAAATTGTAGATGTGCAAAGATGATTAAATATTCTGCCGTCATTACCTGTCCGCAATGCGGGTTTGCGAAGGCCGAGCAAATGCCGCCTGATATTTGAGTCGTTTTTTACCAGTGCGCCAGTTGCGGCGCGGTCCTTCGTCCCAAAACAGGCGTTTGTTGTGTCTACTGCTCGTTTGGCGATCAACATTGTCCTTCCAGGCAGGGAGAGGAAGGTCGTCATAAAGGAGATTGAAGCAACCGATGAGGGTTCGTAAAAATATGAGTTCCCTCACCCCCGCCTCGTTAAGCCACCCTTTCGAGAAGAGAATAAAACGACGAATTCATAATGGTGTGACCGCCAAGCATAGTGTAGAATGGGAAAAATTTTCAATGATTTGGAATCCAGATGTCCGAATCCCCTAAACCCAGACCAAGACTTGATTCTTCCATCATCGCAGCCTTAATCGGGCTTCTAGGAACGGTTACTGTCACACTCATTTCTGTTTTTGCGAATCGGCCTGTTTCTCCGCAAGCGACTGCCGTGGTGGAAATCCCCACCCTGTCCGGAGGCGCTGAGGTTTCCGAGTTACCGGCGGCCACAGCTCCTGCGACTTTGCCAACTGTGAAATACCCGGATGGCAAACTCTTCCAACTCTTTTATGATGACAACAGTTTCTATCTGCTCAATCTTTCAGAGACTGCTATCCCCATCAACCGGGTTGCTTTCGAGCGCCTCAGTACTGAGGATGTGCCTCTAAATCGCTTCAACGGCACGCGCTGGGCCGAGTTTTACCCAGACAGTACTCCCGGTAAGTGTGTAGCACTCGAGATTGTGGGTAGCTCGCCCTATCTTGACCCACCAGAATGTGGTCAAGGTGTTTTTCTCAGCTTGCGCACTCCCACGCGCGACGACCCAACCATATTCTGGACTGCGAACGAAGGGAGTCACCAATTTCGCGTGTTGTGGCGTGAAGGCGGACAGGACGAAGAGATAGCCCGCTGTGAAATTGGTGTGGGGATTTGTGAGGTGTTTCTGCCATGACCGATGAGTGGCACTACAGAGTAACAGAAAGAAATCGCCGTGTCGAGTGAACGGCGATTTTGATTTTTAGCACAATTGAGTCGTGCCAGTTATCGAAAGATGATCGAAAATCTGGTTTGGGCTTCTGCCTATAATGTTGTTACTTTGCCACTAGAAGCAGTGGAAGGGACATAAGAAAGTGCTCCGTCCGGGGTGAGGGGGGCACCCAAGACAGAGCAACGTCATTGTGACACAAAACCGGGAGGATTTCAACTTACAGATTTGACGATTCACTGAATAGCAGCCTGAGGAGGGCAGGTGTCGCCTTCGGGAAGTCGGTGAGGACCAGCATACAATCGGGAGCGAGCCTTAATATTAAATACGGTATTGCACGGATTTTGCCGGGTTACAAGATTATAATGAAACCGCGGAGGAAATCTCGAAATACAACTTCAAAGGACAAAACTCAATGATTACTGTTATCCTGGCTGACGACCATAAAATGGTTCGCGATGGATTAAGTTATCTTCTCGAGGCCTCCGGAGATATCGACATCATCGCCACCGCGGCGAACGGCAAAGAAGCTCTGGAATGTGCCATACAGACCTGCCCGGACGTGGCCGTGCTCGATGTGTCCATGCCGGAGATGGATGGAATCGAAGCCTCCGCCTACATCCATGACTACTGTCCAAATACCTGTATCGTTATGCTTTCCATGTACAACAACCCGGAGTACGTTCGACGCGCCTTGCGGTCGGGCGCACGAGGCTATATCTTGAAGGATTCTGCCGGAGAAGAACTGGTGAAGGCGGTCCGTACGTTAGCCGCTGGCAGGAGATATTTCAGCTCCAGTATCGAGGAGATCATCGAGGATCTATAGAAAGGCACGATATTAAGGACATGCGTCCAAATAAAAAGTGCTCCGTCCGGGCTTGAGGGGACACCTCCCGAAAGACAGAGCAATACTATGGTGACACCAATCAGGGTGGATTTCAACTCATGAACTCGTTGAGTTCATGACATAGTGGCAGGGGAAATGCAGGTGCGTCCTTTGAGAGAGTGATATGGCCTTGAGGTGCATATTCGGTATAATCTCCCGCATCAGAGTGTATTGGTTATCTTCACGATCCATTAAAAGGTATGAGCGATGAACAGGAAAAAATTGTGGATAGCAGGCTTGATTTCATTCGCCGTTCTGAGCTTAAATTTCCAATTGGCGCTGGCGCACGAAACCATCACTGTCGGTGATTACGAGATCGAAGTGGGCTGGCTTAATGAGCCGCCCATTGTAGGGGAAAAGAATGGAATTGTGCTCAATGTCACTGATACCAGCGGCGGTGGCCAACAGTCGGTGGAAGATGTGTCATCCTTAACGGTCTTTATTTCGTATGGTGGGCAAAGGAAGGTCCTTGTACTCCAGCCTTTGGGTGAAGATACTCCCGGGCAGTTCGTTGCTCCGATTCTGCCCACGGTGCCAGGCGAATATGAAGTGATCTTGAGCGGCAGCCTCGGAGATATGGCGGTGGATGCAAAGACCCATGTCGAGGAAGTGCAACCCATCGAGACGCTGGCGTTCCCCTCCGTAGACTCTGCCCAGCAAGCCGCCGGGACGCAGTGGCTCGTCTGGTTGAGTATCTTGATCGGGTTGATCGGGGTTGGTATCGCGGTAACCGCCCTTCGTAAGGCTTCGATGCGTTAATTGATCTGTAATCGAGTCGGAGTGAGAGTCAAGCGACGCATCCTTTGGCTGATTCTGATCGTCCTGCTACTTAGTGCAGTGGCGGCTGTACGGCCTGTCTCTGCTCATGCAGTTCTGCTTCGTTCCAATCCGCAGGCGAATGCTGTGTTGGCTCAGCCGCCGGTGCAGGTGGAGTTGTTCTTTAGCGAGGCGCTGGAGCCAAAGCTAAGCTTGATCACGGTCATTGACTCGAACGGTGCCGTCGTGGACGCAGGCGATGTGCGCGTCGATCCCTCTGACCCCACTCGAATGACCGTTACCCTGCACGTCCTCGCCGATGGGGTGTACACCGTCAGTTGGAAGGCGCTCTCGGCCATCGACGGCCATCAAACTGTAGGAACATATCCGTTCGCAGTGGGCGATGTCAGCGCCAGTGCGGTACAGTCTGTGGGACAAAGTTCCAGGGCCAGCCTGCCATTCGCTGCGCTGCTCTCCAAATTTCTCTTGTTGGCTTCACTGGCGATTCTGGTGGGACAAAGACTCTTCAGCGCGCTGGTCTGGGACCCCGCGCTTGAGAAGAATCAGGTTACGAAACCGGGCCTCTGGATCACGCTCTATCGCATCGGGCTGATCGGAGTCCTGATATCGATCGGGATCGGCATCTTATCGCAAGCGGGGCAGGCGACCGGCGCCGAGCTGACCTTCCCATGGGACGCTGACGCGCAGACAGGTCGCATCCTGACTGAAACGCGTCTGGGTGTGATATGGCTATTGCGCGTCGCTCTGGCGATGTTTGCCGTCTGGCTCGCGGGAGATCCAGAATCCTCTTTGAAAAATTGGATTGGGCTCGCCGTCAATCTTTCTTTATTATTCACCGTGACGTTAACGAGTCACGCGGCGACCGAGGCCCGGCCTCTGCTCCCAATCCTGGGTGACTGGCTCCATTTGATCGGAATGACGTTCTGGTTTGGGGGGCTGGTTTATCTGTTCACCGGCATTCGCCACCTCCAGCAGTTGGACGCTCAGGGACGCACCCCATTGACATCCCTGCTCGCCTCTCGCTTTTCAATGAATGCCATATTTTTTGTCGCGCTGATCGGACTCACCGGTATTTATTCCGCCTATCTCAGGGTTGGGTCATGGTCTGCTCTTCTCGACAGCCTTTACGGGCATGCATTACTCGTCAAGCAGGCCTTTGTGGCGGGCCTGCTGGTCATTGCTGCTATGAACTTTTTGGTGATTACTCCACGCCTGGATCGTGACCGTCTGGGAGTGATTGCAGATACCGGGCTCGTGGAGCGCTTTGGAAAGATTCTGATGGTGGAACTGACTCTGGCTGGTTTGCTCTTAGCCAGCGTGAGTTTTCTAACGTACCTCCCTCCGGCAAGAGTTGTGTCCCCCAATTCGGATCTCACGGCAAGGACGAAAGCGGACGATCTTAAGCTGGATCTTTCCATCTCACCGGGACGTGTGGGTGTAAACACATTTAAGCTCAGATTGAGTTCTTCGGAGGAGAACTTCATTCATACGGTAACCAAAGTCTTATTGCGTTTCACGCCTGACAAGGCTAATCTACCACCCTCAGAGATTCAATTGATCGGCCAGGGAGATGGGACGTTTACGGCGAGGGGCGCGAATATGAGTCTTCCGGGCAGGTGGCAGGTGCAGGCAGTAGTGCGGCGTGAACAGAAGTTTGATGCGTACGGAAATTTCGATTTCGACCTCCGCGCTTCCGGTGCCGCCGAACAGGCATCGGCCATATCCAGAGAGAGCGGTCTGTTGCTTCTATTGATTGGATTGGCGTGTGGTCTGTTAGCGGCATCTTCGAGAGAAAGTCTCAGCCTGCGCCTGGGAGTGGGCGCGCCGACTACGCTATTGATGATAGGCCTGGGAATTTTTTATCTTACTCGCTCGATCCCTGTTGAGACCACGCAGATCAACCCCATTCCACCAAACAAAGAATCTGTTGCGGCGGGACAGAATTTGTATACAACATACTGTGTTCCGTGTCATGGGGTATCGGGGCTGGGAGATGGCCCGGTTGGGTTGACCCTCAACCCAAGGCCCGCCGACCTCAGGCAGCATGCCATACCTGGCATCCATACCGATGCCCAACTGTTCGAATGGATCACAAACGGTTTTCCCGGTTCACAGATGCCGCCGTTCAAGACCACCCTGTCCGATACGGATCGCTGGAATCTGGTGAACTATATCCGTACCCTTGCGCCCAGGTAACCAACATCCACCATGAAACAAATTCTTGCTGTGCTCCTCCATAGCGCGATCATCATATGCCTTGCAGGCTGTACGATGGAGGTCGATCAGCCATCCAGTGCAACTCCCAATTCTGAAGTACTTTCGGCGGTTCCCACATCGCTCATTCCAAACACGAACAAAACAACCCCGTCTGCCAGGCCGACAGTCCCCATCACTTGGTCTGATCTACATTTGAGTGGCAAACTCGTTTATAGCACGGTCACCGCGGATGGTGGTAATTCGGCTCCGAAAATTCAGATGCTGGATCTTGGGACAGGCGAGATCACCACGATCTTTGGTTCCACAGATAACGCCTGGATTTATTACCTGACGGTTTCGCCAGATGCGACACGACTGGTCATGTCCTACACGCCTCCTTCGCAGCCCGGTTCTAATTCTGGCACGAGCTTGTACATCCTGCCCCTGGAGGAAGCGGCTACGCCCCAAATCCTGTTTACGCCGCCAACACCCTCCGATCGTTATATTCAAGTGGAATGGTCACCAGACGGGAAGTATCTTTACATGGTCCACTATAACCATGCTGATCAACCTGCAAACCAGCCTTATCCTGACTATAAGATTTCCAGAATGGCGTATTCTGGGGGCCAGCCTGTAAAAATCCTTGATCACGCATTCTGGCCGCGCGTCTCGGCTGACTCTTCGAAACTTGTGTATGTCGCTCTGGATCCCGTTACGGGCGCGAATCAATTATTTGTCGCAAATGCAGATGGAAGTAACCCACAGGAAATCTTATTAACCGGCTTTCCCCAGATCATCGACGCACCGATTTTTTCGCCGGATGGAGCTTCCATCCTCTTTAGTGCGCCTAATCTTAAGCAGGCATATCAGCGGAATTGGTTGGATCGTTTAACAGGAGTTCAAATCGTCCGAGCGCATAATGTTCCATCTGATTGGTGGTCGGTTTCGGTCTCTGGCGGCACAGTCACCCGGTTGACACAGATTCAATCCATCAAGTTGTTTGCCAGTATTTCACCTGATGAGAAACATCTCGCCAGCCTGAGCGGCGAAGGTATTCTGGTTATGGAGTTGGATGGTTCCAATCTGAGGCAATTGCTCTTGGACCCGGGAGTTTCCAGCGTACTTCGCTGGATACCATAGCATTCGTATTTGCAGCAGATCCGTCCGGCTGCAAGCCTGACCTGCATGTGACTGTTCTGGCGGGTTATTTTGCCTCAGAGCGGATCTGGCTCCCGGCATCGGAACACACGCAGGCATTAACGGTCAATGGGCCGCGCTTTAGCGTGCCTTCATAAGCCCTGGTGCCGGGTTCAGCAACCCAGCCCTCCAGATTGAACGCCAGCGGGCCGCCCGCCAGGATCCATTCGCCGTTGTACTTGCGGGCGATGTGTACATGGGTCCCTGTGGAGGAGCCGCCTTCACAGGAGGGGTAGCCAAGGCGTTCACCGGCTGTCACCTCCCGGCCTACTTGAACCCGGCCATCGCTCGCCATATGCAAATAAAACAGGGCCCAGCCGGTGCGTTCGTCTCCGTCCTTATCCAGATCCAAAATCACGCCGTCGATGTCCGAACGGATGACCAGCGCATCTGCCATGGCGGTTACATATTGGTCGTCTTTAGCCGTAAAACAGCCGGAGATATCAGACGCGGGCGCAAAGTCCAGGGCGGCATAAGGCGCTCCCGAACCCCATCCGGTGTGAGGTCCCCCTGTATAGGCCCAGATGAAGTCGGTGCGAAAGGGAAATCGCAACGCTGGTTGTGAGAGACTGCCCGGGATGAGGACGGGAGACTCAAGCCAGGGGTCGCCGAACAATGTCTGGAATGTACGAGCCAGGCCCTCGGGTCCGATGGAGATGTGGAACTGAGTCCCAAACTGAAGGCGCGAAAAGTAATACTGTATCGCAACTGATCCGGCGTTCTGCCAGGGGTCAGGGCGGATGATCATCTCATCGGGCAGTTCGAATTCTGTGAGTTTTCCGGCGCGCCAACCATAGTAGCCGTTGTTGAGCATGTTGGCTGCGAG
The DNA here is from genome assembly GCA_035720235.1 of Anaerolineales bacterium. Lineage (GTDB taxonomy): Bacteria > Chloroflexota > Anaerolineae > Anaerolineales > Villigracilaceae > Defluviilinea. Next base: position 112,385 of record DASTOH010000137.1, on the reverse strand, counting down.
CACGAGCTGCAGGTATGGTGTAGTGTAGAAGGTCCGCCGGAAACCCAGCAGGTATTTGGCGGCGGGGGGCTCAGGTTGGGTGAGCGCACCAACCTGATACTCGAGCAGGGCCAGCAGGAGCCGCGGGCTGACACTGTAGTTCATAGCGACATAATCCACGATTTCGCCCCCTTTCCGCATCTCACCCCCGGCATAGGTGACGTAATCCTTCCACCAACCGGTAGTGGAGGCAACGTAGGCAGAGCTGCTGAATCCAATCTGTGAGGGCCCATTGATAAAGGCATGGTCTGGAATGCTTTTGTAGGTGGTACCCCACAAAGCGAGATAGTAAATCGGGATCTTCATCGGCAGCCCGACCGGCATGGTGGTGGCATCCTCCGGGATGATCGGGTTAGCCTGCCTGATCTCTTCCACGGTGGTGTTGAAGCGCGCCGCCAGCGCGGGGAGGGTATCTCCGTTTTGAGCGGTGTAATCCACGAGTTCGCCCGGGGCATAATGCGGCCGTTCAGACGTGGGCGCAGGCGCGGGTGTGGGCGCCAGCGGCGTGATCAGGTTTTCGATGCTGCTGTTTGGTAGGGATGGCGCGCAGGAGTACAGGATCAGGGAGCATAGCGTGACTGTCACTTGCTTCGCGAAGGCGGCAGTCACCTTGATATGACTATTCACTATCTTCACGCGTGATCAAAGACCAGGATTGACCATACACATCCGCAGTGATGACGTTGTTGCCTTTTACGAGTTTCCCCAGGTAAGGTTTCTCGCCAGCGACCACTGTCCAGCCGTTGAGCACGAAAGGAACCGGGCCATCCGCCAGCATCCACTCACCGTTGTATTTGCGGGCAATGTGAGTGTGGGTGCCGGTCGATCTGCCGCCCTCACACGAAGCATGACCAATGTAATCCCCCATGTTCACCCATTGGCCGAGGGGCACGCGGTCTTTGGTGGCAACATGCAGATACATGATATTCCAGCCGGTTTGTTCATGACCATCGCCGTCCATGTCGATCATCACTACTCCGTTGTCGGAGCGGACCACCAGTCCCGGCGCCATGGCAACGATCCACGAGAGCGTGTCTTGGCAGCCGCTCTTATCATTACGCGGGGCAAAGTCGAGTGCGGCCTGGGGGCCATGCGCCTCTGTGCCCCAGGCGCTGTGCGGTCCACCCGTGAACGACCAGGTGACATTCGGTTCGAAGGGCAGAATCATCTCGGGCTGAGTTAGGCTGGGAGGGAAGAAACTGGAAATTCGATTGGCGCGGGCCCAGGGGTCGCCAAACATGTTCTGATAAAACGCCGGAAAACCGCTGGTCTGGTCCATGATGCGCAGCCACTCATTCCAGGTGTGCAGGCGCGAGAACAAAACCATGACCGCGACCGTGCCAGCGTTCAAGTTGGGGTCAAGCCGGAGCGTTTTGCCGTCGAGAAAAGTCAATTCATGGAGACTGCCCTGGCGCCATCCATAGTATCCTGCGGAAAGCTGGTTGATGGCCCAGGTTAATTGCCCGAACATCCCAACGTTCAAATAACTCTCATAGCCCATCGGGTATTTTGTACGGAATTCACTGATGGGTCTGCCGTGCACCCACTGCGCTTCATAATCGAGAACGGCCAGCAACAAACGCGGGTTGATGGAATTTTCATACGCCAGCCTATTAATGCCCGCCGGCCCCGAGGTCCATTTGGTGGACTTCAAATACTCCCGATATGTAGCCAGATAACCGCCTGCATTCTTCACATATTCTTCGATGTTGAAGTCCAGGGCGGTGGCAGAGAAGACTACCTCACTATCGGGGATCAGGGGCAGCCCGCTCGAGTATTCGGTCGTCCTGTCAATACGGTTCGGGATGATGAGCAATGTGCCTTGATCGATGAAGGTCCTTTCCGGGAGAATCTTGGGCGATGCAATTTCGCTCACGCTCACCCCGAACCTGCTTGCTACCTCGGGCAGCCAGTCGCCGCTTTGAGCGTAGTACAGGATGGTGTCGCTGTCGAAGGTCGGAGTGGGAGGCTCGGGCGTGCTGGTGACAGGTTCTGTGACAATCGGGTTGGCCAGGGATGTGCTGGTCGGCGAGATCTCAATTACAGGTGTCTGTGAGGGCAGCGGGATAAAAACGTCAGGTGCAAAAGTGACAACATCGGGTGCAGGAGAAGCAACTTCGGTGGGAAATCCGCCCTGCGGAGTGGGTGTTTGATATTGGCCCCACAGGGACGTGTTCCCCATGCAGGCGGTCAGCAGGGAGGCGGTGACAACAAAGATAATGACGCGTTTCACAAGGAATATCCGTTGGGGAGATTATACCTGCATTAACTCTCCTAAACTAAATCTTAAGAGAAGCATAGGGCAATCGCATTGAAAATCTCACGATTGCTCCCTGCGCCATTGTTCACACCGCATTCCCGAAGGGGGCGGCGCTGGCAAAGTGCAGGTGAGGATGGCGGCTTGAGTGAGTGTCATCTCCTGATCTGGTTGATTCCTTCGTGCACGCCTTCCTCCGCCGTGAGTATGGTGGTGCCGCGTGTGAGGAAGCCATCGTACTCGATGCCATTTCCGCTGGAGACCCAGCCATCCAGGATAAAGGGAGTATCGCCGTCAGCGGGAATCCATTCACCGTTGTATTTGCGCGCCAGGTGCAGGTGCGTGGCATTGGAAATACCGCCTTCACAGGACGGATGGCCGATCAGTTCACCGGCGTAGACGTAGGTGTTGGGCTGCACGCGCTCGTGAGCGTCAACGTGCATGTAAAGGACATTCCAGCCGGTCTGTTCGTACCCATCATTATCCAGATCCTGCATCACGGCCCCGTTCTCCGCGCGGACGATGAACCCGTCAGCCACCGCCGCCACCCAGTCGATGCTTCGGTCGCACCCGCCGCCCTCACCGGGGGGAGCAAAATCGAGTGCCGCCCAGGCTGAACCGGAATCCCACCCTCCATGTGGGCCGCCAGTGAAGGTCCAGGTCACGCCGTCAGCGAAGGGCAGGCGCATCGCAGGCTGGATCAGGTTCGGTGGTACGAGTGAAACGATGCTGGAGTCAAAGGGATAACCAAAGAGTTCATTGTAGGTCTGGAACAATCCCAGCGAGCTGACATCGATATCCCAGGTGGCGCGGTCATTGAACTTGGAGAAGAAATACTGCACACCCATCGTCCCGGCATTAATGGTGGCATCCAGCGGAACATAGGTGCCATCTGCCAGCGGCAGGCTGGAAATGGCATTGACGCGCCACAGATAATAGCCACGGTTCAAATTATCGGCGGCCCAGGCAGCCTGGCGATAGAGACCCGCGCGAAAAGAATCGTAGTTACCGAAGGGATAGTCCACATTGTCGGGCGTGGGATCTTTCACCCAGCCACTGCGATACTCGAGCAGTGCCACCAGCAGGCGCGGGTTGATGGAATAACTCTCCGCGATGCGCTGGATGATCTGCGGGCCAGTGAGGTATGTGCCATCCACCTCCTGTATGTAGTTGGAGAGATAACCACTTCGGTTAGCGAGATAGGCCTCCACATCGAATTCCGTGCTGGCCGGCCCGTAGACCAACTCGGAATCAGGAATGATCTTGAAGGAAGAACCCGGCTTTGTGTCGGTAGATACCGGCGGGATATTCAAAGTGACACCCACCAAAAGTATGCTCGCTTCATTCAGCCCGTTGGCTTCCATCAGCACATCGAGCGATATGCCATAGGTCTGGGCAATATTGCCAAGCGTGTCGCCGGGCTGGACGGTGTACTGATCGGTGTACTGGCGCGGTGTGGGCAGGGGGTGTGGGGAGTCAGGTGTTGGCTCATAAAGAAATGTGTTCGGATTGCGGTGGGGGATCGCGACCGAGATCGGCGCGCGGGTGGGAGTGGGTCCACTGGGGAGGTGCGTGGGGCTGGTGATCTGAACGTCTTGCACAGCAGTTGGTGCGGCGTCCTTCCCATTCACCGGTGCGAATGGATTGTACGTTGGGTAGGGTGTTGGTGTGGCAGGTGGCGTACCACAAGCGGCGAAAAGGGCGGCGATAAGCAGCCAAGCGGTCAAATTTTTTCGTCGGAGCATGGGGCTGATTCTACCAAAGGAGAAAAGCAACAAAGAAACGAGCAATGACTTTGTCACTACTCGTTTGATCCACAAAGGCCCTGAAGGTTTTTTCCTTTAAACTCGATTTCAAGTGTGCCGACAAGCCTTCCTCAAAATGCAATCCTGATTGCAAAGGAAACCTTTAGGGTCTAAATTAGTTAGCCTTCAAATCCCGAACCCATAATGTAATCCTCGATGCCGTCGATCTTGCCTTCCTTGCTTTCGAGCGCGCCCTTCATCACATCGCGGATGGAGACCAACCCCACCAGTTGATCGTTTTCCACCACTGGCAGATGACGGATATGATGCCTGGACATCAGCGCGATGCACTGATCTACGGACGTATCCTTGGTGACGGTATAGACGTTTCGGGTCATTACATCCTTCACCAGCGTGGATTTTGCCTGCCGGCCTTCCAGTTCACCCTTCCGCAGGTAGTCACGTTCGGTGAAGATGCCCGCGATGCGTTTGCCGTCAAGGATGAACACGGCGCCAATGTTTGCATCTGCCATGGTACGCAATGCATCCAATACAGTAGCCTGCGCCGTGACTGAATATTTGGCGGCGCTCTCTTTGCTATCAAGTAGTTCGCGGACTGTGGTCATTGTGCCTCTCTTTTGAAAATATGGATGGTCAGATAGGGCTTGCTTGATTCATCCTTTGGCTCAAATCTCTGCGGGAATTTTATCACCCGCCAACGGCGCTTTGATAGAGACTCTGGTGAAAAGGACCAAGGACATCAGGTTGAGCAGGATCGTCACAAAGACGATCCTGCTCATGGAGGTCGGTCCGAACCGGTCGAAGGCCTGGCCGATGAGCACGGGCACGATCATACCTCCAATACTGCCACCCACCAGGAACCAGCCCGTGATGGTGCCCGTGACGTGCATCCGTTCTTCGGATAGCGTGATGAAGGTGGGGAAAATGGAGGCGAACGACAGGCCCAGCAGGATACTGCCAACCCTCAACATCGTGGCCGAGTCGCGAAACAGGACGATCAGAACCATGCTGAGGATGCAGCCTACAAAGTCCAGGTACAGGATCGTGAGCGGGCGGAGCCGGGTGGAAATCCAGATGGCGAGCAAACGGCCCACGGTGAAGAATCCCCAAAAAGCGGAATTCAACGAATTGGCAGTGATCTCGGTGTACAGCCCGAGCTTGACCGCGTAGGCATATATCCAATTCCCGTAACTGACCTCCGCACCCACGTACAGAACAAAGCACAGGACCATGATGGCAATCGGCAGCATGGGAACACCGGTTTCCCTGTGTTCAGCCGGCACTGGGCGCGGTTGCGGGCTGGGCAGCCGCCAGACCAGGAAGGCAATCGGAAATGCCATGATCGAGAAAATCCAGAACGCCCAATGGACGTCGCCAGTGGCATCCAGTACGCGCGCAACAATCAGCGGTGCGATCGCTGCACCCAGGCCGAAGAAGGCGTGCAATCCATTCATGAACGGCCCGACCTTCTCGTTGTGTAACCAAAGCAGAAGCGTGTTACCACCCACATCCAGCGCGCCCTTTGCAAACCCGAGCACCAGCACGATACCGATCAAGACCACCAGTGAGGTCGCCAGCGGCACAAAGATGATGAAGATACCCAGCAGGACTAGCATTGCGCTCATCAGTTGATGACCCGGGAGGCGGTCATAAAGTACTCCACTGGTATAGGATCCGGCCAGATACCCGAGCGCACCAAAAAAGAAGATCAGGCTGATCTCGTCGATTTCACTCGCAGTGTGTTCGGCGAGTTTGAGCAGGGTAGGTCCTTCTGCGGCCAGTGTCAGCCCGAGCAGGATGAAGACCAGATAATAGACAGCGGTGAGGGTGTATTTTTGATTCATGATTTGAGTATATCAGTTTTGGATTCGCAGCACCTTGGCCCCGCGGATCTTCCCCTGTTTCATTTCGAGCAGGGCCTGGTTGGCCCGCTCCAGTTCATATTCCTGGAATTCGGGCTTGATATTCGCTGTTGCCGCCAATTGCAGGAACTCGCGCACGTCCGCCCGTGTCACGTTCGCGATGGATTTGATTTCCTTCTCCATCCACAGCTGGGACGAGTAACTCAGTTTCAGCAGGATCTCCTTATCGGACTCCTCTTTACGAATAGCATTGATCACCAGCCTACCGCCGGGATTCAGCGTCTTCAGCGCCTCACTGACCGGACCCCAGACTGGCGTGGTGTCAATGACCGCGTCCAACCCCTCAGGCGGACTCTGATCGATCGCGCCGGCCCAAATCGCGCCCAGCGAGAGGGCAAATTCGCGCTCATTGGGATTTCTACTGAATACGAGAATTGGAGAATTGGGAAATTTGTGTCTGGCAGTTTTCAACACGATGTGGTTTGACCCGCCGAAACCCATCAACCCCAGCGATTGACCATCGCGGAGATTGCATAATTTCAGCGCCCGGTAACCCACTGCTCCGGCACACAGCAGCGGCGCGGCCTCGGAATCGGATATCGCATCAGGGATGGGGTGCACGTAATCCGCGCGGACTTTCATATATTCGGCATAACCGCCGTCGATGTCGCGCCCCGTCGCTTTGAACTCCGTGCATAGATTTTCATTGCCCGCCAAACAGTATTCGCAATGCCCACAGGAAGACGCAATCCATGCCACGCCCACGCGTTGACCCGTAGTGGCGACTGAAGTCGCTTTTTGCGGACGACTAAAGTCGTCACTACGTTCTTCCACAATCCCCACCACCTGATGCCCCAAAATTATCGGCAACTGCGGAGGCGGAGTCCGCCCTTCGATTTCATCCAGTTCCGTGTGGCAAACGCCGCAGCGGGTGACGCGCAGCAGGACTTCGCCTTCGTTTGTTTCCGGTTCGGCAATTTCCTCAAATCGCAGCGGATTCGGGTTTTCTTTGAGAGATACGATCTCTCGCAGGCGCATCGCTTTCATGGTTCTTTCAAGAATCCCTCGAGTGTCCTCATGTAGTCCTCGAACTTTTCATACATGGGAAAGTGCCCGCAATTGTCGATGACCAGGAGTTGTGCGCTGGAGAGTTGCTCTTTGAAGATATACGCCTGTTCCACTGGGACTGTGCCATCCTGTTTACCGAAAATAACCAGTGTGGGTGAGAGAATGTCCCTGAGATGAACCGTGAGGTTGGTAGCATTCAGTGAATCCCATGCTTTGACTGTGGATAGCGCGATCTCTGGATTCGTTGCCATGCGCCTGTCGAGGCTCCATGCCTGGAATGGCAGTTCGTCAGGTTTATAAAACCAGACATCGAACGCCCTATATGCAAGCGGTTTCCATTCGCTCAATATGCGGCTGAAACGATACGATGAAGGGAACTTTGCCCCCACTGCAACCATCCGTCGCGTAACGTTTTGAACCTTATCCGCGAGCCTGCCTGTCACCACACCATCCACGCTCACAAGTTTGTGCACGCGTTGGGGAGCAAGGCGTGCTGCAAGGTAGGTAGCGATCTGCCCTCCCATGGAGTGACCGATCACGGTGAATTCCCCGAAACCGAAATGGTCTGCAATTTCCAGCGTGCGCCCGGCTTGCTTTGCAATCGCATAGTCGCCATTTTTCGGCTTGTCGCTATCTCCAAAGCCAGGCAGATCGAACGCGATGCAGAAGAAGCGGTCCTTAAGCGCTTCCATTGTTCGCGTCCATACACCGCGATGCGACATAAGCCCGTGGATCAATATAACAGGTGGATTGGACGGAGAACCCGCGGCAGTATAGGCGATACGATGTCCACCGATGGTCAGGAAATTTATCATGGGGAACTCACTCTCGAGCCAAGCCTTGAGTTCTGCTCGAGAGATAAGATCTCTCGAAGGAGAATAGTTTTCATTTCATACTTTCCGGGCATTTTGTTGAACGAGTAAATACATTCAAACCTATCCCATCAGCCAACCAGTAAGGAACGCATCTAGGAGGTAATTTAGAAGTAAACCCAAAATCGTGTAAACTGCTACGGCAATGGATCCGGCTAGTACGCTCCAAGTCCAACGCATTCTTGTTAATCTGAATAGTATGATCATCAGAAAGAAGAAGAATGTTGCACATACAATCCAAATCGAGCTATGGTATTGTGATGAAAACTCAAAAAGGAATGCCAAGGTTACTAAGCTAATAGCGACTCCCGCCAGGAAGATGGCTTTGATCACAGGACGAAAATTGTTCTTATTCATAACATGTTCATCCTGATAGCTTGTGTAAGCTTTAGCTCTTTCAAAACTGTGACATTGTTTTCATTTTGGCGGGAGAGCCAACGCAAACTCAATGCCTTCCTTCAGCCAGGCGCTCAACTGCTTTCTAGTTTTGAATCCTTCAGGCTCGACCATCAGCCAGCCTTTCATGGGTTTGCCGGTGAGGTCAAAGATTTTCGCGCCGGGTTTCTTCAGAAGTTTGTCCTGCTTCTCGGGATCAATGCGCACGATCATATTTTCTTTATGCACGCCGCACGCCATGTTTCCGTGGACGAGAAACCCGACGCCGCCAAACATTTTCTTCTCAATGAATGGAATACCTTGTAACTCAACGCGAATCCTTTCAGCGAGTTTCTCGTTATATGCCATTTTATTATTCTCCTGAAAATCTGAACATGCCAGTAAGGTCGGATATCCTCGTTTCTAACTGTTCACGAATTTCAACAAAATCGCCGTAATGTCTCGTGTGTAATACTCCATTTGTTTGCGTGCTAAGTCTATCAGCGCTTCTACCGCTTGTTGTGGATGATCATGGTTCAGTAGGGCTTCTTGAATTTGTTCGTCCTCTACATCAGGAAAGTATCGTGGGCTCCCAATCATGCCATCAGTGCAAAGCAATATCTCGTCGCCTTCTCGTAATGGCAAGCCCTGGTTGGACTCGGCTTGGCTATCCGATTCGGTGTCAGCAAGGCGCAATCTGAAATCCGGCTGTCCGAAGTTTCGATACTGTCGTTCCACCCCTAAATGTCGTGTAAATGGATTACCGTCTACAGGCATATCTACTCGTGGGTCCTTATAAACGATGTGACCGCGTTCAATTAACCTTTGAATAAATGTGTGGTCAGTCGAGATTTGTCGGAGACGTTTGTCTCGTAAAAGGTAGATACGGCAATTGCCAATATTAACTGTATAAAGTTTATCGTCTATGACTATTACCGCTGCGCATGAGGTTAGCAGACTTCCTATTGTTGCGTAGGTTTCATGATACGCGGAAAGTCTGTCTGCTGCCGTTTCAATTGCTTGTGTGAAAAACATTCTAGGGTCAGTTGGGATTGCTTGACCAAGTACCTCCATAAAAGAATTAACAACGATTTCCGGAGCAATCTTCGTTCCAAAGGTACTAGAATTACCCATTTGTGAGCTGGCAACGATCGCTAGAGTTGGCAGATGGGACTTCTCAGTTACAGGCGGAGAAACAGCAATGGTGTGTGCGTCGCAACTGATATTACCAATATATGACCGATTGCCAATCAGCAAGCCTGTATTGCTGTCGTAGCTCATCCGAATATTCCAATTAGCAACATCATCTCGGTCCCAAACTGACGGTCTCCTGCATCGCCAAGTTCTAGCACAGTATAGGCGCGCTGGTTTGCTCAGGTTGCCAGTAGCAAATTTCCAAAACCTTTTTCAGTCGCTACTAATTCATCACGCGCTTGAAGTAGAAATAGAGGCTGGACAAATACTGCGCCACCCCTGACATCTCCCAGCCTTCCTTACCCAGCGTCTTCAATTCCGCTTCATCGAGTGGCTTCTCTTGTTCAGGGTTGCGCACGATGATTCTGTATTCCCATCGCAATGGCTCGGTGACGTAAACCGTAGGCGGGTGCATGGGTCTCGGTGCTTTGGGGTCAAATGGTGGAATAATATTGCGGTTCATCATTTTCTTCCTTTCACTGATTACCGTTCACTGATCACTGTTTACCAACTGCAACTCATCAATTACCAATTACGAATTTTATCCTGTTCCAAATTGTCTGTCTCCCGCATCACCCAACCCTGGCACAATATAGGCGCGCTCATTGAGACGATCATCAATGGCGGCGATGTGGATGTCGATATCGGAGTGGGCGGTTTGCATGGCTTTGATACCTTCGGGCGCGGCAATGAGGCCGACAAATTTGATCTTCTTCACGCCCCATTTTTTCAACACCGCCGCTGTGGCGGTTGCCGATCCGCCTGTGGCAAGCATCGGGTCAAGGATCAGGCACACGGAAACAGTGGGTTCCAACGGGAGCTTATTGTAATATTCCACCGGGCGCAGCGTATGTTCATCGCGATACAGTCCAATATGCCATACCTCGGCGCTTGGCATCAACTCCCAGAACCCTTCCACCAGCCCAAGCCCCGCGCGCAGGATGGGGACGAGACCAATCTTTTCCTGCAATTCCGCCCCGGTCATTCTCGCGAGCGGTGTCTCCAGTTCGCGGGGGGTGACGGCCAGGTCTGCCGTGGCTTCGTAGGCTAGAAGCGCGGCCAGCTCACGTACGAGTTCGCGGAATTTTTTAGGTTCGGTCCTTTTGTCTCTGAGCCGGGAAAGCTTGTGGGCAACCAGCGGATGTTTCGATGCATAGACGTTGGACATGGTATTCTCCTCAAGATGATTATTTTAATTATAGTCTTGAAGGTGATTTTTGACCCGTGACTTATCCTTCAGTTTTCTGTATATTGAGCTATGAAGAGGAGCGAAAGTGACATCCAAAAAAGCATCCCTGGCTCCCATAGCGATGAAGCCAAACTGGACATATTACGTGTTAATTGCGTTGATTGTTGAAAAAATCATCCAGCATACTGTTGTTACCCTTGCTTTTTATTTCAACTGGAAAGAGATTGCGTCCACAGTGGTCGTATCGCCGGTCGCATTGATGATTTTGGGAGCGGTCGTCGGGGTTCTGTTTGCCCTCAGTCTGTGGGGACTGACCCGAAAACAAACCTGGGCGATCAAGTTGGTCCTTGTTCTGGCGGTATTTGACATCTTAGGTGAGTTTGTAGCGCAGGGAAAACTCGGTATCGTGATTACAGTGTCATTTATCGTAGCCGTGTTCCTTCTCATCCTGGCCTGGCAATATCAGCGACAGTTGCATGCCACCCCGTTGTTGCCTGAATCTCCATTCGGCACAGGAAAATGAAGTGCGCTGGTGACATTTTTATGATGTTTGACCCGTGACTAGCCAACTACTTTCGCGTACAGTTAAGCCAGGCAAGGAGGCCGCTATGAAACTTACCGGATTGCACATCCTTCTGACGTACCAATGTACCTATGAATGCGATCACTGTTTTGTGTGGGGCAGTCCCCGGCAGACGGGCACTCTAACGCTGGAGCAGATCGAACAGATCCTGTTACAGGCCAAAGATGCCGATGTGACCTCCATTTACTTCGAAGGCGGCGAACCGTTTCTCTACTATGCCATTCTCAAAAAGGCCGTTCACAGGGCTGCCGCGATGGGTTTCTCTGTCGGAATCGTATCCAACGCCTACTGGGCCACCTCGGTTGCGGATGCCGAAGAGTGGTTGCGTCCGTTTGTGGGACGGCTGTCTGACCTCTCAGTGAGCAGTGACCTCTATCATTGTGAAATACGTTTGGGTGAACGTCCGCAGAATGCGGCCACAGCTGCAAAATCCCTGGGTATCCCAATGGGCACGATCAGTGTGGCGCAGCCTGACGAAGAGTCAAAGCAGTCACATGGGCAAATCGAAGTGCAAAGCGCGGTCATGTATCGCGGCCGGGCGGTGGAAAAACTCGCTTCGCGCGCGCCCGGCCAGTCCTGGAAGGGATTCGATTCCTGTTTGCATGAAGATTTGCGTGAACCGGGACGCGTTCATCTTGACCCGCTGGGCAACCTTCATATCTGCCAGGGCCTGGTAATTGGCAACCTGTTCGAAAAACCGCTGAAGCAGATTTGCGAAGAATACGATCCGGATTCCCATCCGATCTGTGGACTCCTGCTCGCGGGCGGACCTACCGCGCTGGTGACGGAATATAACCTGCCGCACGCTTCTCCCTTTGGGTACGCCGATGCCTGTCACCTGTGTTACGTAGCCCGGGCCAACCTGAGAATCCGTTTCCCGGAGTTGCTGGCGCCCGATCAAATGTATGGGGACATGCTATGACCGGGAATGATTTTATGAGCTGGGTCTTGCGTTCGCCGTTTCATGGCATGTTGAGCAGCGGTATGATGCTCATCACCGTGACGGGACGCAGGACGGGGAAGAAATACACCACACCAGTAGAGTATTACTGCGAGAACGGTGACCTTTGGGTGCTGACCAGCCGCAACCGGACCTGGTGGAGGAATCTGCGCGGCGGAGCGGAAGTAAGTCTGTTGTTGAAACGAAAATCAGTCACTGCTCTTGCCGAACCTGAATTGGACCAGAAGACCGTGGAAGCTCGCATGTACGAATATATTCGTCATATGCCCCAGGCCGTGAAAACAATGGGTATTCGTGTCCAAAATGGAAATGCCAATGCAGAGGACATAACGCGTATTGTCAGGGAACGTTTGTTTGTAAAGATACGGCCCATAACATAAATGTGATCAGGTAGGGATTCCCCTGCATTCAACTGGGAAAGTCCTCATTGACCCCTTGTCGGGTATTGACATAATTGTTCATATCTCGTCGAAAGGAGAAAATGAAATGACTCAAAATCAGTATACATGCACGGAATGTGGTGCCACATTCGATAGCCGCGAGGGATTGGAGCAACATAATCGCACCATGCATTCGCGATTTACCTGCAAAGCGTGTGGGCAGACCTTCAGTTCAGCGCAGGAGCTTGAGACTCATAACCGCGAGGTGCATCCCGAAACGCAAGAAGCTCCAACGACTTAAGAGTTCCTACGTTTCGCAAAGAATGGACTTCTTCGATCTATTCAACGATATCGACAGCCTGTGCATTCATCAGATTTATGTTCATTGACCTGGGCGTTCAGGCTGTACTGTCCAAAAATCATGGGGGAGGTAGACCCGGAATTGAAAAGAGACAGAAAAACAAATGCCCAGTGACATCAATCGGAATGAGGTACAACGCTTGGTGGAGAGCGGCGCACAACTGGTGGACGTGCTACCGGCGGATGAGTATAACGAGGCCCACCTGCCTGGGGCGATCAATATCCCGCTGAAAAGCTTGAATGTACAGACCGTCAAGCAACTGGATGCGCGTTACCCGGTCATTACCTATTGTCATGATTTTCAGTGAGACTTAAGTTCCAGAGCCGCGTGGCGGCTCGAAAGTTCGGGATTCTCACAAGTCTATCGCTATGTGGCAGGCAGGCTGGATTGGTTTGCCTTTGGTTTGCCGATGGCGGGAGATTTTGCAGTGATTCCCAAAGTAATTGATGTGGTTCGGCGCGATGTACCTACATGCCATTTAACTGACCGGGTGGGAGCAATTCATCAGCGTTGTCAGGAGGCTGGCAAGTCTGTCTCGTTGTGAGTGGACCAACAACCTTTCGCCCCGATAATTTTTTGGAACCGCTTGTCAAGCGTATGCACGAGAAGAAAGTGGGAAGTGTGATCATTACCGATTCGGATGGAGTGCTGATCGGGATGATGTATCGCAAAGATGCTGAAGAGCGATTGAATCCGAAACAAGCAGTCGGTGAGCACATCTAGTGAGCCCGCTGTAGAGAATCGGTGTCTCCAGTTTGGATGGCATCAAGGCGAGGTCAGTTGTCGCTCCCGAGAGCAATAGCACAGCAACCTCCCCGACCAGTTACGGAATTTCTTGGGTTCGGTGTTTTTATCGGGCGGGTGTGAAAGTTTGTGGGCAACCAGAGGGTGTTTGGATGTATAGACCTTGGATATGATATTTTCCAGATTTTTCGTACATATAGTAGATAACCAGACGCCCACCGCAGTGAGAGCAAGTTTCACTACGGTGCGTGCAAAGGCATGAACGGTCAACGCCTCGAATTTAAGCTAGGTTCACGATTAATGGCAGGTGCTATTCCCACTATCGGTGAATGTTCCACCAGACGTGGGAACGAATTGCCAGCTATAGGTTCCACTGCCCAAGCTGAGTTTTAGCAATCCGTATGTATTGTCACTCCGGGCGGCGGAGTTTGGCGCAGTATTAGTGAAGGTGTAGAAACCGATGCCACCTGTGCCAACCACAAAGGCGGTAATGCCTTTTGCATCATCGCGCTGGTTAGACATGTTTTGCGGATAGAAGCGTTCATAATCGTGATTATGTCCCTGCAGTAACAATTCCACGCCATAATCATAGAGTACTTGCACCCAAGGTTTGGTAGAAAGCGAGGGGGCATGTCCAGTTGTCGTGGACGTCCAATGGGCTTCGTGGAAATAAGCAATAGTACACTTATTCGTATGCGACTTCAGGTCATTGGTCAACCACGTCGTGATGGCGTTCGCGTCACAACCGTAACGGTAACAAAGAGAGGGTAGTGACACAATGTGCCATGAACCCACGTCAAACGAATAGGCTTGCATGGGGCCAAGTGTTCCACCCAGCAGTGTCGCGGCTGCGGATTGGGGATTGCGTTGTCCTGTACAATCTCCGGAGAAATACTGGTCAGCACGCGAACCTGTGGACGTACCGGCATAATCATGGGTTGGTCCGAAGGTGGGATACATGCGATAATTTTGGCTTCCCCAATCGGAATCATAGCGCCCGGACGTGGTGAAGTTGGAACAGGTGCCAGAAGTATACTGGTAGTCGCCCAATCCAAGGATAGCGGTTGGGTTGATGCTATTCACCATGTTGAGGTTGGCAATGGCTTCTGGGTCATTGCCATCTGAATGGATGTCGCCTAGCGCGACAACGACTACGGATCCGCTGGAAGCTGTAGGAGTGAGGGCTGGTGTGTTTGCTAGCCTTGGCAATGGTGTCGCCGTGGATGTTGGTGGTAGTGACGTCACCGTCTTCGTGGGTGTGTTCAGCGGCGTGGATGTTGCAGTCCCTAAAGGTGGTGCGGTGTGGGTGACTGCTGTTGTGGCAGTGGCAGAAGAAACTGAAACACCTCCCAGGGTAATTACTACTTGTGGCGAGTTAGCTCCCTCTTTTGACGAATAATCTGCGCCATTGGAAGAGCTGGAAGAGATACGCAGACTGTAGGTTCCATCGCCTGTGATCAATGAGGTAAGATCTACCTCATACCAGGTGTTTGCGCTGACAGTACCAAGTGACGCTAGAAGGGCGGTGTCAGCCGTGGGCGCATTATTCCATATCACTGTTTCCTCCTGCCAGGAGTTATCGCTCACGCGATAAAAGTCTCCGCCTTTTTTAGAGGCATTCACGTTATAAAGGCGCAATTTTGCGTTGATAACCTTTTGACCGTTCGTTCCGGTTACGTTGAACTTGAGCAAGAAATGTTTGATGGGACTATTGTCAGTTTGCAGAGTTGGAGCAGACCCGTAGTTTCTGTTCGGAGAACTACTTGTAATATAGGTATCATCAACTGGTAACAAGGCCATTGTTGCAGAAGGAGACACCATGCCAGGTGTATTAGTTGGCGTGCTCGTTAAAGCGAAGGTCGCCGACGCGATAGCCGTTTTGGTGGGAGTGTTGGTTGGACCTACGGTTGGCACGGTTGTAGCTGCTGTTGGTGTAGAAGTCTTGATTGGTGTACTGGTAGCAGCGCTGGTTGGAGCGGTTGTGGCGGTAGAAGGAACTGCAGTGGGTGTGCGAGAGACAGCAGCAGTTGGCGTGGCTGCCGTGACACCCGTCTCAAAACGACCCATATCCGGAGCTGTGCCGTTGAAGGCTTCGCCGACATTGGTGCCACGATCAATGACAGGTGAACTGGCTTGCAAATGATAATCACGAGCTGCTGGGTTGACCAACAACGGATCAAGGTTCAATCCATGGGCTTCATAACCGGTCCAGCTGCGGAAGGTACCCCAACTGCTGGTGGAACCATACCCCGCCACATAGGCAATTTGCGAGCCATAGAGAGCAGTGCTGCTGGAGGTGGTCCACACGTCGTTGTAGTCGATGACCACGCTGGCAGGCAGGCTGAAGTCGATGCTGAAGGGACGACCATTGACGACAATGTTGTTGAGCACACGCAAGTTGTCGATGGAGCCACTGTAGGCACCCCCATTGAAGTCGAAGGCGAACTTGTCCAAGCCATCCAAAGTGTTGTTGGCTACCAGGCTATTGGAGGAACATCTCAGGATGAAGCCGCGCTGCTCAAACCCATTGGCAGTTTTATAGGCGATGTTTCTTCGAATGGTGAGGTTGTTGCAGGCGGTCCTGTTACTATCCGTGCCGGTCTCGATCTGATCGCTGCCACCAGTAAAGGTGTTGCGCTCAATGGTCAGATTGCTGGCGGCATAGATCTCAACGCCCACGCCCAGGTTGTTGGTAACGAGATTATCAGCAAAGGTAATGGCGCCAGTGCTGAAGTAGAAGTTGACGCCGCCCTGACCGCGGCCGGCATCCAGAGCGCGGTTGTTGTCATGGATGGTGTTGGCGGTAATCACCACGCCGCCGCCATCGTAGTGCACTTCCAGCCCGCTGGCATTGTCGTAGATGTCGTTGGACTTGATCGTGGAGTTGGTGACATGATCCAACAAAATTCCAAAGCTGTTGCCGTGGATGGCGTTGTTGGCCAGTGTCAGTCCGGAGGATTGGGAGACGGACAAGCCAGCTTGATAAGTGGTTAATGTGCCCTGAATGTCCAAGTTTGATACAGTTCCGGATGTTAACCCCGAAAGCAAGAGTTGTCCTGATATAACTGCCGTTTCACCAGGGGCGCCTGAGACCGTTAATCCGGAAGTAGTGACTTTGAAGCCAGGATAGGTTCCGGCATGTAAGTAGATCGTGGTACCACTGGGTGCTGTATTGACGATTGTCTGTATGTCTTGTCCAGGATTTACATCGATTACTCCTGCCGCAGCCAGGGTTGTTGCGCTGGCAGGAAAGACATTTGCCAGCATCATGAGCATGATTAAGGCTGAGATGAAAGTATTTCGCCTTCGTGGCGATGGGCTACGGTGACAACGAGCGTGCCCGTAGTAAAGCCTGCTTAACAGAGATTTGTGTAGTTTTGTATTCTCAAACTTTCCTACTTGAAGCTTTGAGAATAGGGTGCTAATATTAAAAGGAGTCATTTGTGCCCTCCAGGTCACTTTGACTTAGGAAGTCGATGTTGTGTCAGCAGCGTCGACTTCACTTTATGTGGTCAATTAACGTAGAGACCACCACACGATCTGATTTGACAGGAATGATTAAGCTTCGATTGTAATTATGGCTTAGCGGTAATGAATCTGTTAATGATGAACCTGTGCAATTTACCAGACAGCAAGAAGAACTTGTCTGATCAATGGCTCATACGTCGCATGTCGATGTGACAATTGTATAAGAGCGAGGCAGCGATGAAAGACCTTGAGCCAATGGTTGGCAACGTGCCTAAAAATAATTGCTCGGATCACGGCAGCATACGTTCCTTGCTCTTTGGATGATATGCTGCCTGTAAAAATTCACCCGCAGTCTAGCACCAGTAAATGAATCTAGCTTAAATATCCGTTAACCAATCTGTAAGTTGCAAGCGGAAGGAATCCTTGACACATATGTACGAATAGCACAGTAGAAGGAAGAACAGCAGAATCGAGCCGAATAACCTATCGCTCGTGAAAATTGCAATTTCATAACTTTTTGCCATTCAATGCTTTTCCTACATGAGTGGTAATTTCGGCTACATCTGTGCCGATATGGACGACATAAATATGGCATTAGGAAAATTGTCACAATCGATTGAATGGGGGTAAAATGATGTCGTATTGCACGTCAACGAAACGGTTGCTTGCGGCGACCGTTTTTGTGTGTAAATCGTGTGTCACACCTGCACTTGCATGTGATTTTTGAATTGCTTGGCAATTCATGGCAAATCATGCAAATGTTGCGAGCCTGCGGGAAGCAATCTCCACTTATCTATGCCAGTAATATCATCCACCCAGCCCATCATTGAACTGCGCGACGTGACAAAGGTCTATTCCACGGCGGCAGGTGATTTCACCGCGCTGAAGGGCATCACTATGCAGGTGCAGCCGGGAGAATTCGTCGGGGTGATCGGAAAATCGGGCGCAGGTAAATCTACTTTACTGAACATGATCACCGGTGTGGATCATCTCAATTCCGGGGATGTCACCGTCAACAACGGCAGATCCGTATCGGTCCACAAAATGGACGAGGATGCAATTGCCTTATGGCGCGGTCAGACATTGGGCATCGTCTTTCAATCCTTTCAGCTGTTGCCCATGCTCACACTCGTCGAGAACATTACCCTGCCCATGGATTTGTGCGGAAAATTTCATCCCAGATATTCACGTGAGCGCGCGCTCGAACTGCTCCGTCTGGTGGAGATCGAGGAACATGCTGATAAACTGCCGGCATTCATCTCTGGCGGGCAGCAGCAGCGGGTTGCCATCGCCCGCGCGCTGGCCAACGATCCGCCCATCCTGGTTGCGGATGAACCGACTGGCAGCCTGGACTCCGTGACGGCCGAACACATCTTCGAAGTCTTCGAACATCTCATCACCGAGCAGGGGAAAACCATTGTTATGGTTACTCATGACCAATCCCTGGCGCCGCGCTTTTCACGTACGCTGCGAATCGTCGATGGGGAGCTGGATACTCGTCCTGTTCAAAGCGAAGAGGAGATGAAAGAAGATTTAACGAGAGCGCTTCGTCTACAGATCTCGAAAACCGCTCGACCTTCCCCTCAGCGTAGGAAGTGGTGGTGGAAGAAATGAAGGCGCGTCAAACGAAGCGGAAACCTGCTCCTCACCATCATGACATGACCTCCGCTGAGGCCATGATCGACATGCACGGCGTCGTGAAGACGTTCAAAAACGCGGCGGGTGAATTTACTGTGCTCAAAGGCATTGACCTGACCATCAACCGCGGCGAATTCGTTTCCATTGTGGGTAAATCTGGCAGCGGAAAATCCACCTTGCTGAACATGATCACGGGCATCGACCATCCCACCGCAGGACGTGTGGTGATTGGCAGCACCGATATTTACAGCAACATGACCGAAAGCCAGCGCTCCAAATGGCGCGGGCGGAACCTGGGGATCGTGTTTCAGTTCTTCCAGTTATTGCCCATGCTGACCTTGCTGGAGAACGCGATGCTCCCGATGGATTACGCCGACATGTACGATTTCGACGAGCGTCCGGCGCGCGCGCTGGAAATGCTCCAACTTGTGGGGCTAGAGGCCTTTGCAAACAAGTTACCGTTGCTGGTCTCGACCGGCCAGCAACAACTCGCAGCCATTGCGCGTGCACTGGCCTGTGACCCGCCTTTGCTGGTTGCCGATGAACCCACCGGGAACCTGGATACGAAGTCTGCGACCATCATCATTGACCTGTTCGAGGAACTGGCGCGCCGCGGCAAAACGGTCGTGATGGTGACGCATGATCCTTCGCTGACGGCGCGTACCACTCGCAACATCATCATCGCTGATGGCGAGTTGATCAATGAGACCGTGGCGAAATCGCTGCCCTGGCTGAGGCACCGTCACATGATGGAGTTTTCAAAGCTGGTGGAGGAACGAACCTATCCTCCCAACATCACCATCATCCCGCGCAATGAGCATGTCGAAAATTTCTTCATGATCCACAAAGGTGAAGTGGAAGTGGTCTTGCAAGATCGCAAGAATCAGGAAACCATCATTTCACGCTTGAAGCCAGGCGAATTCTTTGGCGAGATCGAATTGTTGCGCGGTGGAAAAGCCATCGCCAATGTGCGCGCCGGGCCGCGTGAACCCGTGGAAGTCCTGATGATCCGGCGTGATGACTTCAAGCGTGTCATTGACCAGTCTCCCATCACGGCCGAAGCGATCGGCAAGATCGTTCAGGAACGTCTGGAGGCACATCGTGCCGCGGACAGCCGGATAAAAAGATAACTCACGCTGAGCGGACACTGAGCGAGCCAGACGAAGTGGAAGTCGAAGCGCTATATCAGCTGGATACCTGCGCTTCGTCTGCGCTCGCCTGTCGGCTCACTCCGCTCACATCGTCCCGGCGTTTTTCGGGAGCGCGGATGGAACTGTTATGAAACCTCGTTGGCGAAAAGTACTGCACGATCTGTTCGATAACAAAGCCCGCACGCTGCTGGTGGTGTTTTCCATTGCAGTGGGCGTGTTTTCCATTGGTGTGATCGCGGGGGCCTATCAGATCATCTCGAACGACATGAGCGTTTCCTACTCGGCCAATGTCCCTGCCAACATCGAGCTAAGGATGTCAAATTTCAATGAAGATGTGCTGGATTCGATTCATAACCAGGAGAATGTGCAGGATGCCGAGGGGCGGCGCGTGTTCAATATGCGCGTGCGCGTCCCTGGCACCGAAAAATGGACCACACTCGACATGGTCGCTTTCGATAGTTTCGAGAAGAATGCCATTAACCTGCTGGTGCCAATCAAAGGGGAAAGTGTTCCCCGAAAGCGTGAGCTTCTCCTCGAATTGGATGCGCTGGAACACATCGATGTGGGTATGGGCGGCTTGCTCGAGTTTCAGCTCCCGGATGGCTCTCTTAAGACTCTGCCTGTCACAGGAATCGTGCAGGATACGGCTGCAGGGGCGGGTGACTTTCTGGCAGCACCGTTCGGATATATCACTATGGATACGTTGCAGTATCTGGGCCAGCCCAGGCTGTTTAACCGCGCGCTTGTAACGGTCTCGGGGGATGGCGATGATTTGCCGTACATTCGTGAAGTGGGTGCCCAACTGAAGGACAAGATCGAAAAGAGCGGTACCCCGGTGATTCGCTCGCGTTTTTCCGAGACACATGAACATCCCCTGGCATCCACGGTCAATGCCATTCTGGGAATTTTGATGGCGCTTGGAGTTCTGATCGTGTTCCTGTCCAGCTCATTGATCGCCAACACCTTGAGCGCGCTACTGAACCAGCATTTGCGTCACATCGGCGTCATAAAGCTGGTGGGCGGGCAGAGGCGACAAGTCTTCCGCATGTATCTGGCGCTCATCATGGCGTTTGGCATCATTGCGTTGGCGATTGCCATTCCCTCCGGAGGGTTTGGCGCGTACGGCCTGGCGGAGTTCATCGCCGGTGAGATGAACTTCAATTTGCTGGGCAATCGTATTATTCCCATGGCCTTGTTGATTCAGATTGCAGTGGGCTTGCTTGTTCCACTGATTGCCGGACTGGTGCCTGTGATGAACGGATCGCGTATCACGGTCCTGCGCGCCCTCAGCGGAGGCCTGGCAGAAGAGGAGCAAAGACAGGCCGCGGGTGGTGAGGTGCGCTTATCCCGGTTTGATCGGATGCAGGTCAAGGTGATGAGACTCCTGGCCTTGCGCGGCATCCACATCCCACGCCCGTTTGTGATCTCGTTGAGGAACACCTTCCGCCGGAAGGGCCGCCTGGCGCTGACATTGTTCACGCTCACGATGGGCGGCGCAATTTTCATTTCGGTCTTTAATGTGCGTGTGACGCTGCATGATTACATTGGGCAGATTGGCAAATATTTTCGCGCGGATGTGACGCTGGATTTCGATGTGGCATATCGTCTTAGTGAAGTAAATCAATTTGCGATGCAAATGCCGGGCGTGGAACATGTGGAGGGTTGGCAGTTCGTAAGCGCTGAGTTGTTGGGTGCGGGAGACGAAGTGATTGACAATCTGAACATTCTGGCACCTCCCGCGCAGACCGAGCTGGTAAAGCCCTTGCTGGTTTCCGGGCGATTCATTCATGCGTCGGACGTGCGCAAACTCGCGATCAGCGAAGCAGTGTTGGATTATTTACCTGATCTACAGGTGGGCGACACGCTGCGGTTGAAATTAGAAGGTCGTGAAGAGACCTGGGAAGTGATCGGAATTTTCAAGTTCGTGGGCCGCGAAGGGATTTTGGCGTATGCACCCCTGGAATATATCGAGCAGGTGACAAATCTTACCGGGCGCTCATTTTCGTTTCGCGTCGTGACCGAAAAGCACGACCGTGCTGATCAGGACGCGATTGCCGAAGAACTTGATCGCTTCTTCCGCGATAAAGGATTCAAGGTTCGCCAGGCGCAATCCGGATCGGCCTCGTTGGATACGGCGGTGGAAAGTTTGGATACGCTCGTGATTTTCCTGCTGATCATGGCAATCCTGACCGCTATCGTCGGTTCGATGGGCCTAACCGGCACCATGGGCATGAACGTGCTGGAGCGGACGCGCGAGATCGGGATCATGCGTGCCATCGGCGCGGATGACCGCGCCGTGATGCGGACTGTCATTGCCGAAGGGGTGGTGATCGGTTCGATTTCGTTTGTGCTGGCGGTGATATTCTCTGTGCCGTTCACCTATTTGCTTTCGACGATAGTCAGCCTGGCGGTGTTCCAGACGCCCATCGACGTGGTGTTCACCTACCTCGGCTATGCCATCTGGCTGGGGCTGGTGTTGCTGTTATCCACGGTGGCGAGCATTTTGCCGGCGCGCAATGCCGCGCGGCTGACGATACGGGAAGTCTTAGCATATGAATAAGCTCCGATGGTCGCGTAGGGTCGAGCAACAGCGAGACCCGTATCGAGACCATCGACTTTTCAAGCGAAATCGCTTTGCATGAAACTTGCTGGTCTCGATACGGCGGTGCTGGTTAAGTAGTCCCGCAGCGAGATATCGAACCCACCGCCACTCGACCAACGGACCATCTGGAAAAGAAGGACACAATGAAGAATACAACAAAAACTCTGGTTATGCTTATCATCATTTATTCGCTGGCGTTGACCGCCTGCACGAATCAGTCTGCGGCAACCCCGCAAGCCTCCGACTCAGTTGCTGCCTCACCGGAAGGGATTGTGGCTGAGGGCAAGCTCAAACCTATCCATGCGGCCAACCTTTCATTTCAGGCGCGCGGCGTCGTGGAAGAGATCAACGTCAAGATTGGCGACGCGGTCAAGCAGGGTGACGTTCTGGCCCGGCTTGGCAATTCGGATGTGGCGATGGCGCAGTTGACTACGGCTAATCTTGAATTGACGCAGGCGCAGCAGGCCTACGATCAACTCCTGCGTACGGAGGGACTCGGTCGCGCGGACGCCTGGGCGGCCTACATGGATGCGCAAATGGTCCGGGCCGAAGCAGAGCGCGCCTGGGAGGCTCTGAACGTGAATGATATCGAAGATCGCATTGACGATGCTGACGCCGAGGTGGAGGACCGCCAGTCTGATTTGAAGGATGCTCAGGAGGAGTTCGATAAATACAAGGATCTGGACAAGGACAACTCCAAACGCAAGACCGCCGAGGATGCGCTCGAGCAGGTGCAGGAGGATTACAACGACGCCGTCCGCAAGTTGGAGGAGACCACCCGGGAGCGCGACGCCGTGCGTGCTGCACTCGATTCAGCCGTTTCCGCTGAGGCGGAAGCCAAACATGCCTATGAGCAAACGCTCAATGGCCCAAACCAGGAACAGCTCACTTTGCTCACCTCTCGCCTGGAGAATGCCAAGGCGCAGGTCGCCGCGGCCGAAGACGCCTTGTCCACGTACCAGATCCCCGCGCCGTTCGACGGGGTTGTCGCCGAGGTGGCAGTCGAAGTGGGGGAGCAGGTTTCGGCTGAGTCACGAGCCGTAAGCGTCGCCGACACGAGTTCCTGGATGATCGAGACTACCGACGTGACCGAACTGGAAGTGGTCAATCTGGAGGTCGGTCAGCAGGTCACGTTCATGGCTGACGCACTGCCTGATGTCACCATGAATGGCACCGTTGTGGAGATCAGCCAGTCGTCCTTTATCCAGGGCGGCGATGTGATTTACACCGTCCGCATTCAGGCCGACGAAGTGGACCCGCGCCTGAAATGGGGGATGACGGTGGAAGTGAACTTCGAAGCATTAGAAAAATGAATCACGTATGAGAAATCGCGATTTTATAAACCTGTTTTAATGTATCAAGAAAATTTAGCGCGATAATGGGTGTCTCTGAAAAAAGCAAAACTAGGGAAACCTAGCGGCGCAATGTCATGGATCTAAAATCACAATGTGTAAGGACGTGATCAAGATTGCCAGACTACCGAAAATAGCAAAACCGTTGAAAGACGGTGACGCAAAGCCAGGCATCTAAAGCCAGTAGCACTGGTCAAGATCGGCCGGCTAACCGAAAGGCAAAACCAGGGAAACCTGGCGACGCAAAGTTCTGGGTCTACAGTCGATTGACCAAGATTGCCAGACTGCCAAAGAGAAATGGCAGGGATGATGGAAACATCATCCCTGCTTACTTTAATGAGTATACTCTCGGCGGCGTCCTTCGCGAAGCATCCCCGTGGGACGCCGCCGGGGACGGCGGCTGGAGCAACACAATATAATTAGAACATTTGTTGACTTGAACTCGGATTCTGAAAGCGCGATAATAAAAGTGCTCCGATAAAAGGCAAAATCACGCGAAAGCGTGACGACGCAAAGTCTTGGGTCTAAAGCTGAACTGAGCCATGACCGCCAGACTACCGATAAAAGCAAAGCCGTCGAAAGACGGCGGCACAGAGTTCGGCATCTAAAACCACGCATCGCGTGGTCAGGATCGACCAACCTACCGAAACGCAAATCACGCGAAAGCGTGAGACGCAAAGTCATGGGTCTACAGTCACTCTTCATTATTTTGTGACTACGATTGCCAGACTACCGAAGAGTATTGGCAGGGATGACCGTAATAGGCGTCCCTGCTTTTTTTATGTTTATCTCGTGACCGGGTAAGCGTACAAACTCATAGGCTGGCTTCAAAACCCCTACCGAACGAGGTATTCGGCACTCTTTCAGGGGTTGTAAAACCGCTTCGCGGTCAGCCGCGTGTGGAAGTCTGTGGCAGCACCACAATATTTGGATTCTTTTCCCCAGCTCGTTCGACGAAGTTCCTGAAAGTGATTGGCTCTTCGAAATTCGCCGCACTGAACGGAGCGTAGCCAAGTCGAAGCGCGTGTGATGAGGTTAGGTGCGCTTCGTCTACGGGACTGCAACAAGCACGCAGTCCCTCCGTTCACATCGTCCCAATGCTTCTTGGGAGCGCGCAAGTATTTCCAGTATAATCCTCCCCATGCCTACCCTGAAAAACCATCCTCTTGACCCCGAATCCAAACCAGATGACCGCGTGGATAACGCGCTGCGGCCACAAAAACTGGCCGACCTGATCGGGCAGGATCAGGTTAAGGAAAACCTGTCCATTTTGATCGATGCAGCCAAGCATCGCGGCGAAGCGCTGGATCATGTCCTGTTTTACGGACCTCCCGGTCTGGGCAAGACTACGCTGGCGCACGTGCTGGGCAATGAGATGGGTGTGAACGTCAAGGTGACGGCTGGTCCTGCCATCGAACGGGCGGGCGACCTGGCTGCCATACTCACCAACTTGCGCGCGGGCGATGTGCTGTTCATCGACGAAGTCCATCGTTTGGGACGGGCCGTGGAGGAAGTGCTCTACCCTGCAATGGAGGATTTCGCACTGGATATTGTCATTGGCAAGGGACCGTCGGCTCGCTCCCTGCGCCTGAAACTGCCGCGGTTCACAGTGGTTGGCGCTACCACCAGACTCGCATTGGTCACAGCTCCGTTACGCGCCAGGTTTGGCGCAGTGTACCGTCTGGATTACTATGACATCGAAGCGATGAAACAGATCGTCACGCGCGCGACCAGGTTGCTCAAAGTCTCAGCCGACGAAACCGGTATCAGCGAAGTGGCGAGGCGGGCGCGTGGTACGCCGCGCATTGCCCTGCGTCTCCTGCGCCGTGTCCGTGACTATGCCCAGGTCCGCGCAGATGGGATCATCACGCGGGATGTCGCCACCGAAGCGTTGGACCTGCTGCAAGTCGATCCGCTTGGGCTCGATGATGTGGATCGCCGCGTGCTCAGGACGATCATCGAAAAATATGGCGGCGGACCGGTTGGCTTGAACACGATTGCCGCCTCCATCAGCGAAGAGCAGGATACGATCATGGACGTTGTCGAGCCGTATCTCTTACAACTTGGCTTTTTGGACCGCACCCCGCAGGGTCGTGTCGCGACCAAGTCCGCGTATGAGCATCTCAAGTTGCCGTACACAGAAGAGGGGCAGCCCAGGCTTTTATAAGTAAAGAGGAGAGACCTTATCGTGATTAAGATTCTGGAAGCGCATGCCGCATTATTGGCTGCCTATGCTCCATAAGTACCTATGACATTATCTTGGATTGGAAATTATGAAGAGGACCAGCCGCGATTGTCGTGGGTTTATAATTTAGCGGACCTGCTGAAAGGACGTTTCGATGTTACAGGAAATTGTGATCAAAGCAAATGCTGAAGAATCGATCAAACCGCTGGTGGAAGCAGCGATTCGGAATCAGCTGAAAGCGTTACAGCATGGCATCACGCGTACTAAAGAGCGCATTACTGAGTTTGAAACACGTGCGGGGGTTTCATCAAAGGAATTTGAGGAAAGACTGAAAGCCGGGGCAATTGAAGAAACTATTGAGACGATAGACTGGAACATGGAACTGGCTGCTTTGCGTTTGCTGGAGGGACAATATCAATCGCTCAGCGAGGCGAAGATTGATTGAGCAATACTTCCAGTCCATTTTGGATTTGCTTGCGAGCCTACCGTTTGTCGATTCGTCTGACGTAAACCTTGAAAAGCGCGGGGAATTGGTGGGTTTTGTGCGTGGTCGAGTTGGTTTTCAAGATGGTTCCTCGCTGCTGTTCTTTCGTGAACTCATTGATATGCGTTTGCCCCTGCGGAAAATCATGTATGCATATCACTATCAAAAAGCAGACGGCACTTTGATTTTTCGTTACGACAACACAGAGCATCATAAATCTATCTCCACGTTTCCACATCATAAACATTCTCGAAGCGGGGATGTAACTCCGTCCGAAATTCCAACATTGGATCAAGTCTTACGAGAGATCGAAGAACTGATCTCGCAAGAGTGAGGTTGATATGGAATCTATCGCCCGTTACCTGATGATTGGTGGCATCATCCTGTTCCTCGTGGGAGGAGGAGTGTATCTCTCCGCGAAATTCGGCCTCCCGCTGGGACGCCTGCCCGGCGACATTCGGATCGAAGGAGAGAATGGCTCGTTTTATTTCCCCATTACCACTTCGATTTTGGTATCCGTGATTTTGACGATTGTGTTGAACGTCATCGTGAGATTGCTCCGAAAGTAGATGGCGATTTCTGCGGGTGAAGTGGAGGAACGGTGAAGGATAAACAGAATTTATCGGCTACAGCGAGGACGTTCCTGCACCTGCTCAATACTACTTCTCCCGAACTCGTGGAGTTTATCGAGATCGTATCGCCCTCCAAGGAAAATCCCTGGATTGAGGAGGTGGGGTCGATCATTCTGAAAATACCTTCACCGACAGGCTCCAAACCAGAGTATCTTTATCTCGAGACCAGGAAAAGAAGTATCGTGATTGTGGTAGGAACTCTACTGAATTATCACGTTGATTGGTCAGCGAAAGACGAAATAAAAGAATCCATCCAAAAAGCGATTCAGTTCTTCTTGGATATTATGGAGGAGCGGAAAGTTATCCTGGAAAAGAAAATCGGTATAGCTTTCCTGAAATGGAATTTCGTTCGATGCATTGATACAGCGATGATAGCCAGGCAGACGGGAAATTTCACGATATATTCATGGAAAGGCACACATAATCGTTCGAGCACAAAATAGTTGTTGCTGATGAAAACCCCGACTTCGACGACAACCTCCCTGAATCCTCCATTGCGGAAACGATTGCCCGGCGTCATTCGCATTCCAGCAAGATAGCATGAGCTACGATCTGGCCATATGGTTCGCCAACCAGATACTTTCAGACGAACAGGCTTATCAGCAATATCGTAAACTATGTGATGAAGATATAAGTGGACTAACGTCTCACCCTTCAATTGGTAGATTCTACTTGGAGTTGTATAAGATTCATCCAGAAGTTGATGATGTCCCGGATGACAAAATTGGGGATTTCGATTTTTGTCCCTGGAGCGTTGAGCATGATCTTTCAGATCGTCACTTGATGCTGAGTTGCGTATGGTCCCATGCAAAGTATGTGCATGATCTCATCCTGGATCTTGCTAAAAACATGAACTTGCTGTTTTTGATCCCCAGTTAATAAAAATCCATTATCCAACAGAGCCCTAAAATTGAAAACATCTGACTTCGACTATCATCTCCCTGAATCCTCTGTCGCGCAGACTCCCACCGAGCCGCGCGATTCCGCGCGGATGCTGGTGTTGCATCGGGGCACGGGTGAATTGGAGCATCGCATCTTCCGCGATATTGGTGACTATCTGCGAGCGGGGGATTTGCTGGTATTGAATCAGACACGCGTCATCCCAGCTCGGATCTACGCACGCAAGGAAACGGGCGGACGTGTGGAAATCCTCCTTTTGCGGCGTCGTGATGAATGGACCTGGGAAGCCCTGGTGGGAGGTAAGGGTTCGCGTGTAGGCAAGATATTAAGAGTGGAACAGGGGCCCGAAGTTGAGATACTTGAAATGCTGGATGGGTCGGAGCGACTGATCCGATTTTCCGAGCCCATCGAGCCGTATTTTCCAAAGGTGGGAAATGTCCCATTGCCTCCATATATTCACGAGAAGCTGGCTGATCCCGAGCGATACCAAACCGTCTATGCCAAGGAACCAGGCTCCGCCGCCGCGCCCACGGCAGGCCTACACTTCACGCCGCGGTTGTTGGAAGAATTGCAGGTCAAAGGTGTGAGGATCGCTTATGTCACCTTGCACGTTGGCCTGGATACGTTCGCGCCAGTGAATGAAGAAAACCCCAAGGAGCATAAGATCCACTCGGAGTGGTGCGAATTATCACAGGAAACCGCCGACCTTATTAATCAAACCAAGCAATCTGGTGGGCGGGTGATTGCTGCTGGAACTACATCTGTGCGGACACTTGAGAGTGCAGCAAACGTGGGGCGGGATGTCATCCAGCCTTACGTAGGACCCACCAATCTCTTCATCCTCCCAGGCTATCAATTCAGGATTGTGGACGCGATGATCACGAACTTCCATCTGCCCAGGTCCACGTTACTGATGTTGGTCAGCGCTTTTGCAGGGCGGGAAAAGATTTTGGAAACATATGAGACAGCGATCCAGGATGGCTATCGCTTCTACTCATTTGGGGATGCGATGCTGATCTTGTAAGCGTTCGATGGGAAGCCATTATTTTTTGATTTTCTTCAGCCCGTTTTTATAAACCGATCGCATCATGGATGGAACCATCACATCCGCATTGAAGAGCGCCATTCGTGCGATCATGCGATCTAACGGGGGATTCGGTTGGCGTCGTGTAGGCACGGACTTTGAATCTGACAAGGTCACTTCTGAAATGACAAAGCCCTCCCCTTGGGCAGGAGCGCGTTCGGCCAGGATGCGTCCACCTGCATCAACGACTTTACAGCTGGGAATCATACCGCAGGACATTTGTAATCCTTCGGCTTTGGGCAATAACTTCAGTAGTCGCGGCGCAAACAAAATGAGATTTCTGAGCAGCGCACCAACTTTAGGGATGCGAGTTCGAACAGTTCCGCTTGCCCCAGAGTTGACGACTGGCACGCCCAGCCATTGGGCCTGTTGATTCACCATCTCGCCGAAGAACTGACTGCCTACATCTTTCATAGAACTGAGCGCGCCGATATCATTGAAATCTAATTTCTCCCCATTTGGAAAATCATAGGAGGCACTTGGCACATCTGGCGGGCAACTGGCGATCAGGATCATATCTGCTTTGCCCGCGTATTGCTTCCACATACCCAGATGACCAAGGTCCCAGCAGATCATCAAGCCCAGGTCGCCCAGCTCGGTGTTGGCTACGGCCGTGCCACGCCGCCCGCGGAAGTAGGCTCGCTCCCATGCCCACGGATAATTTTTATCATAGCGCCACATCTGTCCATTAGGACTAAAGAGCAGCATGGTGTCATAGATTTCGCCGCGCTCACGAAGCAGCAGTGTCCCTGCCAGGTGAATACCCAAACGCGTGGACGTGGCTTTCATCCATCTACTGGTGACGCCATCGAGTGACTCTGCCAGTTTGTAGTTGTCATCCGTGTAGGCGTATCCAGTATTGAACAGCTCGGGCAGCACGATCAATTGTGTCCCTGCCTGCGCAGCTTGCACGACGATCTTTTCCGCGCGCTGCAAACGTTCACTTAAAGGCGCGTGTGCGGCATCCATTTGCACTGTTGCAACCCTGATTGTTTTGGGCATCTGCTTTTCCTCCGATTGCGGCCTGTACTCTTGAACGAATATTTTTGAAGCGAAAAAATTATAGCACGCTAACGAACGACATTGAATGTGCGGCAGAGGTCCATATCAATAACTGGCTATATGGCATCTAGAGGAGTGAATAGCCAAAACCGATTATTCCCAATCCGAAAACGACGTTGCCGATGACTTGCCCAATGGCCCCGAGTGGAGTAACACCCAGGATCGGAATCAAGATAATTCCGGCAATCGTAGAGCGAGCAGCCCATTGAGGAGACACATTTCCCCGCCAAAGGCTCATGGCTAACAAGAGCCAGCCTAACATGAACAGCCCAGCTCCAGAGGCGGTCCCTGCAGTCACTAGAGATGACTTGTCAAGGATGCTCAAAGTTTCAGGGCTGGTCTGGG
This sequence comes from Anaerolineales bacterium, assembly GCA_035720235.1. Classification (GTDB taxonomy): domain Bacteria; phylum Chloroflexota; class Anaerolineae; order Anaerolineales; family Villigracilaceae; genus Defluviilinea. The sequence continues at coordinate 81,831 of DASTOH010000137.1, read as the reverse complement.
CGACTGGACGGAGCACGAACAGGTTGGACCACTCAATAGCCAGCAAAAGGCTCGTTCCAACGAAGGTCACTAAAAAGGCCGCCGTGCCGAATGTGCCTGAGGCATTCTTTTGGCTCAGATATAATCCGGTGCTGCCATAGAGCAGCAGTGAGACATCCACAAGCGCCAGAGAAATGCGGAGCAGGTAGATTCCGGATGCCCTGGCAACGGCCTCTCCCTGCTTGAAAGATGCTAAATAGGAAGGCGTGATGATCACATTTATGAAGATCAGTAAGCCACCGCCAAGTACGAGAGCAAGTCCACAGCCACGCAAATAGTCATTCATCGATCATCTCCTTGTGTAACCAGTGCGATGTTTGGCAAGATGTCCAATCAATTATTTGCCGATCATAAGATATGCAAAAATGGTTATAAAAATGGTTGTAAGGGTGAAGATAAAAATCACGGCGCCAATTGCTGCGAGCCCTAGGATGCGAATCGTCATCCATTTCTTGGCCTCCTGATACGTTTCCATGGCGGTCTCCCTTCTGAATGGGATCGGTACTTTATTGAGCGAATCGGCTTTTGCCATTTCCTTGGCAGTCTCAGCCAGTTCCGGATTTACCTCCAGATACTTTTTGACAAGAGCAGCTGTATCTTCGCTGACTTCACCGGCCAGATACAACGGCAATAGATCCAAAATCACATTGTTGGTTACTTCCTTCATGGCATCTCCTTTTTCGAATACATCTCGAATAACAGCTTTCGCACCCGATGGACTTTTACTTTAACCGCGCCTTCTGATAGTTGCAGGACGCGTGCAATTTCAATGTACGGCAGGTCATATTGAACGCGCATGACAAATGCAGAACGGTCGATCTCAGCCAGGGTCAGCAACGTGGCGCGGATTTGATCCAGTTCGCTTCTCGTTTCAAGTGTTTTTTCCATTGCCGTGTAAGAATCTGAGAGGCTATCGGTTAATTTTTCTTGCGTTTTATGCTTTCTCAATGATTCAAGGTAAATGTTGCGTGCGATGGTAAAGAGATATGCCTTCAACGTTTCGGTTCGGATGGTGGCGAAGTTCATCCATGCTCGTGTAAATGTCTCGGCTGTAATATCTTCTGCATCATGCGTATTTCCCGCAAGCCAGCAGGCAAAGCGATATACATCTGGAGAATAGGCTACATATAGTTCTTCAAAAGTAAGCATGAACGTCTTTATCTTATAATATGCAGGTTTTTGTAAAAAGTTACAAAATTCAGTATACAATCGAACCATGCAGGAACTCGACTTATTGAATCAGGAAATCATTGCGTGCCGCAAATGCGCGCGGCTCGTGGCATGGCGGGAGGAAGTGGCGCGCGTCAAACGCAAGGCTTATCGAGATCAGGAATACTGGGGCAAACCTGTACCGGGGTTTGGTGACCCAAAGGCGCGCGTTCTGGTGGTCGGACTCGCTCCCGGCGCGCATGGCTCAAACCGGACCGGGCGCGCGTTTACCGGCGACGCGTCCGGTGGGTTTTTGTATCCGGCGTTGTATCGGGCCGGGTTCGCGACTCAGCCTGCGGCTGAGTCAAGAAGCGATGGTCTGCTTCTCATTGATCTTTATATCGCCGCGTCGGCTCGTTGCGTGCCTCCTGACAACAAACCCAGTCCCGATGAATTGGATAATTGTCAGTCATATCTCGAACGGGAAATCCAAATCCTCAAGCCGAAAGTGATCGTGTGTCTCGGGCGGATCGCCTTCGAACGGATTATGAAGATATACTCCGTCCGCAATCCATCCTGGAAGTTTGGGCATGGCGCGTTGTATCAACTCGAGCACAGTCTCTGGATATTGTGCTCTTATCATCCGAGTCAGCAAAACACACTAACCGGAAGGCTGACCGTAAAAATGTTCGATGATATCTGGCGGAAAGCGAAAGAATTGATTCATGACGAGTAAACTTATCACACCGGGTGAACTTGCGCCTGATTTTGAGTTGAATGATGTGGACGGCAACAGCATACGTTTATCTGGTTTTCGCGGCAAGCCTGTCGTGTTGTATTTTCTGCGTGGATTTATGTGACCCTATTGCCGTGCGTCGTTGGCGCGCTTGCGAGATGGATATTCAGAGTTTGCAGCACGAAGCGCGGAGATTGTGGCGGTAGGTCCAAATGATGAAGCTACATTCAAATGTTATTGGCGCAATGAGCGTCTCCCGTTTATTGGCTTGCCCGATCCCGATCATAAAGTGGCAAGGATGTATCGTCAGGAGGTCAACCTGTTCAAACTTGGGAGAATGCCTTTAAATTGTATTGTTGACACAAAAGGGTACGTGCGGTATGTTCGTTATGGCGCTTCGATGCGCGATATTCCCTCCAATGAGGAACTATTACACGTAATAGATGAATTGAAGGCCTCATCCAACTGACATGGCTCTCGGACAAATCGCATTTCTTGGTTCTGGTGAAACCTCCCTGGCAGGGGGGCGTATTTTTGAATCACTGGCGCGCAAACTAAAGGAACCGCTGCGCGTGGCATTGATGGAAACGCCGGCGGGTTTTGAGTTGAACTCGCCGCAGGTAGTGGGACGGGTAGGCGAGTTTATGAAAGCTCGTCTGCAAAACTACAAACCCACAGTGGATATCATCCCAGCGCGTAAAAAGAATTCAGCTTTCAGCCCGGATGACCCGGAAATCATCCAGCCTCTGCTCCATGCCAACCTTATCTTCATGGGACCTGGCAGCCCGACGTACGCGATCCGTCACTTGAAGGATACTTTGGCCTGGGATGTGATCCGGGCGCGGCATCGCCTCGGCGCGACGCTGATCTTTGCCTCTGCGGCCACGGTCTCTATCTCTGCCCATGCTTTGCCCGTGTATGAGATTTACAAAGTGGGTCAGGACGTTCACATGGTGGATGGGTTGAATCTCTTTGCAGATTTTGGATTGCACGTCTCCTTTATCCCACACTGGAATAATGCGGAGGGTGGTGTCGATCTCGATACCAGCCGCTGTTTTGTGGGAATGGATCGTTTTGCGGAATGGTGCAATCTCCTTCCGCCAGAAAATGAGACGATTGGGCTGGATGAACACACGGGCCTGATCCTGGACTTCGAGACGGGTCTGTGTGAGGTGAACGGAGTCAGCTCCGTGTCTTTGGTGCGTGAGTGCGACCCGGAAATGTACGCGGCTGGCTCAAGGTTTCCGTTGAGTGACCTGGGGAATGTGACTCTCCCAGACCCGCTCGAGAAAGATATCTCCGCTCAAGCCTGGGAGCTGGTGTTGAATGCGCCACCATTGGAGGAGGCACCACCGGATCATGTCATTGCGCTGGCTGAGCAACGCCTGGCGGCCCGTGCCAGCAAGAACTGGTCCGAATCTGACCGGTTGCGCGACAAACTTAACGCCGAGGGTTGGGCCGTGCAGGATGGCCGGGATGGATATCGATTGGTGAAGAATGGGTGAGTGAGGATAAGGAGATCACCATGCGCGCAGTGGATATCATCATCAAAAAACGCGAGAAGGGTGAATTGACTCGCGAGGAAATCGAGTTCTTTATCCAGGGTTTTGTCGATGGCAGTGTTCCAGACTATCAGGCCTCTGCTTTTGCCATGGCGGTTTTGCTCAACGGCATGACTCCACGTGAGACCACCGACCTGACCATTGCCATGGCGCATTCCGGTCAGACGCTGGACCTGCGCGATGTGGTAGATATTGCAGTGGATAAACATTCCTCCGGTGGTGTGGGGGACAAGACCACGCTCACAGTACTTCCCACAGTGGCGGCATGTGGTCTGCCAGTGGGGAAGATGTCGGGTCGTGGACTTGGGTTCAGCGGCGGCACGCTCGACAAAATGGAGTCCATCCCCGGCTATCGTGTGGACCTCAGCACCGATGAGTTCAAAAAACAACTCAAGGAAAAAGGAATCGTTCTTACAGGCCAATCGCTGGACCTGGCTCCTGCGGATGGAAAACTCTACGCCCTGCGTGACGTCACCGGGACCGTTCCGTCCATTCCCTTGATCGCCTCATCGATCATGTGCAAGAAGCTCGCTGCGGGCGCGCACGCCATTCTGTTAGATGTGAAGACCGGACTCGGTGCGTTCATGGAAACACTCGAAGAGGCGCGCGTGCTTGCGAATTTGATGATGGATATCGGCAAACTGGCCGGGCGCGAGGTGGTGGCACTGCTCTCTGATATGAACCAGCCACTGGGATGTGCGGTGGGCAATTCACTGGAAGTGATCGAAGCCATTGAAACCCTGCATGGCGGTGGGCCTCAGGATTTCCGCGAACATTGTCTGCATGTCACCGCGCATATGTTGGTTTTGGGTAAGCGCGCAAAGGATTTGGCGGAAGGCCGGGCCATGGCTGAAAAGGTCATGACCGATGGCTCTGCCTTTGAGAAGTTCCGCGTACTGGTGCAGGCGCAGGGAGGAGACGTCTCGTACGTGGACGATGTGTCAAAGTTTCCACGCGCGAAATTTGTGGAGGTGGTAAAGGCTCACCGGAGCGGGAGCATTTCCCAGGTCCACGCGCGAAGCGTAGGCGAGGCGTCGGTCATTCTGGGCGCGGGCCGTGCGAAGAAATCCGACTCGATCGATCACGCCGTCGGCATTATCGTCCATAAGAAGGTGGGCGATAAGGTCGAAATGGGCGAGGTGTTGTTTACCATCCATGCCAATGATGAATCGAAACTGATGGAGGCGCGCGGCATGGTGTTTGCGGGACATTCCTTCAGTGATACCAGCGAGCCTCCGTTGCCTCTGTTTTATGATTAGCTCTAAAAAGAGCCCTTTGAGAGAAGCGCATGGTCAGGGTAATCGCATTTGAAAAACTCAGACGCGAAAAGGCCGAAACACCCCTGACAAAATCCGCTAATCCCCACGGATTTTGTTCTGGTCAAGTACATCTCACACAGACCCTCTCGCCACTGAGACACACACCTGCCTGATTTGCTTAGCAAATCATACGGCTTAAGCCGCACGGTGCCAGGGAGTCACGGAGTTTTTACGGTTTTTTCTCGGTGTCTTCGCGAAGCATACTCGAAGAGTGCCGTGACTCCGTGGTTCAAAAAAGTGTGCAACATGTTGTCGACCAGTACATTCGTGTCCTTCGCGTTAAAAATTCCGACTTTGAGAAGCTATGGAGAGCAGGGTTGTTGCTATTTTTTGGATTAAAAAGGTGCGTTATAATAGCAACAGGAGCAATTGATCCATGGCGAAAGTATCTCTGCGGGCATATGACCGCGAAATAGAAGCGATGGTGGACCGCGGCCAGCTGGATGAGGCGATTGCGCATTGCCAGCACATCCTCAAAACATTCCCCAAGCATCTTGAAACCTATCGACTGTTGGGCAAGGCCTACCTTGAATACAAACGTTTTAACGAGGCGGTCGATATCTTTTCGCGGGTGCTTGCAGCCGAGCCAAATGATTTCGTCGCGAACGTGGGGATGAGCATCATCCGCGATGAGCAGAGCAAAATGGATGATGCCATCTGGCATATGGAACGCGCCTTTGAAACCCAGCCCTCCAACCCCGCCATCCAGTCTGAACTGCAGAGATTATACGCCCGCCGCGATGGGGTCCAGCCTCCGCGCATTCGCATGACGCGCGGCGCTCTGGCGCATATGTATGTGCAGGGTGAGTTGTACCCACAGGCCATTTCTGAGATCAAGAGCGTGTTGAAGGAAGACCCGGGGCGCAGCGACATGTCGGTGCTGCTGGCGCGCGCTTATTTCCGCAGTGGTCAAAAGAATCAGGCGGCAGATGAGGCGGCGGCTGTACTGCGACGTTATCCATACTGCCTCGACGCCAATCGCGTGCTGGTCGAAATCGCAGGTGCAGACCGTCCCGAGAGTGCGCATGTCTATCGCCAGCGCGTCATTGAACTTGACCCCTATGCCGCACAGGTGATCGGCTCAATTTTTGAGACGAATGAGGTGGGTGATAATGCGGTCGCACTCGAGCATCTCGAATGGGATGGTGAGCCGATTCGCACCCAGACTGACTGGGGTACGACAAAAGCGATCGCGCCTGAGAGTGGTGCTGGACTTGGTCTGCAGGAACCTCCGCAGGCAGAACCAGATTGGATGAAGATGATGCCGAGCGATTCGGCCTCGTTCAGCGCGGAGCCGAAAGTTGTCCCGCCTGTAGAGCCCTCCGCGCCTCCCTTTGATTTTGGTGCTCCCGGTGAACCTGCCCAACCCACTCCGGAGGAAGAGATTCCCGAGTTCCTGCGCGCGGCCGGCTGGGGCAAATCGACCGGTGAGTTTGATGAGAGTCAATCTGTGATCGACGAAGGAACCGGTTCTTCGTCTCCTGCGGCATCCATCGAGCAAGGTGACCTGCCAGACTGGGTCAAAGCGATGGCGCCTCAGGAAACAGCCGAACCCGCCCAACCGACTGACGAGGAGGAACTACCCGATTGGATCAAGAACATCGGCACGGGTGCGTTAGCCTCGTCAGCACTGAAACCTGAAGAAGAGCAGGCAGACTGGTTGAAAAGCCCTGAGGAACCTGCGCCTTCTGAAACTGTACCTGCCAGCAGCGAAGGATCGGATTGGATGCAAGGTTTTGAAGAACCGGCTCAACCTACGAGTTCATCCGACGAACAGCTTGATTGGTTAAAAGGGCTCGAGCAGCCTGCCGCATCCGGGTCTATTGCGGGTGATGACACGATGTCCTGGTTGCAGGGACTTGACCAGCCTAAGCCAACAGAACCGACTCCCACCGGGGAGGAGCCAGACTGGATGAAAGGGTTTGAGCAGTCAGCAGAAACTGCCCAATCCTCCGCGTCGGATGACACCATGTCCTGGTTGAAAGGTCTCGATCAGCCTGAGTCTGCGCGTCCTACTCCGATGGAGGAAGGACCGGATTGGATGAAGGGGATTGAAGAGACTGCAGAGACCACTCAACCTTCCGCGTCGGATGACACCATATCCTGGTTAAAAGATCTCGATCAGCCCAAGGCTACAGAACCGACTCCCACCGAGGAAGGTCCAGAATGGATGAAAGGGCTTGAGCCCCAACCTTCAGCTTCGGATGATTCGCTGGACTGGTTGAAGGGACTTGACCAGCCTGAAGCTGCTCAACCAGCTCCGACAGAAGCAGTGCCAGACTGGATGCAGCCACCGGTTGAGCCAGCTGCCGAAGCTCCTGCCCCTGCAGATGAGTTCGACTGGCTGGAGGGCGTGGGAACCGAGCCTGAACCTGCGTCGGCGGCCCCAGCAATGGAGCAACCCGATTGGGCGACCCAGTTCGGACGCGAATCCATGGAGCCATCTGCCGCGGAGATGCCTGCTGCTGAGGATGAATCGGAAGCTCCTTCTGGTCCCACTGGGCGGTCCACGGCCGTACCATCTCCAGTCGTGGATGCTGCAAGCCTGGGCAAAAGCGAACAGGAACAGGACGACTCGTTTGCCTGGCTGGAGGCGCTGGCCGCCAAGCAGGGTGCCAACGAAGGTTTATTGACCAAGCCCGAGGATCGCCTGGAGGAAGAACCCGAATGGGTGAAGCAGGCCAAGGGAATCACGAAACCGTCTGCTCCTGTCGAACGGCATCCTGCCAAAGCGGAGGATCTTGGTAAAAGCGAACAGGAACGCGATGATTCATTTGCTTGGCTGGAGAATCTGGCTGCCAAGCAAGGCGCCACTGAAGGTCTATTGACCAAACCGGAAGAACGCCGTGAGGAGGAGCCGGAATGGGTCAAGCAGGCCAAAGCCGAGACTCCATCCACGCCTCCCGCCGCGACCACTCCGCCGCGGCCCGCCGAGCCTGCGCCCGTTGCGGATCTTGAGGATCTCGGTAAGAGCGAGCAGGAACGGGATGACTCGTTTGCCTGGCTGGAGGCACTCGCCGCAAAACAGGGCGCCAGTGAAGGCTTGTTGACCAAGCCCGAGGAACGGTTACAGGAAGAACCCGAGTGGGTGAAGCAAGCCAAAAGCTCCACTCACGAACCTGCCCCCACAGCTGAAGCTGCGGCTGCCAGTGTGGAGGATCTTGGTAAAAGCGAACAGGAACAGGACGACTCGTTTGCCTGGCTGGAGGCGCTGGCCGCCAAGCAAGGTGCCAGCGAAGGTTTATTGACCAAGCCCGAGGATCGCCTGGAGGAAGAACCCGAATGGGTGAAGCAGGCCAAAAGCGCGCCTCAGGAGTCTGTTGTCTCAACCCCATCAGGTCCGATTGCCAGTGTGGAGGATCTCGGCAAGAGCGAACAAGAACGCGAGGATTCGTTTGCCTGGCTGGAGGCGCTGGCCGCCGAACAAGGCGCCACCGAAGGCCTGCTGACCCAACCAGAAGATCGACCAGAGCAGGAGCCCGAATGGATACAGCAGGCGAAGAGTGCACCTCAAGCCCAAGCACCGGTGGAATCTGAACCCATTGATGAGCAACCCGTTTCAGCGGAAGATGAGACTGCAGCGTGGCTGCGTGGTTTGGAACAGGAAGAGATCAAGCCTGAATTCGAATCAAGCAGGGACGAAACCGCCATGTGGTTCAAAAAACTGGAGGAAACTACTGAGGCGAAACCCGCTCCGGAGCCAAAAGCCGCGGATGATTTGCCGTCATGGCTTAGTGATCTGGAAGAGAAGCCCGTATCAGATGTTACACCCGCGGCAGAAACCACTTCCATGTGGCTGAAGAGTTTGGACGAACCTGAACCCGCTCCCGTTCCCGCGCCCACACCGGCAGCACCGGCTGAGGAGGATATACCTTCCTGGTTGCAAGGAATTGAAGAGGAGGTACGGGGCACTGAGGCAGGAATCCCTGAGCCTGCCTCGCAAGTGAGTGAGGTCGGCCAAGCCCATGGCGAGTTCGATTGGTTGAACGAGATCGAGGAAGAGCCCGCCGCTGCCAGTCCCGCGGCTGCAACCGAAGAGGAAGATCTGCCCGGCTGGTTGAGGGGTGTGGATGAAGAGAATCGCCGTCAAGAGACCGGCGCGCTGCGCAACCTGCCTGGATGGATGCGCGACGAAACCGGCGAAGTGATGGCCGAGCCAACGAAGATCGAACCGACGCGCGCGACCGATTGGCGGCCTGCCGACGAGAGGATGCCGGAACAACCCGCTCCCGAACCTGTCGCACCGGAACCACCCAGTCCCGAACCGCAGCCTGAACCCGTGGCAACACAACCGCCAGTTGAGGAACCGCCAAAGCCGAAACTTTCACCCAAGAAAACCAGACCGCTCGAGCCGATACCTGAAGTTGTGCCAGCTCGAGGGCCTGGAACGATGGCTCCCGCCGCGGAACCTACGCTTGTTTTGGCGAGAAATGAGCTCTCGCGCAGCAATATTCCCGGCGCGCTACAATCCTATGAAAAGCTCATCAAGAAGGGACGCTTCCTGGAGGATGTGGTCTTCGATCTACGAGAGGCGTTGTATCGTTACCCGGTAGAAGTAAGCATCTGGCAGGCGCTCGGGGACGCGTACATGCGTGCCAACCGTTTGCAAGATGCCCTGGACGCCTATACCAAAGCTGAAGAACTACTTCGTTAACCAAACCTGACAGGTTTCCGCGGATCGTGCGCTCATCATGAGACGCACCAGTGGAAAGATTTTATGCGGGGAACGACTTGTTCAAACCTGTCAGGTTTTATTTTTGCTTTTTGGAGGAAATCTGTGGAAAGATCGCTCGTCTTAGTCAAACCCGATGGTGTGCAGCGTGCGTTGATGGGGGAGGTCATCTCGCGTTTGGAACGCCGCGGGTTGCGCCTAGTGGCTGCCAAATTCATTCAGGTAAGCCAGGAGCTTGCCGAGACTCATTATGCCATTCACAAGGGAAAGCCCTTCTATGATGGTTTGATCTCTTATATTATTTCTGCGCCGGTGATGGCCATGGTGTGGGAGGGACCCAATGCCATCGCCGCCATCCGCCAGACGATGGGATCGACGCGTCCGACCGAAGCCGCGCCGGGTTCGCTGCGACATGACTTTGCCCTCGAAGTGGGACGCAATCTCACCCATGCCTCCGATACGGTAGAGAACGGAGAAAAGGAAGTGGCGCTCTGGTTCAAGAGTGAGGAATTGGTGGACTGGAAGAGGGAAGTGGATCGGTGGGTATTTGAAAAGTGATGGAGGCTAGAGAATAGAGAATAGAGTAATTGGTAAGTGGTATTTCGTCCCGCTGGCGAGAGTCGGCGGGATGTTTTTTATTCGACGAAGACGGTCTCGCAGTTGCTGATCAGAGTGCCCGCATTTACGCCATTACAGATCTGGCACATGATTTCAGGCGTATCAAAATTAAATACATGTATTGGCAGGCTATGGTCACGGGCCAGGAGCACGGCGGACTGGTCGAGTGCCCGCAGGTTCTTCTGTATGACCGTGTCGTATTTGAGCTGCCTGTATTGGCGGGCAGAAGGATCGCGGCGTGGGTCAGTGGTGAATATGCCATCGATCCGGTGCTTGGCCGCCAGGAGGGCATCGGCACGCAACTCCAGCGCCCTTTGAACAGAAGGATAATCCGTCGTGACATAAGGGTTGCCGGTCCCTGCGGCCAGCACCACGATATAGCCATGCTCCAGATGCCGGATCGCCCGCAGCCGAATAAATGGCTCGGCGACGGTATCGATTGGAATGGCAGTCATCACGCGCACGTCGATATCGCTGCGGGATTTCAAGACTCCCCTCAGCATCAAGCTGTTCGTCACCGTTGCGATCATGCCAATGTTATCGGCCTCGGCGCGCTCGATGCCCCATTGTTCGCCCAACTCGCCGCGGAAAATATTCCCTCCGCCCACCACCACGCTTACCTGGATGCCCAGATTGTGAAGTTTGATCACCTCATCTGCAATATGATTCAATGCATCCGGTGAAAAACCCCAATCTTTTTCTCCAGCGATGGCACCGCCGCTCAATTTAACCAGAACCCGTTTGTAGCGCATACGACTCCTGTTGTCTCAAATTTTGTTTTTGCTGTGCACTCACGTAAATCACGAACTGAGCTGGAGAATGGCACGAGCCTCCATCAGCACTTCACATGCAGCGAGACGCCTTCCCGGCTGGGAGTTACGACAAAGGCAGGACGCATCTCAGCCATCACTTCCGCGAACATCTGATCCAGCGCCTCATCGCTGTGGGCCGGATCATGATGAAAAGGCACGAAATGCTTCACGCCCGCGAGCCGGGCAAATTGGAACGCGTGCCGGATACTACTGTGACCGAAGCCGACTCGAGCCTGATACTCAGCCTCGGTGTATTGCGCATCGTGGATCAGCAGGTCGGCACCTTTGGCTAGGTCATAGCCTGAGGTCCATTCCTTTTCGCGCGGGTAAGCTTTTGCGCCAAGCGCTGGTTCATGGTCTGGCAGGTAGCTGATGGTCGCGCCCTCACATTGGATCCGATACCCGATCGTGGGATTAGGGTGGATGATCATCTGGGCGCGGACTGCCAGTTCCATGATCTCGATCTCATGCTCATGGCCCGGCAGCTCATGGAAGTGCAGGTCGGCGGAGAGTTCACGCACACTGACCGGAAATAGCGGTGGGGACAAATATTTTTGTAATCGGGCGCTCAGGCTAAGCGTGGTGCTGGCCGGCCCCCAAATATGGATCTCAACCCCTTTCCGGCGCAAGGGGGCGAAAAAGGGTAATCCCTGAATATGATCCATGTGCAGGTGGGTCAGCAGGATGTGAACACGCTTCAGGTCGGGAGGCAGGCTCTGCCCCAGGTTCCGGATGCCCGTCCCCGCGTCGAGCACGATAACGGTGCCCTCGCCGCCTTCCACCGAGATGCAGGAGGTGTTGCCTCCATAACGGACCGTATCTGCTCCGGGCGATGACAGTGAGCCACGTGTGCCCCAAAATGTCACCTTCATTGTCCAGTGCTTTCCCAAAAAATGGCAATTCCACCCAGGAAGCGATCCGCTTGACCGATCAGTGGCACCGCGGTCACCTCGATCTCGCGCCGGTTGCCGTCCGGGCCACGGATCCAAAATGACTTATGCGTTGGGTGGCGTTGGGTGAGCGCGATCATCAAGGGCAGTTCTTCCGGCGGGATCAATTTTCCATCCGCGTCCATCGGGTGAAGGGCCACTCTCCATTCGCTCGCAGGAATGATGCCCGTCTCTGCATAGCGCCTACCCAGAATGACTTCTGCCGGTTCGTTGTAGAAGATCAGGTCGCCATGCGGGTTGACGATCAAGATGGGCATGGCCAGGTATTCGGCAAGATGCCGTGACAGAATGACTTCAATTTCCTGTTGAGACATAGGCCAATTCCTGCTTCTGGTCAGCGTTCGCGAACGCCGACCACGCCTGATTCCACGCGTGATTCATTGTACCCTCAACAACACTTTCCCATCACTCCACAATTCTTCGAGATCATAATACTCACGCATATCGGGTGAAAAGAGATGCACGACCACATCGCCGAAATCCATCACGAGCCAGCCTTCGCGCGCTTGGCCTTCGATGCGGCTCTTCTTCTTCTTGTAGTCCTTTTTTGTAGCTTCGAGCACGCCTTTTGCCAGGCCGTCCAGCATGCGGTCGCTGGTGCCGTTGCATAAAATGAAATAATCTGTAAACGAGGCGACATCTTTGATGTCAAGAAGCAGGATGTCTTCGCCCTTTTTGTCCTCCAGGGCTTCGACGATTGTATGGGCAAGTTCGAGTGCGTTCAGGTTTCACCTCTATTTTGCCACAGAGACTCTGAGACTCAGAGATTTAAAAGTTTCTCTCTGTGCACGTTGCGCAGCGTCCGGTTAGGGACCGTGTCGCTGTGGCTAGTTCTTAAGCGGCGCGGAGAACAGCTTGGTGTACACCGGGCCATTGGGTTTCAGGTCGCTTTTATATAGATGAACAGAGTCTACTCTGGCAGTGCCAAGTGAGTCAACCACCGTCTCTGCCAGTACGCGGCGGATCTTTTGCTGGCCCGCAGGCGGCACATCCTGCCGGACACGGCCAATGGTCAGGTGCGGAGAAAAGCCACGCTTGCTTTCGGCGCTGGATTCGTAACCAAGCCGCGCGCAGGCGGATTCGATCCCGCGGTTCAGCGCCTCCAACCGAGCCGGGGCCTGGATCCCGATAAATAGCACACGCGGCCGCTTCAGGCCTGGGAAAGAACCGAGTCCCGTGACCTGCATGTCAAACGCGTGGACCAGCTCCGCTTCGGCGCGCAACATCTGGGTCAACATATCTATGTTTGCAGACGATACGTCGCCCAGAAATTTCAACGTCAGGTGAACGTTTTCCACTGCGACCCAACGCACCAGCGATGCGCCAAGGTCCTTGCGCAAGAGTTCGGTCTTTTGTTGAATGGTCTGTTGAATGTGAGATGGAATGTCCACCGCAATGAAAGTTCGAAGAAGGCTCATAATGAAATAACCGTCCGCAGGTTTTTTCGTGAATAAGGTAGATCCTGCGGCACCTTCTTAATGCCTAACGCCCAGCCAGGATGCGTTCGACGGCATCCTTGAGCTCGAGATAGCCGACAGGTTTGGTAAGGTAGGTGGAGGCGCCAGCTTCCATACCGTTTTTGATGTCGGTGGGCATGCTCTTGGCCGAGATCACAATGACCGGAATGCCCGCCAGCGCCGGGTCCTGGCGCATCTGGCGCAGGATCTCAAGCCCCGAGACTTCAGGCATCATGATATCCAGCAGAATGAGATCGGGCTTTTCGGCTGTCATCATGGGCAGGGCCAAGGTGCTCTTGGATGTCTTCAACACCTGGTAACCGCTCACCCGCATCATCTCTGCGAACAACTCGGCGGCATCTTCTTCATCTTCGACAATGAGGATAGTTTTTTGTTCCATGTTAAAGGAAAGATAGCATAAGAGAAACGATTGTGCAAGAGGTCAGCAGGTTACGCGCTGTTGTAAGAATACATTTGTTTCCTCCGTCTGGAAGGCTATAAGCTTTATTCGTCATGGGGAGTTTGGAGTAACACACAGTCAAGGAGAGAGTATGAAGACATCAGTAAGCGAACTGGAAGAATTCCGCGCAGAGAAGGACGATTTTTTCAGGACCCATATTCAAAGCCCCCTTACCGGTCAGCAAAAACGCGACTTTAGAGGTTTGAATTATTTTCCCGAAAATGAAGCGCTGCGGCTGGAGGTGCAGGTGGAGCCGCTGAACGACTCAAAACCGATGGTGATGCAGACTTCCACCGGTGGTGTGCAGGAATATGTCCGTTATGGGAAATTCAGGTTCCAGGTGGATGGACAGGAAGCCCAATTGACGATCTACCAGGGAGAGCATGGATTCTTCCTGCCGTTTATCGATTCCCTGGCGGGCACGGAGACGTATCCTGCTGGGCGTTATCTGGAACCTGAGCCTCTGCCTGGAAACCGTTTCCTGGTGGATTTCAATCTGGCGTATAACCCGTATTGTGCCTATAACGAGATGTGGTCTTGCCCCCTCACCCCGGCAGAGAATCGCTTGAAGGTGCCGATTCGTGCAGGAGAGAAGTTGTTTGAGTAGAAATCAAAAAACGACGAGTTCATCTCGTCGTTCTGTCACTTTCGGCGGCTTCCAGCACGTTCAGGAGGGCTTCGTACTCCTCGCAACACTCTGGGCAGGCCTCCAGGTGTTCGCGCATCAGCGGCATGATATGGGCGGCGTCTCGTTGACCCACTTCACGTTCAACGTACTCGTCCAGCTTCAGGTACAGCTCGTCGCAGGTGATATCTTCTCTATCCACCCGTTCGAGCATACGCAGGAAGCCCAACACCATTTCATCGGAGAGTTGCTCGGGCCGGCTAACCCTATTCCGAATAGATCGAATCAGTTCTCGCAGGTTCATACGCAGGTTTGACGGTTAATCAAGCATTAATCTTACTTGGGTTCGAACAATGCAAGGACTTCGTGAGGCGTGATCTCCTCCCTGGCAAGCCGGGTACGTAGCCGGAGGCGGGCATCATGCAGCAGTTTGTATAAGGCATTGCGGTTGGTCTTGAGTCTGCGGGCGGCATCCTCAATCGGCAGGTCCTGCACGCCAAGCAGGATCAATGCCTGCCGTTGACGGTCCGTCAGCTCTTCTTCGATGATGCGGCGGACGCGCACCAACATGTCGAGGCGTTCGGCTGAGATCTCAGGACCGGCCTGGGAATCAGCAAGCAGGCCAGGGGGCGGAGGCGCGTCTTCGTTTTCGGTCAATTCGTCCAGGGATGAATCGCGCCAACGTTTTCGGCGAAGCTCAGTCAGCGCGATGCGCACGGCGATCTTGTGTACCCACGTGGTAAATTGGCTGCGGCCCTCGAAGGAATCCAACTGGTCGAGGACGCGTAACAGCGTCTCCTGGGTCACCTCTTCGACCAGGGCGCTGAATTGCGGCTGATCAGGTGACAACCAACGCGAGAGGGCATAGGGCAGGCCTCGCTGGATAACGAGGCGGAGGTCCTCCAGAGCTTTGCTGCGGACTTCACCATCTGCACGCAGGGCTTTGAGCCAATCATCGTTGGTTCGGGTTCCCATGATGGGAAAATTATAAAGCAGGTTTTGGTAGATTTTCCGGTTTCTTACAACTTTCTTATAAGTTCGTGGTAGGGGCGGGAGGGGTGACTTCCAAAGTGGTGAAAGCAAGTGGCAGGCTTACCTGAGATTCTTTACGATCTCGGCGATCTTGGGGCTGTAATAATTGCCACCGTTGTACAGGCTGCGGACGGCCTCCACCAGCTCGCTGCCGGCCTCATCCTTCAACACATATCCTGCCGCGCCGGCCCGCAAGGCGCGGTGGACATATTCAGGGGTATCGTACATCGAAAGCATGACCACGTGCGTGTCGGGACAGTTTTCGCAGATGTAACGGGTGGCTTCAATGCCATCCATGACCGGCATGGAGACATCGATCACGGCCACGTCGGGGCAGAGGGCAATAGCCCGTTCCACCGCTTCCCGCCCATTCGATGCCAGGGCTGCGATCTGTATGTCGCCGGGAGCTTCGAGCAAATACCGCAATCCATCACGAACCATCCTATGATCGTCAGCGAGCAGCACGGTAATCATCGTGATCATTCCTTTGGGTTTTGGTACTGGACTGGAATACCTACCTCGATCTTCGTTCCCTGTCCGAAGGTGGATGACACTTTGAAAGTCCCGCCCACCGCCTCGGCACGTTCGCGCATGATGGTCAACCCATGACTGCCGGGGCGATTGACTTGCTCCCAGGATCGGATACCTGTGCCATTATCCTGGACGGTCAGACGAATGAGATCATTCTCCAGTTGCAGCGACAAACGAATGAGATCCGCCTGGGCATGGCGGCCCGCGTTGATGATAGCTTCCTGGGCAATCCGCAGGAGGGTCATTTCGATACTGGGACCCAGCCGCGGAATCGACAGCTGGTTCTTTTCGAAGCGGATGTCGATGCCAAAACGTGTCCGGAATTTCTCCAGGGTCGTGTTTAAGGCGGCTTCCAGGCCATAGTCATCCAGCACGGCCGGGCGAAGGTCAGCCATCACATCGCGGACGAGGGCGATCACCTCGGTTACAAGCTGCCTGGAATCGGCCAGACGCAGGTTCACCTGCTCATTCACCAGGCTGGAAAGCTCGTTATTGACGATCGTCAGGTTCAGGTGGAGGGCCGCCAGGCTCTGACCGACGCGGTCGTGTAGTTCACGAGCAATGGCACGCCGTTCATCCTCCTGCACCTCCACCAGTCGCTGGGAGAGCAGCTGCAAACGCTTATGGCTGTCACGCAGTTCCGCCTCCATCCGCTTCCGCTCCGTGCTGTCGCGGATGGTGACCATGGTATCCCAGTCTGCGATGTTTTGATTCTGGATCGGGGTCAGCGTCACATCTACCGGGAATTCGGAGCTGTCCTTGCGCTGCCCGAATAACTCCAACCCCATGCCCATGGGCCTGCGATGCGGACTCTGGCCGTAATGAGCGCGGTGCAGTATATGTCGCTTGTGGAAGCGCTCAGGGATGATCATCTCGATCGGTTTCCCAAGCACTTCATCAGGCTGGTAACCAAACAGATGCACGATCTGCGCGTTGACCCGCATGATGCGTCCCTCCCGGTTGGCGATCACGATAGCATCCGGGGAGGTATCCAGGATCAGGCGGGTGGTGGCGTCACTCTCCCGCAGGGCCTCCTCCACCACAGCGCGTTCCTCGATCTCATCCAGAAGATGTTCGTTGGTGGCGCTCAGTTCGGCGGTGCGCATCAGCACGCGCTGTTCCAGTTCCAGGTTCAGCAGTTGTAGCGCCTCCTCAGCCCCCTTGCGCTCGGTGATATCCTGACAGATGGCGATCATATGCAGGGGATCGCCATCCGCATTACGGACAAGCGATACGCTGTTCTGTACCCAGATTTGCCTGCCATCCTGGCGGAGGTACTGCATTTCTATCACAAAGGATGGGACTTCGCCTGCCAGAAGCCGCGCGACGTGTTCCTGCATACTGCTCAAGTAATCAGGGTGTGTCAGCATGTCGAGATTCATTCTGAGCAGTTCTTCGCGCGAATAGCTGACGATGTCACAAAATGCCTGGTTGATATCTACGAAATAGGTTGATGGCGTGAGTGTGGCAAAACCGACGGTGGTGGTATTGAACGTCACGCGCAGGCGTTCCTCAGAATCGCGCAGTTCCGCGTGGATACGCAATTTCTCCGCAGCCGTCCAGGTTCGTTCGGCCACGGCCTCCAGCAGCGCTACTTCCGCCTGGCTCCATTGGCGCGGCGCGTCGTCGCTGACCCATAGTGTTGCCGCCCAGCGGTCGTCACGCATCAGAGGCACTCCAATGTAGGCGCGTTCTCCGGTGGGAAAATAGGAGCTTGCGTAATCGTCGGCGGTGCGCGGGTCGGTTTTTGAATCGTGATTAACGATCGTCTTGCCGGTCATGATCTCAGCCATCGTAGTGTCGCTGTAATCACTCAGTTTATGCACGCCCACCACTGATTCGATGCCATCGTGATAGTCGTGGTGGACGATCTCAAGATCCTCGTCCAGGTCTATCTCGTTGAACAGGCAGCGCCTCGCGTGAAAGTGCTGGCCCACGGCGTCTGAAACGGCGGACATCAGTTCAGCTGGTTCTTCGAACTTGCGCGTCAACTCACTGACCTCTGCCAGCAAGGCCAGCCGGCTCTCGGCCTCCTTGCGGTCTGTGATATCGTACAGGCAGTTGATGGCGCCGATGATCTTGCCCCGCTCGTTTCTCAAGGGCAGAGGATGGGCGATCACGTTCCGGCGCGAGCCGTCATCTCTCTCGACCAGAATCTCCAGTTCAGACGGGTTGAGCGATTCACCTCGCAGTATCCGCGCCATCGGGCAGCTTCTGTGCGCCATGAACCGGCCATCCGGATAGAAGATCTTGAATGAGCCACAATATCTTTCGCTCGGATCGTTCCGGATGGGCTCGCGCCCCCATAATTCGATGGCACTGCGGTTATATTCCTGGATCAGCCCATCGGCGTCACAGCTATAGACGGCCACCGGCACCAGGTTGAACAGGTTGCGGAAGCGCTCGCGCGATTCATTCAGATCCAATTCGGCTTGTTTGCGGTCCGTGACATCGGCATACACTGAAACAGCCGACTGTGGCTTGCCGGACGAATCCATCACCGGTGAGACACTGACCACGGCCCACAGAATCGAGCCATCCCGGCGGAGGAGGCGCTTTTCAAGTTCGAAGGGTATGCCATCGGCCATCAGGCGGCTGTACAGGCGCCGGTTCTCCGAAACATCGTCATCGTGGGTGAACTGCCACATGGACTTTTCCAGCAGCTCATCGGCATGGTAGCCGAGCATCTCACAGAATGCCTGGTTAACAAACAGGATTTTGCCGTTGGGATCCTTACGGACGATGCCAGCGGTGGCCTGGTTGACAAGGGCACGATAGCGCTCTTCCGATTCGCGCAGCGCCTCACTGGCGAGCACGCGCTCCAGTCCCTGGGCGCATTGCTGCGCCACTGCCAGGAAGAAGCCGCGTTCTTCGAGCAGGAACTCACGCGGCTCGCGGAAGCTGAAGGCCAGGCCGCCCAGGACGCGCGCTCCCACCATCAGGGGGAGTGCGACGGTGGACTCGATGCCAAAGCCTCGCCGGGCTTCTGCCAGTGATGGATAGTGGGCTGCAAATTCCTCATGCGACCCTAACCAGATGGCGGTCTTCGTCTGGATGCAATCAGACATAGGTGTGGGCGCGGAAAGAGGGACGGGTTGGGTCCGCACGGCGGCAGGCGGGTAGCCCAGAGCCGCAATCGTTTTCAACTCCAGTCCATTGTTGAGCAGTTCCGCCAGGAGGCCGGCCGCGGCGCCCGTGGCGCGTGTGCCCTGCTCGAGGATCATTTCAGCCAATTGTGCGGGTGTCTCAGCCCGAGCCAGCGAAGCGGTGACCTGGTGCAGGCGGGCCATACGGTCCGCGGTTTCCTCGGCACGGGCGCGCGCCTGCTTCAGTTCCTCCTCGGCCTGCTTGCGCTCGGTGATATCTAAGGCGGTGCCACCGATCAGCGCGATTTCCCCGTCCGCTCCGGGAATGGGAAACTTGGTAACAAGTGAATAGTGGAGAACGCCATCCTCGTGCTCTAGCTCCTCAATAACCTGAATGCCCTGCCCTGCTTGAAGCGCCTGCTCATCGTTCTTACCAAATTGAGCCGCAACCTCTGGACGAAATACATCCGCATCTGTCTTGCCATACAGTCTCTCATGCGGAGTCCGGAAAGCTTTCTCGGCGGCCGCGTTGGCGTACACATAACGTCCCTGCATATCCTTGATCCAGGCGAGCCCGGGCAGGTTCTGCATGAACCGCGCAAACCGCTCTTCACTTTGCCGGAGCGCCTGTTCCATCTGTTTACGCTCGGTAATATCCAGGGTCACCATAATGGCGTGCCCAATGGAATCGAGCAGCGGTGCCTGCTGAGTCCAATAGAAGCGTCCCATATGGGCAGTCTCGAAGCTGACAGTTTCACCGGCAAAGTTTCGTCTGAGTCGATCCTCCATGTGTGCCGCCGCTTCTTCCGGAAAGACCTCTGAAACCGTGTGACCTTCGAGCACCTCGCGTGTAAGGCCAAACGCCTCTGTCACAGGACCTTCCGCCACCAGGTAACGGAAGTCTTTATCGATCACGTAGACGCCGCTGCCTGGGATGCTCCGTGCAATGGTCCGGTAGAGTGACTCGCTGGTACGCAACCTATCCTCGGCGCGTCTGCGTTCGATCGCCGAGGCAAGCTGGTGGGCAATTGTCTGGCTCAGACCTATCTCTGCCTCCCCAAAGGTGTGAGTCGCATTGAAGTACACCATGAACTTGCCGATCAGTTTTCCTTCGGAAATCAACGGGATGAAGGCCAGCGCGCCGATGCCTTCTGCCTCGACGACCGCTTTGAGAGAATCACTCAATTCAGCCGTGTCGATATCGCTCATGGTGATCGGCTGTGGGTTTCTCTCATCATGTTTCCAGGGCGAATGACCACCGACAGCCTGTCGATACTCATCCGACAGCCCGCGCCAGGCGACAAAGCGCATCGCATCTGTCTCATCGAAGAGCAAAATCGAAGCGCGGTCACATCGCACTGCGTTCAGGATGGCATGCAGCGCGGCGTTGTAAATCTCCTCCTGTGAACTCGTGCGCTGCAGTTGATCCGATAATTCGTAGAGCGCAGTTTGTTGCCGTGCATACTCAAACATGGCTCGTTCGGTACCCTTGCGCTCGGTGATGTCGATGCCAATTCCGACCTGCATGTCATTCGACAGGCGGATGTTCGACCAGGAGGTTTCCACGGCGCGCCCATCGCGAGACCGCATCCGAATATCCATCCATTCGTTTTCGGCGCAGCGATCCATGAACTGCCTGACCTCCTCACGATAGTCGGGGTCGGGGTAGATGGCTTCCATCAATGAATTGCCAGCTGCCTCCTCACTGTTCCAGCCAACCAGTTGCTCGAACTGCCGGTTCAGCCGCAACACCCTGGTGGAAGGTTCGTAAACAGTGAGCATCACGGGAATGGATTCAAAAATACGATTCAAGAGTTCACGCTCTGTCGCCAACGCCTGCTCGTTGCGCTTGCTTTCATCGATATCAATGATCACCCCCACACCACCCCTGGGCTGGCCTGATAAATCGTAGATCGGCGCCACGCTGACGCTGGTCCAAAAGGCGGAGTCATTTTTGCGGATGAAACGTTTCTCGAACTTGTAGGCCTGTCCCTCATTCAGCAGGCCCTGGAACAGGAGTTTGTTCTGCTCGAGATCCTCGCTATACGTTAATTCCCAGATGGACTTTCCCAGCAGCTCGCCTTCCGAATAGCCCAGCATTTCGCAGAAACGCGGGTTGGCAAAGGTGAACCTGCCATCCATGTCACTCTGGGCGATCCCGGCGGTGGCCTGGCTTACAATAGCACGGAAACGCTCCTCCGACTCGCGGATGGCATTTTCCATCTGCTTGCGCTCGGTGATGTCGGTGACCGTTACGACCACACGACTGAGGTCGCCGGACGGTGAACCGAAATGGATGGTGGATAGGACCGAAATAAGCTGGCTGTCAAGAGTTCGCAACTGTGTCTCGGAGCGAATCGTCTCTCTTCCTTCAGCCAGGGCGATCAACGCCCCGAGAAAGCCGGGTTCTGTTTCAGGTACGAAGACATTGCTCAATGAATGCAGCAAATCTTCCTTGTGCTGGGCCCCGAAAAGGTGGAGAGACTCGCTGTTGACATCCACGATCCGGACCATATCGATCGCGCGCCGCACAAAATCAGAATTTTCAGCGAAATAGGCTCGGAGATCCTGAACCCCCTGGGCGCGCAGTTCGTCGAGGGCGGCCTTTACCGCTGTGAAATCCTCCACCCAGACCGAAACGCCAGCCGTTTCGAAGATGTCGCGGAAGCGTTGCTCGCTCTCGCGTAATGCCTCCTCGGTGCGCTTCTGCTCTAGCAGGAGCAACTGGGCCTGTCGCTTTCTTTCCACAGCCACGCGGGCACTCTCATGCGCATGGCGCTGGGCCCGCTGCATGGCATCTCCCAAGCTTATGATGACTGTACTGGTTAATAGGTACAGTGCGAGACCTGTGAGATTCGCTGCGTCCAGCCCAAGAGAAGAGCGCGATGCAATGAGAAGCCATGACGTAGCTGCATATCCAACGATGGCTGAGAGCAACGCAGGACCCAGCCCGGCATACCACACGTTGAAAGCGATTGCGCCGAAGAGCGCGGTGAACTGCAGTTGATTCCCCAGCAGCGGTTCCAAGATGTAGCGCCCCAGGACAGCGATTGCGGTCGTAATGAGCGCCATACTATATTGCAGCCAGGGAGAGTGGGCATCCTGAGGCAGAGGGGCATCTGCCCATGCGCCGAGTGCTGCCTCAGCCTGTTTTTGTTCCGCTAATGCCAGTTCCACCTGAGCCCTGGCCCGTTCGGCTTCGGCTTTGGCCTGCTCCGCGCTGGCTCGCTGCTCTCGCTCACGTTGGAGCAGTCGATTGAGCAGTTCCTCCTCAGCCTTGCGACCGGTGATGTTTTGCACCATGCCAAACATTCGGTAAGGTTTTCCCTCCTCGTCGTATGTCAAGTTTGCGTTGACTTCCAGCCAGATGATTTCCTTCGTTATCGGGTTTATCACGCGGTATTGTAAAGGAGGCAAGTCACTCCGGGTTTGAATGGCCCGAGCGACGACTTGCTGAACAACCTGCGTGTCCTCTGGCACGTTGATCATGGCGGTGACCTCGTCGCTTTTCTCCGGCAGCAAATCGGCTGAAAAACCAACTACCTCTTCGAAGTTGTCACCCAGCTTGTAGGACTGATCCCGGAGATTCAGTTCCCAGGTACAGGCCCGCGCGGCCTGTGTCGCCAATCGCAATCGCTCCTCCGATTGGCGCAGCTTATCATCGGACTGTCTGCGTTCCGTGATATCGGTGATCGCGCCGATCAGACGGACAGCTTGTCCGGCGGCATCGCGGAACACGAGCCGGTTGTCCTGCACGATGATCCAGTCTCCATTCTTATGGCGAAGGCGATATTCACTCACATCCGCGTTGCCCTTCTCAAGAAGTTCATCCAACTGAGTTAGATGCGCAGGCAGATCTTCGGGGTGAATGAGCAAATGCCACCAATCACTGGTGGCTGTACCTTCATGTGGATCATAGCCCGCCAGGCTTTCCATGCCATGGAAGATCGCCGTCGAACCAGACATCACATCCACCTCATAGATTAGCGCACGAGAAGCATTGGCCGCCTGCCGGAATCGTTCCTCTAGTTGGCGTAGCTTATCCTCGGAGCGTTTCCGCTCGGAAATGTCGGTCACGGTTGCGAGCCATCCAAGCACCGTTCCCGCTTCGCCCGTCTTTGGAACGTATACCACGTGCACGAAACGTCGACCGGCTGCCTGGTATGGAATTTCCGCCTCGTATTCGACCCGCTCGCCTCTCAACACCCGTTCAACATACGGGTGAATGGTCTCAAAGGCCGCATCACCCATGATCTCCCTGATCGGCTTGCCGATGATCTCTTCCACGGAAAATCCCAGGAATTCTGCAGTGGCCCGATTCACGAAGAGATATCTTAAATCGCGGCTGCACTCGGACAACAGGACTGGTGTGATTTCGGTGACGCGGCGCAGTTGTTCATCTTTTTCGCGCAAGGCGCGTTCTGCATGTTTGCGCTCGGTAATATCTAGCACCACGCCGATGGTATACAGCGCTTTTCCATCCCCGCTATGAACGGCGGAACGCGTCACTTCTGCCCAGATGATCTCACCATCCTTTCGGATAAACCGCTTTTCGATTTTGTATAATGCAATTTCACCCTCGATCAACTGTTGATGCTGGCTGAGGTCTGACGCGACATCTTCCGGGTGCGTGACATCCCGTATGCCGCGCGTCAGCAGTTCCTGTCTCTCGTACGCCAGCATGCGGCAGAATTCATCATTTACGTTGATGTACTGTGCATGCGGTGAACACTCTACAATCCCAACCGGCGCATGCTGATAGGTTGCCAGCATACGCTCGTCGATCCTGTATAAGGCCTCTTCGGTTTGTTTGCGCTTCGTGATGTCGTTGAAGAAGATCGAAAGGCCGCTCTTGGAGGGGTAGATGCGTTTCTCAAACCAGCGCTCACCCGGCCCGTAAAAATCTTCCAGCACGATCGGAGTTTGCGTTTCCAGTGCTTGCAGAAAAGCCTTGCCGAAGGACGTATCCTTTTGTTGAGGATAGATCTCCCAGAAATTCTTGCCGATCAGTTCTTCTGGTTTTCGCATCAACAGCTCAGCACCCCGCTGGTTAATGTACACATAGTTCATCCCTGCATCCAGGGATACGAAGCCCTCATTGATTTTATCAATGATATGGCTGAACAGCGTGTCAGATGGCTTTCGACGTTTTTTTTCCGTCTGTTGATCGTTGGACTTTGAAGCGGAAGAATGGGTTTTCTGATCTACCATCAATTTGTCAGAATCATGCTTCCCGTTGGGATTGGAACCTGGTTTCATAGATATTGCCCTTATTATTTGTAAATTAAACAGACAACGAAACAAATTATCCCCGCCTGCATCATAGGTTGCACAGTCAATATTATATCCTTAATAACCTCTCAAGCGGTTTCAAACTCATAGCATTCTACTTGCAAGCAACGTGTTTCATAGGGTTTGTAGGTCGGGTTTTCACTGAGAGCGCTATGGGGGACAACCCGTATAGAAATATAGGTTCATGCAAGTTCATAAGGGCAGCCCGAGAGAGTTGTTAAGTGCTTCGATCCTCCTGGAAGGGCCGTTGGTTAAAACGACAACCTCCATCCTGAGAGACGGAGGTTGATGCTGGTGGTCTTGACAGGACTCGAACCTGTGACCTCACCGATGTGAACGGTGCGTTCTAACCAACTGAACTACAAGACCTTGTGAGCTGTAACTTCGTGAACGATATGCCCGAAAGCGACGCAGATTATAGCCGATATAAACTTCGTGTGCAAGTATTACACGGTAACGCGATATGGCATTCGCAGAGTCGGAATTTTTCAACGCGAAGTACGCGAATGACCGAATCACGCAAATACAACCTTAAAAAATTCGTAGAATTCGCCGCTTCGCGGTGTTGCTCGTATCTTCGAGCCCACACCAGGCGACATGAATGTCACCTTACTCCGTTAGGGTGGCGGCAGCACATCCCATGGATTCAGCTTTGAAGAAGCCGAGAGGATCTCGAAATGCAGATGCGATCCACTGGAGCTGCCAGTGCTGCCAATGGCGCCGATCAAATCGCCCTGACCCACACTTTGCCCACAGCCCACGTTGAACGCGCTCAGGTGCGCATAAAGGGATTGGAATCCCTGGCCATGGTCAACCATCACCATGTTGCCATACCCATAATTATTCCAGCCCGCGTATACGATCACACCGGCATCGGTGGCGTACACGGCCTCACCCGTATTGCCTGCGATGTCAATGCCGCGATGAACCGGCGAATAATCATACCCCGAGAGGACATGCTGATTGGCTGGCCAGATAAACGTGCCATAGCCCACTGCGCCGCCGCTGATCGCGTCACAGGCGCCTGCTCCCAGCACGCGAGCCGAAGCCGGGTTTTCGCGCGTCACACCCAGCGGCGCGCTCCACGAGATCAATTCGCGTCGTCCGCCCGGAACAAACAGCCAAGTACCATCCGGGATGTTCGGATTGTTGATATCGCCCACCGATTCGGGGTCCAGACCATTGACCGGTGAGTTCAAAATATCATCCACCGAAGCCCCAAAGAACTTTGCAAACCCCGGCAGGCCGCCCTTGTTCGCGGAGAGCCACTGCCAGTACACGCCATCCGATGGCATGATCAGTAGCTCCTGGCCTTCCTTCAACGAATGCGGATTATCTAGCAGCACGCTGTAGTTGCCCCATAATACCGTCTCAGGCTGCAAACCGAATTGTTGGGCAATGCCAAAAACAGTATCGCCCTTTTCAACGACGTACTTCACAATGTCCTGCCTGGGACGGGAAGGGATAGTGGTAAACGGCAGGGCCACGCGCGGGATGCCGTCGAACACATTCGCATCTGGAGGCACCTCCACGCTTCCTCCTACCACTGCGGCTGCCTCCGTGACCGAGGCCTCTGCCACGCTGACAGTTTTCACAGGTTGGGCGTAGAACGACCGCAGCAGCCAGACCACCGCCCCGATCATCACCACCGAGAGCAGGGTCGTGCCCCCACGCAGCATCGAGTCTCCCAGGCCAATGCTCAGGAGCAAATCCAAAAATCGCGCGAAGATTCCGCGCGAGCCTTTTTCGTTATCCATGGATATCGTGTTCTCCGTTTATCTTCCCATCACACAGGCCTGCTGTACTGGCGTAGTCTTATCCAATTCATTTATATATACCTGTATACACCGAACACACAGGCGTATAGAGGAGCTTCCGTGAAAAAAAGGCTTCTCCCGTTTTGGGCGGAATGGAATCACGGAGAGCAAGTGCTTTGCCGCGAATTCCATGGATTTTCGCGAATTTATTTTAGAACTTCGCATGAATTCGTGAAATCCGTGGCTGAGGTTTTGGTCTTTCCCGTTAAAAACGGTAGAACCGAAATAAGAAAAAAACTCTGTCGATCGGCGGGATCCGTGTACAAAGAAGCTCTACATCCAGAATATGGGAAAGCCATTGCTGCGCCGGCGCAATGCCTGCTCGAAAAGCATACCTTAATGGAAAATAAACCGTCAAGCCGCACCTCCAAACGCTAAGCTGGCATTAACCCGACGATTGGCCTACGTGCGCGTGAAAGAGCCGCGCACGAAAACCAGCTGAATCAGCAGGATTCCCAGCAGACAGACGATTCCACCGATCACGATCGTGGCGGGCACGTTCCAGGTCTGCGCCATCCAGCCGATGACGAAGCTGCCAAAGGGGGCAACGCCCTGCAAGGCCCAAAAATAGATGCTGAAGACGCGTCCGCGCAGTTGGTTGGGAACCGCAAGCTGAATGAGGGTGTTCATCGAGACCAGTTGAATGACCGTTCCCAGCCCAATCAAAGGCATCAGCAGCAGGGCTGTGTAGATGCTCCTGGCGAAGCCTAATGCAATGATGGGAAACACGAAGATCGCCTGTCCAATTTGAAGCATGCGGCGCTTGTCGACAGAGCTGAAATAGGCGACCATCAATGCCGCAATCAACGCGCCTGCGCCTTGTGCCGCATACAAGTTACTGGTGCGGCTCGCCACCATTGCCTCTGTATCCGTGGCAGTTTTCAACACATCGCGGGCCAGCGCAGGGAGCTGCTGTACCAGCGGGATGCCGAAAAATCCAACCAGCGCTGCCATCAGGATCACAGACACCACGACCGCATTGCTGCGAATGTAGGCCAGCCCTTCCTTGAACTCGTGCTGCAGATTTCGTTCTTTAACCTCTTCCCGCTCCACTTTGAATTGGGTATTCGCCAGGAATAATCCCAGGATCACAAAGACGAAACTGACCCCGTTTGCCAGAAAGACACTGCCCTCATTTCCAGTGGTGGAAATCAACCACGCCGCGCACAAGGGACCCAGCACCCGCCCAAAGTTGAAGGCAGTCGTTTGCAAGGCAATAGCGCTAGGCAACGCCTCACGTCCAGCCAGTTCAATCAGCATGGCCTGGCGGGCGGTCACTTCGATGGCAACCGCCGAGCCATAGAAAAATGCCAGCGCCACCATGTGCCAGATCTGGATTTGACCCGTGTACGCCAGGTACGCAAGCCCGAATGCCTGCAGCGACATGATGGCCTGAAACAGGATCACCGTTTTGCGCTTGTCCCACCATTCGACCAGCACGCCAGCTGGCAGGGCAAATAACAAGGTGGGTAAGGTAGTGGCAACGCCGATGAGTCCCAGATCCAGCGGGCGGCCCGAGATGCGGTACGCCAGATACGGCAGCGCAGTGGCTTGCATCCACGTGCCGGTTACCGAGATGAGCTGACCGATGATGAACAGCCGATAATCCCGCGATCCCAGCGCGGGAAACCGGTGGATGATATTTAATTGGAGTTGATTCACGACTTGGATTTTTTCCTTCAACGCTCTTTTCAGGGACCTCGCGTTCGCTCTCCTTCGGAGTGGCACGAAAAGCCCCTGAAAGAGGAAAGGAGCGTAACGTATTTATACTGGCACGACCAGCTCAGGTACATCGTTGGTGGTTTTATTTACCAGCGTTGAGACCGGGTAGGCGGTCATGGCTTCGGCGGGGAAGGGCTTGATCAGCGGCTGCAGGCTTTCGGGAGTCTGAGGCGCCGGGTCCAACCATTTGCGGTAGTCGCGTGGATGCAGGATGACCGGCATACGGTCATGGATCGATCCCGTCAGTTCATTCGGCGAGGTGGTAATGATGGTGCAGGATTTGATGCTCGAGCCATCCGGGCTTTCCCAGTGATCCCATAGCCCGGCGAAAGCAAATGGTTTGCGGTCCTGCATATGAATGTAGTAGGGCGTTTTGGTCTTTCGGCCGCCGAACGATTTCCATTCGTAAAAGCCATCGGCCAGAATGAGGCAGCGCTTGTGCCGATAACTGCCGCGGAAGGACGGTTTTTCAGCCAGCGTTTCACCGCGGGCGTTGATGAGGCGGTTGCCAATTTCTGGGTCTTTTGCCCACATCGGGATCAAGCCCCAAACGAAAAAATCAGCCGTGAGTTTGTCATCGTTGGGGATGGCCAGCACAGGTTGGCTGGGAGCAATGTTGAAACGTGGTGCAAACTTTGCCGGGAAGCTATAGTCCTGGAACGTGTTCTGCAAATCAGCCGGGTTAACGGTCAGTGTGAATCTTCCGCACATGCTTACTCCTTCTCTAGTGTATGGGCAGGGTGAAACAGAAAGTTGCGCCTTGGCCCAACTCTGATTCTACCCAAATTTTGCCGCCGTGGACTTCGATGATTCTTTTTGCCAGTGTCAGCCCAATGCCGGTACCTTCGGCTTTTGGGTCAAGCTGGTTGAACAGGCCGAAAATATTTTCGTGATACTCCGGCGCTATGCCGATGCCATTATCCTGAACAAAGAAGACAGTGGGTTTTTCCGGTTCCACTTCTGGCGCCAATCTCAATACGCGGCCGCGCTTGGGGGTTTGAATACTTGGCGGCATTATCCACCAGGTTTTGAATGACTTCGATCAACCTGACCCGATCGCCGTGCACCGTTGGCAACCCGCCCTGAATCTCGAGCACGGCATCGACCTGGTCCAGTCTGCCGCGCACACGTTCCACAGCCTCCTGAACGATTTCCTTGAAAGGAATGTTCTCCGGCGGGTTCATGAGCCGGCCAATGCGCGAGAGCTCAAGCAGGTCATTGAGCAGCGACTGCATCCTGTGAGCCGCATTGGTGATGCGAAGAACCGTGCTTTTTACCCTGGCAGTCTCACCAGCCAGGGCATCCCTTTCGAGGTAGCCGAGAAAACCGGTAATGGTCACCAGGGGAGATTTGAGATCGTGTGAAACGGTATAGGTGAAACGCTCCAATTCCGCGTTCTTGGCTTCGAGTTGTTCGATCAGTGTCTGTCGGTGGGTGAGCTCATTTTTGAGTGCCGTGTTAAGGCGAGCATTTTCAATAGATAACCCGGCATAACCGGCAAATAGTCTCAGCGCTTCCAGTTGTTCATCTGAAATCACTCGCCCGGTGACCAGATTATCCACACAGATGACAGCCACGGGCTTTTCCCCGGACCAGGCCGCTACTGCGGCAAAATCCTTCACTCCGTACATCTCATGCCCGACTTCAAATTCATTCTCGCTATCATAATTATGCGTGAAGTAGATGCTATCGGGTTTTTCGACGGCGCGTCTAAATATCTCTACTTCAGTCAACGAAAACCATTGATCCCATTCTTCAACCATCTGACCCTGGTTGTTTGTGCCTAATGTCCCATCCATGGAATTGCGCTCCGAGTTGTAGAGAAATATGCCCAGCCGGTCAAACTCGAGCGTGTCATGAACGCCATGCCAGATCTTCTCCAGTGTTGTACGCAGGTCGCTGACTTCGGTTAGCTGTTGACTCAGAATGATCACTTTCTCAAGTATGGCGCGTCGCTGCGCCTCTCGCTCCTCGGCCTGCTTCTGCTGCGATAATTCGTTTTGAAGAGCATCGTTGAGCCGCGCGTTCTCGATCGCCAGCCCGGCATAACCTGCAAACAGCCTTAAGGCCTCCAGTTGTTCATTTGTAATGGGGCGTTGTGTAAGGACGTTGTCCACGCATAAAACCGCCACCGGTTTTTCACCGGCCCAGGCTGCCACCGCGGCAAAATCTTTTACGTGCTGCATGATATCCCCATATGGCAGCTTGCGTTCCTCATCATAGTGATGTGTCAAATATAACCCATTCGGCTGCTGGAGCGCCTGCAAAAACGCGTTTGTCTCCTTCGTCGCATTTTCGAGGGAGAGATGTCGAAACCACTCTTCCAGCATCTCCCCATCGTGGTTAGTCCCGTACGTGCCATCCATGGCATTCTGTTCGGCGTTGTAGATGTAAATGCCCAGCCGGTCAAAATTCAAATCGTAGCGAACGCTGCACCAGATGCGTTGAAGTGTGGAGCGGATATCCTGCACCTGAGTCACGTATTGGCCAAGCTGTATGATCTTTTCCAGCATATCGCGGCGGCGCTGTTCATACTCTTCAGCCATTTTCTGTTCCGCAATATCATGAACCGCGCCGACAATCCCGGTCAGGCGCTTCCGGGCTTCATCCCATACGGGGTGGGCGTACACGCGCACCCATTGCACCTGCCGGTCCTTGTTAAATGTCCTGATATCGTGGATGACGCGCTGGTTGGTCTTTAATTTCTCCAGGGCCTGTCTGTCTTTTTCGACATCGTCAGGGTGGAGGTGTGCCAGCCAACCGCCGTGGGCAACATAGTCATCGAACGTATATCCACTGATTTTTTCCAGCGCGCCCGCCACCCAGTTGAGCCGCATGTTTCCCTGCTCATCGACTTCGGTGGAAAAGGTGTAATTGGAACTCAGCTGTGAGATCAAACGATAGCGCGCCTCGCTGGTCCGGGCGCGGGCCAGTGACTCTCTTGTGATGCGTGATCCAAGATGTTGCAACACCGCCCCAACTGGAAACAACAACAGGCTGATGATCCATGTAGTCAGGAGGGAGCCTTCAAATCTGGAGACGAGCAGTCCATTGGTTTGTCCATAGACCATCAGTGCGCCTGCCGCCAGTGACAGGACGGTAAACACCGAGGCTCCCGTCGCGCCGAGCAGCATGCCGGCAATCGCAATGACCAGGCTGTATCCCAACAGATAGGCTTCGCCTGTCACCCCATTTCCAGTGGCGGCTGTCACCGTAAAGAAGAGCCAAAAGGCACTCACTTGCAAAACGGAAGCCGCGCGCACGTGCCCCCGCCGCAGTAACATCAGGAGAATTACATTGGCGATTTCTCCAAAAGCTGACTGCGCCAACGCCCGGTTCGGGTCGTTCGTGCCTTTTACGAATATAAAAACCAGGTACACGATCGGCACACAGATCAACGTCCACAAGATGGCGTGCAACAGGTAGGCCTGTTGTGTCTTGACCTCGTCCTCGAACACCGGCGGCGTAAGCCAGCTCTTGATGCGCCTCATCACTTTCTCAACCTCCGATAATCGCCATCCCGAACTGTGACGCCCAGCGCGTCGAGGTGCTCCAACAAAGCCTGCGCATATTTCCGGCTGGTGTCGAACACGTCACGGACTTCCGCAAGCGAGACCCTGCCAGTTTGCTTCAGGATCTCTTTGATGCGGTTCGTCATCAGTTCATACTCTTTCTTCCGAAAAATGACATCCGAAGATACGGCGGTCAATTCTCCAGATTCGATCAAGGCATTCAACACTTCCTCACCGACCTCGGCCCGCAGATCCTTGACGCTCGGCGTGCTGAATGGATTTGCCTCCAACCGTCGCATCAGAGCCTGGATTTTGGCCTGCTCCTGTTGCGTGAACCGGACCTCATGCCCGGCCTTTGCGAGGATGGCGACATGATCTGTGATGACGTGATCAGCGATCAGTCTGGCAATGACTGCGTTGAAGACGCGTGGTGCCAGTTTTATTTTGCTCTTCAATTCTTCCCGCGGAATCCCGCGCCGCAAGGGATAATCCCTGTGATACGACTCGATCCGTTGCAGGGTCCTGTCGCTAAGTGATTTCCAGTGAGGTGCGGTGATGACCAGGATATCACTCGTAATCGTCGTTGCACCTTCTTCGAGCAGAATCAGCGACTTGTCGTCGAGCAGTTCCTTCAAAGCCAATTCCGCCTTTGTGGTATCCAGCCTCGATCGAGATACAACCTCCTTGATGGATGCAATCTGAACTGCCAGGGCTGCTTCCAGCAGTACATCGGTTGGTGATCCCTGCGCGAGCAAATCCAAAGATTTGATTATGGCTTCATCGAAACGTTTGTGTCGTCCTTTGGGCTGGTGATCGATCACCAGCCCGCCGCCGAGCGTTTCTCCCGGAGAGGGGCGACGCAGGATATAACGGTCGCCGCGTACGGTTACGATGGGATTCCTCAGCTCGAGTTGAATCCAGCCTTCTGTACCCGCATTGAGCTCTTCTGTGCCAAGCAATCTCACGGTTGCCATTGTTTCGCTCGCGCCGACGAAAAACTTCACTTCGTCGTGATGCTTGATGGGGGATGATATATTGCTCAGCACGCGAAGCCGCGCGTCAATTCGGCGCGTCGTGGTGTATTGCTGTGGGTGAATCACGACGTCGCCGCGCTGGAGTGAGTTAGTTTCCAAGCCCGAGATATTTACTGCCGTGCGGGAGCCGGGCGTGGCAATCTCTTCTTTTTTCTTGTGGGTTTGCAATCCTCTGATCCTCCCTTTCAGTCCGCCTGGCAATATTTCCACTTCATCGCCCACAGAGAAGTGTCCGTCGATCAATGTACCGGTGACAACGGTGCCGAAGCCGCTCATGCTGAAGACCCGGTCAATGGGCAGGCGCGGGCGGTTGAGATTGGGGCGGGATGGTTTTTCCAGGAGGAGAGATTGAAGATTAGAGATCAGGCCCGCAAGCCCAGTCCTGTTTTTGGCTGAAACGCGCAGGATCGGCGCATCGTGAAGCACCGTTCCGCGAACAGCGGCGCGAATGTCTGTTTCCACCAGGCCAAGCCACCCTGAGTCTGAAGCGAGGTCGGTCTTGGTCAGGACGATCAATCCGGCGGGAATCTGCAGCAGATCCAAAATCGCAAGATGTTCCCTGGTCTGCGGCATCACGCCCTCATCCGCCGCGATCACGAGCAGGGCCGCATCGATGCCGCCGATGCCCGATAACATGTTCTCGATGAAATCGCGGTGACCCGGCACATCTACAATTCCCACTTCTTCGCCGTTGGGCAATGTCAGCCAGCCAAAGCCGAGGTCGATGGTCATCTCGCGCGCTTGTTCTTCTTTGAGGCGGTCAGGGTGTATGCCGGTAAGCGCCGCGATGAGGGTGGACTTGCCGTGATCTACATGACCTGCTGTGCCAATGACGCGCATGACTCAAAACGCTCCAGCCGCCATCATCGGCGGCGAATGATATGTGAACGAGCGCCAGGAGCATGCGTCAGCGGTCTTATTTTTTCGTTTTCTTGGTAGTCTTGCCGTGGCTCAAGATGCGCTCATAGGCCGAGAGCCATTCATGCACCACATTCATGAGTTCCTGAAGCTGCTGCTCGGTGGCTTCGGTGGTTTGCTGCAATTGATCCCGGATGGTCTCGATGGATTCATAGACCGGATCGATGCGCTCTTCGATCTTTTGGATCACGCGGCGCACATCCTTGGCGCCTTCATCCTGCGAGAGGGTAAAGCCGGTCCAGCGTTTCTGATCGTCAGCCTTGAAAGTGACCCATTCCTGCCGCAGACGCTCCTCTGCGAGACGCTGCATCTCAGTCACTTCACTGATGCGGCGTTCGAGCTTGGTATTGAGTTCGTGGTAGGTTTCCTGGGCTTTTCGGGCAGAGCGCAGCGTTTCTTCGAGCGCCGTGGTATGCGTATCGAGGATCTTCATCTGCTTCTGAAACTCGCTATATTTTTCCTGCCATTCCCGGTAGAAATGTTCACGGTCGATCTGGGCTACGGACTGCTTTTCAATGAAGGCGTTCTGCGCGGCGCGCCGTTCCGATTCTGAGAGGACCACTTCATTGATGCGGCCATCCAGCACCTTGAAAGTGTCAGCACTCAGGTCCGAGCGGGCGCGCACATCGTCGATGCGGGCACGCAACGACACCAACTCACCCTGCAGGTCGGCCACGCGTTTCAAATCCTGCTTGCGGTTCTCCTCATACGGACGTTGAGAGCGGGCCACCTCCTCGATGGCGCGCATGGCTTCGTCGATCGGTGGTCTCAATGCCTTGATCTCCTGCCGCAGACGTTCTTCCTCCGCCACACGCGCTTTTATATCCCGTTGGAGCGGCGGTATCTGGGTAAGCTCCTGCCTCAACTCGCCAATTTCCCTGTGAAAGGGCTCGATGTCCTTATGGTGCTGCGTAGTGATTTCCTGCACGCGCGCCTGGAAGCGTTTATCAAGTTCGTCTATTAACTTTTTCAGATCCTCGCGCTGTTTGGAGACGAGCGCTTCGAACTGGTCGATGCGAGCATTGGTGTTCAACGCTCGCGCAATCTGATTATCCAGAGGTTTGATCTGTTGTCTGACGTTCTCGACATTCCCCTCGAAGGAAGCGATGCGCTCTTCCAAGGCAATGATTGCCGCCTTGTCCTTGCGGTGTTCCTCGTCCAGCCATTGCAGGCGTTTGACGATTTGTTCAAAATCCATTGTTCCTCCGGACCAGTGTTCTAACGAATCAGATAACGGTTTTTACCGCAAAGCACGCAACGCTCGTATCCCGTTCGGGCTGCACACACTCACCTGCGAATGCTCAAAATTCCTTTGTGGCCTCCCCGGCATGATTTTCCATGAATTGCCATGAAATGCTAGCGCATTTCAAAATTCAAAAATCACGCCGGGGCAAGTGTGGTGTCATTTCAACACTCCCTTCAGGCGCAATGCAAGCCTTTGTAGCGAAAAGTTTTTTCAATTGACCCTGGATTATACCGCCTCAGTGACCGAGGCGGTCGAACATGGCCGGCAGGTTGGACAGGAAATAATGAAGGATCTGCGGAAACAGCCCCAGGACGACCAACCCGATCATGCCCAGCCCAAGCATGATTCCCTGGAGCCAGTCCTCGTGGACCTCCCAGGCGGTGTATTCGTCAGCCATGGTGAGAACGGCCAGTGAGCGGAAGCAACTGGTCAACAAGCCGATGATGCCGATGCCCATCCACAGGGCCGAGCCAATGGACAGCCGCGCCAGGTTCTCCCAGAGAGCCAGCCGGGAGGGGAAGCCCGCCAGCAACGGGAATGCGCTGGTGGACAGAGCGGCCAGAATAAGTGCCGCGCCGGCGAAGGGGAAGTTGCGCAGCAGCCCGCGGACAGCGCTGAAACGCAGCGATTCCGCATTGTTCTTGAAGATGGTCAGGGCCAGTGTCCAGACTGCCAGCCCCAGTGCCCGCGCCGGCAGGAGCAGGAACAGAATCGGTATGCCGATCCGTGAATCCAGGCTCAGGGCCACCAGGCCGAAACCCGTGTCGGCCACCGAGCTATAGGCCATGATGCGTCCCAGATGCCGCTCGGTGGCCGCCCAGAATCCCCCGGTCACGATCATCAACAGACCCACGAATTGCAGCGTCCCGGTGGTTTGTGGTGAGGAACGCAGCCAGGAGTAACGATCCAGAAAACCCACACCAAAGATGATGGTGATGGTAGGGAGGATCCACAGCAGAAAGCCAACGATGAAAGGCGAAGACTCCTCCATCAACAGCGGGAGCCAGTTGTAAAGCGGAAATACCGCCAGCAGAAAAGCGAAACCCAACCCGAGCATCGAGGCGGCCTGGGCAGCCAGCGCAATGTCACCAGGGCTGGCTTCCACACCAGACAGCAGCCAGCCCGAGAGCAGAATGAAAGGCATTGCCAGGGTCTGGTAAATAAAGAAGCGCACCACGCCGCGGCCCGGAGCCTGATGGATACTGACCAGCATAGGGATGGACAGCAGAATAGCCAGTTCGATGAAGAGTGCGGCAAACAGGAACGGTTCCACCGCGATGGACGCCACCATCAAAGCGGTGATCAACAGACCATAAGGGACGATGCTTCGTGCCGTACCAGAGGCCTCTGCACCGAAAAACCATAGGGTCGTGGCGCCGTAGATGATGGCCAGCAATGATCCTTCTTCGGAGCGAAGCTGCAGGACGCGTCCCAATATCTCCAGTCTGTCGTCGATCTTAAAGGAGTTTCCTCCAATGGTCAGTGCCTCTCCAATAGGAACGAATTGTGCGCTGAGTGCCAGCAGGACGACAATGCTGCCTCCAAGGAAGCTCAAGACGCGTTGATTGCGAATGGGGAAAAGCAGGATGGCGACGAACGCGGGCGCGATGATCCAGATGGTGGGCGCGTTCATACGGGCTCCGTCTCTTCTTCCGCATTCGATGCGACCATGAGATAGGAACCGGCAAAAGCCAGCCCAAGATTGATGATCGCCAGCAGGCCTGCCACGAGCACAGAGCCTTCCACCGTGGCATAAAGGATCTCGAATCCTGAAAGCACCGTCATCAACCCCAGCGTCACGCGCAGGATGTGATTACTGACACCCAGGTGCAGCAAACCCATCCCCACGAGCAGCAGACTCCCAGTCGTGACCGCAAACCCGGCATCTGCCATGATCACATCCACGCGTGGGGTCATGGATGAAACGATGAGGAGCACCATGGCAGCTGCGAATAGTCGGAAGAGCCGTCCCTGCGGCAGGACGTTTGACCGCTCGGCCCGGTCCTCACGCGGCAACCCGGAACGGGTCATGCCCAGGATCGCGGCGCTCATCCAGCCTGCCACCACCTTGACCGACGCCAAACCCAGCGGCCAGTGCTCCAAAGTGAGGATCAACATGCCAAAATATTGTGTGGAAAGAAAAATGATCAACCAGCGCCAATCCCGGGCGAGCAGAAGCCCAATCGATGTGACAGCCAGTAGAACCACCGCGAACCACGCCAGCGCAGACATGCCTCAGGGTGTCCTTTGTGAGAAGAAAGAGATAAACAGTGCCAGGAACAACAGCGTCCACATGATGCCGCTTTCGCCCTCCAGGAGCTCTGAAAAAGCATTGCCCAGCCGGCTGATCTGGTAATATCCGTTCCAGATGGTCCGGTAGGCCCATTCCAGCCAGGCCGGGTTGGCAGGGCGGACCCAATGAGCACGAACCGGGTTCAGGACGCGCAAACGCGGCGTGAGCCAGATGAAGGCCAGAGCGAGGAGCGAAGCGCTGAGTCCCAGGAGCCAGCTGCCAATTTGCAGCGACCCATCCCAGCCGAACAACGAAAGCCCGAGCATGGTAAGCAGTATGATGAGCACACCGATTGGATACACGTTCCGTGCCCAGGAGGTTTGCGTGTCGAAGACTGCGCGGGTGGATGACCTTTGCACGTGGCGTACAAGACCAGCGATCAACATGGCATGAGTTGCCAGCAAAACGGGCAGAGCGTACCAGAAACTTAATCCATGACTGACCCAGCCTGTGGCGGTGAGCGAAAACGGCAATGAGGAAATGGACCACACGCCCACCAGCAGCGCGCGTTCCAGCCAGCGGGTTTGCGCAGAGGTGAGGAACAAGGCGCCACCTGCCAGAACCAGGGCAATGCTCCAGGCCGCCGCGCCGACCGGGTTGGCGCGCAGAGCTGCGGCGAGGGCCAGTGATCCCATGCCGATCATCCAATATGGACGACCGGTCAATTCATCGGGCGCGCGCAGCCACATCCAGGCTGCATACAGTCCGGCGAGCGCTATCAACACCATCAGGTAGGGTGTAAAGGGTGATGCCAGACTACTGGCGGGGATACGTGAAAGCAGGATCAGGCTTGAGGCGGCGGAGATCATACGCAAGCCGGTGCCGAACCCGCGGCGGATGGCAGACTCACTGGTATAGGGCAGATGCAGTGGCAGCACGCCCAGGCGCAAACCGACCGCGAGGATCAGGTACAAACCCACCTGCGGCGGCGCGGCCCGGAAATCGAGCACGACGCCGTTCGAAAGGCTGACCATGTTTGCCCACAGCAGGATCAGGATTCCCATCACGCGTGCGGCGAAGGTGATCACGACCCGTTCGCTCAGTTGCGGCTGTTGCACAATCCGCAGGTGGGCGATCAGTTCGGCGATGTCAATCGCTGGCCATAGCAATACCAGGGTCAGCGGGTTATCGGCCGTCACAGCCAGAATGCCCAGCGCCGTCAGAATTACAACGCCGATCCAACTTAATGGGTAAGGGAAGTTATCTCGTATCACCGCGGTGAGGATGACCGCCAGACACATGGAGGCCAGGCTGAGCGCAAATGCCCATGCTATGTCGTCTGCCACCAGAAAGGGTGACGCTGGAAAAAGTTCGATGGGCTGCCAGGAAGGCAGCTGGATCTGAAATGGCATGTCCAACTGCCACACGAAAACGCTGATCCATGCAAAAAACGAGCCACTGGTGGCGATCAGCCATGAATAACGATATTCGCCCAAAGTGAAGCGCAGGGTGATCAATGCCAGCGCAGTGACGAATAATATCGAAACCGTGATCAGAATGAACATGTTTTCGTAATTTTATCAGGTTTGCAGAGGCATCTGATTGTTGTACAATCTTACCCATGCATCGTACCATCCACCTCCTTCTGCTTTCCCTGCTGCTACTTTCAGGATGTGACACACTACGCGGGGCCAGAGAAGTCTCTGCGGGGGCATTTCCGACCGCCACGCCCTTCCAACCTGCACAAACTGTGCAAGGCGCATCAGGCTCCCTGTACGCTGGCGCGGCGCCCACGCCTTTGTACATGCCGACGTTTACTGCCACGCCTCCACCCACAGCTGTAGAGGTGGCGCAACTGGCAGTCGACCAACCCACTGCCGTGACATTACCGCCGCCAATCAACCCGTTGACGGGACTGCCCGCTTCTGACCCGAATCTCTTGAACCGCCGTCCGATGGCGATCAAGGTGGCGAATTACCCGCGTTATATCCGGCCGCAGTCGGGCCTCACCCTGGCAGACCAGGTCTTCGAATATTACATCGAGGACGGGTTGACTCGTTTCATCGCCATCTTCTACGGTAACGATTCGGAATGGGTGGGACCGGTACGCTCGGGCCGCTTCTTCGATGAAAACATCCAGCGCATGTACCAGGCCTATCTGGTCTTCAAATTTGCCGACCCGCGCGTGCTCGATTATTTCAGGACCACTGATTTCTCAGAATTCCTTGTGGTGCCGAGCCTTGCATCCTGCCCGCCTTTTCGCCTATTGGAATCCCGCAAGATCGAAGTCTATAACAATTCTTATTTCGACACCGTCGCATGGCAGGATTGCATCGCCGAGGATAATCTCACGAACGACGCGCCCTCTTTCCGCAGTGGACTCTTCAGCGCGGAGTATCTTTCTCTGGTGAATCTGCCGGGAAACCTGATCTACGGATATTACTCAGAGGATGATTATCATTACTGGTCGTATCTGCCTGAAACTGGTGAATACGTCCGTTATCAGGAGACCAGTGACATGCGGTACGGCAAACCTGAGAAGTATGCGCCGCTGGTGGACCGCGTGAACGCCACCGCCATCCACGCCGCGAATGTGGTGTACATTTTTGCCTACCACACCTTTGCGGATTCGTACCAGGCGGAGGATGAGGTTTATCACATTGACATGACCGGCCCCGGAGAGGCGTATGTCTTTCGCGATGGGGTGGGCATCATGGCCCGCTGGAGCCGCCCGTTTGCCAACCAGCCCCTTGCCCTGATTGATGCCAACGGTGCACAGGTTTACCTGAAACCCGGTGTCACCTTCTATGAAGTGATCGGCACCAACTCCTATGTGGATCAGGGTGATGGTTTGTGGACCTTCCATCACACGACCCCCTGACTTTCTGTCATTGCGAGCGATTGGAAGGAGCGAAGCGTCCTCGGCGTCTGGTAGATTGCTTCGTCGCCGGCTGGGCTCCTCGCAACGACAGGATAATATAGGATACAATACCGCCATCGAGTCCCCATGACCGTCGACCCCTCCCTGATGAGTAGTTTGATCCTGGTGCTGACCGGCTTCGGCGCCGCCTTCCTGGCCGCGTTGTGGATTTCGCTCGTCATCTGGACGTACCGCGACATCCGCACGCGCTCACGCGATACACTGGTACAGACGCTGGCCACCCTGCTCGTGGCAGTGCTGAACCTTCCCGGCATCTTGGTGTATTTGATCCTTCGCCCACCGCGGACTCTGGAAGAGGAATACCAGCGCACGCTCGAAGAGGAAGCCCTGCTCCAGGCGCTCGAGGATTTGCCGTTGTGTCCCGGCTGTGAGCGCCGCGTCAAAGATGACTGGCAGGTCTGCCCGAACTGCCACACCAAACTCAAGAAGACCTGTGAGAACTGCGACCGTCTGATGGAACTGCCGTGGAATATCTGTCCGTATTGCGGAACGCCCGCGACAGGGATGCGTCGTGGCGAAGGCACTAGCATAGACGAAGCCCTGCAGGGTTTGAAGGCACCGGCGAGCCAGCCCGAGACCTTGAAGGATGAGACGGGGGAAGTGAAGGTGGAGTAGTTCCACAATTACTCGAACTTGCGTCAGACATGGCACCCTGAGCATAGCGAAGGGTCTCTACACTAGAAGTACGAGACTCTTCGGTCGCAACCACCGCTCCCTCAGAGTGACATGCTATTTTGAGATGACTTATACTTGCAACGGGAGAACTTATGACCAAAATCGTTGGGCTCGAAGACATCCAATCAGCCGGGCATTTGCAGCAGGAAATCAGCCAGGGTGGAAAGTTCGTGATCTTTCAATATTGCATCTCACTTCTCGTGATCACTTTCAAACGGTCTTCCAATATCTATTTCATCTCCCACGCGGATAACGCCGTGGTCAAGGGCCTGCCCTTCACATTGCTATCGTTTTTGCTGGGATGGTGGGGCATCCCCTGGGGACCGATATACACGGTTCAAAGTATATGGGTGAATTTTAGTGGCGGCAAGGATGTCACCAGGGAAGTACTGGCTTCGATGACGTCAGGCTCCCAAACGCCGAAATAATAGAGTATCAGGTTCACTTAAGAAGATCTCATTCCCCTGCAGCTTTAGTACCCGGTCCAGCAAAGCATCCCCATAGTAAATGGAAGACTGCCGCAGTTTTTGAATGTAGGGAGCAATTTCTGCAATCTTCCCCTCCTGTTTTGCAATGAGCAGAAGCCCAAGCACACCAATACAATTGATCTGATTGTGTTCAGCGATAATCCTGGCGCGATGATCGTCAATCAACAGTGCATCCGCGGTCAGCTGTTTATATAGAGCCATGGCTTCAATCTCGCCGCGTCCAAGACCGCCTGCAGTCAATACCCAACGTGTTGTGTCCACCTTGGCAACACGTCCGGCCAAAAACAATCCCAACGCATCAGATTGCGGTTTCTCGGGGGCAACGATTTCGGCATAGACCGCTTCAGGTACCCTGATGTCATCATACACCTGCAAAATCACATTCAATCCACCACAGGTTGCAAGAGCGATGAGTGCAGAGCTGTCTGCAACAATAAGCATCCTCTATTTTCCTCTGCCATATTTCTTCAAGTCAGCTTCTAGCTCCTCCGGCGTTTGTGTACGGAGGATGACGCCTTCCCGCTTGCAGAAATCCAGGAAGTCGTAGCGGTCCATGCCCGCCAGTTCACTTGCCGCGCCGATGGACAATTCGCCGGCCTGATACAGCCCTAAGGCGGCATACCTGCGGATCTTTTGCGTTGCCTCCTCCGCCGAATCGGCTATGAATTGGCTTTCAGGGAGTGAAAAGGATATTTGCATGGTACTGCCCAGCTTTCCTCATAAATGTTGCTTGACCATAACGCAATTATATCCTGCCAGCATGGACACCAGGCAATTTCAGCGGCGGCAAGGATGCGACCAGGGAAGTGCTGGCCTCGATGACGTCGGTGTCTCAAGCACCGAAATAATGGCGTGCATGGTTGTAAGACGGGATGGGCTCATAAGACTTTGTAGCTGTACCTGCGCATATTCCGGGTATTCCACGGAGTTAAGTGGGACTTCCGAGTTTTCCAAAAATTCGGACGTCTTGCTGGAACACTACGTCGCTCATGTAATGCCGCTTGGTGCTTGAGGTGGGGCATAGCAGACAGCCCATACTGGGTTCGGATATAATGGAAGACAAAGTTATTGACTCTAATTTGCTGTTTTATACCTTCCTGTGTAGGGGTCGATTACTATTTCAAATATGATCTCGGAATTGTCGTTTGTGTAAACCGCATGCCATCCCCAGTCAGTACGACTGAAGGGAATGGGCAGAAAATTGTGCTTAAACGCATATGGTGCCAGTGATATATCTACACTACATCCATTGATATCCTTCAATTGAGCATCTCTTCCTCCATTATCTTCAGAGAGCTTTAAAGCAGCACTGGCGTTCTTGATATCAGCTTTATCGAAATCTATAGCTTTCCTTTTGCCAGTATATTCATAATTGGTATAGCCTGTCCCTACTTCCCCATTGAATGGGTTTATCCAAATCGTGTGCACAAGATAGTAATTGTCGTAGCGCCGAAAGTATATAAAGTCGGCAGCTTCAA
The DNA here is from genome assembly GCA_035720235.1 of Anaerolineales bacterium. Taxonomy (GTDB): domain Bacteria; phylum Chloroflexota; class Anaerolineae; order Anaerolineales; family Villigracilaceae; genus Defluviilinea. Next base: position 39,427 of record DASTOH010000137.1, on the reverse strand, counting down.
ATCTACTGGATTCATCTTGACACTGGAATATCCTATAGTGTGCCTTATATAGGGACCATTTTTCCAGCGACTCATTCCAAACAAACTGATGCAGTGCATTAGCAACTTTCATGAATTCCTTATCGTTCCAATAATAGGATTTGGCTAACCACTGTGATGTATCTGTTTCAGTTTCTGAAGGCAGAGGCATGAAAAGCTCAGTTTCATCACTGCCAATAGAAGCAAGTATTGTTTCAGGATTGATCGCATAAACGACCACACTATCCACTGCTCCAGTAGGGTGCTCTCCTTCAAACTCTTCGACAATGCCTAGTGTTGGCACTATCTCATAAACTGCTAAAGCACAAGCACTAATCGAAATAATTCGGAGGGTCAGGACAAGAACTGCTTGTTTTCGGGACTTCTCAGTCATTCTCACTTGCCTCTTGCTGCATTAACCTTAGTATTCTCGCATTACCGAAACCCGACCGCAGGTCTCAAGTACAATACATGAAAACAGCGCACAAGTATTTCTGCCATTGTATATGAACGAAAAATATTATACACTTGACGTAACCCAACATGAAAATCGACTCCCTTACCCTTCCGCGATAGAGCCATCGTAAGTGCATAAATAAGCAATTGGGGGAATCCTGGGTGTTCATCAACAGGTTATAATAACATTATGAGAAAATTGCGCCCCAGAGTACGAGCACTCAAACTTGCACGCGAAGTACGAAAACGCCTGACCAAGGAATTGGGACGGCCGGTTCGCGTGATTATGTTTGGCTCGCAGGCACGAGGCGACGCGGGTAAGGAGTCAGATATTGATCTGCTGGTTGTTCTCCCATCCCTTGACGCCAGGACCACCCGGCTTGCTTCAGAGATTGGTTGGGAGGTGGGTTTCGATGCCGGCAAGGTGATTTCCATCATTCCTGACACCCGAGAACAGATGAAGCGCTTCGCGTTCCTGCCGTTCTATCAAACGATCAAGCAGGAAGGCATCGTGGTATGAAGCGGAGTAGTTCCTACAAAAAAGACCTCATTCACTATCGTCTCGAATCAGCACGGGAAATGTTGCATGATGCGCACGTCTTGCAGGAAAATGGCGGAAGCCCGACAAGCATTGTGAACCGGGCATATTATGCCGTTTTTTATGCAGCGTTGGCGTTGCTTGTCACTGTGGATGTTGAACCGAACAAACACACTGGTGTGCTGGCAAAGTTTGATGAGTTGTTTGTCCGGCAGGGAATCTTCCCGAAGGAAATGAGCAGGATTATTCATCATGCCTTTGATATGCGTCAGGCCGGCGATTACCAAAAATCCAGGGTAATTACTGAGGAAAAAGCCACTGAAGTCGTCACCTCCGCGGGAGAGTTTGTTAAGACAATTGAGGCAAAGCTACAGCAGGGATAAGCAAGCGACTCCTCTTGCCGCCGACAATCATGATTCGGCGGCTGATCTTAACGGGGATTTGGTTCTCGGATTTCAGAATGAATCCTGTTGAGCATAGCTCACGACTAATTCCACCATTGTATCTGAACGAAAAATATTATACACTTGACGTAACCCATCATGAAAATCGACTCCCTCACCCTCCACCATATTTCCATGCCCTTAGTTTCGCCGTTTGAAACGTCCTTTGGGCGCGAGACGGACCGGCAGTGCATCATCCTTACGGTCCAGGCCGAAGGTCTGACCGCCTACGGCGAATGCGTCGCTTCGCGCGAGCCGGGCTATAGCTACGAAACGACCGGTACTACCTGGCACATCCTGAAGGATTTCATCGCGCCGCTGGTTTTAGGGGCGGATATTGAGAATGCTGATGATTACCAGAAGCGTGTGGAGAAGATTCGCGGCCACCATCTCGCCAAAGCGGCGGTGGAGATGGCGTTGTGGGATCTGTGGGGTAAGCGGGACGGCAAGTCGTTGAAGGAACTGTTCGGCGGCACACGCGAGAAGGTGGATGTGGGGGTCTCGATCGGGATCCAGGAGTCGGCCTCCGCTTTGGTGCGTACAGTCGATTCGTACGTAGAGCAGGGCTATAACCGCGTCAAGATCAAGATCAAGCCCGGCCGCGAAGTCGATGAGACCATCGCCGTCCGGGCGGCCTACCCAACCCTGCGGTTGCAGGTGGATGCCAATTCCGCGTATACGTTGGAGTCGGCGCAGATTTTGAAGGCCATTGACGAGTTGAATCTGCTGCTGATCGAACAGCCATTGTTCGAAGATGATATCTGGGACCATCGCCTGCTGCAGGCCGAATTCAAGACCCCGATCTGTCTGGATGAAAGCATCGTCTCGCCGCGTCATGCCCGCTACGCGCTGGAGATGGGAGCCTGCACGATCATCAACATCAAACCGGCGCGGGTGGGTGGACTGAGCCAGGGCGTGGCGATCCATGATCTGTGCCAGGCGCAGGCTACACCGGTTCCCGTCTGGTGCGGCGGGATGCTGGAGACCGGCATCGGGCGCGCCTCGAACCTGGCGCTGGCGTCCCTGCCCGGCTTTGTGCTGCCTGGTGATATCTCCGCTTCGGACCGGTATTATGAACGCGACATTACGAATGAGCGTTTCATGCTAAATCAAGATAGCACAATCGACATCCCAAATAAACCCGGTCTGGGCGTCACTTTGGATGAAGAGGCATTGCAGCAATTCACACTGGCGAGGATTACACTCTAGAACCTATCATGTCGTTGCGAGTCTACGAGAAGCAATCTCCATGTCGAGTTTGAGATTGCTTCGCCCACTCGCCGTTTGAGGCTCGGGGCTCGCAATGACAGAAACCGAGAGATTATGACCATCTACGATATTTCACTGACGATTTCTCCAAATCTTCCCATCTGGCCGGGCGACCCGGCGCTTGAACTCGAACAGATCGAATCGATGGATAAGGGCGCCCATGCCAATGTAACCCGCCTCAGCGCGGCGGTGCATCTCGGCACGCACGTGGACGCGCCGCATCATTTTCTCAACGATGGCCGCACCGTAGAGAGCCTTCCGCTGGATGTGTTGACCGGTCCGTGTTATGTGACGCAACTGCCGGATGGCATCGAAGCGATCACCGCGGAAGTGCTGGACCGGTCAGAGATCAGCTCCGAAATGAAGCGGGTCCTCTTCGGCACGCGGAATTCCCATTTATGGGCGAGCGGAGAATCGACGTTCCAAACCGATTTTGTTGCTATCACCGATGATGGCGCGGAATGGCTGGTGGATCGTGGCATTCAACTGGTAGGCGTGGACTATCTCTCCGTGGCGCCGTATGGAGATTCCGTTCCAACCCATACCATCCTGTTGAAGGCCGGAGTAGTTGTGGTGGAAGGTTTGAACCTTTCGAAGATCGTACGTGGGTTTTATGATCTATATTGCCTGCCGCTGAAGATCGCCGGGTCAGATGGTGCGCCGGCGCGGGCGATCCTGATCCAATCATGAGGCGGCGTCTTCATCTTCACAAGGCTGGGAAACCCCTGTTCTTGCTGATATTCATATATGTTTTTTCTTCCTGCGGCGCGCCGGCTCCAGTGATAAGACCGTCGCCAGTGTTCGTCGTATTTACGCCAACCGCTTCACCAGTTCCTACGGATGTCCCCGCGGAAATACAATTGGGTGATTCAGTTCCGCACTTGTTGCAGGAGCAAGTGAGCTCCGTGAATCTCCTTCCCGGCGAGAAAATAACACTTGATGGTTCAAAATCGGAATCAACACCAAACGAAATTCAGTGGGTCTATGTTTTGGCGGCGCCGTTCCCAACGGTGAGAGATGGCGTCACTTCCGCTGAATTGCGCGCCGCGTGGAGCGGCGTTACGTCACCGGAACTGTTCAACGGTCGGCCCATCTTGATGGAAGATTCGGCCCTGGCCGCGTTCACGGCCCTTTGGGGCGCGCCAGCTTCTGGGTCGGTGCGAACCGTGCAGGCGGATCAGATCCTGGATCTGGCCTGGAGCGAGTCGACGTGGGCGATCATCCCGTTTGAATCCCTCTCTCCACAATGGAAAGTCCTGGCGATCGATGGACAGTCGCCGATTCGAAAGGGTTTTGATTCGACAAACTATCCGCTGGTCATCCCGTTCACGCTTCAAACCTCGGGGACGGTTGATCCTGCCTCCCTGGGCCTCCCAACCTCCAACTATGACTCCTCCAAACTGACGACCGTGATCCTCACGGGTGTTACTGCCCTGGTCCGAGCTACGGCTTTCAAGATGGAGCAGAAAGGAGTTACGTATCCGGGCGAGGAAATCCGTGACGTGTTGCGTGAAGCAGATATCACGCACATCAGCAACGAAATTCCGTTCTTCTCGAGCTGCCCTGATCCCAACCCGAATTCCCAGCGCCTGATCTTTTGCAGCGCCCCCAAATACATGGACCTGCTCACCGATGTCGGCATGGACGTGGTGGAATTGACTGGCAACCATTTTGCCGATTATGGCCGGGATGCCATGGAAGAGACGCTCTCGATCTACAAGTCAAATCATATTCCCTATTTCGGCGGCGGGATAGATTTGCAGGATTCGTTCCAGCCGGCCTTGTTTGATATCAATGGGAATAAGATCGCGTTTATGGGATGCAATCGCCCGGATATCGATGGACCGAAGGTGGCAGCAGAGGGCCATTCCGGCGCGGCTCCATGTGATTTTGATTATTTCACCGCCAAGATCCTGGAATTGAAAGAACAGGGCTATCTCGTATTCTTCACCTTCCAATGGTATGAAGATTATGGTGCACCCCCCAACCCGGACCAGGTAAGAGGTTTTAAGCGCGTAGCCGACGCGGGTGCGACGATTGTGAGTGGGAGCCAGGCACACCTTGCGAAAACCATGGAGTTTCACCGTGACTCGTTCATCCACTATGGATTGGGCAATTTATTCTTCGACCAGATGGGAAACTTCGATTGGATGCCGGAGGGGATCCGGCGCGAATTTCTCGACCGCTACGTGATCTACGATGGCAGGCTCATCAGCGTTGAACTGATCACCGCCATGCTTGAAGACTTTTCCCGGCCGCGCCTGATGATCGGTTCTGAGCGTGCCGAGTTCCTGCACGAATATTTCGATGCCAGCGGCTGGCCGACCGTGGATGCACCTGGCGGTGCACCTGCTGGTACACCGGCATCAGGGACTTCCGTCCCATAAACGGATTTCAGTCATGATGTTATAACGGTCATGGTATGGGATGAGAGGGTAAGATTTATCCGAGTGGCAAACGGGTCTGCTCCATAGAGCCCACTGAGAGTTTTGAGATTTTTTCTCAAGGGACTCGGTGTTCTTTATTATCCCGTTAGGGACAGTGGCTGAGAGATTTTCAACCCGCAATTTCGCCGCTCCCAAATCGATAATTCTTCAACCTCGGAGGGCGAATGACCAATAAAAAATACTTCGGCATGACGGTTACACAGCTTGGCATCCTGGCAGGTCTGGCTGGCCTGGCGTTTTTGTTGTTCTGTATCGTAGTCTGGCTGGTGATTGGCAGAGGAATTCAGGCTGCGCAAGTTGTGCCGCCAACATCTACCCCGTTTCCCACCGCCACGCTGATCGTCCTGCCCACGCCGACCTCCACCCTGGCTCCTACACCCATCCCGTATGAAACGTTAATACCCAGTGGGTGGGTGCAATATAAATCGCCCTTGTATGAATTGTGGTTGCCAACCGGGTACAAGAATGACGAAACCGACCATCTGGTAACCGGGCTGGGAAATGAACCGATCGTTGACCTTGCCTTGAGTGGCAAATATACCGGCAAATCTCCCTATCGAATTTTTGTGACCGTGGCTTACGAACCTATAACCGGCGATTCATTTGACAAGTTCTTGAATGATCGTCTTATGACATTAGGGCCGATCGTGAGCGAACGCTCGCGAGTGGACCTGAATACGGTCTCGGCGGTTCGGCTGGTCTTCACGGGACACAAAGGCAACAATAATACCGATATCAATGAGTTGACCTATGTAATACCGGATGGGACCACGGTCTGGTATGTGCAATACACAGCCGAGCTCACTGAATTCTACAATCTGTTGACCACCTTCGAGGCCAGCGCCAAGACGTTTCGGATGGTGAGGTGAATGCCGTCTAGAGCGGAGCGAGTGCTGGCCGAGCGAAGTCGAAGGACATTGTTCGGGAGTGCATGGCGCTTCGACTGCATTCGCCTGTCGGCTCATTCCGCTCTGCGCGGCAGCATCAATCAAAATAAATATTTAGATCCGAACAATCGAACCGGTTGCCGCAGTTGGGACAGGTGATCTTGCAGTTGCGCTCGTGCATTTCACTCCCGCACCGGTCACAGATATAAGGCCGCTTTTGTTTCCCAAAGTCTTGATCCCACCTGACAGGTTTCAACATCGACCTGTCGAATTCTCCAATTCTCTTTTCACCAAGCTTCAACACTTCTTGCATAACGACCGCCGCGTCGCGCCGTAACTCCTCCACCTGGATGCCCCGGCACAACGCCGGCCAGTCTTTCATCCATTTCTGACTCCGGCCGTACACTTTTACTGCGCCGTTGTAATTGCCGCGCCTGATATGCAGGTACACCACCGCGATCTGTAAAATCCCGCGGTATAGATCGCGCACTTTGCCCTTTTCCTCATTCCAGGCAGCTTCGAGCGCTTCATGCGCTTCGAAGTATTCACCCGCGTTGAACAAACGGAGTCCCTCTGCGGCCTGTGGGTGGAGTGGGCCAGAACAATCATTCATCGTACGCTCCTTCGCTAAACACGCTCTTCTCTTTGTTCACGGAGGACGCCGTTTCTGCCGCGAAAAGACGGATTAGTATGTTCAATCCGCGAAGCTCGCCGAAGGCGCAGCAGGTGTCGAAGTATCCGTGTATAAAAAACCGAGCTTCGGACTTTGAGAAAGCGATACGATTGATCATATCGAGGGTGTCAGTAATTATAGCCGAATGGTACAATTCCCTCGCTGAAATGCGTGCCATGCGTTCATTCTTTGATAACAAGTTCTGGATCATTCTGCTTTCGGTGCTGGCGGTGGGGGCTTTGCTGGGGCTGGCGACCGGGATGAGTAGCATGTCCTTTCGTGAGGCGCAGGATTTCGGCAGCGATCAGCCGTCCTCTTCGCGGGCGAGTCCTGCTGACCTCATACGGACTGTGCTGGCAGTCCCTGTACAAACACAGTTGGTATTCTGGTTTTTGGTCGTGGGGATGTTTGCTTTGATTGCCGTGCTGCTCTCGCCGGAGGCCAGGAAGCGCCTGCTCCGGTCGCTGTTCCGTGCCTTCTTTACCTATTGGGCGTTGTATCTTCTCTTCACGCGTTATCCTCAGATACTCACGCGTCTCAGCATGTCTTTTACACCGTCAGGTAACAGCGTGCCTGCTGAAGTATCCAACAGCGTGCCTCCACCTGCATTTACTCCGCCTCCTTCGGCATCCTGGATGACGTATCTGGCAAGTCTTGCTATTATGGTGTTGGCGGTTTTCTTTGTCTGGAAGGCATACGGGATGTGGAAGGTACTGCAGGCATCTTCCTCCGAGGAGCCAGTACGCAAACTCGCACGGATTGCGCGCGTATCTCTGCAAGATCTCTCCTCCGGCCGGGATTCGACCGATGTGATCCTGAATTGTTATTTTCGCATGAGCGATGTGGTGGCTGAGAGAAGGAATCTCAATCGCGGCGCCTCCATGACGCCTCATGAATTCGCGACGCGCCTCGAGCAGGCCGGGTTGCCTGGTGAGGCTGTGAAGCAATTGACGCGGTTGTTCGAGACCGTCCGCTATGGGGGAGGGCGCACAAGTCCGGTCATGGTCAGGGAAGCGGTGGCTTGCCTGACGGCGATCCTTCAGGATTGTGGAGAACCTGTATGAGGTGGAGACGCCTGTTGCCCGCGTTGGGAGTACTGGTGATCGCCGCGATTCTGGCATGGCCATTGCGTGAGACGGTATATCAATTGGTAGTCCTTCCGTTGGCTTATCTGGGCTGGCTGCTTTATCTCCTGTATCTCTCCCTGTCTCAAGGCGTTTGGTGGATCGTAGTCCTGGTGATCGTGCTATTCTTTATAGGCCGCAGTCTCCTGCCTGAAATAAAACTTCGAGCAAAGCCCTTGGCCTATCACAAAATCGAGCGTGGAAGCGTGGAAGCCCTGGTATCTGCACTTGAAAAAAAAGACCGGGGCATCTACTTCAAATGGCTGGTGGCAAACCGGCTGGGCAAGCTGGCGTATCAGATCCTGCTGCAACGTGAGTATGGCAAACCGCGCTCGGTCTTTGCGCCACTGACGGACCCCGGCTGGGACGCCACGCCAGAGATACAGGAATATCTGGAAAAAGGGCTGCGCGGTTCATTTGCCGAGTACCCCGGCACAGTTCGAAACATGTTTGCGACGCCTGCCAAAACTCCATTGGATCAGGATGTAAGAAAAGTGATCGAGTTCCTTGAATCAAAAACCGAATCGACCAACCACTGAGAAGCACCGTTCACCTGGCAGACCAACGCCACCCGTGGCGTGCAGGTGTGTCCTTCAGAAAAGACATGGAGAGACAATAAATTTCCGTGACTCGGTTTCTTAGTGCTTGGATTTTTCATGGGAGACAATGTGGCAGATATTTCAAGAGTCTCGACCTTGAGCAAGCAGGTCATTGCCGAAGTGGAGCGTGCCGTGGTTGGCAAACGCGGCCTGCTCGAAATGATGATGGCTTCTGTGCTGGCAGGCGGGCACATGCTGCTCGAGGATTTTCCAGGGCTGGGCAAGACGTTGATCGCACGCAGTTTTGCGAAAGCTCTTGGTCTGGAATTCAAACGCATCCAGTTCACGCCGGATCTGTTGCCCGGCGACATTACCGGCGGTTATATCTTCAATCGCACCCAGAACAAATTTGAGCTCCGTAAAGGTCCCATCTTCGCAAACATCGTGCTGGCCGATGAGATCAACCGCGCTTCGCCGAAGACGCAATCTGCATTGCTGGAGGCGATGCAAGAGGGACAGGTCACGATCGAAGGTGAAACTCTGCCGTTGCCCGAGCCATTTCTGGTGCTGGCCACACAAAACCCGATCGAATATGAAGGTACCTTTCCCTTGCCCGAAGCCCAGTTGGATCGCTTCATGCTAAAGCTGGCGGTTGGGCATCCCACGCTCGAAGAGGAGAAATTGATCCTGCGCCGCCGCCGTGAGCGCAGACAGGATGAAGTGGATCTGCGAGAGATCACCCAAGCGCAGCAAGTGCTTGAGCTGCGTGAAATGGTGGAGTCAGTTCACGTGGATGCCGACCTTGAGAATTACATTGCGGCACTTGTGCATGCCACCCGCAGTGATCGGCGTGTAGCGGTCGGTGCGAGTCCGCGTGGGTCGCTGGCGTTCCTCAAGATGGCTCGCGCCAACGCCGCGCTGGATGGGCGTGACTTCATCAAGCCGGATGACATCAAGCGCTACGCCACTCCAATTCTGGGGCATCGTGTAATCCTGCAACCCGAATACTGGATGTCGCGCACGGTGACAGATGACGTCATCCGTGATTCGGTTGAGAAGACCCCGGTGCCGGTGTTCAAATAGTCTTGTATTAGCTCCCTGCGCCGCGCACAGCGTCGACGCAGGATTTCATGTGCAACGCCGCCGCACCCTTTGGGTACTGCCGCTTTGCGGCGTTCGCGAAGGACGGCGGCTGGAGCATAGAACACATGTCACGTTCCCTCCTGCTTGGTCTCGTCATCTATGGGTTTCTGCTCGCGGCCATCGCGACGGTGCATGGTGAATACATCACGCTGGCGTTGCCAGTCGTCCTGTATTTGCTGGTAGGATATCTGATCTCGCCGGATGAAACCAAAATCGAAGCGACGCGGCATCTCAGCACGGACCGCACCTCACCGAATGCAGAGGTGACGGTCACCGTGACCATCACCAATCGCGGCTCGCACCTGGAAGAGGTTTTGATCGAAGACCACGTGCCTGCTGGATTGACGGTCCGCTCCGGGCACCGCCAACACCTGGTCCGGCTTCCAAAAGGCTCATCTTACACGTTTGCATACAAGGTCGCGGGTCAGCGCGGGGGGTATGGATTCGAGACGGTCAGGGCGCAGGTCAATGATCCATTTCGGGTGACCAGCCGCTCGGTCGAACTGGAGGCGAAGGGACAGTTGTTCGTCTTCCCGCCAATCCTGCGTCTGCGTCACGTGGCCATCCATCCGCGCCGCACGCGCGTCTATGCCGGGCTGATCCCGGCACGTGTCGGCGGCACAGGGACGGAGTTCTTCGGCGTGCGCGAATATCAGCCTGGCGACCCGACGCGTGTGATCAACTGGCGGGCGAGCGCGCATCACTCGCAAGCGGACGTTCTGTATTCGAACGAGTTTCAACAGGAGCGTGTGGCAGATGTAGGTATTGTGCTGGATGGGCGCTCGCGGACCAACGAGTTTGCGCACAGCCATTCGCTGTTTGAATATTCAGTGCAGGCCGCTGCGGCGCTGGCAGACGCGTTGTTGACCCAGGGCAACCGTGTGGGTATGCTGTTATACGCCGCGTTCCTGGGCTGGACGATTCCCGGCTATGGAAAGATCCAGCGTGAAAAGATCATGCATGCCCTGGCACGCGCCAGACCCGGCGGAAGTGAAGTCTTTGCCGACCTGGAGCACCTGCCGACCCGCTTGTTCCCGCCTGAGTCGCAGATCATCATGATCTCACCGCTGCATGAGGACGATCTGATGCCGCTGGTGCAATTGCGGGCGCAAGGCTATCAGGTGCTGGTGATCAGCCCGAACCCGGTGAAGTTCGAGCTTGCCTATCTGCCAAAGACCCGTAACGTGGAGCTGGCTGGCCGCGTGGTAGCGATGGAACGCACACTCCTGTTACAGAAGGTACGGCGCGCGGGTATTCAGTTGCTGGATTGGAACGTATCCGAACCGTTCGATCACGTCGTAAAGCGCATGTTGAGCCGTCCACCCGCGTGGTTGAGGGCGGTGGGACGTTAAAGCTGGTGGTCGAGTAGTCCCGCCGCGCTCCCGAAGAGCATCGGGACTACCCTGGCACCGCCCGCCAGGGCAGGTGTAGTGAGCGGAGTGGTGCCAAGGCGCCACGAAGTCGAAGCGTCGCGTGACGTCTCGAGACCACGCACTTCGTGGTGCATACTGCGTAATTCGTAATTCGTAATTGGATGAGGTTGCGTTGACTTTCGTAGCTTTTGTTCTGAGTGTGATTTTGGGAATCGGCTCGCTGTTTGTAGGATATTATCAATCTGGTCTCTCTGATCCGGCGCGCTGGTTTATCTGGTTGGGTATTTTATGGATTCTCGCACACTGGCGAAAATATTATTGGTTTTCGTCAGTCGCTTTTTTGCTCATGCTAATCGGCGCGGCGTATGGCGTGTGGCATGGACTCACGACCGTGTGGATGCTGCTCGGAGCGCTCGGTGGCTTGCTTGGGTGGGACCTCTCCGATTTTGCACGGCGCCTCAGTTATGCCTCACCGAAGGATGACATTCAGGGTATGGAGCGACGCCACCTGGAGCGCGCAGGCATCGTCGCTGCTCTGGGGTTTGGGTTGGCGTTGCTCAGCATTTATATTCATATTCAGAGATTGGCGTTTGAAGTGGCGGTGGGGTTGGTGTTTTTGGCCGCGCTGGGGTTAACGCGGTTGGTGCTGGGGTTGAGGAGGTATTAGGTAGCAGACTAATGTTTGTTTCTTCTTGCAGAGACAACTCAATCTCTAGGCTTACCACAGCTAAGGTTGCGCTTGGCGTAGTTCCTCGAGAGGATCTGGATTATTCGCAAACGGATTGCGACTCTCTTCCAGTAAGGAAATCCATTCTTGCACGATCGCGGCCTGAGACTCCTCAATCTGCAGCTCCAAGTCGAATATCACATGCAGGGCTGCAAGTGACTTCGCGAAGTCACCTTCGCTGGCATATTGCCTGGCTTCTTCGACGAGTATCTCCATAACGATGGCGTCCGGATTAATTCTGAGAGTTGGATCGAGCCTGGCTGCCTGAGTTAAAGTTTCCAACGCTTTATCCGGGTCACCGGCGGACGCATATTGACGCCCTTGCTCCTCGAGTTGCTTAGCCACCATGGCCTCCGGATTAGTTCCAAGACTTGGGTCAAGTTCTTTTGCCCGACGTAAAACCTCCAACGCTTTGTCCAGGTCACCAGCGGACGCGTACTCCTGCCCCTTCTCAACCAGAATATCAGCTAACAACGCATCTGGATCCACTTGAAATTCGGTTTCTAATCCATTCACATTCTTCCAAATTGATATGGCCTCGTCTTCCTTGCCCTGGCGGGCAAGGTCCTTCCCGTGTTCAATTATGGCTTCAAGCGCCGAAGGATGATAGGGTAATGTTTCGCAGGTGCGGCGATATTCTTCATCGCGCCCAAAATATGTGTCCCACTCTGCTTGCGTAAAATTTCGAGTGGCTCGACCGCAGGCGAGTACAATCAAATCTTCGATATTGAGCGGCCAGAGCCGAACAAGGCGGTCTGCACCGCCACTAATTAACCAGTTCCCGTCGACGCTGAATGCAACGCTGAATACTGATCCGCTTCAGCCTTCCTCGCATCTTTAGCAGCCTGATCAAACTGGCTAAGAGCTTTTAACGCTTCATCTCGTTGCCAAAGAGCTGTAACGGATGCTGCTGCCGCAATGATCAATGCTAGTGCCAAACCAAAAGTCAAGACCCGTAGAGTTTGTGCGGTCCTGGCGCTGAATTTCTCTCTCAGCTCGTTGGCCTGGCTGGCTTTCAAAAAAGCACGTTCCAAGTTATCCACCTTAGCAGGGTTCGATTGGAACCATTCATTAGCTTCCTCCAGAAGGGCCCCTCGCAAGAGACTGGCATCATCCCTGTCCAGCCGATTCCAGTTCCGCGCAGGTTCTGTCAGCGGATTTCTGAAGGCTGTCCGCTTCCTTGCATGCCATTCCTTGTTACTCGCCACAATGGCTTCAATGAAACGGTCATGGGTCAACTCATACCAGCGGACCCCGGCACGATATTCAGCACGGATGAGGTGTCGGCCCTCAAGAATGTCCACGGCATTATTGGGAATGCCTCCCGTTGTTTTGTCACCTCGATAGGCTGTGCTGCGTGTTTCCATGGGAGTGATTAGCGTTTTTTCAAACCAATCACGGAGCGCGGCTTCCTCCACGCCGGTCTCTTGAGCCGCAGATCGAATAGCAGATTCATAGAAGTCTGACAGCGCTATATTGACGTTGAAGTTCTGTAGGTGGTCTTGAGTGATTACAGTACATTCGAGTGGCAAACCTGACCATAGATAGGGTCAGGCAAACGACTTGAAGCTGCACCGGCTCCACATATTGCCCTACGATCTCGATCATCTTTCCAACCGCGTCCACGGTGCGCGTCGTCAGCAATTCCTTCAGCAGGTTCTCAGCCACATCAGGCGCAAAACTGCGGGTGGTAGTGGCAAGCGGATCGTTGATGGCCCGCAGAGCAGCAGCTTCCTGCAGCCGTTCTATCACTCCTCTGGCTCCAGTTTGATCTTGAAGCCAAGTTGTCGGAGAACAGTTACGCCATTCTCTTCACCCCAGTGTTCCACAATTTTGCCATTCGCGATCCGCACAATATAAATCGCTGAGAGATGAATATGCCGGCCAGTAGGCGGAATGCCATAAAAGTCTCCCGTGTGCGTGCCAGTCAGGGTTACGCGTGCCACCACTTTGTCCCCTTCAGCAATGAGATCTTCGATGGTGGTGTGATAGTCTGGCATGCCGATGAGCGTTTTCTGATGCACCAGTTTCGCACCTTCCAGTCCGCGCGGCACGCTGGAAATCATATTGGGTGTGAGCACATCCGCAGCGACCACTTCATCGAGCGCGTCATAATTGGCGGTGTTATAAGCCTCCTGATATCTGCGGACGATTTCCTTGTTTTCTTCAGTGGACATGGCGACTCCTTATTGGTAAAACACCTCTCTCGAATGTTCCTACAGCAACTCTGTCAACTCCCTCAAATCTTCATCTGACAGCTTCCACTCCACGGCCGCGGCGTGCTGGGAGATCTGTTCGGGGCTGGTGGCGCCCGCGATCACCGACGCGACCTGCCTGTTGCCCAACAGCCAGGCAAAGGCGAGGTCGTGCAGGGTGCGCCCGCGCGCCTCCACGAATCCGCGCAGTCTATCCAGCTTGTCGAAGTTGGCATCGGTCAGGAGTCCCTTCACGTAGGCACTGAACTCGCCGCGCGACCCTGCGGGAGGTGGTTCACCGCGTTTGTATTTGCCGGTCAGGAATCCACCTGCCAAAGGGAAGTACGGAAGGATGCCAATGTTAGCCCACGCACAGTATGGAACGACTTCACGTTCGATCTCGCGCGCGAGCAGGTTGTACTCTGGCTGGATGGTGACGAACTGCTCCCAACCCATCATCTCGGCGACATCGTTACTACGACATAACTGCCAGGCTGAAAAATTGCTCGCGCCGATATAGCGGACCTTGCCCGCACGGACGAGATCATCGAGCGCCCGCATCATTTCTTCGATACGCACCGCCTCATCCCAACTGTGAATTTGATACAGATCAATATGATCGGTCCTCAGCCGGCGCAGACTCGCTTCGACTCCGTTCAGGATGTGATAGCGCGATACACCGGCATCATTCGGTCCATCGCCCATTTTGGCACGGACCTTGGTGGCCACTACGACCCGCTCCCATTGACCCGCCAGCGCCGCGCCCAGATATTCTTCTGAGCCGCCACGGTTGCCATATACATCTGCTGTATCGAAGAAATTGATCCCCAAATCGAGTGCGCCTTGGACGATGGCTTTGGTTCCATCTGCATCCACCTTACCGCCGAATTGATTGCACCCGACCCCGATAACGGATACTTTCACGCCTGCTTTACCAAGATTGCGATATTCCATGCATGCTCCTTGTAGATCGCTCAAACTGCCAAGAGTAGTTATATTGAAAGCGCTATTCGACAACCAAGCAAGTGTTTTTACTGCCCCGCAAATAAATCGACTGAATTTCCATCCGGGTCAATGACGACCGCGTAACGTTGCCCCCAAAACGCATCCCAGGGCGCTTTGTGGCTTCGATAGCCACTTTCAATCACACGGTTATACAAGGTATCTACTTCCGCGGCGTTCTCACATTTGAATGCCAGAGTCATCCGCTGTCCTACAGGTTCCACCCAGTTTGGGTCGATCCCTTTGATCATTTCGAGACTATCCCAGGCGAGGCGGAATCCGCCAGGCAGGAGAACTTCCACATGTGACTCTGTATCCATGGTTGTGTGAATGTCCAATCCAAGAAGGCGGTAAAACTGGAGCGCGGCGGCCATATCGCTCACGACCATTCCAATCAAGTCAGGCTGTGCCATGTGAGTCTCCTTATGTAAGTTTATTTTCTGTGCGACTAAGAATCGGGGCGCCGTCGCTCGTTCAGATACGCTGTAACGAAGGACAGTCCTGCCCCGGCAAAAACGCCAACCACGATCATAATAAGTGTGAGGATGATCGATCGGCTTCGCTCGTCCGGGTTGATGGGTTCCAGTTGGGAGATGAGCACTGCGAAGAGAATCCCCTGCAACAAGCCGAGCACTGCACCCGCAAGCGCGGCTTCTGTCAGCCGGCGGGAAGATGACTCGCTCCTTGACCGCGCCGCGACCAGATTGCCCACGCGCAGCGCGATCAGCCACGCCATCGGCGTGACGCAAACGACGCCGGGATAGCCGGCCCAAGCCACCAGCAATACGATCGCGAGCCATCCGATGAACTGGCGCACGGGAGTTTCAAGAACGACTCGGAAATCGAGTCCGTTGGTAGAGGAGGGGGGAGTTGTCATAGCCGGATTATATTCCCATATTTTCTACAATGTTTTCAACCACTCGTCCGTTTCTTTTGGAGATTTGAAATGCATCACCTTTAGGTGCTGATGCTCTGGAAGGGAAAACAATGCCGGGTACTCATTCTTTCTACGCCAGTAGGTCTTGAACAGCCAATGATACAGTGAATCCTGTGACCAAATTTGAAAGTGTTTCGATAAGCTTTCGCGGTTCGTGCCCCACAACAGTTCCTGAGTCCACCAGCGTTTGAAAGTGCGTTGGGTAAGCTGCCAGAAAATCCTGTGAATTGAATAATCCAGCCAGATGATCGCCTCCGCTTTCGGCCAGACCAAATCGCGAACAACTTGATAATTGCCCGCAACAGCCCAGCCTGGAGCCTGGATTGCTTTCCTGACGCGTTCACGGAATACCTCGACCGGAGCCTCTGTCCAGTTCGGCTCCCAATGCAGCGAGTCGAGATCAATAAAGTTGAGCCCAAGCTTTGTTGCAAGGTTTTGCGCCAGCGTGGATTTCCCAGAACTGGTAGTGCCGATGACAACGAGGCGTTTGTAGGGAAGTGGGGACATCGGGGTTATTAAACACGAAGGACACAACGGTCACGAAGGTGGGGATAATTGATGAGCGGATAGCCTTTCCGTAGATTTTCCTTTGTGTTCTTAGTGTCCTTTGTGGTGAAAAGGCTCATCTCACATAAATCGGGTTGCTGTAGATCCAGCCGCGTTTCTTGCCGAGATAATTGATATACACTTCCACGCGGTAAACGCCCGGTTCTGTGGCGATATAGGTACAGGCTTCTGACTTTTTCCACAGGCCAATTTGATTTCCATCTTTGAGCAAGCGGATTTCAGCGGGTTGGGGAACGTGAGCCTGTAAGGTTACGCCGCCCTTGGCTGGGAGCGTATCGCCCATGATGGCAGATTGACCGATGCCTTTCGCCTTAAATGTGAAGCCGCGTGTCGAGGCGGGCAGGTCATAGCCAACGAAGCAATGTCCTTCGGCGAGCGCCTCGTAGATCATTTTTTTGTCGCTGAGCGCATCACCGGTCAACGGCTCCGGGAGAACGACGTGTGTGTTCACCGTCTTGAAATGGAACTCATAAGGGAATATCACGCGGTGGAGCGGGCCCAGGTGCATATGCATGGCGTGCGCGTCCGAGCCGCCCAGTGCGACAATCCGTCGTCCGGTGGCGAGCAGTTCGTCCCAGCGAGCGAGTGTTTCAGGAATTGGTTGATGCCCGATGAACTGAGGGAAAAAGGCATAAAACAAACCATGTAGTTTCGTGGGGATGACAGTTTTGAGTTCGCTCAACCCGTTCCAGAGTTCGATGCCGGTATAGTTTTGCACATCCCACGCCTCCCAGGAAATATCCGTCTCGTGGAAGGCTGGTGCCTCAGGGTCTTTGGGATGCGCGATAAAGCAGAGGCCGTGTGCGTCGCGGACGCCGTTGATCAGTGTCTGCGGGTCATCGGCCAGATAAGAAAGGTCGCGGTTGGTATTGAATATCAACAGATGGTTTTTTTGCGGGTCGCGGTCCTGGTCGTGGACCTCCTGTCCCACCAGGAGCAGGACGCGAGTAGCCCTGGGCGAGGACGGGCGACGCGCGGAGCGGTAGTAACCCTCCACACCTTGCACGAGGACATTATGGTCCGTCACGATGACAGCATCCAGTCCCGTTTGCATGGCAGCCTGGGCGATGTCCTTGTGGGTGCCGCTCCCGTCGGAGTAGCGTGTATGCATATGCAGGTTGACGACGATTTCGTTCATGACACCTTATCATCTCGCTCAAGCCGTGGTCCTTCGCGAACGCCGCGCAAGGGGCGGCGATGTGTTGCGATATTTCTCATCGCTGAGGATGACGACGGGAGCTACGGAAGTTCCTCAATTTGACGTTTCTTCCGTCTAGCAGGTATAATGTTCCCGCTTAATCCACGGTGACGCGTGAGTAAGCGAACTTGAAGTAACGATTTTTGTCAAAACAGATCAAAAAGCTACTTGTCTATTGAGACAAGCGGTAAAAGGAGACTCTTGATGGAACTGAAGGATTATCTGGATATCGCGCTGATTATAATCTCGGTCCTGCTCATCCTCAGCGTGATCCTGCAAAGCAAGGGGGCCGGGCTGGGCGGTTTGACGGGCGCGGATACGGGCAGCGTCTTCACCGCGCGCCGCGGCGTGGAACGCACGTTGTTCCGTGTCACGATTGCGTTGAGTGTTATGTTTTTTGCGCTGGTGCTCACACTGGTGTTATTCTTCGGCTGATCGATGAGACCTGACCGAACGGCGCGTTAGGTTCTGCGCGGCCTCGTCCGCTCGGAGCCGGGATAACGTGCCTTTCTTTTTTTCTATGAAACAATTACGCTGGCAGATCCTGGTTGTGCTGGTCACCCTCGTGATTGTGGCGGTATTGTTGTTCAGCACGCAATCACCAGGGGTGGGAACAGTGATTCAGTCAGAGCCCGAACAGGGAGGCGTTTATACTGAAGGGCTGGTGGGCTCGCTCGGCCGGCTGAATCCGCTGCTCGACTGGAACAATCAGGCCGACCGTGATGTGAATCGCCTGCTCTTCAGCGGGCTGCTGCGCTTTGATGAGCGCGGCCTGCCGCAGGCGGAGCTTGCCAGGTCATGGGCTTCCACACCGGATGGCACCGTGTATAACGTCGCGATCCGTGAAAACGCCGTCTGGCACGATGGTACACCCGTGACCAGTGACGATGTGATCTTCACGGTTGACATGCTGAAGAGCGCTGGTTCGTTATATCCGCAGGATATCAAGGACCTGTGGGGCAACATTGACGTGACAAAACTGAGTGACAAGGAACTGAAATTTACCCTGCCTGAACCCTTTGTCCCGTTTCTCGATTATCTGACTTTCGGCCTCCTTCCAAAGCACATCCTCGGTTCGGTGCCACCGGACCAGTTGTCCACCGCCGAATTCAACATTAAACCGGTCGGGACCGGCCCCTACAAGTTTGATCGTCTGATGGTGGAAGACGGTGAGATTGTCGGTGTGGTGCTGACTGTCTTCGCGAATTTCTACCGGACGCCAGGTTTTGTAGAGCAGGTGGTTTTTCGATATTATCCCACTTCCGGTGATGCGTTGGATGCCTATGAACAGGGTGATGTCTTTGCCGTCAGCCACATTGGCACCAATGTATTAAGCAATGCCCTTGAAGAACCCAACCTGAATTTCTATACGAGCCGGATGCCGCAGATGAGCTTTGTGCTGTTCAACTTGAACAATTCCGAGGTGCCCTTCCTGCAGGACGCCAAGGTGCGGCAGGCACTCATGCTGGGTTTGAACCGCCAGTACCTGATCAACACGTTCCTGCAGGGCCAGGCGATTTTGGCAGACGGCCCCATCCTGCCGAATTCGTGGGCGCATTATGACGGCCTCGAAAAACCAGAATACGACCCCGAGGCGGCGATCCATCTTTTGAAGTCAGAGGGATATGTGATCCCTGCGGAGGGGGGCGACGTGAGGGCCAAAGAAGGCGTATTGCTTTCCTTTACTCTGCTGCATCCAGAGGATGAATTGCACGCGCAGATTGCTCAAAGGATTCAGGAGGATTGGGCGCAGATTGGTGTCCGCGTGAATTTGGAACCGCAGCCCTATGATCAATTGGTGCTGGATACGCTCGCCGCACGCGCCTTTCAAGCTGCTCTGGTGGACCTGAACCTTTCGCGCACCCCGGATCCTGACCCATACCCGTTCTGGCACCAGGCTGAGGCCACCGGCGGACAAAACTACAGCCAATGGGATAACCGCGCTGCGAGCGAATATCTGGAGCAGGCACGCGTCACAGCCGACTACACGTTACGGGCGAAGCTGTATCGCAACTTCCAGATTCTGTTTGCCAAGGAATTGCCGGCGCTCCCGTTGTACATCCCGGTCTATTCGTACGGCGTGGATGCACAGGTGCAGGGCGTACAGATCGGACCTTTGTACGACCCCAGCGATCGCTTTGCGAATTTCACCAGCTGGTATCTGCTCACACGCCGGGCGCTGGAACAGCCAGTTGCGGCAACTTCAACACCATAACCATCACAGTCTTATGCTCTCTTCGGGGCTTTGCGAAGCACCCTAGAGAGCATAAGATTAACCACGGAGAACACTACATGCCCAATGATGCAAGACAGCTGGCGCTCGAATACGCTCATCAGAACCGTAAACGGTTTCTTGAGGAACTCAAGGAATTTCTTACCATCCCTTCCATTTCTACCGATCCTGAACACGCGGCAGATGTCCACCGGGCGGCGGAGTGGGTGGCCCGGCAGCTTCATTCGCTGGGCATGGAGAATGTGCAGGTCATGCCCACAGGGGGGCACCCGGCCGTGTATGGCGAGCAGCTCAAAGCTGGGAAAGATGCGCCGACTGTCCTTATTTACGGTCATTATGATATTCAGCCGGTCGATCCGCTGGAGTTGTGGATCAGCGATCCATTCAAGGCCGAGATACGGGGCGATAATCTGTACGCACGCGGCGCCTCTGATATGAAGGGCCAGGTGATGGCTTCCCTGAAAGCAGTCGAGTCGATTGCGCGCACGAGCAGCACGGGCGATTTGCCGGTCAATCTCAAGTGGTTGATCGAAGGTGAAGAGGAAATTGGCTCGCATCATCTTGGCGACTTTATCAAGCAGAATGCGAAAATGCTCAAGGCCGATTTTTGTATCAACCCCGACGCCGGCATGATCAATGCGGATGCACCCACCATCACTTATGGCCTGCGCGGCCTGGCTTATTTTGAGATCCGTGTAGACGGACCCGATCATGATCTGCACTCTGGGCTGTTCGGTGGAACGGTGCACAACCCGGCGCAGGCCCTGGCGGAATTGATCGCAGGCATGCACGACAAAAACGGACGAATCACGCTGCCAGGATTTTACGATTCGGTCCGCGAGGTAAGCAAAGCAGAGCGCGACGATATTGCGCGGTTGCCAATCACGGCTGAGTATTTCCTCAAACACACCGGTGCTCCCGCCCTGTGGGGCGAGCCTGATTATTCGCCGGAAGAACGCGTCAGTATCCGCCCCACGCTGGAAGTGAATGGTTTGTTTTCCGGCTTCGTGGGCGAAGGTTCAAAGACGGTGCTGCCGGCCTGGGCCATGGCGAAAATCTCGTGCCGTCTGGTTCCCGATCAGGAGCCTGAAGAGATTCACAAATGCATGGTCCAATACATGGAGAAGTACGCACCCAGCACCATCAAATGGGACGTGAAGAACCTGCACAATTCCGGTGTGGCGATCACGGAAAGGGATAATGCCGGCCTGCGAGCCATGGCAAAAGCGCTGGAACAAGTCTGGGGTAAACGGCCGCTGTTCAAGCGCGAAGGCGGCTCGATTGGCGTGGTGGTGCAGCTGCAAAAAGAGGCGGGCGTGGAATCGGTGTTGACCGGTTTTGGTCTGCCCGAGGATAATATGCACTCTCCGAATGAAAAACTGCATCTGCCCACCTGGGGTAAAGGGATTGATGCTTTTATCAATATGTTTTATAACCTGGAATAAAGATTAAACGCAAAGGACACAACGGGCACGAAGGAAAATCTAAAGGACGGCGATTCGCTCCTTATTCGTCCAACCTTAGTGAGCTTCGTGTCCTTCGTGGTGAAGAAATAAAGCATGGAAGACAAAATCATCACATACGGCGGACAAGCGGTCATCGAGGGTGTCATGATGCGTGGGCAAAAGGCCTACGCGGTCGCGATGCGCGCGCCCAATGGCAACATCGTTGTGCATATGGAAAGTCTTGCAAAGCTGTATCGTTCACGCATCACGAAGATTCCATTTTTGCGCGGCGTGATACTGTTGTGGGACGCGCTGGGCCTGGGGATGAAGGCGCTCACACTCTCCGCTAACACACAAACCGGCGAAGAGGAAAAACTCGAGGGGCCCGCGTTGTACCTGACCCTGGGCATTTCACTGACATTGGGAATCGGCCTGTTCATCCTGCTGCCCGCGGGCGTGGGTGGGCTGGCGGAGCATTATCTCGGCTGGAAAAACCTGGCGCATAATCTCCTGGAGGGCCTCATGCGATTGGTCCTGCTGGTTGGTTATATCTGGGCAATCGGTTTCATGCCCGATGTAAAACGCCTGTTTGGCTATCATGGTGCGGAACACAAAACCATTAACGCTTTTGAATCCGGCGCAGAACTCACGCCGGATGTCGTTGCCAGATATCCCATCGAGCATCCGCGCTGTGGAACAGCTTTCATACTCACGTTTGTGCTGCTTTCGATCCTGGTGCATAGCGCGCTGGGCGACCTGTCCATCTTTTGGAGGCTCACCAGCCGCGTCCTTTTGATTCCCGTGATCGCTGGCATCGCCGTGGAATACATCCGCTGGACCGCCAATCACCTGAACTCGCCGCTGGTGCGCCTGCTCATCAAGCCAAATCTGGCCCTGCAATCCCTGACGACGCGCGAACCTGATACCTCCATGCTCGAAGTCGCGATTGAATCCTTCAATATGATGCGTAAGGCGGAAAAAGACTTTGCAGTTTGATTGAACTCAAAAGTTGCTGGTTGATCCATGTGGGCAGATTCCATGAATCTGCCTGTTTTTGTTTTTAAGTACCTATCGAAAAAAATGGAGGCTTGATCCTGGCGCCGCCGGGGACGGCGGCTTGAGCAAATTCAATCATTAGAAATTGTTTAGCATATTCCGGGTGGGAACAGAAACGATTTCAAATGAGTTATTAATGATGCATTACATGTTGTGATTTCTATGAAGCATAAGAAACCTGCCAGGTTACTCTTTTGGACATTCATCGTACTTGGTCTATGCACCAGTGCACTCCTGCTCTATGACCGTGGGCGACCCGCGCCTATCCCGATCAAGCGCCAACTATATGAGGGCGTCACCTATCAGCGCGTGGTGAAGTTCACACCGCGTCCGATGATCGCGCACGTCATCGTGATCGATACCAAAGTGAAGGATATTGGTTTACTCGTCACGCCGCCCGATTCGGATGGCGAACTGCCTCTGAAGGCCCGTACAACGTCTCAGTTCCTGGAGGAATTCGGTGTTCAGATCGCGATCAACGGCGACGGTTTTGACCCGTGGTGGTCGAACAGCCCGGCCGATTATTATCCGCACGTCGGTGAGCCGGTTACCCCTCTGGGCCTGACAGCTTCGGAAGGCAAGCTCTATACAGAGGGGATTCCAAGGGAAATGGGCACCGAACCTACGTTGTATATCAGCCGTAAGAACGCTTTATCCTTCAACAGACGCCCTGACCGGATATTTCAGGCGATCTCGGGTGACCGTATGCTCCTCCAACAAGGCAAGATCTCTGAAGACCTGGAGGCTGGGGAGCCCGATCCGCGCACGGCGATCGGCATGAACAAAAACGGCCGTTATCTGATCCTGGTCGTTGTGGATGGCCGCCAGCCGTTCTACAGTGAGGGTGCCACCTTCACCCAACTGGCTCAATTAATGATCGACCAGGGTGCGTATATCGCGATGAGTCTGGATGGAGGCGGATCATCCACGCTGGTTGTGGAGGGGGAGGATGGTGAGCCAGTGATCCTGAATTCCCCGATAGATAACTACATTCCAGGAAGAGAACGCCCGGTCGCAAATCATTTGGGCGTGTTTATTAATCAATGAACCGCTGGTTGAGCAGTGCAACCGACTCGTTCGTATCGAGACTCAATTTAGGCAATCCCCACTGATGCGAGGAGATTGCTTCGCTTCGCTCGCAATGACAGAATTGTCTAGAACTCAATCTCCCCAATCTGCTCGAAGTTCACGTCGAATAGTTCCTCGGCTTCCATCTCCGCTTCAGCCTGTTCCGCATCTCCTGCGCGGACGCCGCGCTCGCAGTAGGATCGGTAGGGACAGTAGAGGCATTTGGTCCGGTCGTCGGTGAGCAGGTAGAGCGAGGCTGTCTGGATCTCTTGTGCGAGCTTGATGAGCAGATCCCAATCCCGTTTGTATTGCGCGGACGTGTACGGAAAGCGAGCAGGATCATTCGGAAAATCTGAAAACCAATAGATCATCTCGATCTGTTCCGGTGCAAAAGGGACGCCGTTGTTGAGATGTGCCCCGGCATGGACCAGCAATGCCCGATAGACGCGAGTCTGCATGCGGGCAGACAGCCACTCGTCGCGCGGGCGTTTGCGGTAGGTCTTCCAGTCATAGATGGTAGCCTTGCCGTCCGCGATGGCAATGAGATCGTATTTCGCCAGCAGGCGGAAATTCCCCAATGGGGCAGAGAGCGTGGTTTCTGCGTAGAGACCTGTTAGGTCTCTGAGAGCTAACAGGTCTGGTGAATTCAGAAAATTCTGCCACCATCTCTGAAGATTTTCCGTATTTGCCAATTTGCCGATTTGCTCACTCGGAATACCGATCAAGTATTGCTGCGCCAGCCTGTGAAAGTACTCGCCCTCCTGGATGTGCTTTTCATTCTCCAACGCCGGTTCAGATTCGACAGCCGGATACGACAGGCGTTCCAGATAGCGCAACTGGAATCGCCGCGCGCAATCCAAGTAATCTTGGAGGGAGGATTGGGAAAGGAGATTGAGGGAATTTGGCATCGTGGTTGAATTATAGCATCTTGATTTTGCTTGTATAATGATTGAAATTCGATGTTTGGGAAATCATGTACGATGACTAATACCTACAAGTTGACATTCATTCTGGTTCTTGTTTGCACAATCAGTGCTTGCCGGAAAGCTGGTGAACCAAGCGACGAACAGATCGAAAGAGCTAAAAAGACTGTTTCCGAAATTCGCGCGTCTCTTTATACACCTGCCGATGTAGAGTTGCTGGCAGAAAAACTCTACCATGGCTCGAATCCGGAATACTATCCGGGATGTGTGTCCGGACATATTTATTTGGCTTATCATTCTTTGAGATCCTTCTATGAAATATTGGAGGAATATCGGACAGGCTTACCAAACGGAGGCTGGGAACCAAGGCCGGGCTACTCCCATGCTGATCAGGATTTTGATGTATTTCAATTAGGGACTCAAGGATTTTTGCTCATCGATGCTTATCCTATTAGGGAGGATCTATTTGTTGTCCCCACAACGACCAACCCCAATGAGCAACATGATACCATTTACTACATTCAATTGCTATATTACGAGCCTTCTATAAGAGAATGTAGCGAAATGTAGCGAATGAAGGAACGCTGTTATTAAATGCCAATACTACATTAGTAGTGTCAATTTTAGTACTGACACAACCCGTCCACAAATGCAGACTTCCGGGTTATAGAAACCCGGAAATCGCAACTGTTCACTGATTACTACTCACTGATCACTTCCCACTTTCTACTTCTTCCCATTCTTATGCTTCGCCGCCTTAATGAACCCTACAAACAACGGATGCGGCCTCATCGGGCGTGATAAGAACTCAGGATGGAACTGGCTCCCGACCATAAAGGGATGATCTTTGATCTCGGCAATTTCGACCAATTTCCCATCCGGTGAAATACCTGAAAACGTCATGCCGCCTTTTTCGAATTCGTCGCGGTAGGCATTGTTGAACTCAAAGCGGTGACGGTGTCGTTCCTCCACCTGATCCACACTGTAGGCCTCTGCGGCTTTGCTGCCTTCTTTCAATTCACAGGGATACAGTCCCAGCCGCATCGTTCCACCCATATCCGTGATGGAGCGCTGGTCGATCATGAGATCAATGACCGGATATTCCGTGCTCCGGTCGAATTCCGATGAGTTGGCATCCTCATGGTTCAGCACGCCGCGCGCAAAGTCAATGCACATGGTTTGCATTCCGAGGCACAGGCCGAGATAGGGTACCTTTTTCTCACGCGCATAGCGCCCCGCCATGATCTTGCCCTCGATGCCACGCGACCCAAACCCGCCGGGCACCAGAATCGCATCCGAATTCTGGATGATGTCCCAGCCTCGGTCTTTCTCAAGGTCAGCCGAATGCACCCAGCCGATCTCCACTTCCACGTCGTTGTGCAGGGCGGCATGCTTCAAGGCTTCACGCACCGACATGTATGCGTCCTGTAACTCCACGTACTTTCCGACCAGAGCGACTTTCACCGTCGGCTTGGGTTTGCGGACCTTTTCCACCAGCTTCGCCCAGGGCTTCATATCCGGCACGCTGGTGGCTTTTAGCTTGAGTTTCTGCACCAGATAATCGCCCACACCGGCCCGTTCCAATAACAGTGGAACCTCGTACAGCACATCGCTCGTGACCATCGGGACGACCGCCTCCTTCTCCACGTCACAGAACAGTGCAATCTTGTCACACAAATCCTTGCCAACCGGGTAATCGGAACGGGCGATAATCATGTTTGGCGAGATACCAATGGAGCGTAGGGCCGCCACGGAGTGCTGGGTGGGTTTGGTCTTGATCTCACCCGTCGCGCCGATATAGGGGAGCCACGTCACATGGATGAAGAACACGTTCTCGCGTCCCACCTCGTTGCGGAGCTGCCTTAACGCTTCCAGAAACGGCTGCGACTCGATATCGCCCACCGTCCCGCCGACTTCCACGATCACCACATCGGCTTTCGTCTCCCTGGCAATGCCTGCTACGCGGCGTTTGATCTCGTTCGTGATGTGCGGAATGACCTGGATGGTCCCACCTAAAAAGTCGCCGCGGCGTTCCTTGCCGATGATCTCGGCATAGACCTGTCCGCTGGTGAAATTGCTGGAGCTGCTGAGGCGGATGTCAATGAATCGTTCATAGTGACCCAGGTCCAGGTCCGTTTCTGCGCCGTCATCCAGCACGTACACCTCTCCATGCTGGTAAGGACTCATCGTCCCGGGATCCACGTTGATGTATGGGTCCAGCTTCTGCACCGCCACTTTGAAGCCGCGTTCCTTGAGCAGCAGTCCTGTCGCCGCGGCGGTCACGCCCTTGCCCACCGACGAAACCACACCGCCTGTATAAAATAAGTACTTTGTAGTCATGAGTTTCCTTTCGTTACCCCCTTCTCCCATTTTGGGAGAAGGGCAGGGGATGAGGGTAAATTAAAAGCGATGGGGAGGGCGTTGAAGCCCTCCCCATCGGGGATTGCGTACTTTGAGTTGCTTCGATACTTCGTGATCATCCGACTAGCTTCGTCAAATCTTCTGCGGCGCGCCGCATCTCCAAAAAGATCATGCCCAGTTTGGCATCCGCGCGCGCCAGTGCGGTCAAAACGGCTTCCTCACCAATGGACGTCAGGATGATCGCCCCGCGGTCGCCCTTGATATAGACCTGCTCGAGCCCTGCGCGGCCCAGCTCGGTGGAAATGCGCTCGCCCAGCGAAAGCATCGCCGCAGACATGGCCGAAACCCGGTCCTCCTCCACGCCTTGTTGCAAGGCCGAAGCCATGATCAGCCCATCCACCGAAACGACAGCCGATGCCTCGATATCAGGCGCGGCGGCTTGCATGTTGCGCAGGCGTTCTACCATCAAGTCAGCGCGATTTCTCGTCATACCTTTTCTCCTGATGTCGAAGGTCCCGCGATCAGCGGGGAAGTCTTTTACAGTTTACCATAATTCAAACTATCCGTCATTGCGAGCCTCAAACGGCGAGTGGCGCCGAGGCGCCACAAAGCAATCTCAACCCATCTTTCCTAAGATTTTCGCAGTAGAAATTTGACCGTTGTATTCCTTCATGTTAAACTTGTATGTTCGCCCGATGAAACCACACCTCCTCCTTCCGTTGGTTTTGCTTCTGATTGCCGCGCAGGATGCTCCTACGATTGCGATCACCTCCCCGACAGAAGGGGATATTCTACGCGGACAGGTGACGATCACGGGCACGACCGATATACCCAACTTCCTGTCCTCCCGGCTGGACTTTGCCTATGCATCCGCTTCGGGGTCAGCTGGGAACTGGTTCACCCTCCAGACCTTTTCTCAGCCCACACGTCCCGAAGGGTCGGCCCTCTTCACCTGGGACACCACCTCCATCACCGATGGTGACTATATCCTGCGCCTGCAAATCTCTTTGGCTGATGGCACATCCCAGGAAGTGACGGTCCCGATCAAAATTCAAAATGACACACCTCTTCCGACGCCGACACCGTTCCCGACTGCCACACCCGAAGGCGCGGACGCGGTCAGCATCCAGATCCCCACGCCGTTCTTGCTTGCCGCCTCACCGACCCCTACGGACGTCCCGCGTCCTACACCTACTGCACTGCCAACCAATCCTGTATCGTTGGGGCAGGCGCAAATCTATACCAGTCTTGGTCGCGGCGCGCTCGTGATTATTGGATTGTTTGTCCTATCAGGCATACTCCTACGGCTTCGCCGTTCATAACACCTGACACGTAGAACTCGGAACATGGAACTCTAACCATGACCCCTGAACTAATCTTCCTTCTCATCGGCCTCGGCAACCCGGGTCGCGAATATGCCAACAACCGCCATAACTTTGGCTTCATGCTCATCGATCGCCTGGCGGTGCGACTCGACGCGCGCGGCATGAAAGTGCAATCCAAGGCCATTGTCATGAATGCCGCGTATGAAGAACGCAAGCTCATCCTTGCCAAACCGCAGACATATATGAACCTCTCCGGCCAATCCGTGCAGGGATTAATCCACTTCTACAAGATCCCGCTCACGAATGTGATGATACTTTCCGATGATCTGGATCTTCCCTTCGGCACGATCCGCATCCGCGCTTCGGGAGGCCCCGGTGGGCAGCGTGGGTTATCGTCCATATTGGAACAGCTGGGCACGAAGGATGTCCCGCGCCTGAGGCTCGGTATCGGTCGCCCGCCTGGCCGCATGGATCCTGCCAACTACGTCCTGCAAAACTTCTCGCGTAATGACATGCAGGAGACTTCCGAAATCCTTGATCGCGCCGCCGACGCGACCCTAACCTTTGTAACCGACGGCCTGGAAAAAGCTATGAATAAGTTTAATGGCGGAACCAAGGACTAGAGACTCGTCCCTGAACTCTAGTCTCCAATCTCTATTTCTCTACTCTATGGAATTCATCCTCAACACCATCCGCTCCCTCCCTCAATACCAGCAATTGCTGGGTCAACTCCAGACGAATGGGAAACAACTCCCAGGTCTGGGATTACCGCGCGCCGCCCGGTTGCCGCTCCTCGCCGCGCTGCTGGGTGACCTGCGGCGGCAACCCATCCTGCTGATCACAGATCGCTCAGACCACGCGCTCTCTCTGCATGACGAGCTGGGATTCTGGGTCAAGTCGCAGCGCTATCATTTCGCCGAACCGAATCCGTTGTTCTATGAGCAGGCTGCCTGGGGTGTGACCACGCGCCGCGACCGCCTGCAGGCGCTTACAGCGCTATCATCCTATCATCTGCCTTTTGTCTCGAAACCCGAGTTTCCGCCCGTGTTTGTTACTTCGGTACGTTCGCTGATGACGCGTACCATGCCGCGGCGCGATTTTCTCAAAGCATGTAAAAAGTTGACGGTCAATGAAACCATCCAGCCTGATACGTTGTTGCGAAGCTGGGCCCAGATCGGCTATCAGCGCGTCAACACCGTTCTGGAACCAGGGCAATTCTCCAGCCGCGGCGGGATTTTGGATATCTGGGCCACTGCCGAGACTATGCCGGTCCGTCTGGACTTCTTCGGAGATGAGATCGAAACCATTCGCAGGTTTGACCCGGCCTCACAACGCACCATCGAAAAACTGGATTCAATTCTTATCACACCGGCGCGTGAATATATCGGGGTGGCGGAACAGGATACAGAGCTCTCTGAATTTCATATTCCGCTGTTGCACCAGCAGCCTGCCAGTTTGTTGGACTACTTCCCACAAAAAGCAGTGGTACTGATTCATGACCTGTCCATTGTGGAAGGCATGGCGGAGGAAGTGGAGGAGCAGGCGGTCAAGTTCAGGCAGGAAAGCATTGCCGAAGAGATCCTATCCCCGGATTTTCCGCTGCCTTATATCCCGTGGTCTGAGTTGCATGACAGCCTGCATGAACATACTTCGTTGGAGTTAGGTCATTCCATAGAAGAATTGACTGACACGGCTCTGGCTGCGCAGTTCGGACATGATGAAAGATTTGGGGGGAGATTAAAACAATTTGTCGAGTATTTAACTTCAGTCGTGGAAAGAGGCGAGCAAGTCATCGTTGTCTCACGCCAATCGCCGCGTCTGCATGAGCTCTGGCTGGAAGCCGATCATCACGAGTCCGATTTCGAGAATCCACAATTTATTGAGGCCTCGCTCAATGAGGGTTTCACGGTCAATGGACTGCATCTCATCACAGACTCTGAAATCTTCGGCTGGGAACGGCCACAGCCGCGCACGCGTCAACGGCCTGCGGCTGAGACGCCGGAGTCAGTGTACGCTGATTTGCAGCCAGGCGACTATATCGTGCATATTGATCATGGTGTGGGTCGTTTCGGCGGGCTGGTGCAGCGCGAGTTAGATGGCCTGGTGCGCGAGTTTCTGGCAGTGGAGTATGAGGGCGGCGGGCAGTTATATGTGCCGGTGCATCAAGCCGACCGGTTGACGCGCTATGTGGGCGCGGAAGGCGCCGTGCCCGGGCTTGATCGCCTGGGCGGGCAGGACTGGCACGAGAAAAAGAGCCGCGTCAAACAGGCAGTATTGGAGGTTGCTCAGGACATGCTCGACTTGTACGCGCGCCGCAATGTGGTGCAGGGCTATGCGTTCAAACTCGATACAACCTGGCAAAAAGAACTGGAAGATTCATTCCCCTATGTAGAAACGGAAGACCAGGTCCGTGCACTGGCAGATATCAAGCGTGACATGGAATCCACGCGCCCCATGGATCGATTGTTGTGCGGTGATGTGGGCTATGGCAAGACGGAAGTGGCTTTGCGGGCTGCGTTCAAATCCGTGATGGACGGCAAGCAGGTCGCGATCCTCGTCCCAACGACCGTGCTGGCACAGCAGCATCATGAAACGTTTCTGCAGCGGCTGGCGGCGTTCCCGGTGAACGTGGAAATGCTTTCACGCTTCCGCACGCCGCGCGAACAGACCGAGATCCTTTTCAAGCTCGCGACCGGTGAGATCGATATTGTGGTCGGAACTCACCGCCTGATCTCATCGGATGTGGAGTTCAAAGATTTGGGGCTGGTCATCATCGATGAGGAGCAGCGCTTCGGTGTCACGCACAAGGAGCATCTCAAGAAACTCCGTACCGAAGTGGACGTGCTTACCCTTACAGCGACCCCGATCCCGCGTACGTTGTACATGGCGCTCACCGGCGTGCGCGATATTTCGAACCTCAACACGCCACCCGAGGAACGCCTGCCCATCGTCACACACGTGGGTCCATATTCGCCGAAGCTGGTGCGGCAGGCGATCCTGCGCGAACTGGAACGCGGTGGTCAGGTCTTCTTCGTGCACAACCGCGTCCAGACCATCGATGCGATGAAAATGCATCTCAACCAGTTGGTGCCCGAAGCGCGCGTGGATGTTGGTCACGGACAGATGCCAGAACAGCAGCTTTCGAATGTGATGCATCGCTTCAACGCCGGAGAGACGGATATCCTGCTCTCGACCACCATCGTCGAATCGGGATTGGATATCCCGAATGCGAATACCCTCATCGTGGACCGCGCCGACACGTTTGGCCTGGCTCAGCTCTATCAGCTGCGCGGCCGGGTCGGACGTGGAGCTGTTCGGGCGTACTCCTACTTCTTCCGCCACCGGAAGCTTTCGCCCACCCTCGAGGGGCAGCAGCGGCTCGAGGTCATCGCGGAGAATACCCAACTGGGCGCGGGCTACTCGATTGCCATGCGCGACCTGGAGATCCGCGGCGCGGGTGAATTGCTTGGCACACGACAGAGTGGACACATTCAAGCCGTGGGCTTTCATCTGTACACGCGGCTGCTGGCAGATGCGGTGAGGCAGATACGCAGGATTGAGGTGTCGAGACACGATGGGGAGCGGAAAGAAGAAACACGAAAGATTGAGATTTCACTTGCGAGTCTCAGCCAGCCTATTTCGATGCCGGTCAATGTGGATTTGCCTCTGGCTGTTGGCATCCCGACCGATTACATTCCCGACCAGGATTTGCGGCTGCGCTTATATCGCCGCATCGCAGACCTGCGCGACGAGACCGAGATCGACGCGCTCGCATCCGAGTTCAGGGATCGTTTTGGTGACCTGCCTGAGATGGTGGATAATCTCTTCTACCAGATGCGGGTCAAGTTGCGGGCCGAGAAGGCGGGCCTGGCTGGAATCAACTGGGAGAGCGGGCAGATCGTGTTGCGGTACCCTCCGTCAGCGGAGGAAAGGGATGGGCGACGGCTGGCGGATCTGGGACCAGGAGTGCGAGGCGGAAAGAATGCCTATTGGTGCTCGTTTGGGGAGCATTGGAAGTCCAGATTGCTGGAAACGCTGGGAATGTTGTGAGCCCTGAAGTAACATTTGTAATCCAAAGCGTAACCTTTTCATAACTTGACAGGTCCGTTTGGCCGCCTATTATATGTATAATTTGGTGGGGCTTCTGGATTTGGATCATTAAGCAAGGAGGTGCCGCGCGAGGATACCGGGAGGCAAGCTATCTGCGTTTCAATTCACGTTGGTAATACTATTTTTCAGAGGAGAATTGCATGAAAAAGACTGTTCGTATCTTATCGGTCGTCGCAGTGATGGTCCTGGTGTTGACTGCGGCGATTTCTGTGGGGGCAAAACCTTCCGAAACCGTGGACATTCAGGTCCTGGCAGTGAATGACTTCCACGGGAATCTGGAACCACCGGCTGGAAGTTCCGGGCGTATCGGGACGGTCAATGCGGGTGGGGTAGAATATCTGGCAACCCATATCAACACTTTACGGGCAACCAATCCAAATACGGTTGTGGTTTCGGCTGGGGACATGATCGGGGCAAGTCCGCTGCTTTCGGCGCTTTTCCATGATGAACCGACGATCGAAGCGTTCAATCAGATCGGGTTGGATTTCAACGCGGTGGGCAATCACGAGTTTGACGAAGGCATCTACGAACTCATCCGCATGCAGGAGGGCGGTTGTCATCCGGTGGATGGTTGTCTGGATGGAGATGATTTCGCGGGCGCCGACTTCCGTTACCTGGCTGCAAACGTGACCTGGAAGAAGAATGACAAACCGATCTTCCCAGCATATAAGACGCGCACGTTCAATGGCGTTCACATTGCCTTCATCGGCATGACGCTCGAAGGTACTCCCAGCATCGTGACCCCCTCGGGCATTGCCGAGCTTAACTTCCTGGATGAAGCTGATACGGTCAACGCCCTGATTCCTGAGCTCAAGCAGAAGGGCATCGAGGCCATCGTAGTGCTCATTCACGAGGGTGGGGCGCAAGCGGCTCCAGCTCCCTATAACGGATGCACCGGCATCTCCGGCGCGATCGTGGATATTGTCGAACGCTTCGACGATGAGGTGGATGTGGTAATCAGCGGCCATACACACAACGCCTACAACTGCGTCATCGACAACAAGCTTGTCACCAGCGCCTCTTCGTTTGGGCGTATCGTGACCGACGTCGACCTGACGCTCGACGCCCAGACCGGTGAAGTTCTCACGTTTGCGGCAAACAATAACATTGTCACGCGCGATGTAGCCAAGGATGGTTTCATGACATCCTTGATCGCCAAGTACAATGTGATCGCCGCGCCGTTGGCAAACCGGGTCATCGGTTCCATCACAGCAGATATCACGCGCGCCACGAATGCAGCTGGCGAATCGGCGCTGGGCGATGTGATCGCCGACGGGCAGCTCGACGCTACGAATGACCCGGGCTTTGGCGAAGCTGTCGTCGCGTTCATGAATCCCGGCGGCATCCGCGCTGATTTGACCTACGCGAGCAGTCCGGCTGGGGAAGGGGATGGCAATGTTACCTACGGTGAGATGTTTACTGTCCAGCCCTTTGGCAATAGCATGGTCACCATGACGTTGACCGGCGCGCAGATTGATACTCTGCTGGAACAGCAATTTAATGGCTGTGGCATTCAGAATGCCAACCGTATTCTGCAGGTGTCGAATGGCTTCACATATTCATGGAGTGCTTCTGCACCTGCCTGTAGCAAAGTTGATCCGGCTAGCATTATGATCAACGGTCTTGTGGTCGATCCGGCTGCTTCTTATCGCGTTACGGTCAACTCCTTCCTGGCGGATGGCGGTGATAACTTCCTGGTTCTCAAAGAAGGCACGGATCGTCTCGGCGGTGAAGTGGATACGGACGCATTCGAGAAGTACTTTGCGGCCAATTCACCGGTTTCACCCGGACCTCAGAACCGCATAACGTTTGTTCCGTAAACGCAAGTCCCGTAACAGTTTGGAGAATCAAAACTGGGTTGTCGAAAGGCAACCCAGTTGCATTGAACAATATATATTATTGTCTACCCACTGAGCTTGAGCGTCTACTATGGAAGCGGCGGCGGCGTGGGAATGGGCAGGGGGCAGCCCGGTAGGAGTGTAATGTCCATTTCCGTGTTGCCGGAGACCGTGACATTGTGTTGTGCGAGATAGTTCTCGATGTCGCAGACGTCAGAAATCACCCCGTATCGGTTCTGGGTAGATTGCCCGTTAGATAGATAGAACTGCGAGGTGGATTGAATGATAATCCCGCTGCGCTCGTTGAGGTGACTGCCGAAGTTCTGGGCTGCCAGGGAGCCATCAAATCCAATCATCCCGTGGCCTAAGCCGATATCGAAAAGATCTGTATTTGTAAAGGTAGCGAGGCCGTTGAAAAACGACATACCGCCATGATGGACGATGACGCCGTAGTAGTTGTTCCCGCTGGAGTTAACGCCCGTAAGGTTAACGAAAGCTTTCTGACGGACCTGGATTCCGCCCAAACAATAACCAGATTCGAGCAGGTAGATCTCATTATCGGACACTGGCGGTAGCCCAGATATCCCGTTTGACTGGGTATACACATCATGCCCTTCGACGTAGGTAGCGAGGTCAGTTGCAACGAGTCCGGCGCGGTCATTGTCAACGAAGTAATTTGTGGCGCCGCTCAGTATGACATGAGCCCCGCCCGACACATAAAGCCCTGTACCCGAGCATTTGACCAGGAGGGCGACAAGGTCGGGTTGGACTTTGACAGTGAAATCGGGCGAAAGACTCGGTCCCAGGACGCCATCTGGGAGCGCGTCGACTGCTTCCTGCAAACTGTCCAGATGCGATGGAACATAGGGCCCTGTCCGCGGCAGCATAGAAGCCAACTCGCCGATCATACGCGCAGCCTGGGCCGTGTCGCCCGCGCGCGAGGCTTCGATCCGGCTGTCACTCATCTCCAGCAAGCCGCCGTGCAGCAGGAGGCCGAAGCCAGTTGCCCTGCTGATCTCCACCTGAACCAGTGTCGTCTCACCCTCCGGATGTGCAGCAAATACTGCCCCGGGAAACGGAGCATCCGCCAGGATGATCTCCTCGAGCCACAGCGGCAGGGCAGAAACGTTCAGGATCGAGGCAACGATGGTAGTCCCCAGGTGCCCTCGCAGGATTGTTGGCTTTTCCATCACCAGCCGACCGATCTCATAGCGACCTGGGAATAAAATGACGGTCGGCCCACAAACGGCTGGGTCGGCTGATGCAGCGAGCGCCTCGGCCAACGTAGCGAACGGATGCTCCCTGCTGCCATCACCCCCGCGCCCTGCGTTTTCATCAACATAATAAGTCGGCCAGACACAATTGCTTTCTCGGGGCAAGAAACGTTCCCACTCGCGATGCAGCCAATCGTAGTTGACTTCATCTAAGGTTACCTGGGCCGATGCGTTTGTAGAGGCCGTGACGCCGAGTGCTAGGCTGAGCGCGAGTACTGCCAGCGCGTTCAGGCTCAGTCTCCCGAAGCGGGCGAACTTCGTTGTGTAACGTCTCATGACTCACATCTCCTTTCTAAACTCTGTCCCGAATAAGCACCGCCCTGGATACGTATGTCCCCACTGCTACGTAGAAATCTCATTCATTAGAAAATATTATAGTGACCTGGATGCGGAAGTCAAGCAACAGTCGCTTGGCCGGGCGGAGCCAAACAGAAGCGTCTTTGCATACGAGGAGAACAACGGACAGGTCTCGTTGGCAGCGCGTCCACTTCAAATGAGGTTCGGCGGCTCGCACCTGCGAATTCTATGCCCACACCGAGAGTGCAGCGAGAAGCACGACGATAAAAGTAATCACCACCTGGGAGAGATGTGTCATTGGTTTTTGTGGCGTGGGAAGGGGCGGTTCCACACCTAGCTCCTCATTCACCTTGCTCCAATAGTATTGCACCAATTTCTTATCAGAGCGATTCCTTTCCTTCACTTCTGCCTTCCAGAGAAATGTGTAGACGAGGAATGTAACGGCGAGAACAGCCGTGCTCAAAAGCTTAACCCAAATAGCTAAGGCAGCCTGCTGCTCAAACATGAAACCGGCAAACGCTCCCAGGGCTAACCACAGCGCGAAATTGGTCTTCCATTCAATCGAACGTCGCTCGCTGTAATCACGCCAGGAGAAGTCAGCCAGCTTCAAAAGCGATTCGACTCTATCTTTGTCAGCCATCATGCTTCCTTATGCCCGCCTCGTGTTTCGAGGCGGGCATGATGTTCGCTCTCAAGTTGGAACTCGCTTCGACCGTTACTTGTTCACGGCACGGGCAGGAAATAACGTTGGAGCGCCCAGTGCGCCACTTTTCGACCAAGCGTTGCACCTTTGACATCCGACTCCCGATAGTGGATGCCACCCCACACACGGGCATCAATGATCTCCTGCACCAGGTCACGCGCATACTTGTAGTGACGTGTGCGCTGCAGGACGTTGGGGGCGGTGCTCGTCAGATCCAGCTCGATTCGCTGCGTCCCCAAGACTTCCACGAACACTTCCGCTTGGGACGATGTGTAGCAGCTGTGTGCCGACGGGTACTCAGGATGCGGCGGTGTGCCCAGCAGCGGCTGCCAGGTGGGCTCGCCAGTTGTGCCCGGGTTCCCATCCCCGTCGCCCTGCCGAATGGCAAACAGCGGTCGCCAGAAGAGGTAATGGTATTTGGCGTCGAAGCAGCCAATCAGTGCATCGGCTCCCAGCAGGTTGCCCATTGCCATCAGCCGGGCGGCTTCCACCGCGTCCAGTCCCCGCGTCCGGATGATCTGCTGATACGCGGCGTTATATTGCGCCTGCGCGTGGGTGGACCAGAACCGGGCAATGTCAGTCTGCTCGTCCGTGCGGGGCGAGTTAGTGGCTCGGCCCATCTGCCTGACCTCTTCATACTGCACGGCCCACTCGGGGCTGGTCAAATCAGGGGGCGGGCCGGGTCGGAACTGGTCCGGGCTGTTGAGCAGGTAGGGTCGCAGCCTGGAAATCCACGGCGAGAGCGGGGTTGCGCCGGCTGGCAATTGCCAGACGCCCGGCGCAGGAGATGGCATGGTAAAGCCGATGTCCGCTTCCAGGCCATCGCCTTGCCGCAAGGCGAGCAGCTCGGCCGCAGCGGCCCGGCCTATTTCAATCCCAGCGGACTTGGCTGGCCCATCGGCAACGGCCGCCAGGGCGGCAGCCAGGTCTGCATCCAGGGCTGCCTGCTGGGCGGGGAAATCGTACACCAGCACACCATGTGCGGCCAGGGCCACCGCTGCTTCAACAGAGGCTCCAGGTCGCGGTGTCAGTGCCGAGTGGTACGGTTGGTAGCGGCCCTCGATGGCGACGACGGCGTTATAGACAGCTGCTTGTACTCTGGCCAGGTACATGGTCGATTGTGGCTGGTTCTGCCCAGCAACCTGGATGGCCGTCCGGACCGCAATCGCATTCCAATGAACGACGGCCGTAGCGCCGGAGGATGGCGCGGCCTGTGCTAAAACCTGCTCCGCCTCAGAACCTGAGCGGGCGGCCAGGGCTGGTTGCAGGCCTGCACCAATCAGTCCCACGATCATGAGCAGACCAAACGCCGCAGACATGACCTTTGGGCTTTTACCAGCATGGCTTATCTGATTCATTTGATTGTCCATTTCTATGTCTCCTTGTTCAATATAAAGATTCAATTCTGACTGGATCAATGTAGCAGTTAACCTACATCGGGTGGTACCCATTTAAGGTACAGGCACGGGTACCTTTATTTTCTTGGCACGAATCGCAGCATAGGCCCTCCTTTCAATTGGAAGATTTGCTTCTGCCCATACAACATGGGCATGTGACGATGCTCCTGGTGAAGGATATGTTGCGATTGTGACATCGCGCCGTCTCGCAGGGGTCGCCAGCCAAGCCAAAAATTTTGAGACGGTCAGGAGACGTGACTGGATTAAATTTCCTAGAATGAAAGTGCTATACTCGCGTTATTTATCCCCTCTCAGCCTGCGCGATGGATTACCGGTATAGGAGGATTTGATGCTCCAGATACGACTCCTTGGACAATTTGATGTGCGCCTGGACGGCAAACGGGTTTCGATTCCAACCCGGGCGGCTCAATCTCTACTGGCCTATCTTGTGCTCACAGCTGGCACTTCTCAGCGCCGCGAGAAATTGGCAGGTATGTTGTGGCCGGATACTACGGAGGAGAACGCCCGCAAAAACCTGCGTCAGGAATTGTGGCGTATCCGCAAAGCGATTACTGCAGGACAATCTGCTGATCGTGATTATTTGATCGCAGATGAAATTACACTGAAATTCAACCACGAAGCGGAGTACTGGCTCGACGTCGCACAAATGGAGAGACCTGATCGGGATCTTCAATCGCTTATCGCCAATCTTTCCTTATATCAAGGTGAACTCCTACCTGGTTTTTATGATGATTGGATTACCCTCGAACGCGAACGGGTTCAGGCGATTTTCGAAGCCAGAATGGGACAACTCCTTGAAGGGCTCATCGCGGCGGAGCGCTGGATCGCAGTCCAGGAATGGGGTGAACGCTGGCTTACCCTCAGCGGCGTTCGGGAACCGGCGTATCGGGCGTTAATGCTTGCTAACGGTGTGCGTGGTGATATGGCGAAAGTTGCATCCCTGTACAAACGTTGTACCGATGAATTGATGGAAC
This sequence comes from Anaerolineales bacterium, assembly GCA_035720235.1. Classification (GTDB taxonomy): domain Bacteria; phylum Chloroflexota; class Anaerolineae; order Anaerolineales; family Villigracilaceae; genus Defluviilinea. The sequence goes on along the minus strand of DASTOH010000137.1, from coordinate 866 downwards.
AACTCGGCGTTGAGCCCTCCGCCGAAACACGCGCGCTCTATGACGGATTGCTCAAAGGCGCGAAAACTCCTCTACGTACAGCGGCTGCCCAGCCTTCCGGCACAATCACTTTCCTCTTTACTGACATCGAAGGTTCGACCCGTCTACTCGAAAAGCTCGGTGACAAATACGCACTTGCCCTAAGCGAACATCACGAGATCTTGCGCGCTGCGGTTCAGAAATGCAACGGACATGAGGTGGATACACAAGGCGATGCGTTCTTTGTCACGTTCACGCGCGCCATCGATGCCGTCCAATGTGCTGCCGAAGCCCAGCGGATGCTCGCAGCCCATTCCTGGTCCCAGGGCGAAAGTCTGCGCGTCCGCATGGGCCTGCACACCGGCGAACCGTTGATCGCTTCGACCGGCTACGTGGGCATGGATGTCCATCGTGCTGCCCGCATTGGGGACGCGGGGCACGGCGGCCAGATTCTGCTCTCGCAGACGACGCGAACTTGTCATCCAGGATTTGCCTGTTGGGATGACCATTCGCGATCTGGGTGAGCACCGGCTCAAGGATATGAAATACCCGGCACCCATTTATCAATTGGTAGTGGAGGGTTTGCAGGATGAATTTCCACCCCTCCGAACGAAATTCGCGGGTACCGAAGCACCCACACCCGGTGAAGCGCCGTTCAAGGGCCTGCAATTTTTCGACGTGGAGGATTCAGAATTGTTCTTTGGGCGGGAAGCAGTGACAGCCAAACTAGCTCACCGATTACAGGATGCAGATTTCCTCTCTATCATTATCGGTGCCTCGGGCAGTGGCAAATCTTCGTTGGTGCGAGCGGGGTTGGTGCCGGTGATCAAAAAGAGGAACGCAAATTG